>NZ_JAZASU010000001.1:0-252663 GCF_036343215.1 Dialister sp.
AAACTGAGGGTACCGAATCCTGGAGAGCAAAGCTGAAACAACTCCTTGATTTTGTAAGTACTGAAATTTATCCCCGTATTGCAAAGACTACTCAGGAACTTGATCATACACTGGATGCGCTGGATGGCCGCTATGTGGAACCGGGGCCGTCGGGCTCCCCAAATGCCGGTGGGGTCAATCTGCTCCCGTCGGGCAGGAACTTTTATGGCGTAGACCCCAGAACAATGCCTTCACCTGCAGGCTGGCAGCTTGGCGTCAAGCTGGGGGACCGCATGATTGAAAAGTTTATTGCAGATCAGGGGAAATATCCGGAAAATATCGGTATGGTTTTGTGGTCCGGCCCCAATATGCGCTCCTCCGGTCAGGATATCGCCGAATTCCTGTACATGCTTGGCGTGAGACCGGTGTGGCAGAAGGGCAGTCTCCGGATTAACGGTCTTGAAATCATTCCATTGAAAGAACTGAAACGGCCGAGAATCGACGTAACCGGCAGAATCAGCGGTCTTTTCCGTGATACCCTGCCACAGTTGGCAGAACTTATGGATGATGCAGTTCTCCTTGCTGCATCCCAGGATGAATCGGATGAAGACAATTTTGTCAGAAAACATATCAAAGAAGATACGAAACTTATGACCGATGAAGGCGTTGATGCAGATGATGCATGGCGAAATGCGGCATTCCGTATTTTTGGCGATGCTCCCGGAACCTATGGGGCAGGGGTCAATACAGTCCTTGATTCCAAGAACTGGCAGAATGAGAATGATCTGGCCAGCATTTATGTACGCTGGGGCGGACATGTCTTTGGCGGCGGCAACCGGGGTACTTTCAAACCGGAATTGTTCAAAAAACGTCTGGCTTCCCTTGACCTCACTGTCAAGAATGAAGAAAACCATGAAAGCAATATTTTGAGCTCTGATGACTACAATGCTTTCCATGGCGGCATGATTGCTGCGGTCAAGAGCCTTGGCGGGAAGACACCTCAGTCTTATGTAGGCGACAGTACCAATCGTTCTGCGGTAGGTGTAAAAACTGTCCAGGAAGAAATGAAGCGGGTATTCCGCACGGAATCCATGAACCCGAAATATATCGAAGGCCTGATGAAGCATGGATATAAGGGCGCAACAGACTTGGCAAACCGTTTGTCCATCAGTTTCCAGTGGGATGCAACCAGCGGTGTTATGGATGACTGGATGTATGACCAGTATGCGAAGAAATATGCACTGGATCCGAAAATGCAGCAATGGATGAAGAAAGTCAATCCATGGGCTCTTCAGAATATTGCAGAAACACTTCTCGAGGCTGACCAGAGAAAGATGTGGAATGCAAATGATGAAATGAAAGATGAACTCCAGCAGCTTTATCTTTCTGTAGAAGGTGAACTGGAAGATGACGGAGATGACGACGAATAATCTGCCGCCTATCCGGATGCTTGTGCTTACCCTGACCGGACGATGCAATTTTGCCTGTCGCTACTGTTATGCATCTGAAGTGGATCAGGTGGATATGGACGATGATATCGCCTGTAAAGCAGTGCTAATGGCAGGTGAATCAGGAGAGCGTTTCCTCCTCCAGTTTTCCGGTGGCGAACCGCTGTTACGTTTTCCGCTAATCAGGAAACTTGTGAATCTTGTGGAGACCCATCATTTCGATGCACAGATGCAGGTGCAGACGAATGGTTCCCTTTTGACAAAAGATATTGGCCGGTTTCTCTTTGATCACAATGTGGGGATCGGTATCTCCTGTGACGGAAGACCATCAGTCATGGACCGGACAAGGATTATGAAAGATGGCAGTTCTTCTTCCAAGGCAGCTGCTTTCGGCTTTAGAAATCTGGCACAGCAGGGAATTGGGACCGGGGTGACCTGCGTCGTTACTGACGATATGGTCAAAGAACTTCCCGGAATTGCAGATATGGCTCATTTCTATGGTAATGTCCATCAGGTAGGATTTGATATCCTTCGTGAACAGGGGAGAGGAAGTACTCTCCATGAGCCGTCGGCAGAAGAAATGACCAAAGCTCTGGAAGCTGTTTACAAAAGAATGCATATGCTTGAACAGGTAACCGGCAGGCACATTCATTTTACACAGGAAGACCGGGTTTACCGGCTTGCCCATACCGGGAAATATGATTTTCCCCAGTGTTATGCTATGAATGGCGAAGCTGCCTTTATCGATGTACATGGTTATATTTACGCCTGTTCTTCCCTTATGGGAAGGGAAAAATACCTGCTCGGGACTGTCGATTCCGGCAGGGACCCTGAAAAAGTGAGGGAGGTAGGCGCATTTATAAAAACGGCAATGAAAGAGTGCCGCAGTTGTGAATATTTTCCCCTTTGCGGGGGCGGTTGTTTTTCCCGTTGGCTTGATAGGGATGGAAACGTCCGGCTTTCCAAGGCCGAGTGCGCTATGAAGAAATTCTTTATCAGGAAATATCTGGAAAAGCAGAAGGAGGATTTATGAAAAGACAGGGAACATTCCCATTTACTGCCATTATAGGGCAGGACACAATGAAAAAAGCACTGGTTTTAAATGTAGTTAACCCGCGTCTGGGCGGCGTCCTCATTCAGGGGGAAAAAGGAACCGCAAAGTCTACTGCCGTTCGTGCGCTGGCTGATCTCCTTCCACCAAGAAAATGCATAAAAGGCTGCCGTTTCCATTGCGATCCGGATGACAGGGCAAACTGGTGCGATGAGTGTCATGAAAAATACGATCATGAAGAACCACCGGTTGAAATGCTTCCGATGAAAGTGGTAGAACTTCCAGTCAGTGCGACTGAAGACCGTGTTGTTGGTACGCTGGATATCGAAGCGGCTATTCGCGAGGGCAAGAGGTCTTTTGAAACCGGTATTCTGGCTGACGCAAACAGAAACATTCTGTATGTCGATGAAATCAATCTGCTGGATGACCATGTAGTCGATGTTCTTCTGGACTCTGCTGCTATGGGCATCAATACGGTTGAACGTGAAGGTATTTCTTATTCCCATCCGGCTCGTTTCTCCCTGGTAGGGACCATGAACCCTGAAGAAGGGGATATCCGTCCCCAGCTCCTTGACCGCTTTGCCCTTTCTGTAAAAGTAGTGGGCGAACAGGATCCTGAAAAACGCGCTGAAATCATCAAGAGAAGACTGGCTTATGAAGCCGATCCGGAACCGTTCCTGGAACAGTGGAAGGAAGAACAGGCCAAAGAAGTACGTCGTATCGAAAGAGCCATGAAGCTCCTGCCTCAGGTTACCGTCTCCAATGATATCCTTCTTCTGGCTGCCAAGATTTCCATTACCCTTGGCGTTGATGGTCATCGTGCAGATATCACTCTGATTAAAACAGCAGAAACTATTGCCGCAGTTGCCGGTCATACGGAAGTTACAAAAGAAGATATCCGGGAAGCATCCAGACTTGCACTGCCGCATCGTATGAGACGCCGTCCATTTGAAGAACAGACCCTTGACTGGTCTGATGTGGACAAGGTCATTGACGATGAAGCGTAACGTATTTCCTTTTGCTGCTATCTGTGGAATGGAAAAAGCCAAAGAAGCCATATTGCTTGCCTTGATCAATCCTTATGCAGGCGGCCTTCTGCTTTCGGGGGAGAAAGGGACAGGCAAGTCTACACTGGTTAGAAGTGCCCGTGAATTGATTCATACGCCATGGGTGGAAATTCCGATCAGTATCACCGAAGACAGGCTCTTTGGTTCTATCGACACAGAAGAAGCTATCCGCAGCGGCCATAAAAAGCTCCTTCCCGGGCTTATCGACGAGGCGGATCAGGGAGTCATTAATATTGATGATGTGAATCTTTTGAGAGACGATCTTCTTTCGGCTGTTTTAAACATTCGCGAAGCCGGTGGGTATCGTTTGGAACGAGATGGTCTTTCTGAGCAAAGAGATACACAATTTACAGTCCTTGCGGTTATGAATCCGGAAAGCGGTACGCTTTCTGCTTCTTCCCTTGACCGTTTTGGCCTTTTTGCCTCTACCGATGAGGACATGGACGATGATACCAGATTGGAAATCATTCGGAGAGTCCTTGAGTATGAAAGAGATGGCATCGCATTCCAGAAGAAATGGGAAGCCGAAACAGAAAAACTGCGCAAACAGCTTGCGGATGCCAGGGAAGCATTGAAGAATGTAGAAGTTTCTCCGGCCATGATTCAGCTGGCGGCAGTATATACTCTGAAAGCCCATGTGGCCGGACACAGGGCAGATATTTACCTGATTGAAGCAGCTAAATCGGAAGCGGCTCTTCAGGGCAGGAAATATGTGCTTCCAAAAGATCTCGAAAAGGCGGCTGAATTTGTTCTTCCACATCGTATGAGAAAGGCGGAGGACTCTCAGCAGAGTCAGCCGCAGGAAACCGAGCAACCTCAGAATCAGCCTCAGGAGGAAGAAAACAATTCCCGGGAGGAACAGCAGAATCAGCCGGTACCGGAAAATGAATTCAGTCATCCGCCGGAAGCCCAGCCTCCGCAGACGGATACGGAAGATGCTGAAGACGGGAACGATCAGCAGAATCTTGAAAACTCGCAGCTTTCGAATCCTCGTGGACAGAGCCGCGAAAGAATCGATGATGCCGATCTCCGTGTGCAGCTCCCGCCTATGTGGATTGAACCTTCTAAAGACCGGAAACCAAAGAAGGGCAGCGGTAAACGCAGCCTGACCATGACGGACCTCATGCAGGGCCGTTATGTAAGAGCGGAAATGCCGAAAGCAAAAACTTCGGATATCGCTTTCGACGCTACGCTTCGCGCTGCTGCACCATATCAGAAAGCAAGACCCTCTAATGGCTGTGCTGTAGTGATTCGTAAAGAAGACCTCCGGAGTAAGGTTCGTGAGAAACGGACAGGTAACATTTTCCTTTTCGTTGTGGATGCCAGTGGTTCCATGGGCGCAAGGGAACGTATGAAGACGGTAAAAGGAGTTATTTTCAAAATCCTTCTTGACGCTTATCAGAAGCGTGACCGTGTCGGCATGGTGGCATTCAGAAAGAAACAGGCGGAAGTACTTCTTCCTGTCACCCGTTCCGTGGATTTTGCCCAGAAAAAACTGGCGACAATGCCGACCGGTGGCAAGACACCGCTTGCAAAAGGACTTTTGAAAGCGGAAGATGT
The DNA here is from genome assembly GCF_036343215.1 of Dialister sp. Classification (GTDB taxonomy): domain Bacteria; phylum Bacillota; class Negativicutes; order Veillonellales; family Dialisteraceae; genus Dialister. The sequence goes on from NZ_JAZASU010000001.1 coordinate 5,106, forward strand.
GCTTGATATGCTTTATCGGCAGGATGCCAATCAGGATCCCGTCATGATCCTGATTACCGATGGTCGCGCTACGAGCCCTCTGAACAAAGGAACCAATCCGGTTACCGATGCCCTGGAGGAAGCAAAACGTATTGGCCGACGGAATATTCCGGTTGCCGTCATTGATACGGAATCCGGATTTATCAAGCTGGGGCTGGCGAAAAAGCTTGCCAAAGCCATGGGGGCCTCTTATTTCCAGGTTGACAAAATTACGGAAGATCAGCTGCTCCATATCTGGAGAACTGCGGCAAATATGTAATTTCAGATGGATATCAGAGTTCCCGGCAATTGTTTTATGACAGGAATTCAATCCGGAATGGTATAATATTTATAAGGTTCATTCCTGAAGTCCATTCATTTTGATACAGCTATCCCGGTACATTACTGTACCGGGAGTTTGCTGTCTTATAATCAGGTTTATTTGATATGTATTTTTAAAAATCCGGAGTCGAAGTATTTCCTGTACTGAGGTAATTATGACCAGAAAATTGATCCTGCTTCTGGCAGCCATAATTTTATATTTCTGCTCTGCTTCGGAAGCAGCCGGGGAGCCTGTACGTCTTAACCTTCAGTATCCTTACAGTTTGAATCCTGAAGAAAAGGTGGAAGTTTATCCGGGAAGTACCCAGCTGCTTTATGTTTCCATAGAAAATTTCAATAATTCTGATGAATTGCCGGTACATACTGTGATTTCTTTGCCGAAGGGACTGACTGCTAAAGACGGAAAGGGGTGGCTCCTGATAGACGGAGGTCACCAGATTGTAGTGAATCGTCGTCTTCCGGCAGATTATGGGCAGGATTTCGAAGCCATTCCCGTTGAGGCATCTCCTGACGTTTCTGATGGCAAGATTACGGCTTACCTCGAAGGGGACAACTTTAAAGTAGCGGCTGAAGGTGAATTTGAGGTCGGTAATCCTGCGAAAGGTATGTCATCTGCCCCCGCAGTTAAAGAATCCTGGTATATTCAGGGAACGGCACTACCGGTGGATGAATCAGGAAATACAGATTCCCGGCAGTCTCCGGGAACTATTGTGGTTCCCGATGTGACGCTGGAAAACATGAAAACAAGGCTGACCGGAGGTTCTGCAGCTGACTGGACGGCCCTGATGGCTAAACCGGTATCTTATATTCTGTTCGATATGCGAAACCCTCAGAAAGATCAGGTCACTGTTCATTTTCGAGCTGAACTTGTCGACCGTGGGACAGGAGAAAAATGTATCGGTCTTATTTCTTCCACCGGTGAGGAAGGTGCGGCATTTAATGACGGAGACAGTCAAGGAACGGAAGCCCAGTTCTTTCTGAATGGAAACAAGATGCAGACCGTGGTCATTCCAATCTATGCAGACCCATTTTCAATTAATGAAGGGGATTATGGTCTCAAAATCACATTGAATGACGGCGATGTGGATAAGGTTACCGAAATACCTCTGACTGTCATAAAAAGCAGAAATGTGGGAATTGTGTCTTTGGGATTTGCATTATTCTGCCTTCTGGTCGTCATTTTTTCGTATAAACGGATCAGACGGACAATTATCCGCATCGGTGCCCGGGGAGATATAGCGGTTTCTCTTTTTGCGGCTATGGCATTTGGGAGCGTAGTCGTTCCGGTCACACTTTTAGGTGATTTTCTTCATGTAATTCTGGGACCATTTTCCGGCCTTGTGACGGGCCTTTTGAGCGGGGTTCTCCAATACCTGCTCCTGATTTCCCTTCTGGTGCTGTTTCGGAAACCCGGGATCGCGGGATTGTTTTACATCATACGGTGGCTATTGTCCGCAATCCTGTTCGGGAGGGTTACGCCGGTCGGCATTCTTTTATGCGCTGTATCTGTGGTAGTCATTGAAACGGTTTTACGGATTTCGGGATTTTACAGGAAACAGGAAATTTCCTTCCGGTTTGGTATTTTCCTGTCTCTTCTGATTGGTATTTGTGATGCAGGTATTACATTCATCAATATGCAGCAGCTTATGCTTTTTTACCGTATGTACTATGCTGACTGGTTTGTCGGATTGTATATGGTAATCAATGGGCTGCTGTACAGCACGATAGGAAGTTTCCTTGGGTTTAAAATGGGAAGCCGTTTGAAACAGGTGATGGGATCATGATGGTTAATATTCGGGATTTTTCCTGCCGGTATGAATCGAGAAAGACCCCTACTCTGTCGCATATAAGCTTTTCAGCAGATGAAGGGGAAATGGTGCTGATCGCCGGACTTTCAGGCTGCGGGAAATCGACTCTGATTAAGGCCGTTACCGGTCTTCTCGATCATGTGCAGACCGAAGGACATATTTATCTTAATGACAAAGATACTGCCAGTCTCAGCGCCGAGGATATCGGCCTCATTGCCGGTACCGTTTACCAGACGCCGGATGATCAGCTTTTTGCTATGACCATTGAGGATGAAGTGGGATTTGCCTTGGAAAACAGGGGAGAAGATAAAGATAAAATCCGTTCAGAAGTCAAATATGCACTGGAAAAGGTAGGACTCGGCGGGATGGAGAAAAAGAGTATCTATGCTCTTTCCGGCGGGCAAAGGCAGCGTCTTGTGCTGGCTTCCATTCTGGTGACTCACCCCAGACTTTTGATCCTGGATGAGCCTGTCAGTCAGATGAATCCCCAGGGAGTTCAGGATTTTATCAGGCTTCTTCTTGAACTGAACCGGAAAGATCATATGACTATCCTTATGGTGGAACACAGGGTAAATGAGCTTGCCCGGTGGTTTCCAAGGCTTTGCGTCATGCATGAGGGTCATTTCATTTATGATGGTCCTGTCGAAGAGGCATGGAACAGGATTGAAAATACGGAGATATATGGACTGAGGGAACCGCAGGCGGTCAAGCTCTGCAGAAAACTTGGTCTCAAACCTGCCACTTCCGATCTGGATCGACTGGCGGACATGATTCAATCTGCGTCCATTCACCTGCTCCCACATATAAAAAAGGAGATTTCCAAGCCTGATCACCCATTTATCTTAGAGGGAAAAAACATTCATTTTACGTATCCCGGTACGGATAATGAAACACTTCATGGTCTTGATTTAAATATTCGCCAGGGAACCATTAACGCACTGATGGGATTTAATGGTGCAGGGAAATCCACGCTCCTTGACATCCTCGCAGGACTTGAAAATCCTACATCCGGACAGATTCTTTTCCGTGGAAAACCGGCGGAAGAGGGTAGAAATCATGTGGGATTTATGAGGCAGGAGGCAGACCTGATGCTGCTTGCTGATACAGTAGAGGAAGAACTGACCTGGAATAACCCCGATTTTTCGGAAGAAGAGCTGGTGGGACTTCTTGAACGGCTACATGTCAGTCAGTATAGAAAAGATTTTCCTCTTGCCCTTTCCAAGGGGCAGCGCCTTCGTGTCGTGTTTGGCGCAATGCTGGCCAGAAAAGATAATGAACTGCTTCTTCTGGATGAACCAACTACGGGGCAGGATCAGAAGAGCCTTCATGAAATAAAAGAAATGCTTTTATATGCGGCTTCTGAAGGAAGGACCATATTTATCTGCACTCATGATATTGAGCTGGCGTCGGAACTGGCGGATGAAGTATTCGTCATGAAGGCCGGAAATTTCATTGCTCATGGTTCGCCGCATGATATTTTTTCAGACAAAAAGTTAATGGAGGAAAGCGGTCTTGCCTTTCCCCCAATGATGGAACTTTCAGAAAAGGTTGGCATAGAACCCTGCATTACTATCGGGGAGGTGATGAATCATGTCGTTCAGACAGACCTGGGAGGGAGGTAATGGTAATTCTTTTATTTCCACACTGGATGGGAGGACGAAACTGTCCATCCTGTTCCTGTATGCTATCCTGATGATTGTGGTAGACAATGCAAGAACTCTTTTTGTCCTCTTTACACTGACCCTGATTTTTCATTTTCTCGGCAAGACTCCGCTTCATCGATGGAAAATCCTGTCTGTTTTTCTATTAATGGGTCTTTGGGGGTCCATTTCCAGCCAGGCCCTGTTTTTTGCCCAGAATCCAAGGACACCTCTTCTTATGCTCATATCCCCGGACTTTCCTGTCCTTGGAACATTGACGAAGGGGCTGTATATCTATAAAGAAGGAATTATTTACGGCGCCATTCAGGGAATGCGTACGGTTTCCATGATTTCTCTTGGACTTCTCGTATGCTGGACAAGTGATCCCAGAAATCTTTTGAAAGCGCTCAGGGAATGGCATTTATCACCGCAGGCATCATTTATGCTTGTTACGGCTATTCGCTTTTTCCCGATTTTAGCAGCAGAAGCAGGGGAAGTTATGACGACTCTGCAGCTCAGGAGCAATTCTACGGGGGGAAGACATCAGGTTATACGTCACGTGCCCTATATGCTGAAACCTCTTATGGCAAGATGCCTCAGGCGTTCACAGACATTGTCCCTGTCAGTAACCAGCAGAGGATTGTTTCTGGCAAAGGAACAGAAAGGAGATTTATGGCAATGGAAGGAAAAATATGCCTGTCTCATTCTGTTTTTATTTACTCTTTCTGTGGGACTGGGCAAACTTCTTTACGGTCTGTCGCTAAAGGGAATTTATATAGGCGCATTCCGATTTGTTTATGACTGGGCGAAGCTGTATCTATGAAAAAATTAAAGACATGGATTATATTTCTTATGATGGGACTTACCTGGGGAATCCTTTTCTGGCTGACCGGCAGCAAAACACCCTGGATGATGTTTACTCCCCAGGATAAAGATTCCGGGATTATTGTCAGTCTCGGAGATATGGCTGGGCGGAATTATGATCGTATGGGATTTGACGGAGGCCAGATTCTTTATGTGAAAAACGATGGAACCTGGCTTGTGGGGACGGCAAATGGGGAGCTTCGCCATATTTCCGGAGAGGGAAGCGAACTTTGGAGTCATTCAGTGGGCAGCGGCCTCATACGTTCCATTGCCTTGAGTCCTGACCAGAAAACCATTTATGCCGGTGAAAAAAGTCCCGATGGCTATCTGTATGCAATCAGCGTAAAATCCGGGGATGTACTATGGAAATTCAGAAGCTATGACGTCATTGGCGGTGAACCTGATATCCGGGCAGATCCTCAGGTCATTCATATTTCCATCGACCAGAGTGGAAATATATATGCGGCGGCTTACCGGTTTACCGTGAATCCGGATGGTCAGCGCTCCTATATCAGTCGTATTCTTTCTTTTGACAAGGATGGAAATCTCCGCTGGCAGTTTCCCGGGGAGAAAAATATGGACGCCTGGGTCAACTGGGGAGATGTATCTGATCAGGCCGGGCGTTATGCATTTGGTACCGCTAATTATGATAAATCCAAAATTGAAAATTTGGAGTATAATAAAAACATATATGTTTTAGATTATAAGGACGGAAGCCTGGTTCACGAAGAAGCAATACCTAAAGCAGAACGGTTCATGTCAGTGACCATGAGAAATGGGCCGTCCTATTCTCCGGATGGGAAATATCTGACTACCATGACCAGCGATGGCCGGGGGATGCTTTTTGATGCTGATGGTCATCTGCTTTGGACAAGAACAGTTGCAAAAGCCAAAGAAATGAACGGGACCTGGTTCTTTGCGGCCGGCAGGGATGCCATGTTTGCGCAGGAGGGCGTTCTTTTTGGCACGATCAATACATTCAGCCGGGACAACTGGCAGATGCCTGCCCCTGTGATTCATCCTTCCAGCAACAGCCTTTTTCTTTTCGACAGGGATGGAAATTTCAAGTTCAAATATACTGCCAGGGCAGAAATTGAAGAGATTGCTCCTGCTTCCGGTGTCGCAGCGCTGGCTGTTGGAAGAAATGTGAGAAATCATAATTACAGTGCCCATGGAGCAGAGATTATCAGTCTTAAAGATGGTTCCAGACTTAATTTTTACCATACAGCGGGGCCGCTTCAGAGTATTGCCATATCCGATGACGGGCAATGGGTTGCGGGTATCGAGGTTCCAGCAGTAACTCCCGAAGGGAGCCTTCTGGGGGCTTATCGGCTGCACTTGTGGAATCGGTTCGAAAACAGTAAAGGTTGATTTGGATGGGAAGTGCTTTTGATGGTTAAACGATTTTTGCGATATTACAAGCCATATATGACTATACTGATTGGTGTCATTATTGGCACTTTCATCATGGCCGGACTGGATCTGATTTTCCCTATTGTGGTCAGAAATCTGATTAATGAGGTTCTTCCTGACAAGGACATGCACCGGCTTCTGATAGGGTCAGCTGTTCTTCTGGTGCTTTATATTATTAATTTCCTGGTTCAGTTCGCCGTTCAGTATTATGGACATATTATGAGCGCTTCCATAGAACATGATATGCGTCGTGATCTGTTCCGGCACATTGAAAGCCTGTCTTTCCATTATTTCGATAATGAAAAGACAGGGCAGTTATTATCACGCATTACAAGCGATATAACCGAAATCAGTGAACTTTCTTTCCGGGGCCCGAATGATGTTCTTCTCTGCGGGGTCATCATGGCAGGAACTCTGGTCGTCATGATCTTAATGAACTGGAAGCTGGCACTTCTGATTGGTGCGCTCCTTGTGGCAAAAGCATTTCATACGGTCTCCATCAATAAAAAGATGAAAGGCGCTTTTCGCAAAAACAGGGCTGTGGCCGGAGAGGTGGCGGCGAGAGCGGAGGAAAGCCTGTCAGGAATCCGTCTCGTAAAAGCTTTTGCAGAAGAAGATTTCGAACTTGCAAGGTTTGAAGAGAAAAGTAAAGATTTAAGAAATACGAAATTCCATTCCTATCGGCTGGTCGGATATTTCTCCGGCAGCATCAATTTCTTTACCAATTTTATCAATGTAGTCGTCATTCTGGCAGGGGGCTGGATGATAACGAACGGGGAACTGGCGCTGTCAGATTTCGTGGCATTCCTTCTCTATGTGAATATTTTCATGAGGCCTGTATTCCGGCTCACCATTCTGGCTGAAGTATACCAGCGCGGCATGGCAGGATTTCATCGTTTTGAAGAAATCATGCATACAGAACCATCCATTAAGGATCCGGAAAAACCGCTTCTGCTTGATACCGTAAAAGGTGATATCGGATTCCATGACCTTTCCTTTGGCTATGACCCGGGAAACCTCATTCTCCATCATCTTGATTTTGATATTCCTGCCGGGGAGACCGTAGCCTTCGTAGGTGAGACAGGAGCAGGAAAGAGCACCCTGGTAAGCCTTCTGCTTCGTTTCTATGAACCCAGTGAAGGGGTTATTTCTCTGGATAATCATGACTTGAAACTGTTTAATCAGCAGGATCTTCGCAGGAAAATCGGAATTGTGCAGCAGGACGTATTCCTCTTTGGTGATACCATTGCTGAAAATATTGCTTATGGCAAAGAAGGGGCGACAGAAGATGAAATCCGTCGTGCAGCCAAACTGGCGGCAGCGGATGAATTTATCAGTGCTCTGCCCCATGGCTATCAGACCAAAGTAGGGGAGAGAGGCGTCAAGCTTTCCGGCGGCCAAAAACAGAGAATCGCGATTGCCCGGGTATTCCTTAAAAATCCGCCGGTCGTCATTTTCGATGAAGCCACTTCTGCCCTGGATACGCAGACGGAAAAAATGGTGCAGACTACTCTGGATAAACTGGCTAAAGACAGGACAACCATTATTATCGCTCACCGGCTTTCCACGGTCAGAAATGCGGACTGCATTTATGTACTGGATCATGGCCATCTCATTGAAGCCGGCAACCATGATCAGCTGATGCTGAAGAAGGGGAAATATTTCGAGCTGTATGAAGCACAGAAGAAGAAAAAGAATTCTCCCGCTGGTGGTGCTTCTGAAAATTGAAGAAAATGATAAAAACAGGATTCCATGGGGAGTCCTGTTTTTAAATACTTGTCCATAGGGGTCATTAAAATGTTATAATAAAATATATTTCTATAAAATGAGAGGTGTACCATGGATTATCTGGAAAAATATCATGACTGGCTGAATTGGGCTGACGAAAGCACAAAGAAAGAACTTTCTGCTATTTCTGATGATAAAGAAATCGAAGACCGTTTTTATAAGGATCTTGAATTCGGTACCGCAGGACTTCGCGGCATTATGGGGGCCGGCACAAACCGGATGAATCGGTATACTGTGGCTAAGGCATCCAGAGGATTGGCCGATTATCTGAAAGCCCTGTACCCTGCTGAATTGAAACGGGGAGTAGTCATCGCTTATGATTCCCGCCTTCATTCTGCTGAATTTGCCAGAGAAGCGGCAAATGTATTGACTGCATCCGGTATCCCTGTGAAGCTTTTCAATGAACTGGAACCTATTCCGGTGCTTTCTTTTTCCATAAAGCATTTCCATGCGCTTGGAGGAATCGTAATTACAGCCAGTCATAATCCTGCTGAATATAACGGCTATAAAGTTTATGGCGAAGATGGCGGTCAGCTTGTTCCTGATAAGGCCAATGTACTGACAGATTATGTAGAAAGAATTACTGACCTGCCATCGATTGATGATCGTGGAAATGATAAACTTCTGACTCTTCTTGGACATCTGACGGTGCAGAATTTTATAGATGCAATTTTCAAAGAATCTTACTATAAGGGAAATCCGCCGGCCCTTTCCATCGTTTATACGCCTCTTCATGGAAGTGGAAATAAACCGGTCCGTTATATTCTGACACAAGCCGGCTTCACGGATGTTCATATCGTTGAAAAGCAGGAAAAACCGGATGGTACATTTCCTACTGTTATTTCGCCAAATCCGGAAAATGAGGAGGCTTTGGCTCTGGGCATCAGACTGGCCGGGAAGGTGAATGCGGATATTGTGATAGGCACGGATCCTGACAGCGACCGCATTGGAGCTGCAGTAAAACACAAAGAAGGATATACTTTAATTACTGGAAACCAGATGGGGGCCCTTCTTACATATTTTGTCCTTTCTACCAGAAAAGACAGACTTACTCCGGCATCCACTCTCGTTAAGACCGTGGTTACCGGAGAACTTGGTGCGGATATCGCCAGAAGTTTTCGCATTCAGGTAGTGGAAACTCTGACAGGTTTTAAATATATTGGTGAGAAAATCAGCCGGTGGGCAGCTGATCATACCCATGAGTTCGTATTGGGGTATGAAGAAAGTTACGGCTACCTGGTTGGCACCCATGCACAGGATAAGGATGCTGTTGTTTCTGCCATGTTGATTTGTGAAATGGCTGCCTATTTCAAAGAAAAGGGAAAAACACTGGAAGACGTACTTGCGGAACTCTATAAACGGTTTGGATATTATTATGATAAGAGTGTATCCTATACACTGAAAGGGAAAACGGGGCAGGAAAAAATTCAGGTTATCATGGAATCCCTGAGAAAGCTTGATGCCTCAAAACTTATTCCTGATATCGAAGAAACTATCGATTTTGAAAAAGGTATAGGAGACCTTCCCAAAGAAAATGTAATGAAGTATCGGCTCCATTCCGGTGGCTGGATGGCGATTCGTCCCAGCGGTACGGAACCGAAAATCAAATTTTACTATTCTTTGAAAGGAAATAACGAAGAGGAAACACTGAAACTTTTCAATACCTATAAATCTGTCTGGGAAAAAGAATTTTCACTTTAATCAGCAGTTTGGAAAGCCGCACGACTTCGTGCGGCTTTTAATTTCGAAATATACAGTTTATGCACTGATTCGTTGACTAAACTGTATATTTATGCTAAAATTTTGAATAAATAGAAGGGTGTGAGATAAAGTGGCAGATGATAAAAAAATCATTTACGAAATAAAACATTTACAAAAATCTTTTGGAAAGGTCGAAGTACTGAAGGATATCAGCATGCAGATTGAAAACGGGGAAGTATGTACCATTATCGGGCCATCCGGCTCTGGTAAGAGTACACTTCTGCGCTGCCTGAATCTGCTTGAAAAGCCTACAGGAGGAGAACTCTGGTTTGAAGGGAAAAAGGTCAATGAGAAAACGGATGTCAAAATGCTCCGGCGTGACGTGGGCATGGTATTCCAGTCTTTCAATCTTTTCCCTATGTTTACTGCTCTTGAAAACGTCATGTATGCACCGGTACATATCAAAAAGCTTTCCCGTTCCCAGGCAAGGGAGGAAGCCATGGAACTCCTGAATCGTGTCGGACTGGCAGACCGGGCTGACTATTATCCGGGGGAACTTTCAGGTGGGCAGCAGCAGCGCGTAGCCATAGCCCGGGCACTTGCCATGAAACCGAAAATGCTTCTTTTTGATGAACCTACTTCTGCTCTGGATCCCGAACTGGTAGGAGATGTGCTTACTGTTATGAAAGAAGTTGCTCTTGCCGGGATGACGATGGCCGTAGTCACTCATGAAATGCAGTTTGCCCATAGCGTTTCCAATCATGTGGTTTTCATGGATAAAGGCTATATTGTAGAAGAAGGAAATCCGGAAGACATATTTACCCATCCAAAAGAAGAAAGAACGCAGCTGTTTCTGAAGAGACTGCTTCATGCTGATATTTAAGGAGATGACACTTTTATGGACATGGTCATAGATACCGCTGTCAAATATAATGCCATATTTATGGCAGGTGTTAAAATAACGATTATTATTTCTGTGCTTTCCTGTTTTTTCGGCCTTCTTCTGGGTATTGTCCTGGCGTTTATGAAAATTTCGGGTATTAAAATACTTCAGGCAATTGCTGCCGTTTATGTCGAAGTCATCAGGGGGACTCCTGTACTTGTTCAGATTTCACTGGTTTTCTTTGGACTTCCCTTTTTGGGAATCCATTTTCCCAGTTTCCAGATTATGGGAGTTGATTTTGAAAGACTTTCGGCCGGTGTTCTGGCGCTGATCATCAATTCCGGAGCTTATGAATGTGAAATCGTGCGTTCAGGTATTCAATCCATCCCCAAAGGTCAGCTCGAAGGGGCCATGTCCCTTGGTTTTTCCAAGTGGGAATCCATGATCCGAATCATTATCCCTCAGGCTATCAGAAATATTCTTCCTGTGATTGGTAATGAATTCGTTACCCTGATCAAGGAATCTTCACAGGTCTCGGTCATCGGTATGGCTGATCTCATGTATACGGCTACCACTATTCAGGGAATCAGTTTCCAGCCATTCCCGCCGCTTGTTATTGTGGCACTTTATTATTTCATCATGACCTTCTTTGTATCCATGTGTCTGCGTGTACTGGAAAGACATATGAAAGTCAAAAGTGTGAGATAAAAAAGCGGGTTGAATTTGCTTCAACCTGCTTTTTTTATGCTTTTCTTTTTAGCACATTTTTGTAGTATAATGAGGCGGAAATATTTGTACAAAAAGGAGTCGTTATGGCAGACTATAATTTTGATAAGCTTGTTGGCGAAGCAGGCATGGAAAGCAGTTATCGAAATCAAGTAGATGAAGCTTTAACAATGACGGAAGCAGAAAAGGTTTTGCAGGGTTTATCCATCCGTTTTTCTATCACCGACGGGTACAAAGTCGATGGGGGAGGACAGTTCGACTATGTTTTTAATCTGGGGAAAAAGACCTGGGAAAGAACGGATTGGCGCAGTGGTATACCTTTAACTTCGTCGGGAAGCCTGAAAGATGATTCAATAAAGAAATTTATCGATGCTGCTGCTTTTGTTCTTACGCTGAAACAAAAACATTTTGTTACAAATACAAAATCACTGGAAATTAATACGGATGCTTTCGAAAAGGAAAAGTATGGTCCCATTAAGCGGCTGACTCGCTGTGAATTGAGAATGGATGACCGTTTCTTCCGATGGGTTCCTGAGTCGGACAGGGATTCGCCATTCCCTGAACTATACGAGGCATTACAGGAATTGAGAAATTCAACCGGATTCTGATGCGGTACTCTTATATCCGGTGTCAGCTTGTACAGGATTCATTCCGGTGTCTGCAAGCTGAAAAATTTTCGATGATAATTTTATGGGTTTTGCTCTATTTTCCTCTATTTTACTTGACAAAAATGGTTAATGGCGATATAGTAATTTCGTAAATGCAATGAATAAGACACGATAATTCCGACTGGCTTTTCAGAGAATCTGCATTTGGTGTGAGCAGATAGTTCATCGGTTTTGTTACCACTTGTGAGCAGAAAGATCGAAATCTTTCCGGCTGGCTGACGTTAACGGCCAAAGAGTAAAGCATGATGCTTTAATTTGGGTGGAACCGCGGAATTGAACTTTCGTCCCTTAGAGGGACGAAAGTTTTTTTATTCAATTGATTTCGAAATAACTGTCCCGGCAGTTGATGAAATCAGAATTCAGAAAGGAAGATTTTCATGGTTACAATCAAGTTAAAAGATGGTAAGGAAAAGCAGTTTGAAAAGGCTGTACCCCTTTTTGAGGCAGCTAAAGAAATTTCCAACAGCCTTGGAAGGGATGCCCTGGTGGCAGAAGTCAATGGCAAGCTGACTGATCTGCGTGACCCGGTTACTGACGGCAGCTTTGTTGAATTCTTTACAAAAGAAGATAAGCAGGGGCTCTTTACGTTAAGACATACCGCTTCCCATGTCATGGCCCAGGCTATTCAGCACCTGTTCCCGGGAACGAAATTTGCTATCGGCCCGGCTATTGACGAAGGATTCTATTATGATCTGGAATCCGACCATGTTTTCAGCCAGGATGATTTTGCTGCCATTGAACAGGAAATGGCTAAAATTGCAAAAGCCAATATCCCGCTGACAAAGAAAGTTGTCAGCCGCGATGAGGCTTTAAAATTCTTCCAGGAAAAAGGTCAGGACTATAAAGTCATGCTCATCAACGATCTTCCGGAAGACGCACAGATTTCCCTTTATGAACAGGGGGATTTTACTGATCTTTGCGCAGGACCTCATATGAGATCTACAGGGAAAGTAAAAGTATTCAAGCTCATGTCCGTGGCCGGCGCTTACTGGCGTGGTGATTCTAATAACCAGATGCTCCAGCGAATTTATGCTACCGCTTTCTTCAAGAAGGAAGATCTTGAACATTTCCTCTTCGTCAGAAGCGAAGCAGAAAAGAGAGATCATAGAAAACTTGGCAAGCAGCTGGATCTCTTCTCCTTCCATGAAGAAGGTCCGGGATTCCCGTTCTTCCATCCAAAGGGAATGATTCTTAGAAACCAGCTCATGGATTATGAAAGAGAACTGTTCAAGGAATTCGGTTATGTGGAAATCATGACACCGGTCATCCTTTCCAAGAAACTCTGGGTACAGTCCGGTCACTGGGATCATTACAAAGAAAATATGTATTTTACCAAGATCGATGATGAAGATTATGCTATTAAACCGATGAACTGCCCCGGCGGAATCCTTTATTTCAAGACCCAGCATCGTTCCTATCGTGATCTTCCGATGAGGGTCGGTGAATTTGGTCTCGTTCATCGCCATGAACTGAAGGGTGCCCTTCATGGACTTTTCCGTGTACGCTGCTTCACCCAGGATGATGCCCACATTTTTATGACTCAGGAACAGATGAAGGATGAAGTCATCAAATGTATGTCCATGTACCAGAAGATGTACGGCGTATTCGGCCTTGATTATCATGTAGAACTCTCCACACGTCCTGAAAATTCCATGGGCAGCGATGAATTGTGGGAAATTTCCACCAACGCTCTCCGCGAAGCTATTGAAAAGACCGGTGTACCTTATCAGATTAATGAAGGCGATGGCGCATTCTATGGTCCAAAACTGGACTTCCATGTCCAGGATTCCCTTGGACGTACCTGGCAGTGCGGCACAATCCAGATGGATATGCAGCTGCCCGAAAGATTTGATGTAAATTATATCGGTGAGGATGGAGAAAAACACCGTGCCGTCATGCTTCATCGTGCAGGATATGGTTCTCTGGAAAGATTTATCGGTATCCTGATTGAACATTTTGGCGGAGCATTCCCGGTATGGATTTCCCCGGTACAGGTCAAGGTTATTCCGGTTACCGAAAAGCACCTGGATTATGCAAAAGCAGTAGCATCAGCAATGTCCGAATCCAATATCCGTGTAGAAATGGAAGAGGCCAATGAAACCCTGGGTTACAAGATCCGCAAGGCCCAGATGGAAAAGGTTCCTTACATGATTATTGTTGGCGATAAGGAAGTCAAGAGCCGTACCGTAGCTATCAGGAGCCGTAAGGATGGCGATGTGGGTTCCATGCCGCTGCCGATGTTTGTGGCTAACCTGATTCACGAAATCAAGAGCAGGGAATATTAATATGCAGAGAGAGTTTCAGAGTGCCGATGTAGCCAGGGCTGCCGTTCGTATGGCACTGTCAGAAACCAGAGCGGACGAAAATGAGCTGCGCAGCCAGCTGGCGGCTCAGGGTATCCGTTCTGTGGCTGTAAACTTTGGGGGAAAGTTTACTGATATTCTGCCCAAAATTTTTGAATCAGCTATCGTGGCTGCCCAGAGGCAGCATGTTATTTCTGATACCCATGTAGGGGATGGTTCTGTGCTTGGCGCTATGGAATCCGCTATCGAACAAATCAAGCTCATGGCCATTGGAATGAATGTGGGGGGCAAGATCGGAATTGCCCGTTGGAATGAACATCTCTGTGTAGCTATTTTCGTGGGAGTGGGGGTTCTCCATTTTAATGAAGTAACTATCGGGATGGCCCATAGAGTATTAAGAAATGACTTGACAAATTAATGCCCTTGATGTAATATATTTCCTGTGATTCATTGCAAGCAGAAGTCATCCGCTTCTCACCCTACAAGGCGAAAGTTACTAGGGTTTACGTATGGACTTGGGGCGGACGGCGTATGCTGTCCGCTTTTTACTTGCAATAGTTTCTTTTTCGGAGGTGAAAAGAATAGGTAAGGAACTCAGTATCAATGAACAGATTCGCGCCAGAGAAGTGCGGGTTGTCAGCGATACAAATGAACAACTGGGGATCATGACTCTTCACGAAGCAATTCGTATAGCAGAAGAAAAAGGACTTGATCTCGTCGAGGTGGCGCCTAATGGCCGCCCGCCGGTATGCCGTATCATGAACTATGGCAAGTACAGATACGAACAGCAGAAACGTGATAAGGAAGCCAAGAAGAAACAGAAGGTATTTCAGATTAAAGAAGTTAAACTCCGTCCTAACATTGAGGATCATGACTTCTTTGTAAAACTGAAAAATGCCCAGCGTTTCCTGGGTGATGGCAACAAAGTGAAGGTAACCATTATGTTCCGGGGCAGAGAAATGACCCACCCTGAACTGGGACAGGAAGTTCTCGATCGTTTTGCAAAAGAGCTCGGTGACTCCATTGTTCGCGAAAAACCACCGAAATTAGAAGGACGCAACATGACCATGGTCATTGCGCCAAAAGCATAAAAAGGAGAGATTGTCATGCCGAAAATGAAAACCCGTCGCGCTGCGGCAAAGCGTTTTACTGAAACAGGTTCTGGTCAGTTCAAGAGAAATAAAGCCTTCAAGAGCCATATCCTTGAAAAGAAGTCCCCAAAGAGAAAGAGAAACTTCAGAAAAGCAGCACTGGTTTCCAAATCTGATTACAAACGCGTAGCAAGACTGCTGCCAAACGGCTAATAAGGAGGATTTTTAAGAATGGCTAGAGTAAAATCAGGCGTTACCGCTCATGCAAGACATAAGAAAATTCTGAAACTCGCTAAAGGTTACAGAGGTGCTCGTCATACCCAGTTCAGAAAAGCAAACGAACTGGTAATGAAGGCGCTCTACTATGCAAGAAGAGACCGCAGATCCAAGAAGAGAGAATTCCGCAAGCTTTGGATTGTCCGCATTAATGCTGCCGCTCGTCAGAATGGACTGACTTACAGCAGACTGATTGCCGGTTTGACCAAGGCAGGCATTGAAGTTAACCGTAAGATGCTTTCCGAACTCGCTATCAGCGATCCGGCAGGCTTCACCAAAATTTGCGAAGCTGCAAAGAACGCTTAATCAAATTAAGACCGGTTCTCAAAGGGAACCGGTTTTTTTATACCTGAAATGGGTTCACATGGGTTTATTACAGAAACAAAAAACAGCTGTCCGGGAAATCAAGTTTTCCAGGCAGCTGTTTTCTTAACTTTAAAATTAAATGGTATGAGCAGAGCCTACTACGGCCTCAATTTTGTGCATAACCATCTGCTTGACCGCTTCTCTTGCCGGTTTCAGATAATTACGGGGGTCGAAATTGGAGGGATCTTTGCAGAGTGCTTCACGGACAGCGCTTGTCATGGCCAGACGGATATCGGTATCGATATTGATCTTGCAGACCGCCATGGTAGCTGCCTTTCTGAGCATATCTTCCGGTACACCTTTGGAACCTTCGATTTTTCCACCGAATTCATTGCACTTTTTAACAAATTCAGGAATAACAGTCGATGCGCCATGAAGTACGATTGGATAATTCGGGAGCAGTTTGCCCACTTTTTCCAGTCTTTCATAATCAAGGTAGGGATCACCTTTATATTTATAGGCGCCATGACTCGTTCCGATAGCAATGGCCAGCGAATCACAGCCGGTTTTTTCAACAAATTCCGCAGCTTCTTCCGGGTCTGTAAAAATGGCATCTTTTGCGTCAACACTGACCATATCTTCTACGCCCGCCAAACGGCCAAGTTCTGCTTCCACAACCACGCCTTTATCATGAGCGTATTCAACAATCTGTTTTGTGACTTTTACATTTTCCTCAAAGGAATGTTTGGAACCATCATACATGACAGACGTAAATCCACCATCAATGCAGGCTTTGCAGATTTCAAAAGAGGAACCATGATCCAGGTGCAGGCAGGTTGGGATTTCCGGATAGTCCTGAAGGGCAATTTTAACAAGCCCTACAATATATTCCTGCCCGGCATATTTCCTGGCTCCTTCGGAAGCCTGGAGAATGACCGGGGATTCTTCAGCTTTTGCGGCTTCCATAATCCCCTGAATGATTTCCATGTTATTGACATTAAAAGCACCGATAGCATAATGGCCTTCATAGGCCTTTTTAAACATTTCAGTTGTTCCAACGAGCGGCATATTCATACCTTCCTTTCATAGAAATTTATTTTATGTATGCATGGCTTTGGCAATATGCATAATTCATATTTATTATACTTGAATAAAATTTATATTTCCATAGTGTTTTCTGATGAGATTGGACTTTAAATTTCCGAAAAGGGGAATTTACAGCATGCTGCGGGTCTATCATTTTCATTTTTCGTAGAGAATTTCAACTTATTCTTTCAAATTTTAATTAAGAGCGGTTATTTTCAGCTATATATGGTAAAATGATATGGTGTAATAAATTGCGAGATTACATATTTTATTTTTCTGACCGTAGCAGGAGGAAACTATGGCAAAAGATTATTCTTTCGATGTAGTATGCCGCACAAATCTGCAGGAAGCTGCCAATGCAGTGAACCAGGCATCCAGGGAAATAGGAACCCGTTATGATTTTAAGGGATCCAGGAGTTCCGTGGCTTTGGAGGATGGAAAAATAACCCTGATAGGGGATGATGATTTCAAATTGAGACTGGTCCGGGATATCCTGAATACGAAACTGGTAAAACGGGGAATTTCTTTAAAAAATATTAAGGAACAGAAAAAGGAACCGGCTGCAGGAGGCACAGTCCGGCAGGTACTTGAACTGCAGAATGGTATTTCATCTGAAATGGCAAAGGATATCGTTAAACGGGTGAAAGGTTCGAAAATCAAAGTTTCCGCCAAAATTAACGGGGATGAAGTCCGGGTCAGCGGAAAAGATAAAGATGATTTACAGGCTTGCATTGCATTCCTGAAGCAGCAGGATTTAAATGTAGAGCTTCAGTTTGTCAATTACAGATAAAGGATATTCATGAAACCAGAAGAAATGATAGGGAAAGTTCTCCGGGAAGGACACACGACCGGGGCTACAGCGGCTGGCGCAATGAAGGCCGCCATTCTCGCGTTGAAAGGAGAATTCCCGCATCAGGTTACCGTGCTATCCCCCCAGCGTCAGGAACTTATTATTCCCGTGGAATCTGCTGCTGCGGAGGGAAACAGGGGATCTGCCACATGCCTTAAGGATGCAGGCGATGATTTGGATTGTACCAATGGTACTCCGATTATTGTAACTGTAGAGCTTTCCGATAAACCGGGCATGGAATTAAAAGCAGGAAAAGGGGTTGGCATCGTTACCCGTCCCGGACTTCAGGTCCCGATTGGGAAGCCAGCTATTAATCCCGGGCCTCAGATTATGCTCCGTTATGTTTATGAAGAACTCGTAGGAAGAGAAAGAGGTCTTATAGTTACAGTCAGTATACCCAAAGGCGAAGAACTGGCTAAACAGACTCTGAATCCTGCCATAGGTGTAAAAGGTGGGATTTCTGTCCTTGGAACGACAGGTATTGTAAAACCCATGAGCGAAGATGCTTATAAACGCTCTTTGGCTCCCCAGGTTCCCGTGGTTTGGGCATCAGGGTATCGGACTGCTGTCCTTTGTCCGGGCCGCATCGGTGAAAATGCGGCAAAAATTATGGGAATACCGGAAGGGGCGATTATTGAGACCAGTAACTATATCGGCTTCATGATGGAACAATGTATTGCTCGCGGATTTGACAGAATGCTTCTTGTTGGTCATATGGGTAAACTTGTCAAAGTCGCTTCCGGGAGTTTCCATACTTATAACAGAAACAGTGATGGCCGGATGGAGACCATGGCGGCTTATGCTGCTATGAACGGTGCATCTCCTGCAGTGGTTAGAGAAATCATGGATTGCAATACCACTGATGGGGCGGCTATTATCGTTCATCGCGAGAATCTGGACATGATTTATGGACAGATGGCAGAACGGGCACAGGTTCGTTCAGAACGGTACATTTTTGGAAAATCGAAGGTCGGTATTATTTTTGCCGGCATGGATGGTTCTATCCAGGCTATGAGCAGCCATGCAAAGGAGATTTTGGAAGAAAATAAATGGATCATAAAATAATTGTGGCCGGTATTGGGCCGGGAAGCAGGGATTTCATCCTTCCCAAAGCGTTAAAAGCGATTGAACAGGCCCATTACCTGGTTGGCGGCCGCCGGGCTCTTTCCGATTATGCGCATGAGGGGCAGGAGACTTATCCGATTACAGGAAAACTCACGCTTTTGGCCGAATGGCTTGAAAAAGCAATTATAAAAGATGATGTAGTCGTCATGGTCAGTGGGGATCCCGGCTTTTACAGTCTTCTTCCCTGGCTGAAGAAAAAATTCAGTTTCTGTCCTGTGGAAGTTATTCCCGGAATTTCCTCGGTTCAGGCTGCATTCTGTCTCATAGGTGAGCCCTGGCAGGGGGCTGCCTGGCTTTCCTTCCACGGCCGAATCCCGGATGAACGGGACACGGCTTATCAGTCAGGTAAAAAGCTGGCTTTCCTTACGGATTATGAACATAATCCCTCTTTTATAGCGGATTATCTCATAAAGCAGGGATGGCCCCAGGATACCAAAGCTGCTGCCTGCGAACATATTTCTTATGAGAATCAGCATGTATATGAATCTACTCTGGCCGAGATGACCGGTTTAGAGGGGTTTGGTGAATCAGTAATGGTGGTGATAGGCTAAGATGTACAATTTTGGTATTCAAGATGAGGAGTTTATTCGGGGAAAGGTACCGATGACAAAAGCCGAAATCCGGGCCATGGTTATGGTAAAAGCAAAAATCAGGCCTGATGATATCGTCGCCGACATCGGTGCAGGTACAGGGTCCATTTCCATTGAGGCGGCACTTGCTGCTTCTCATGGAGAAGTGTATTCTATTGAAAGAAATCCGGAAGGAATTCAGCTGATCAGGGAAAATGCAGAAAAATTCGGCTGTGGGAATATTCATACCATTACCGGCTCAGCACCGGGAGCTATGGATGAACTGCCGCCTTTGGATGTGATCATTATCGGCGGCTCCAGTGGGAATATGCATGAGATTCTGAATCGGTGCGAAGACCTGCTTAAAAAGGGCGGGCGTATTATTCTAACTGCCGTAACCGCAGAGACGACCGGGGAAATTGTCAGGGAATTCGATGGCCGGCCTTTCCGATTGGATGGGTTCCAAATGCAGATCAACAGGCTTAGGAAGTTGGGACGTTATCACCTGTATAATCCTTTAAGCCCTGTCTTTATCTTTACTGCAGAAAAAATTGAGGAGGATTTATAATGGGAAAGCTTTATTTTATTGGTGCAGGACCGGGAGATCCGGAGCTGATTACACTTAAAGGGAAAAGACTGATCAGCGAGGCAGATGTCATTATTTATGCCGGCTCTCTTGTTAATCCGGAAGTATTAAAGTTTGGCAAAGAAAATGCTGAAATTTATAATAGTGCTACCATGAATCTGGATGAAGTGCTGGCGGTCGAAATTGAAGCCCTGAAAGCAGGGAAAATAGTGGCCCGTGTGCATACGGGAGATCCTGCTATTTATGGTGCCATTCAGGAACAAATGGATGGACTTCGGGCGGCCGGAATTCCTGAAGCAGATTTTGAGGTTGTTCCCGGTGTCAGCTCCTTCCTTGCGACGGCAGCTGCCCTTAAACAGGAATATACACTTCCGAGTATTTCTCAGACAGTGATCATCACAAGAATGGAAGGGCGTACTCCGGTTCCGCCGAAGGAAAAACTATCTCTGCTGGCAGCTCATCAAGCAACCATGTGCATTTTCCTTTCTGTTCATGCGATTGAGAAAGTCATGGCTACTCTTAAAGAGGGCGGCTACCCTGGTGATACTCCCGTGGCTATCGTTGCGCGGGCGACATGGCCGGATCAGAGAATTTTCCGCGGTACCATTGATACAATAGCCGATATTCTTCACAAAGCAGGCGTAGTTCGCCAGGCTATGATCGTCGTTGGTAAAGTGCTGGATACTGATTATGATTTATCAAAGCTTTACGACAGCAAATTTACTACTATGTTCCGTAAAGGGACTGATGAACAATGAAATATGCCATTATTTCGGTTTCCAGGGCAGGGGCCATTTTGGGAAAGCGCATTAAAGCCGCTATGATGGGGGATATAACCCTTTATGAAAGAATCGGCTCAGAGAGTGGGGAACCGGCTGAATATTTTCAGCGTACTCTGGCACTGACATCTGAAATATTTTCACATTACGATGGTTTGCTTTTTATCATGGCATCAGGTATTGCCGTGAGGGCTGTTGCTCCTCATGTGATAAGTAAAGCCAGTGATCCGGCTGTGCTGGTTATGGATGAATGTGGGAAGCATTGTATCTCTCTTTTGTCCGGACATCTGGGCGGTGCAAATGCCTGGGCCCGGGAAGTCGCTTCTGCTATAGGCGCGGATCCCGTTATTACGACAGCTACTGATGTCCATGAAAAGCGGGCACCTGATGACATTGCACGGCAGCTGATGATGCGGGTATATCCGCTTCCCGCACTGAAACCGGTAAATAGCCTGATTGCGGAAGGAAAAAGCGTCTGCTGGTTTATCGATGAAAACGTTGATGGAGCGGATTCGATTTCTTTTCGATTGGAAGAAAAAGGAATCACAGCGTTCCCGCTGAAAGAAATTGGAAACAGGAAATTTGATGGATCCGTTATCATATCCGATAATACGTATCGGCATGATAAACCTTGTGTTTATTTAAGACCTAAAAATCTGTTTGTTGGAATCGGCTGCAAACGGGGGACACCGGAAAAATTGATTCAGGACGCTTATGAACAGGCTCTCGCGCAATGCGGCGTTTATGGATATCAGGTGGCATCTCTTGCGAGTGTAGATCTGAAAGCTGATGAAAAAGGTCTTCTTGATTTTGCTTTTCATAAAAATCTTCCCATTCATTTTTATAAGGCTGAGGAACTTAGAAAAATAACGGAAGATTATAATCTTGATATTTCTAAATTTGTTGAAAAAACGATAGGAGTAGGTAACGTATGTCAATCTGCAGCGCTAATGGAATCGAAGAAAGGGAAAACGGTTCTGCCGAAGACAAAATTTGCCAGTGCAACTGTGGCGATAGCAAGGGGATTATCCGGGTCATCGGAATTGGACCCGGACATAAGGAAGAAATGACTTTTAAGGCAGTTGAAGCCATGAAGGATTCTGATATTATTGTTGGATATAATACCTATATTGCCCTGGTTCGCGATATGATTCAGGGGAAAGAAGTTGTAGGTAATGGCATGCGGCAGGAAGTCGACCGCTGTCAGAAGGCAGTCGACCTTGCTGTGGAAGGGCATAAAGTGGCTGTTATTTCTTCCGGAGATCCCGGTGTTTATGGGATGGCGGGCCTGGTCCTGGAACTTCTTCAGAAAGTGCCGGAAGAAAACAGACCGGCATGTGAAATCATTCCGGGGCTGACTGCCGCCAATACTTCTGCGGCCGCTTTGGGGGCTGCACTTATGCATGATTATGCAGTCATCAGTCTTTCTGATCTTATGACTCCCTGGGATCTGATTAAGAAGAGAGCCCGCCTGGCGGCAGAAGGGGATTTCGTTATTGCCATTTACAATCCAAAGAGCCGCGGCCGTGCGACATATCTTGACCAGATCAGGGACATCGTCCTCCAATTCCGGAAGCCTGAAACCCCGGTAGGAATCGTCAGAAAGGCGGGCCGTCCCGGTATGAACTGGACCATTACTACCCTTGAGAAACTTCCGGAGGCACAGGTGGATATGCAGTCTACTGTAATTATTGGAAACAGTAATACCTATGTGGCTGATGGAAAGATGATTACGCCAAGGGGGTACAGGGTTTGATCTGGATTATTTCTGGCACTCAGGACGGGAGAGAAATAGGAGCGGAACTGGCAGATCGGGAAATGAGCAAACCGGAAGCTGAGCGAAGGGAAATACTTATGACCGTTGTCAGTCAGTACGGAAAAGTCCTGGCTCAGCATGAGGGGCTGGATATTGAAGTGGGTCGTTTTAAAAAAGAAGATATGATCCAGGTCATCAGGGAAAAAGGAATTTCCCTGATCCTTGACGCCAGTCATCCTTATGCGGCAATTGTTTCGGAAACGGCATCGGCAGCATGTGAAGAAACAGGTATAGATTATGTCCGCTATGAAAGGGCAGAATATCCGCTGCCTGATTATGATAAACTTTATCACGCAAAAGATGAATTTGAAGCGGCCGATCTGGCAGGTATACTGGGTGAAAGCATCCTTTTGACCACAGGTTCAAAAACCCTTTCCACTTTTGTTCACGCAAAGGCACTGCAGGGTAAGACGATCTGGGCACGGGTTCTTCCTTTATCCAGTGTTATCAAGATGTGCGAAGACCTCGGTATGAAGGCAAAAAATATTCTGGCCCTCCAGGGACCGTTTTCCTATGAAATGAATCTTGCCATGATTCATGATTATCACGCAGACGTCATGGTAACAAAGAATGGCGGCCTGGTTGGCGGTAGTGATACGAAACTCAAAGCTGCCATGGATGCCGGAATTTCAGTCATTGTTATTGATAAGCCAAAAGCAAAAATTACAGGAGTTCCGATTTTTGATACGGTCGAAGCCGTTTTGAACTATATGGAGGAACATTATGGATTTCATAAAGAACCCAAGAGCAATTGAAGAAAAGAGCATGGATCTCATCGATCCTTTTATCAGTGATATAGACCTTACTCCGGAAGAAGTGACCGTATATTCCAGAATGATTCATGCATCCGGAGATGTGGATTATGGACATCTGATCCAGACCAGCAAAGGAGCAGTAGAGGCCGGTATTAAAGCTCTGGCCGGGGGCTGCAACATTTATTGTGATGTGAATATGGTCAAGGCCGGTATTAACAAAAGAGCACTGGCAGCTCTTGGCGGCGATGTATTCTGCCGCGTTGCTGATCCGGAAATTGCTCGTATCGCTAAAGAAAAAAATATTGCCCGGTCCATGGCAGCCATGAATTCCTTTGGAACCGATCTGAACGGCTCCATTATTGCTGTCGGAAATGCTCCTACCGCCTTGTATGAAGCTATTCGTCTGGTGGAAGAGGATGGAATTAAGCCGGCACTGATTATCGGCATACCGGTTGGTTTTGTAGGTGCTGCCGATTCTAAGGAACAGCTCGTCAGAAGAGCGCCCTGTCCGTTTATTACTGTTCGTGGAACAAAAGGTGGGAGTTCCATTGTTGCATCCTGTGTTAACGCTCTGATGTATAACCTTGTGAAAAGAGACAATATGCTGTACGTACAGGGAAAGAAATAATTTATTATTTTGAAATAACATTTATTTTAGCTTTCAACGCCCTTCATAATTATTTTGTGATGGGCGTTTTTGTAATTTATTTTCATTTCTTATTGTATTAATATTGGGAAATGATATAATTAATTAAAGCTGATAGTATTGATGCTGTTTAATTAAAGAAATGCAAATGAGTCAAAGGATAAATAAGCTTTTTTTAATTTAAATTACATCATATGTTGCTTTTAAGGAGTGATGCTGATGAATGAGAAGCAAAAGGAGACAGGGAAAAGCAGAGGTCTAAAGGTTTTTATTATCTTTATCTTTGCGGTATTCACTGTTTTCGCCATGGTTTACAGTTTGTTGTTTGGCTCAGCTGATATTTCATTTTCAACAATTATTCACACACTCGCGGGAAATGTGGAATCTACCGATGAAATGGTCATTTGGAATATCCGGTTCCCAAGAAATATTGTTGGTGCTCTTGTGGGTGCCAATCTGGCTGTATCCGGGGCTATTCTGCAGGCAGTGATGAAAAACCCGCTGGCAGATCCGGGGATTGTAGGCGTATCAAGCGGTGCCGGTCTTGCCGGTGTCATGATGCTGATTTTCATGCCCGAAGCATCTCTGCTTTTGACTCCGGTAGCTTTTGTGGGTGCCATGCTTTCAGCTGCGGCAGTATATGCTCTGGCCTGGAAGAATGGTATACGTCCAAGTCGAATTATTTTGGCCGGCGTTGCTGTCAGCGCATTCCTGGGTAGTGGTATTTCCGCGCTTCTTGTATTTTATTCTGATAAAGTACAGGGGGCTCTGCTTTGGATGGTAGGCGGTCTTTCCGCAAGAAGCTGGCCACAGGTTGAGGCGCTTTTCCCTTATACCGTACTTGGACTTATCCTTGCTCTTGCTGGCTGCAAAGCTTTGACCATTTTAAGTTTAGGCGATGAAACGGCCCGGGGTCTTGGCGTTCCGGTAGAAAAAGTCCGTTTTTCCATGACTGCTGTAGCGGCCCTTCTTGCTGCCGGTGCCGTAAGTATTGCAGGACTCATTGGTTTCGTTGGACTTGTCGTTCCACATATCGTAAGACTTATTATCGGTACTGATTATAAATATGTAGTGCCGGGATCAGCCATTCTTGGAGCAGGTGTCCTTGTATTTTGTGATACTCTTGGACGAGTATTGTTCTCTCCTATTGAGATACCTGCGGGCATCATTATGGCATTTCTGGGAGCCCCGTTCTTCCTGTTCCTGTTAAGGAGGAGTGCATAATGGATGATATAGCGATTAATATTTCAGATATTCATGTGTCTTTTGGAAATCATCACGTTTTAAGAGGCGCGAGTGGGGTCATTAAGAAGGGAAGCATTTGTACTTTCCTTGGTCGGAATGGCTGTGGCAAATCTACACTTCTTAAAGCTGTCACGGGGAACCTGAAGCCGCAGAAAGGCTCTGTGGAAATTGCAGGAAAGCCTTTGTCTGCATATTCTACAAATGAGTTATCGAGAGTGGTTGCGTTCCTTCCACAGTTCCATGACGTTCCAAAGGATATGACTTCAGAGGAACTTGTTTCCTGCGGGCGATATCCTTACCAGCACTGGTGGACCGGCGTGTCAACCAGGGACCGGCAGGTGGTAGCTGAGGTCATGGAAAAAACAAATACAAGTCATCTGAAGGATCGTTTGGCTGCCAGCCTGTCCGGTGGCGAAAGACAGAGAGTATGGATTGCAATGGCTCTTGCTCAGGAGCCGAAAATCCTGATCCTTGACGAACCTACGACTTACCTGGATATCTGTCATCAGCTTGAGGTTATGGAACTTGTATCAAAGCTGAATAAAGATGAAAATCTGACGGTAGTCATGGTTCTTCATGAAATCAACCAGGCAATCCGTTATTCTACTGACGTACTTGTGGTAGAAAACGGGATCATCCAGCGCCATGGTCCTCCGATGGAAGTTATGACGCATGAAGCTATTGCGGAAGTGTTCAATGTAGATGCAGACATAGAGATGCGTCGCGGACGCCCGAGCATTGCCATTAATGGTCTCCTCGATAACTCGACGGATTGATGTTTTGTTGTATTTTGATTCGATCATTAAATTACAGTAAAATAAAAAGCTATGAAATCAAATGCACTTGGTTTCATAGCTTTTTTTATTGTAAAGAATAAAGTTATTGATTACTTTTCATAGGCCAGAGAATAAAGTTTTTCCATGGCATCTGGGGTTTTTACCCCTGGGTTCATAAGGAAAAGTTCCTGTTCAAGGAAGTAGACTTTATTATTCTGAACGGCCTTGAGGTGTGCCCAGGCAGGATTGCTGCGCATGGATTTATCAAGCATCTTGTTGATTTCATTCTTTTTGCCCATGGTTACGATGTAGATGATATCCGGATCATCTGCGGTAATCTGTTCGAGAGAATAGGGAACCGTTTTGCTGTCAAGTCTCATATCTTTGTGTTTTGTAATGACATTGTCCATTTTGAGCATTTCAACCATGGAAGCACAAATGGAATGAGGAGTTTCAGCTGTTACGGCTTTATCGGTAGCCCGGAGTACGGCGACTTTGGCAGGTTTCTGTTTTGCAGCTTTATCTTCAATTTCTTTAATACGATTTTCGTATGTTTTGATTACGTTATCGGCTTTTTCCTGCTTGTTGTAAATCTGTCCCATAAATTTCAAAAGAGGAACATTATCTTCAATCCCTTCGTACTGAATAAGTACATAGGGAACATGGTTGCTTTTCAGGAGGGATTCCAGTTTGGAGTTCTGATTCTTCTCACCAAGGACAAAATCAGGCTTCATCCCGACAAGCGTTTCCATATTGATATTCTGCACATGGCCAAGGGTTGGAAGAGATTTGGCTTCTTCTGGAATTGGGCTTGTTGTTTCAGGTCTGGCAACTGAAGTACCGCCTATGGCATAAGCCATATTCAGCAGTGGGGCGGAGAGGGTGACAATACGTTTAGGGGCAGCTTTTAATTCTACTTTCTGATCTTTATAAGTATAGGTCAGGCCATTACCGCTGCCGGCATTTTGGGTTGAACCGCAGGCGGAAAGGGAAAAGCACAAAGCGCCGGCTGCAAGAAGAGCTAATAATTTTTTCATGATTTGCTCCTTTATTTCATAAATTAATGTATGTATGAAAGAAACCCCTTCGCCGAGATGACGGAGGGGAAATCTTTCTTAATGAAGAGATAAATCATCTCTTACATATCATATCATAAATTATTTCTGGAGTGCATCAAGAGCTTCGGTTGCACGATCAACATAGAGACCGCGGATGTTAGCGTTTTCGCCAAGGCCATGGATGTAGGTCTTTACGTTGAAGCCTTCCTTGGTCAGGATGCTCTTATGGGAATCCGGTTCATCACCAGCCATATCGTTGTTAGCATGGTCGCCTGCAACCATCATGATCGGCATAAGGGTTACATTCTTGTAGCCGCCAGCTTTCAGCTTCGGGATAACGTCTTCCAGATTCGGACGGCCTTCAACGGAGTAAACAAATACGCCTTCCATGCCGAGTTCCTGGATACGGTCCTGAATTACGGAGTAATAAGCATTGCCCGGATGCGGAGTGCCATGAGCCATAATCAGGGTAGCATCATGTTTGCCCATCTTCGGGAACTGGGAGGACAGAGCTTTCAGGAAATCAACAACCTGATCCGGTTCACCTTCGGTGCCCTGGAAATACATCAGTGGGGTAGCAAGGGAAATCTTCTTGAAATGCGGCACCTGCATCTTGGTTACTACAGAGTCGTAGCTGTATTCCATGCCCGGAATGACATCGAGGGATACAACTGCTACACGAGTGTAGCCTTCATCCTGCAGTTTTTTGAAAGCTTCTTCCGGGGTCATCTTTGTGATGCCTTCGTTAGCTTTTACACGGTCAATAATGATGTGGGAGGTATATGCTTCAAATACCGGAACATCAGGATGAGCTTTCTGGATAGCTGCTTCTACAGCATCAATTGTCTTATTACGAGTGTCTGTAAAGGTAGTACCAAAGGTCATTACCAGGATAGCATCTTTATCTGGCGCATTCTTCATGGCCGGGTTTTCAGCAGTCCATACGCCTACGGTGGAAGCTTCGCGGAGAGCCGGGGTTACATCCTTAACTTCCGGGTTCAGTTCATAAGCGCTGGCAGTCATGCCCATTCCCAGTACGCAGAGAGCAGCCATAGATGCGGTTAAAACACTTTTAAGACTTTTTTTCATGCAAAATCACTCCTTTGAAAATTTCCTGAAACTCAGGTTTTTGTACAGTCGACGGATGATAGCCTTTTTAAATCAGTTTCCTGAACTCGGGTTCATCTTGTCTGTACTTTGCATAACTTGATTCTAGTACAACATTATCTGAAAGTCAATTAAATTTTTAAGAAATACTAACTTTTTTCGCATTTAAATTAATCTATTGGCTCTATAAATTAATAATTTATTTGAAATATGGAAGCCCTTGATTTTATATTTTTATCTACGGAAATATTTTAACCTGACACTCATGCTTCGATATTTGGAGAGAAATATGCACTTTTCCCGGCCGGCTGCTGCACACTTGAAATCTTGTTTATTTAACTGTATTCGATATCATTATCATGGTATAATGATATGAAAACTTTAAAAAGGTGGTATGTATTATGTTTTCCGGAATATCAAATTATCTTGGCCTGGATATGGGTTCGTCTCAGGTGCGTATATACCAGAAGGATAAAATTATTTTATCTGAATCTTCTGTGGCAGCGGTAGATAGTATTTCCGGTACGGTTCTTGGATTTGGCACCGACGCATTGATTCGTTTTCATAGTGCTCCGGAAAATTATTACCTGAAGTTTCCTGTCCGGAATGGCGTTATTTCCGATTATGATATGACGAAAGCAATGCTTCGTTTTTTTGTCAGCAAGGCTTTGCATCGTTCTGTCAGCCGTCCTGTAGTTATGGCGGCAATCCCTTCAGAAATCAGTTCTGTAACGAGGCATGCCCTTGTGGATGCACTAGTTCATGCAGGAGCTCAATCTGTTTATCTGATTCCATCCCCGGCTGCCGCTGCGATCGGATCAGGCATGAATCTTGAAATTCCATCTGTTTCTGTTTCCCTGGTGCTGGGAAGGGATGTTTCGGATGCCGGGATTTATAGCTGCGGCGGGATTGTCAGCCAGATTGGAGCTTCTTTTGGCGGACATAGCATAGATCTGGGAATCTGCCAGCATATCCAGAATAAATATAATATGTTTATCGGTCTGGATCAGGCGGAAAAACTGAAATGCGAAGTTTTATCTCTCGTGCGAAAGACGGAGAATCATGTATTTACAGTTCGTGGGCGCAGGCTGACTGATGGTGTGGAGGTGGTCGTTGAAATCTCAGTGACTGAAATGGCTTCTGTTATGCAGCATCTTATGAAACCTGTGGTTCACCTTATTAAGCAGCTGCTGCATGGTGCTACCCCGGAAATGGCTGATGATTTATTGAAACAGGGACTGCTTTTGTCTGGAGGAAGTGCCCGGATTGACGGAATCTCCGAATGGCTTTCTTATGAATTGGGGATTCCGGTTAAGGTTCTACCTGAACCGGAAAGTATCATTGCAAAAGGCTGCTATGATGCATGCCTTCTGGAACATGAACATTCCATGCTGATAGAAAATGGTGAAAAATATTACGGGGGAACATAACCTTGATAATCTTTGATAAGAAAAAAATCATAAGCGTCATATTGCTGTTTGCATTTATGGCTGTCTGCGGCTGGTTTTGGAGACATCGGGAGTATATTCCTTTTGTTTCGCAACCCCTGACCACGGCTGCGGCTCCTTTTGAGTATGGTGTTAGTCGCGCTGCGTGGGCTGGTGAAAACAGCATTGATATACTTAAAAATGTTTTTTCCAACTGGAATGAACTGGATCGGCTTCGTAAGGAGAATGAGAGCCTTAAAACAGAACAGAATAAGTACAGTGAGATACTGGCAGAAAATATACGGCTTCGGGATCTTCTTAATTTCAAGCGTGGATATACAAGTTATCATCTTTCCGGAGCTTCTGTGATTGGAATGGATTATGGCGGATGGACTCATACAATCCTTATAGACCGTGGCACCGACAGCGGATTGCAGAAATACATGCCCGTTATTGTACCGGGGGGCCTTGTTGGATTTGTCAGTGAGGTATATATGAATTCATCCAGGGTACAGCTCCTTCTGGATCCCCGTACTACTGTAGGGGGAATTGTACAGAGACCGGCATCTCGCGTCGTTTCCATGGTGACAGGAAACAGTGGCAATCCCGGGTATATGGCCTTTATCTCTCTTCCTAAAGAAGCAGATGTTATCAAAGGAGATACCATAGTCACTTCCGGTTATGGCGGTGTTTATCCCAAAGGGGTCGTTATTGGTACAGTAGAAAAAGTTGATAACGAAGGATCTGACGGGACCCAGTCGGCAGAAATCAAACCTGCGGC
Source organism: Dialister sp. (assembly GCF_036343215.1). Classification (GTDB taxonomy): domain Bacteria; phylum Bacillota; class Negativicutes; order Veillonellales; family Dialisteraceae; genus Dialister. The sequence continues at coordinate 35,539 of NZ_JAZASU010000001.1, forward strand.
AGATTTTTCCCACTTGGAGGAGGTATTTGTCATTACAGACCATATCCAGAAAGTAAGGCCTGAAAGCATCATTGTTAAGCCACCCAAAATCGAACCGCCCATGAATCCGAACAAGCAGCAGGCAGGTGACAAATAATGGCTGGCTATAATTTGGTGATACTGATTTTCTCCATTTATCTGCTTCAATCTTCTTTGATGCCTTTTTTATTCAATGGTGTATTTCAGCCGGATTTATGTCTTGTTATTGTTACCTTGTCGGCAATCATGCTTGACCGGAGGAGTTCTTTGATTCTTGCTTTTGCGGAAGGATTCCTGCAGGACATCGTGATTGGCAATATGTTTGGGCTTCATCTTCTTCCCTATCTGGTGATTGCCCTGCTTTTGCTTGACTTTGGCAGAAAAAGATACAATCGGCATTGGTATGTTTCTATAGCGGTAGTTGTGATTACGACGATTGTTTATTTTATAATTTCCGGACTACTTATCAGATTGTCCGGTATTCATTCTTTTTCATTTTATTCCTGCCTGTATACTATCCCTGTAACAGCGTTCATGAATGGCTGCTGTGCTTTGATTTTTCATAATTTGATGCGTGTTATTAAGAAGGAGGAGGAGAATCTTTGGTGAAACGCCACGTTCCTTCCATTCTTGGCAGTCTGGTCAAAGATAAAGAGGAATCCAGATATGTCAGGATGATTTATGCGGCAATTATTCTCCTTCTTGTGCTTGGCATCCGCTTGTTCTGGATGCAGATCATCGAAGGCAGTTATTATAGAAATGAGGCAGATGGTAACAGGATCAGGCATCTTCCACAGTTGGCATCAAGGGGAGTCATGTATGACAGAAATGGAGTCATTCTGGCCGGGTCCAGGCCTGCCTATAGTATTATTATGCCTGTGGACAGAAAAAAGAACAGCCTTGACGAGGAAGAACTGACTCGTTTGTCGTCCATGCTTAATAAATCAAAAGATGATTTGAAGAAAAAAATCGAAGATAACAAGCTGGCTTTTGGGGCTATTTATCTCGCAAATGATGTGGGTATTGATGTAGCTACGCTAATTGAAGAAAAAAAGGACGAGTTCCCTGGAATAGAAATTGAGGTAAATCCGCTAAGAGTTTATCCTATGGGAGCTGCAGGAGCGCAGATCCTGGGTTATGTTGGTGAGGCAGGGCCTGATGACAGGGATGCAGAAGGAAATCCTTATAAAACGGCCACCCTCATAGGGCGCTCCGGTCTGGAAAGGCAGTATAATCAGTTCCTTGAAGGAAAGAATGGCACCAGAACGATTGAAGTCAATGCTTCCGGGCAGCCGGTCCGTTATGTGGATGGTGAAGCTGCCGTATCCGGCAATAATATACGCCTGACTTTGGATGCGCATCTTCAGCAGGTAGCAGAAGATGCTATTGACAGGCAGGCAAGGAATCTGGCTGCTGCCGGTGTTTTTACTACCGGGGCTTCTGCAGTCGCAATTGATCCCAATACGGGTGCTATTCTGGCTATGGTCAGCTGGCCCAGCTACGATCCAAATAAATTCAGTAAAGGCATTTCTTCAGCCGATTGGAAGCAGATTATTGAAAATAAAAATCATCCTATGCAGAATCGTACGATTTCCGCCATGTATCCGCCCGGCTCTCTTTTTAAAGTTATTACAGGTGCAGCTGCGCTGGAATCGAAGGTGACCACGCCAACTGAAAGGATTTTTGATAGTGGTAAACACTGGCTTGTTGATAAAAGAAATTCGGAAGGAGAAGCTTTCGGATGGATTAATTTTTATGATGCAATCCAGAAATCAGATAACGTTTACTTTTATGAAATGGGCCGCAGACTGGGCATAGATCGTATTTCTGCAATGGCAGAGGAATTTGGTCTTGGAAGAGCAACTGGTATTGATTTGTCCGGTGAAGCGGATGGTAATGTGGCAAGTGAACAGTACAAACTGAAAGTATTTCATCAGGACTGGTATCTTGGGGAAACGATGGATGCCGCTATTGGCCAGAGTTTTAACCTGACTACTCCAATCCAGATGGCCATGGTCTATGCTTCTATAGCAAATGGGGGATTTCGCTACAGACCATATCTGGTTAACCGTATCGATAAGCTGGATGGTACTCCTCTTAAAATTTATTCTCCGGAACAGACAGGGACGCTGCCGGTTTCTAAAACAACACTGGACGATATTCATAAAGCTCTCCGTATGGTTATGACCAAGGATGGGACCGGAGGTCTTCTATTTTCAGATTATCCTGTTCCGATTGCGGGGAAGTCTGGTACGGCTGAAACGAATGGCCTGGATAATGGATGGTTTGTGGCCTATGCGCCTTTTGACAAACCGGAAATCGTTGTTCTTTGTATGTTTGAACATAGCGGCTTCGGTTCCGAGTCAGCTGCACCGGTAGTTAAGCAGATTATGAATGCCTATTTCCATTTGGGTGACTTTGCGCCTGCCAAAAATCAGGATACGAAGACGAGTAAAAATGGGGGGAAGGAATGATGGCTGCAATATTTTCTATTGCCTCTGGAAAAGGCGGCGTTGGGAAGACTCTCATAACAACATCCTTTGGCATTCTGCTATCTCGCCAGGGGAAAAAAGTTATCATGATCGACGGAGATATGGGGCTCAGAAATATGGATCTGGGGCTGGGTGTTGAAAATGAATGTCTTTATAATATCTATGATGCTGCACAGGGAAAATGTTTTCTGGAAGAAGCGATTATACCGGTTTCGAAAAATCTTGACTTCTTGCCTGCTTCTCAGAACGATTCCTGGGACACGGTATTTCCTTCTGCTTTTGATACAGTCCTTGAGGATATACAGAATTCCTATGATTTTATTCTGATTGATTGTCCTGCCGGGCTGGGGAAAGGAATAGAAACTGCGTTTTCTCTCTCTGATCATGTTGTTCTTGTGATTGCCCCTTCCTGGGCTTCCCGCAGAAATGCAGATCGGCTGAGAACCATGGTGAAACCTCAAATTTCTGCCCATTTTGTCCTGAATCAGTTCTCTTATGTGAATGACAGGCAGATTGGTTTTGATGATATGCTGGAAACAGTGGATCCTGATTTATTTGGAGGTGTGCTTCCTTATTCGGAAGCAGTTAATCAACTGTCTCATTTTGGACATATGACAGAACTTGACAATGATTGCGCTTTCTCGAAGGCCCTGGCATATATATTACGAAGCATTCTTGAGGACAAAGAGTTTCCTGTAACCCGCTGGAAGAGTCTGGTATGTCAGGGAGATAAGGAAAATGAAAAAATTTTGAATGGGCTTCCCCTTCGTAAATCACATTACGGACTCACCTGGAATTCCGGCAGTAAAGTTTATAGACGTCGGAGGAGATGACATCCATGAATCTGATTCGTTACTGGCGTCGTATAGACAGTACGCTGCTCCTGACAGTTTTAGGACTGGGAATCATATCTCTTATGATTATTTCCAGCGCCACCCATGCTAATATCGGTCATACGGGCCAATATGATTTTCTCATGAAGCAGGGAATATTTCTGGCAGGCGGTCTGGTTATAGCGGGGGCTTCTATTTATTTTGATTACAGAAAGCTCTTAAAATTTATTCCGGCCCTATTTGTGATTAATCTTGTCATGCTTCTCGTTGTTAAATTTGCGGGGGCCAGTGCCCTTGGCGCTCAAAGGTGGATTCAAATTGGCCCATTTACACTGCAGCCATCTGAATTTGCGAAATTGATCATGATCATATGCCTGGCCAGACTCCTTTCGAGAGGTCGTGATAAAGGTGGTTACCGTACCTGGAAGAGCTTGATTCCGGTGGCGGCCTTGATGTTCGCTCCCACATTATTGATTTTTATTCAGCCGGATCTTGGAACAAGTCTTGTTTTTGCATCTATAACATTCGGTATGCTTTATATTTGTGGACTCAATATGAAACTGGTACGTCATGCCCTGATAGCCCTGGTTGTAGTGTTTCCACTGATCTGGTTTTTTGTTCTTCACAGTTATCAGAAGATGCGTATTCTTGTTCTCTTTAATCCCAGTGTGGATCCATATGGTTCCGGATATCATGTTATCCAGTCAAAAATATCGATTGGCAGTGGGGGATTTCTGGGGCAGGGACTATTTGAAGGAACTCAGAGTCAGCTCAATTTTCTCCCTGAAAATCACACGGATTTTATTTTTTCCGTTATTGGTGAAGAACTTGGGTTTATAGGAGCTGTATTTGTGCTTTTTCTGTATTTCCTTCTGCTTTACAGGGCTCTAATGATTTCTCGTTCTTCGGGGGACACTTTTGGAAGTCTTCTTGCCTGCGGTATTTTTTCAATGTGGCTTTTCCAAATTTTTATTAATGTTGGAATGACTCTTGGCATTATGCCGGTAACGGGTATTCCCCTTCCTTTCATGAGCTACGGCGGCAGTGCCCTTTTAATGAATCTTTTATGCGCAGGATTATTAATGAACATTTACCTGCGGCGAAAAAAATTGATGTTTGATTAGGAGTAATTATGAATCCAGTAAAAATTGACCCTGTGTGGCTTATGCATATCCAGAAGCCGGCAAGATATATTGGCGGTGAATGGAACAGCGTAGTAAAAGATCATGACCGGATCGATGTGAAGGTGGCTTTAGCTTTTCCGGACGTTTATGAAGTGGCCATGAGTCATTTGGGATTGAAAATTATTTACAGCGTCCTTAATGCCAGAGAAGATACTTTGGCTGAACGGGTTTATGCTCCCTGGGTGGATATGGAAAAATTGATGAGGGAAAAGCAGATTCCCCTCTACACACTGGAGTCGAAGTGTCCGGTAAAAGACTTTGATGTCCTTGGATTTACCATGCCTTTTGAGATGTGCTATACAAATATTTTGAATATGCTTGATCTTGCCGGTATTCCTAAGCTATCCAGAGACAGAACAGAGGAAGATCCCCTTGTCATCTCCGGTGGTCCATGTGTGTATAATTCGGAACCGGTGGCTGATTTCTTTGATGTGTTCTTTATAGGGGAATCAGAAGAGGCCATCAGTGAGATGGCTGATATTGTTAAAAGCTGGAAGAAAAATGGGAAACCGGGAGGCCGAAAATCTGTTATCAGAGAAATTGCGTCTATCCCGGGCTGCTATGTTCCAGGCCTGTATAAAGTTTCCTATTATGAAAATGGTATTTTCCGTGCTGTGCAGCCTTTGGACGATGGTATTCAGTTCCCTGTCAAAAAGAGAGTTGTTAAGGACTTTGAAAATGTCCATATAGATGATAAGCCGATTCTTCCCCATATTGAAATCGTTCATGACAGAGCTGTTCTTGAGATGTTCCGCGGATGCAGCCGTGGATGCCGTTTTTGTCAGGCTGGCATGATTTACAGGCCGGTTCGGGAAAAGAGTGAAAAGAAACTGCAGGAAATTGCTGATACTTTAATCCGAAATACCGGCTATAATGAGATTTCATTGATGTCCTTGTCTTCGGCTGATTATTCATGCCTTCCGGAGCTTGTGGATCATCTGCTTGAAACTTTTAAAAACAGGCGTGTTTCAGTAAGTCTGCCATCACTAAGGGTAGATTCTTTTTCTATAGATATAGCGAAGAAAATCCAGCAGGTCAGGAAAAGCGGACTTACACTGGCACCGGAAGCAGGTACACAGCGTCTTCGTAATGTTATTAATAAAGGTGTCACCGAAGATGATATTATGGGGGCCTGCAGCAATGCTTTCCGTAATGGCTGGAGCAGGGTGAAGCTTTATTTCATGATGGGGCTTCCAACTGAAACCGATGAAGATTTAAAGGGGATTGCTGATCTTGCTTATCGAATTCATGATCTCTATCATGAGATTCGTGGTCGTTATGATTGCCGTATCACGGTCAGTGTGGCCAGTTTTGTGCCGAAACCTTTTACCCCGTTTCAGTGGATGCCGCAGTGCAGTGTGGAGGAAATAGAAAGAAAACAGCAGTACCTGAAGAGTCTCTTTAATAATAAACATATTAAATTGGCTTACCATGATGCTGAAACAGGTTATCTGGAAGCTGCTCTTGCCCGTGGAGACAGGAAGTTGAGTAAAGTCATTTTGAAGGCCTGGGAAAAAGGCTGCAAGTATGACAGCTGGACAGAGTTTTTCAATTACGATGCATGGATGGAAGGCTTTAAAGATTGCGGAATCGATCCTGATGAATATGCTGCTCGTAAAAGAGATGAATATGAAGCGGAGCCCTGGGACCATATCGATTGCGGTGTAACAAAAGATTATCTCAGAAAAGAATGGCGTATGGCACAGAGAGGGATCCTGACAGGAGACTGTCGTCATCTGCCCTGTAACGGATGTGCCGTTTGTCCGGATCTGTCTGTGAAACTGGTAGATCATAAAGAGGAGAACATACATGAGAAGGCTGTTTTTGTCTATCACGAAAGGTGAGGAGCTTCGCTTTCTGGGGCACCTTGATTATTTGAGGACTCTTGAGCGGGCCGTTCTGCGGGCTGGTATTCCTGTGGCATTTTCGGAAGGTTTTAATCCACATATGAAGCTTTTCCTGGATTCAGCTTTGGGAGTAGGAGTGACTGCGGACCCCCTGTATCTCGCTATGGGTCTTGAGGGAGATATGGCGGTAGAAAAGGTAAAGAAAAATTTATCGTTGCAGCTGCCAAAGGGTATTCAGATTCACAGTATTGTTGAGGCACAGGATAACTGGCCTAAATTTGTGGCCGTGTTTAATGAAGATGCCTATGAAATGGAAGGCCCTGTATGTGAAGGATTTGATGAACAGGTGGCCGAAAAGGCTTTGAAATCTCTTGAGTTATTTAATAATCTTCCTTCATTTCTTTATAAGAGGGTAACCCCAAAGAAAATTCGTGAAATGGATGTAAAGCCTATGATTCTTGAACCTATGAAATGTTCGTTCCATAATAGGCGGGCTCATCTGACTTTTTCCCTGGTGCGGAGTATGACCGGTACTGTACAGCCGAAGGATATATGGAAGATGCTGGCAGAGTCCTTCGATATGCCCTGGATTCCGGGGGAATTCATCTGCTCCCGTACCGGTACCTATCGCAGGGTCAGGGGGAAAAGGCTGACTCTTGAGGATCCTGGCGTATTTGATGGATTATTGAAAGGAAAGTAATGAAACAGCTTCTGCTAAGCGTACGCGCTGAAATCTCTACATTGGCTTTTCTTGATAATGGGGTATTGGACGATCTGATCGTAGAATCTTCAGATGATGAAGATATAGTCGGCAGGGTTTATAAAGGCGTTATCAAAAATGTAGTGCCTCCGTTAAACGGAATGTTTGTGGATATCGGCATCGGCCGTAATGCATTTCTGCGTACGAAGGATATTGTACTGAAGCAGCCTCACACGGAAGGATCCTCCATACTTGTACAGGTCGAGAAAGACAGTACAGAAACAAAGGGGCCACTGGTGACTGAAAAGGTCAGTTTTGCAGGTAGGTATGCGGTGGCTTTGTGGGGGTCCGAATATATTGGTATTTCCAAAAAAATCAGGGATGAATCGATACGCAGCCGCCTGAAAAGATATGCCGCGGAGATATGTCCTTCCGGCTTTGGGCTTATAGTCCGCACGGCTGCTGAAAGTATATCCGGAGAAGTCTTTAAGAACGATTTGATGTCTCTCAGGCATATGGCTGAAATCGTAACGAGACGATTTAAGCTTGAAAAGGGGCCATGCCTGCTGTATCGGGACGGGGATCTGGCGGTTAAAAGCGTCCGTGATTATCTCTCTGATGATGTGGATTCCCTGATTGTGGATGACCAGAAGACTTGGGAACGGCTGCATACTATGGCGCAGGATGAATTGCCGGCATATGCAGAAAAGATAAAACTCTATGACAATAAAGATGTTCTTTTCTCAAAATTTCATGTCAAAGAGCAGATGGAGGCACTTTTCCTGCGCTCTGTGCTGCTTGAATCAGGAGGATCACTGGTTATAGACTACACAGAAGCGTTGACTGTTATTGATGTCAATTCCGGATCTTTCAGAAATAAAAATATTCCCCATGATGAACTTGCTTTTTTGATCAATAAATCAGCAGCACATGAAATTGTCAGGCAGATTCGATTGCGCGGCATTGGCGGAATCATCATTATTGATTTTATTGATATGAAAAAAACGGAAGAAAAGGAAGAACTGCTTCGTATTTTGCAGAGAGAGGCTGGCAAAGACAGAGTTAAAACCGTGGTTTGCGGAATGACGTCTCTGGGTCTTGTGGAAATGACCAGAAAAAGGACATCCCACCGGTTATGGGAATATTATTTTGATATCTGTCCTTATTGCCACGGAAACGGGAAAGTGCTTTCTGTCAAGGCTGCTGCGGAACGGATCATGGAGGACTTGGAAAGCAGGAGAAAAGCAGGACCGTTCAAGGATGAAATAGAAATCCGATGCAATAAAGAGGTGGCAGATTTTCTAAAATCCGCTGATCTTCGGAATCGGCTTTTCAAAATTGCAGGCCATGCTGTGTCTCTGGAAGGAGATTCCATGATCGGCAGAGAAATCTATTCTATTTTAATGAAGTGAGCAGGAGATAAAATGATCAGGAATATTCACTCACAATCGGATATGGATGAGGAATTTCTGGAAAAGAAAGGATTGATCCTGCTTGAACTGGCAGCAGGATGGTGCAGACCCTGTCAGCTTATGGAGCATGCTTTCTCCGGCGTGGAAGAAAAATTTGGCGGTAAAATCCGTCTTTGTCGGATAGACGTTGATGAACTCGAAGAAACCGAATCCCTCTTTAATTTGCAGGGCGTCCCCACGTTTATCCTTTTTGATGGAGACAGTGAACTGGGGCGAATTATAGGGTTCCGGCAGGAAGAAAAATTCTTCGAAGATATCGACAGATTTTTGCATTGATCCGATGAGCTGAAGGAATTGAAAATTTATTTTAAAAATATATTTTTAATTCTTGCAATACACAAACAGGTTTGTTATAATAGCAAAGAATTCTCTATGTATTTGAAGTGAGGTGCAACAAGTGAAAAAGGGTATCCATCCGGATTATCATCCAGTCGTTTTCCGCGATATCGGTGCTGACTACTCTTTCCTGACCCGTTCTACAGCTACTTCCAATCAGACTGTGAAATGGGAAGATGGTAATGAATATCCGCTGATCAATATTGATATCAGCAGCAAATCCCATCCATTCTATACAGGACAGCAGCGTTTCGGGAAGGCTCGCGGCCGTATCGAAAAGTTCAACAAACGTTACGGCAAAACATCCGACTGAGAAGCAGGGCGCAAGCCCTGTTTTTTTAGTGCCCCCTGTTATACCTTTCCATGATATACTACTAAAGGTAGTCCTGTGATTAATTTTGAATCATTATGAGGAGTGTTATTATATGCAGAAGAGTAAGCTTGATGGAATGGAAGCCCGATATATAACGCTGGAAGATCAGTTGAGTGATCCTTCTGTTATTGCTGATCAGAATAAATGGCGCGCCCTTTCCAAAGAACATGCGGAATTGGGAGAAATTGTCGCCAAATACAGGGAATATAAAGATGCGATAAAAGGCGCAGAGGATGCTTTGGAAATCCTGAATGATAAAGATCAGGAAGATCTACATGAACTGGCAAAAGAAGAATTAAAGGAAAATGAAAAACGAAAGGAAGAACTTGATTTTGAAATTCATAAGATGCTGATTCCCAGGGATCCAAATGATGGAAAGAACGTCATTCTTGAAATCCGTGCAGGTACCGGTGGGGAAGAAGCGGCCCTTTTTGCTGCGGACCTTCTGAAAATGTATATCAAATTTGCTGAAAGAAAAGGCTGGAAACTGGAAATTGCAGATGCCAATGAGACAGATCTGGGTGGTTTCAAAGAAGTCATCTGTACCATTGATGGAGAAAATGCCTATTCTATATTAAAATTTGAAAGCGGCGTACATCGCGTACAGCGTATACCTGAGACCGAAAGCCAGGGCAGAGTCCATACCTCTGCCGTTACTGTGGCAGTCCTTCCTGAGGCGGCTGATGTGGACATCGATGTAAAAAGAGAAGATTTGAGGATTGACGTTTACCGTTCTTCCGGTGCCGGTGGTCAGCATATCAACAAAACGTCCTCTGCCATTCGTATTACCCATCTTCCTACAGGAATCGTAGTGACCTGCCAGAATGAAAGAAGTCAGAGGCAGAATAAGGAAAAGGCTCTGCAGATATTGAAATCCAGATTGTATGATAAAGCCTTGAGAGAATCAAAGAGCAAAGAGGCGGCGGACAGGAAAAACCAGGTCGGCTCCGGAGACCGTTCTGAACGGATCCGTACATATAATTATCCCCAGGGAAGAGTGACCGATCATCGCATCAATATGAGTATTTATCAGCTGGATGATTTTATGAATGGAAATATGGACGCAATTCTTGACAGGCTGATGGAAGACGATCTTGCCAGACGAATGAAAGAAGGAGAAGCCAATGGCCGCTAATACCATTTGGACCATAAAGAAGCTGATAAACTGGACGACACAATTTTTTAAAAAACATGGTATAGAATCCCCCAGACTGGATGCCGAGCTGCTTCTGTCCCATGTTCTTCATAAATCCAGAATTTATTTATATACTGATTTCGACCTGATTGTGAATCCTTCAGAACTGGCGCAGTATCGGGAATATATAAAGAAAAGAATCAGTGGTTTTTCTACTGCTGCAATTATCGGCGAAAAGGAATTCATGGGAGTAACGCTCAAAGTCAATGAACACGTTCTGATTCCGCGGCCTGATACGGAAACCTGGCTGGAGAAAGTAATTCAGTATCATCGAAATGAACCGGGATTGACAGTTGCGGATCTTGGTACCGGAAGTGGCGCGATTCTTTTAAGCTTTCTTTATTTCTGCAGAGAAGATAGAGGCGTGGGAATCGATATTTCTGAAAAGGCTCTTGAAGTAGCCAGAGAAAACAGCAAAAATCTAAAACTGGATGACCGGATAGAATGGAGACAGGGAGATTTTCTTTCTGCATTAGGGAAAGATGAGCTTTTTGACGGTATTCTTACCAATCCGCCATATATTCCGTCATCGGATATCAAAGACCTTGATTCTGAAGTTTTACATGAACCTCATCTGGCCCTGGACGGCGGGTTTGACGGTTTGGATTTCTATAGAAGGCTGGCGAAGGATTCCGCTTCATTTTTGAAACCTGGAGGATTTCTGGCTGCAGAATTTGGTATCCATCAGGCTGAAACAGTGCTGGAACTGCTGAAATCTTCAGGCCATTTTGTATCGTTTGAGGTGATTAAGGATTATGGCGGCATCGATCGGGCCTTGTATTGCAGAAAGAAGCTTGAATCATGATTACGGAAATTATCAAAACGGATGAATCCTATTATGTGAAGAAAGTTTTCGAACTTGGAAAAATCCTGAGAGATGGGGGACTTGTCGCATTCCCGACTGAGACCGTTTACGGTCTTGGCGGTAATGCCCTGGATTCGGACGCTTCCCGAAAAATTTACGCTGCCAAGGGACGTCCATCGGATAATCCCCTGATTGTTCATGTATCTTCTTCGGAAGAAGTGATCCATTATGTAAAAGAAATAAGTCCGCTTGAACAAAAATTAATGGATGCTTTCTGGCCCGGTCCATTGACAATCGTATTTCCAAAGGAAGATATTATTCCTTCAGAAACTTCCGGCGGTCTCTCCACAGTAGCCATAAGATGCCCTGAAAACAAGGCAACCCGGGCTTTAATCAAGGCTGCCGGCGTACCTCTGGCAGGACCCAGTGCAAATATTTCCGGAAGGCCAAGTCCCACCACTGCAGAAGCCGTATTTCATGATATGAATGGAAAAATTCAGGCTATTGTTGATGACGGCCCCTGCCGGATTGGATTAGAATCAACGATTATTGGGATAGAAAATAATCAGATAGTTATTTACCGGCCTGGCGGAATCACACTTGAAATGCTTTCTTCTTTTGCCCCAACAGTGGTGGATCAGGCGATTCTGGAAGCGGGAAGTCATCCGAAGGCTCCGGGAATGAAGTATCGCCATTATGCACCTGCAGCACCTTTGACTGTATATACCGGCAATCAGGAAAAAGTGGTTCGCAAAATTTTAACATATACGACTCTTTCTGATAAGAAGTATGGATTTCTTGTAAGCAGGGAAACAGCGGAAAAACTTCCTGATGGCAGTCCTCTTTTCATTTGGGGCAGCCGTGATGATAAGGAGAGCCTGGCCCATAATCTTTTTAACGGACTTCTTTACTTTAATGAACATCCGGTAGACCAGATCATTGGAGAAGGCACCGACTATAAGGGGCTGGGGCTTGCCATTATGAACAGGATGACGAAAGCTTCCGGCTATCATATTGTCGTGGTGAAAAAAGATTAAAGGGGCATACTCGGAAGTACATTTTGACCTTTACACACTTTCGTATTCTGATGTATACTGTTTTTAGTTGATTCATGCTTTTATCGGAGAGGTGACTTTTATGAAAATTGCGATTGCCAGTGATCATGGCGGTTTTGCTTTAAAGGAATCTTTAAAAAAGCATTTGAGTGAAGAAAATGTTGAGTATATCGATTGCGGGACTGATTCCGAGGCGTCTTGTGACTATCCGGATTTCGCTCAAAAGGCTTGCAGGCTCGTACAGGACGGAAAGGTGACTTATGCCGTACTGATTTGTGGAACCGGTATCGGGATGTGTATTGCTGCCAATAAAATGAAGGGAATCCGTGCTGCTTTGTGCAGCGATACTTTCTCGGCCCATTTTACGAGAGCTCATAATGATGCAAACGTCATGACTATGGGTGCACGCGTAGTTGGACCGGGACTGGCAGAATTCATCCTTGATGAATTCCTGAAGACTCCTTTTGAAGGCGGTCGTCATGCTAGAAGAATTGGAAAGATTGCCGAAATAGAGAAGGCTGAGTGCCATGTATGAAAATTTACAAAAGGAAACAGCCTGCGCCTTTAATGAACTTTGTGAAGCATCCGAATTCCGAGAAGGAAGCCTGATCGTTATTGGCGGCTCATCCAGTGAGATCCGTGGTGGTCATATAGGTAAAGACAGTTCCTATGAAGTGGGAACTGCCGTGGTTACGACTTTGATGAAGCTTGCGGAAGAGAAACATCTTGAGTTGGCTTTTCAATGTTGTGAACATTTGAACCGGGCTCTTGTTATGGAAAGGTCGGATGCGGAAAAACGGGGATATGGGGTAGTGACTGTTGTTCCGTGGCTCCATGGCGGCGGCGCTTTTGCCACGAATGCCTATTATCATTTTAAGGATCCTGTGGTGGTAGAGGAAATAAAGGCCGATGGCGGGCTTGACATAGGTCTTACTATGATTGGCATGCATCTTAGACGGGTGGCTGTACCGGTTCATCTTAAGAATAGCAGAATCGGAGAGGCCATTGTTACGGGCGCTCGTACCAGGCCTCCTCTGATTGGCGGGGAAAGAGCCCGCTATAAGCGGGAAGACCGGATTTAATTTTCTTTCAGCTAAATATTTGACTCAGAGTGGAGTCAGTCGGAAGGAATTATCCTTTTGGCTGACTCCATTTTTATTTGTCATTCAGGGGAGATGTATTGCCTGTGGATTCGTGTTAAAATAATAAAGAAGATTATTTGGAGCAAATAGCCAATAATCACATGGTATCAAAGGGCATATGAATCATTAATGTTGTATTGCTGTTGTAATGGGAAGGGAGCCAGATTTATGAATCATTTGAAAGATGACAAGGCTGTGTATGAGGCAATCCAGGAAGAATTGAACCGCCAGAGAAATAAACTGGAAATGATTGCTTCAGAAAATATTGTCAGCTATGCAGTTATGGAAGCACAGGGAAGTGTCCTGACAAATAAATATGCAGAAGGGTATCCGGGAAAGAGATATTATGGCGGCTGCGAATATGTAGATAAAGTGGAACAGCTTGCCATTGACCGGGCAAAGGAACTTTTTGGCGCTGATCATGTCAATGTACAGCCCCATTCCGGCTCCCAGGCCAACTTTGCTGTTTATTATGGCCTTTTAAAACCGGGCGATGTCATGATGGGCATGAATCTGACTGATGGGGGTCATCTGTCTCACGGAAGTCCTGTAAACATTTCCGGAAATTATTTCAAGGTTATTCCTTATGGCGTAAGGAAAGAAGATGAACTCCTTGATTATGATGCCATGGAAAAAACGGCAAAAGAAGTTCATCCAAAACTGATTATCGGTGGTACCAGCGCTTATTCCAGAATCATCGACTTTGAAAAGATTGCGGTTATTGCTCATGAAGTAGGAGCTCTTTTCATGGTCGATATGGCCCATTTTGCCGGACTGGTAGCTGGCGGCGAGTATCCGAGTCCTGTGCCGTGGGCTGATATTGTAACTACCACAACTCATAAGACCCTTCGCGGACCCCGTGGCGGCATTATCATGTGCAAAGAAAAATATGCGAAAGCTATTGATAAAGCGGTATTCCCAGGTATGCAGGGCGGTCCGCTGATGCATGTTATCGCAGCAAAGGCAGTTGCTTTCGGTGAAGACCTGAGTGATGATTTCAAAGAATATGCAAAGCAGATCAAGAAAAATGAAAAAGTTCTTTCCGATGAACTGCAGAAGGATGGAATTCGTGTTGTTTCCGGCGGTACCGATACCCATGTACTCCTGGCTGATATGAAATCCATCGGCATTACCGGTAAAGTTGCACAGAATGTACTGGATGAAATCGGTATTACTGCTAATAGAAATACCATTCCGTTTGAAACCCTTAGCCCATTTGTAACCAGCGGCATCAGACTGGGTTCCCCGGCTCTTACAACCCGAGGCCTTAAAGAAGAAGACTTTAAAGAAATTGCCGATATCATTGCCACTGTCCTGAAAGCACCGGAAGATGCAGCAGTTAAGGCTGCCTGTGCTGAAAGAGTTCATGCTCTTTGTGCTAAATATCCACTTTATAAAGATTTATAATTTGCAACATAAAAGGTCCTCCTGCGGGAGGACCTTTTTGAATGGTTTGATTGCATGAAATAAAAGCTGCCAATTTCTGATTGTTTACGTATCGTCCTTTTTTTCATCGTCATGATATAATAAAACAACAGAATCAAAAAAATTATATTATATGATTTATTTTATAAGGAGGATATTATGAGGAATAAGAAAATATGGATTATCCTCATCATTGTTATCATATTGGCCTGTGCTGGAGGATGGTACTGGTACAGTCAGAAAAACAAGGTACAGAAGCAGAATTATACTTTGGGTTCAGTGGGCAGGGATAATATTATGCTTACTGTAGATGCTACGGGAACTATTGAGCCCGATAACAGTGTTGAACTTTCAGCAACTGCTTCCGGTACACTGGAAAAAGTATATGTGAAACAGAATGAAACTGTAAAAAAGGGCCAGGTATTGGCAATGATTGAATCCAAAGCCCTCACATCTACAATGAAACAGACCCAGAATACTCTTGAAAACAAGGAATCCTATTATAACAGGTTAAACAGGCTTTATGAGCAGGGCGCTATTTCTTATCAGGAAATGGATAATGCCCGCCTTGATTTCAAAAATGCCCAGGCCGCTTACGATAAGGCCCAGGCTGATGTTAATGATACCATTATTACTTCTCCAATGGATGGAACGGTCATTGGTGAACCTATGAAAGAAGGGGAGACCGTATCCCAGGGCCTTTCCAGTCAGATGGTTATTGTCCGCGTTGCGGATTTAACTGCCATGAGGATTGAACTTCTTGTGGATGAGACTGATATCGGCGAAGTGAAAAACGGGCAGGGAGTAGAGTTTACTGTTGACGCCTATCCAAATAAAACTTTCCATGGTGTAGTAACGGATATTTCCAAAAAGCAGTATTCTTCCAGCTCTTCCTCCAGTTCCTCTTCCAGCTCCGTCGTTTATTACACGGTTTATGTGGAAATCAATAAGGATGAACTGGATGGGCTTTATCCTTCCATGACTGCCAGGGCTACGATTCATGGCAGAGAAAGCGGCAATACCCTGGTGGTACCGGTTACTGCGATTCGCAGTGACACAGAAGGATCCTATGTCTATGTCAATAATCATGGGAATTTGAGTAAATCTTATGTGACTACCGGAATTTCCACCGATAAGGAAATAGAAATTCTTGGTGGTCTGAAGGAAGGGGACGAAATTGTTGTAAGCGGCACAGTTTCACAGGAAAAGTCCACTCCCACCAATAAGAGAAATCGGCCGGGTCCGAGGTTCTGATGATGGCAAATCAGGATAATGCGCCGACCGTTATACGCCTTCGCGGCATCGGGAAAAGTTATTATATCGGTACCGAAGAAGTACCGGTATTGACTCATATCGATCTGGATATTGAAAAAGGCGAATTTGTTTCCATCATGGGGCCTTCCGGTGCCGGGAAGTCTACCCTGATGAATATTCTTGGCTGCCTGGACCGTCCTACGAAAGGATCATATATGCTGGATGGCAGAGAAGTAGCCAATCTGAATGACAGTGAACTGGCATATACGAGAAATCGTAAAATTGGATTTGTATTTCAGAGTTTCAATCTGCTCCCGCGCCTGTCGGCACTGGATAATGTCATTCTGCCCATGATTTATGGGAATCTTTATAAAGATGAAAGAAAAGAACGGGCTGTTGCCATGCTTGATTCTGTAGGTCTTGGTGAACGTATTTACTATATGCCGGCAGAAATGTCCGGCGGCCAGCGTCAGCGCGTTGCCATTGCCAGGGCACTCATTAATAATCCTGCTATTATTATGGCCGATGAACCGACAGGCAATCTTGACAGTAAATCGACCAGAGAAGTCATGGAAATTTTCTCAAAACTTTATGAGGATGGGAAAACCATTATTCTGGTTACGCACGAGTTAGATGTGGCCCGTTATGCTACGAGACACGTTATTCTGTCTGATGGTCACATCAGTAAAGACATCAGGGGGCCGCTGCCATGACGAATATATATTTCGAAAGCATACTTATGGCCTGGGGCTCTATAGTCAGCAATAAAATGCGATCACTTTTGACCATGCTGGGAATCATTATAGGTGTGGCAGCTGTTATTGCGCTGATGTCCATCGGATATGGGGTCCAGGATAAAATTACAAGTGATATTTCCAGTCTGGGTTCAAATACGATTACCGTTACTCCGGGAACCGGCAGAAAACCCGGTGTCCGGGCAGCCGCAGGTTCTATGCAGACTCTGACATACAAGGATTATCTTGCTATTAAGAATCTCCCCAACATCACTTATGCAGCACCTCTTGTGAATAACAGCTATCTCCTGGTGAGTGGGAATAAAAACTGGACGACCAGAATTTATGGCTGTACGGAAGATTATGCCAGGATTTCCAGCCTTTTCGTACAGGAAGGGAGATTCTGGACCACAAAAGAATACAGCTCACGGGCCAGAGTCTGCGTTATAGGCAAAACGGTGGCCGCAGGACTGTTTGGAGAGGAGTCTCCCTTAGGCCAGAAGGTTCGCATCAATGGGGATCCTTTTACTGTTATCGGTCTTCTGGAGGAAAAAGGATACTCCTTCATGGATCAGGATGACCGCGTATTGATTCCGTTCACTACAGTTCAGGAACGTATGCTTCATATCACCTATGTGAATAATATAGTCATTACATCTGATAATGCTGATGATTTAAGCCAGATCGAATCAGATGTGACGAGCCTCCTCAGAACCCGGCACCGCATCCAGACGGGAAAGGAAGATGATTTCTCTATTTCCAATTCCCAGGACCTGATGGCTGCCATGAAGTCCACCACGCAGACATTGACTATCTTCTTAGGCAGTATTGCGGCTATTTCCCTCCTTGTCGGCGGAATCGGCATTATGAACATTATGCTTGTCTCGGTCACTGAGAGAACGAGAGAAATTGGTATCCGGAAAGCTCTGGGAGCTACTTATACCATGATAATTGTACAGTTCCTGATCGAGTCTGTTACAGTAAGCGTGGCAGGCGGCCTGATTGGCGTATTGCTTGGAATAGGCGCATCCAAAGTCATTCCAATGTTGACAACCTTATCCACGGTTCTTGCGGTGACACCTATTTTAGGTTCATTCATGTTTTCGGTATTGATTGGTCTTGTTTTTGGACTGTATCCTGCACAGAAAGCGGCGAAATTGAATCCTATTGATGCACTCCATTATGAATAAGTCATGGGATTTTTGCCTTCTTAATCCTTTTCATTTTGTGAACATTTTATGGCAGTAGAGAATCATCTGATTTCTTGATATAATCTTAATTGAGAAGATAATGATTTTATATTATTAGACGGAAAGATGCTGCCAGGCAGTATCGGGACTTATTTAAAGGGGGAAAAATGGACTTTTCAATTAATGAAGAACAACAGGAACTTATTTCACTGGCTGAAACTATTTCTAAAAATGAGATAGCTCCCCGGTCATTGGAGATTGATAAAAGCGGCGTTATGGATGAAGAACTGCTCCATACTCTGAAACAGTCCGGCATGACTCAGTTGTCCGTTCCGAAGGAGTACGGCGGTGCGGGACTGGATCTTTTGACTATAGCCATGATTGCTGAACAGCTGGCAAAAGGATGCGCCGGAGTAGCTACTGTCTGTGCTGCCAATTCACTGGCTTCATTCCCGATACTGATTGCCGGTAATGATGAACAGAAAAAGAGTTATTTTGACTGCCTGAATCAGGGGGGGATGTCCTGCTTCGCACTGACAGAACCCGGTGCCGGATCTGATGCCGGTGCTGTTTCCTGTCGTGCCCGCAAAGTGCATGGCGGTTATGTTTTAAATGGTACGAAATGTTTTATCACCAATGCTCCTATTGCAGATAAAATTACATTGTTTGCCAATACCCGTGAATCTGGTGGTATCCGTGGTCTTACTGTATTCCTGGTAGATAGAAATACTCCGGGGATCTCTATTGGCAAAGAAGAAGATAAGATGGGGATTCGTGCCTCTGCTACTTCGGAAATTATTTTTGATAACTGCTTTATCCCTGCTTTTGCCAGAATCGGCAGGGAAGGGATGGGATTCCGTCTTGCCATGGAAACACTGGAAAAGTCCCGGCCTGTAGTGGGCGCTATTTCGGTTGGCATTGCCCAGGCTGCTCTGGAAAATGCAATTCATTATGCTCACCAGAGAAAACAGTTTGGACAGATGATTGCTTCTTTTGAAATGGTTCAGCAGATGATTGCTGATATGGTGACTAAAACAGAAGCTGCCAGAGCTCTTGTGTACAAAGCCTGCTGGATGCAGATGAAGGGCGACAAGAAAGCCGGTCTGTTTTCTGCCATGTCCAAATGCTTTGCTTCAGATGCAGCTATGGAAGTTACAACTACAGCTGTACAGGTTATGGGTGGTAATGGTTATTCCCGGGAAAATCCAAATGAAAAATATATGCGTGATGCCAAGATCATGCAGATTTATGAAGGCACTAACCAGGTTCAGCGTCTGGTCATCGCGAATGCGGCTATGTATTAATCAATTTATTTCATTTTCTGTTTGACTTTTTAAATAGTGATGTTAAAATAGTCTTATAACTTGAAGCGATGAAGAAGAAAGAGTCCTGGAGAATTCTCTCAGGGATCCGGTGATAGTGGGACACCGGAAGAAGGATCGGGACTTGATTCACTTTGGAGCTGCCAGTTGAATGGAGTAGGCTGGACGTAAGGCTGCGTTAAAGCTTTCGAGTACAAAATCAGGGTGGTACCGCGAATGACTTCGCCCCTTCAGGGGCGAAGTTTTTTTGTGTTTTAATTAATGACAGCTGCTTTTGTACCGGCTTTTAACGGTCTTCACTTATATTTTCAGGAGGTATTGTAATGGAGAACAAGCTTGATGAGCTGAAAGCCAAAGCTCAGGAATTACTTGAAGTCTGCAATGACGGAGCAAAAAAGAAAGAAACCCTGGATTCTATCAAAGATGGGATGACGGCTTTTCTTAATGACATTAAAAAACTGAACAAGGACGATAAAGTGTCTCTTGATTCTCTTGCTGATCAGGTGAGAAATAAAATTGTATCCTTCATGACGGAAGAACTGAATGAGCTCCAGGAAGATGCAAAGAATAAAATCGCCGGTTCCATGGATGAAAAGACCCTGCAGGATACAAAAGTATTCTTTCTCGGAAAGAAAGGTAAACTTACTGCTATTCTTAGAGGAATGAAAGATGTTTCTGCGGAGCAGCGTCCTGTAATCGGCGCCTTGGCCAATCAGGTCAGAGAAAACGTGGAAGCTGCCATTGCCGACAAAATGGAAGAACTGAAGGCGAAGAGACTGCAGCTTAAAATTGAACGGGAAACGGTGGATATTACACTTCCGGCCCGCCACCAGAAAGTGGGTCATATCCATCCTTTGGACAAGGCTCTCCGTGAAATTATGAAATCCTTTGTGCGTATGGGATATTCTGTTGAGGAAGGACCCGAAATTGAACAGGATTACTATAATTTTGAATGTTTGAACCTGCCAAAGAATCATCCTGCCCGGGATATGCAGGATTCCTTCTATATTACTCCGGATATTCTTCTTCGTACTCATACATCCCCGGTCCAGGCCAGGACACTCCGAAAACATGAACCGAATTCTCCAATCCGCATGATCGCTCCCGGAAAAGTATTCCGCTGGGATAACGATGCCACTCATTCTCCCGTATTCCATCAGGTTGAAGGGCTTGTCGTGGACAAAGGAATCAGCTTTGCGGACCTGAAAGGAACACTGGAAATTTTCTTGAAAGATCTTTTCGGCTCTGATACAAAGATTCGATTCAGGGCCAGCTATTTCCCGTTTACTGAACCGTCAGCTGAAGTTGATATTTCCTTTGCCGCCAGAACCGGTGAAGAAGATGGGGATCCTGACTGGCTTGAAATTCTTGGCTGCGGCATGGTTCATCCCATGGTATTAAAGCTGAACGGGTATGATCCGGAAAAAGTCAGTGGTTTTGCATTCGGCATGGGTATTGAAAGAATTGCCATGCTGCTTTATGGGATTGATGACCTCAGAAACTTCTACGAAAATGATGTCAGATTCCTGAAGCAGTTCTAATGGAAGGGAGATAAAATAGATGAACGTTTCTTTAAAATGGCTGGGAACTCTGGTTGATATTAAAGGTTTGGATCCGGATGATATGGCAGAAACCCTGACTGTCGATGGGATTCCTGTAGAGCACGTGATACGCCTGGGCAGCGGTATTAAAGGTGTTGTAACTGGGAAAATTTTATCTGTTGAAAAGCATCCTGATGCGGATCATCTTCAGATCTGCCAGCTCGACGTGGGACAGGATGAACCTGTACAGATTGTAACCAGTGCGGGAAATGTAGCTGTTGGGCAGATTGTGCCTGTTGCTTTGAGTGGTGCCCATGTCCCTGCTGCGCATGATGCAAAGGCTCCGGGCGGACTTCGTTATGGTGATATCAAAATCAAGGCAGGAAAACTTCGTGGGGTTAAGTCTGCAGGCATGATGTGCTCTCTTGGCGAACTTGGCATGGATTCCAATCTTTTCCCTGCTCTCAACAAGGATGGCATTCTGATTCTGCCGGAAAATACGCCGATCGGCATTGATATTCATAAACTGTATGATCGGGATGATATTGTTTATGAAATGGAATTGACTGCGAACAGGGCGGACTGCTTCAGCATGATCGGTATGGCGCTTGAAGTCGGGGCAATTTTTGAACGCAAAGTCAACCTTCCGGGAATTAAAGTGAAAGAAGAGAGTACACCAATTCAGGGGAGAGCTTCCGTCCATATCGAAGACCCCGCTTACTGCAAACGTTTCTGTGGCAGGCTCCTTGAAAATGTAAAAATCGCTCGTTCCCCGGAATGGATTGAAAACCGGCTTCGCAGTAACGGAATCAGACCAATTAATAACGTTGTCGATGCTGCCAACTATGTGATGCTCGAAATCGGACAGCCTCTTCATACCTATGATTATGACAAAGTGGCTGGTCACTCCCTGACCTGCCGTCATGCGCATGAAGGAGAAAGTATTGTTACGCTGGACGGGCAGTTAAGAAATCTGAATCCTTCCGATCTTGTCATTGCTGATGGTGATGATAAAGCTGCCTGTGTTGCCGGTGTCATGGGCGGCTTTGATTCCGAAGTAACAAAAGATACAAAAAATGTATTACTTGAAGCAGCTGTATTTGATTCAGCTTCCATCAGAAGAACATCCCGTCGGCTTGGCCTCCGTTCTGAAGCTTCCGGCCGTTATGAAAAAGGCATTAATCCGGCAAGATCTGAAATGGCGATTAACAGGATCTGTCAGCTTCTTGAGGAACAGGGCGCATGTACCACAGCAGCCGGAATGCTGGATGAATATCCGGTTAAGGCACAGCCGCAGATAATCAGGACTACTATTGACAAAATTAACGGATATATCGGTGAGCAGATTCCTGCAGATCAGGTTATCAGAATCCTTACCAATCTTTATTTTAAAGTAGAAAATGATAATGGAAACCTGACCGTAACAGTACCGGATTTTCGCCTTGACCTGGAAGGTATGCCGGATCTGGCAGAAGAAGTTGCCCGTGTATATGGCTATAAAAACATTCCGATTACCACTCCCTGGAGCGCTATTGCCAAAGGGAAAATGACTGAAGAGCAGGATGCGATTTTCCGTATCACCGACTGCCTTCTGGCTAATGGACTGTCCGAAGTTGTAAATTACAGCTTTATGGATAAAAAAGATCTTGAAAAACTGAATTTTCCTGCTAATCACAAGGTCTATAATGCCATACCGATTATGAATCCGATTTCAGATGAATATCCGGATATGCGCACCACACTCCTTCCAGGGCTCATGCATACACTTGTCTATAACCTTTCCCAGAAAAATGAAGAGGTGGCTGTTTTTGAAGCTGGTCATGTTTATCAGCCTAAAGCGCTGCCTTTGACCGAGCTGCCTTATGAATATGAACTGTTCTCCGGCCTTCTTTGCGGTACACCGGAGGAAGCCGGTTATCCGAATGATCAGAGAAAATATGATTTCTATGATGTTAAAGCCATTATGGAAAATGTTCTCACTACGTTGAATGTGACAAATTATGAAATTCGCCGTTCTTCTTATCCGGTATTCCATCCCGGAATTTCTGCTGATTTCGTAAAGGATGGAAAAGTCCTGATGTCCTTTGGTGAAATGCATCCGTCAGTTCTTGACAAATGGGGAATCAAAAAGAATGTATACGGATTTGTTATTTTCATTCCTCATCTGATGAATTTTATTGACGAAACCATTGATTATAAGAAGATTCCGAAATTCCCGGCTTCTGACAGGGATTTGTCTCTTCTGGTTCCTTTCAAGTATTCCAATAGTGATGTAATGGAGATCATTCGCCGTTCTGCAGGCAAACATCTTGAACTGCTTCGTCTCTTTGATCTGTATCAGGGCGAACAGGTCAAGGAAGGCTACAAGAGCATGGCCTTTAATCTGACTTTCCGGGCCGAAGATCGTACCCTGACTGATGGAGAAGTGGATACATGGATTGAACATATCGTGAAGGAACTTGGGAAGGCCGATATCGTTCTTCGTTCCTGATTTATTTCCTGGATGTTTATTCTCTGAATATCAGACGGCAATGATAAAAACCCTCAGGTTCTATCTGAAAGATAGAACCTGAGGGTTTTGCTGTTTTGAAATATTCAGAGAAAAATATGCATCACTCCGGTCCCAGGGTATCCCGTTTATCAGTCTTGTGGCGCATGTAATTTGCGACTTTCTGACCGGCATTTTTCACCTGCTGGCCTGTATTTTTAAACTTATGAAGGGCTGTCGATTTTGACTTTATTGATGGTTTCATGTCCGGATTAATGTTGCCTCTTTTAACGGAAGTTGCCCTTATTTTCTCGGGATGGAGTGTCGAACGTAAAACAGCCATAGTGCGGGAGGGTATTAAATCTGTGCTGAAACTGTAAATATCGACGGCTGCAAACCCAATCAGGGGATAGGCATGAATGCAGACATGGGATTTGATTCCGTAGGCTGCCGCAATGATTTCATCAGTATCCTCATGATAAAAAGTATCATTGATTTTCATGCCGATTTTTTCTGTGGAGTCCTCAAGCACATGAAGAATGTTTTCAGAAGAGCTTATTTCATCTGATCTGCAATTGTAACAATCAATCAGTAAATGTTTGCCTATATAATTATCCATTCCGTATACCTCTTTAAAAATGCCTGTTTTCTAAATTATATCAGATATTATTATTTTTATGCAGTTTTTTTGGAAACTCGCCACTTAAAAAATGAAATACAAAAATGAATTTTACCAGCTGGGATATTTGTTCGAGTCCGGGAGCCATTTGTATTATAAGAAGAAATTTATTTTTATGCAATAAAATTTGACCTTATGCGAAAAATGCTATAAAATTTAATAAATATACAACTTGATTCAATATTCTGAATGGTTTGTCAATGAATTTAAATAATCTGGAACCTGTTACTTAATTCTTCAACCAGGAAAGGAGAATTCTGATGAAAAGATATAGAATTATGAAAATAAAAGAAATTGTCCAGAACCAGGTTATAGAGACACAGGAAGATTTGGCTGAGGCTTTGAAAAAAGAAGGAATTATCGTTACCCAGGCCACTGTTTCAAGAGATATCAAGGATCTTATGCTCGTGAAAACACCATATAGGGATGGTCATTATCGTTATTCGTTATCCAGTGAGAAGGAGAGCGTTATGTCCAAAAGTCATACTGCCATTTTATTTCAGGAAGCTGTCGTCAAAATTGATTCGGCAATGAATCTTGTGGTTCTTCATACAATTCCCGGCTCCGCATCATCTGTCGCCTTTGCAATAGATCATTCTAAAAATGGGGAAATTATCGGTACCCTTGCAGGTGATGATACAGTCCTTGTTATTTTAAAAAAGCCTGAGGATGTACCTGTTCTGCTAGAACATATTCAGGGCATGCTGAAATCGTAAGGCAGGTGCTACCATGCTTCAAAGCCTTCATATCGTTAATTTTGCAATTATAGAGGATACCGTTATAGATTTTGGAAAAGGTGTTACGGTATTCACCGGGGAAACCGGTGCGGGAAAATCTATCCTGATTGATGCGCTGGCTGTATTAACCGGACGAAGGGCGAAAACCGACCTGATCAGGACCGGCACTGACTTCTTTAAGGTGGAAGGTGTTTTTGATGCTGATTCTTCTGTGATAGACAGCTTAAGGCAGGAAGGTATTGATTCAGAAGAAGGACAGATTATTATTTCAAGGAAATTGAATCGTTCAGGCCGCGGTATTTGTACCATAAACGGGAATTTCTGTACTGTGAAACAGCTGCAACGCATCGGCAAGCTGCTGATACGTCTTCATGAACAGAACGATAATATAGAGCTCCTGTCCATTCCTTTCTGCGAAAAGATGATTGATTCAGCTTCACCGGAAATAGTGAAGGTCTATAATGATTACCGTAATTTATATAATGAATGGAAGAAATTAAAGGACGCTTTGGAAGATTATGACCTGAAAAAGCAGGAGAGGGAACGGAGACTTGATGTTCTGGAGTGGGAATTGAATCAGATTTCTTCAGCCAATCTATATGAAGGAGAAGATGCGGAAGTCAGTAAAAAACTTTCAGTACTTCAGAATCATGAAAAAATAATCCGTTCAGTACATAATGCGCTTGATATGATTATGGACGAAAGGGGACCTCAAGACGTGATTGCCAGAGCGGAACATGAATTATCCGGTGTTGTCCGCTTTGATGATGCTTTGAACGGTGCTTTGGAATCTATACATTCTGCTGCTTATGCTCTGGAGGATGCGGTAAGCAGTCTTGAGTCCTATGCTGCGGATTCTGATTTTTCAGAGGAGGATTTAAATCTTCTGCAGGACAGGAATGAAGTCATTCTTGAATTGAAAAGAAAGTATGGTCCTGAAATTTCCGATGTTCTGACTTATGAGAAAAAAGCAAAGAGCGAATATGAATCTTTGAAGGAACTGATTTTTGATAATGGTGCACTAACTAAAAAATACAAAGAGCTTGCTCAGGAAGTTATGAATAAGGCTGATACGCTGAATAGAATCAGGAAAGAGGCGGCTGTAGGAATATTGGAGAAAATTATCCGCTCCCTTAATGATATGGGTATGGAAAATGCCAGAATGGAACTGCATCTTGTTCCTGCAGATGTACCGACACCAAATGGCGCTAAGGAAATGGAATTTTACTTTTCCGCCAATACTGGTGAGCCCCTGAGGAGTATGAGGGATACGGCTTCCGGTGGTGAAATTTCCCGTATTGCCTTGTCTATTGAAATTGTCATTTCAAAACTTCTCAGTCAGCAGACACTTATATTTGACGAAATCGATGTAGGGATCAGCGGCAGAGTTGGACTGCAGGTAGCAAAGAAAATTGCGCTTTTATCTAAGGATATTCAGGTCCTTTGCATTACACACCTCCCGCAGACTGCCTGCGCAGCCGACAGGCATTATAAAATTGTCAAGTCTGTCTCTAATGGACGTACTGCTACCAGGGCAGTTTTGCTGAATGATAACGAGCATGTTTCTGATATTGCCCTGATGATATCCGGCAGTACCTCCTCCTCAAGTGCGCTTGAATCGGCCATAGAAATGAGAAATAAAGTTAAATCATCTCAAAACCGATGGAATTGACAGCTGAAAAACGATTATGAAAAAATGATCAAAAAGGCACCAAAGCTATGCGCTCTGGTGCCTTTTTGACATTCCTGTAAAACTTGTCTGCAGGCAGGCTGTTTTCATTTATTAATAACAATTGTGGAAATATCCTGTGAATTTTCTGAAGAATCAGCACTTGCTAATTCTTTCCCGGCAGGAGAAAACTTTTTCTGTGCAGAAGTTTTAGACTTCTTTGCAGCTTCCTCTGCTTCCCTGGCAGCCTTCTCTTCTGCAATTTTCTGCTTGATGGCCCTGGTCTGATATACGGGATATCCGGGAATCGGGGAAACGAGCGCATTGATTTCAAAAAGACGGTTCCAGGGGAAATTGGCCGAAACCGTTGCCGGATTAAGCTTTAATTTTTTAGCTGCAAATTCCTGAACTTCCGCAATCATTTCTTCTTTGATTTCTGGCGTGGGAACCAGATTGTCTGTTTCTTTTTCCGTAATTCTTGCAATGTTCTTACGAACATTCGCCTGATAGGCCCAGTTATCAATATACTGTTCCGTCAGCATATTCTTATGATCAGCTTCGGACATTTCCGACGCAAGAATGGCTTGCGCGACAGCATAGCCTATTGTATTGGAGGCCGTATTCCATCCGTTATAAGCTGCTACCCTGTACAAAAGGTCATTTTTGCTGAGCAGATTCATCAGGGTATTATCTGAGCCGTTTGCGAAATATACATCTACTATAGAAACAGGAATGGAACGTTCTGTGATGTTCTTGATTTCATTTACAAAATCAGTAGTGCTTTGCTTGAGCATTCCGAAGTTACTGAACTGTCCTGATTCTCCCGTAGAGCTGATGGGGGTATTGACCGCAAGCACGATATCAGGAACTTTTTTACCCGCCATTGTACCCCCAACAGCAGCGATATGTTCACTGATTGTTTTTCCTATGGGCTGGCTTTCATAACTTGGAATCGTATCTTCTGCCCGACCAAGGGGATAAATGATAGAAAAGGCAGGCTTTAAATGGTTTACATCGTTATGGTAACGTGCAATCAGGAGTAATGCCAGCTGATCGGCACCGGGAAATGAACCATACTTTGTTTCTGAAAGTTTGGAAGCATCGATGGAGAGATAGCGGGATTCAAGGGAGGACTGTGAATTTTTACTGTTATCATCATGGCCTTCGCAAAAATAGGTGAAAACTCCATCGCGGGTATCCTTGATTAACATCCGATTGATGGTGTTGTTTTTTGTGCGTCTCTTGAACCAGTCCTGCAGGTATTCAGTCGGTATTGATAATTTAAGGGAAAGCAGTTCGCCGGCTTCATCCGTGGTAATACTCCCATTATCCATTTTATCCTGCAATCCGGAAAGCCGGTATATATCATTCCCGTACTGGCTGTAGTAATAGGGCTCTACACCGCTTTTGGAGGCGTAGGGAGTTCTCATTATGGTTCCAAATCCATAAATGGGGACCTTGGGAAAGCGTATGTGGAGCTGCCGGATTTTATTTTCCCGGGCCATCAATGTGGAAAGATCCTCATTATGCTTACGCGAGTCTACAAGGCCGCCATATATCAGGGAATCGGTGGAAATTACGGCAGCATCAGCCCGATTCATATTGCGAAGAACCCAGCTCCAGATCTGATCAGGGTAGCCACGATAATTTTTCCCGGATAAAAAAGCCTTTGGCGGGGTCAGAATCGTATATCCCGCTTTCTCTGCAGTGGATACTGTGTAATCCAGACTGACAGGACGATCGTCCTGCGGTACCAGCAGGATTGTTTTTGCTTCCGTATCGGCATAAAGTCCGGTCAATAAAGCTGTCAGCGCTAAAGCAAGGACCTTTTTGCGAGTTATCAATTTATTACCTCCTGAAATCAAAGACTGTGAGGCTCGAATAGGAAATAAAAAAGCACCTGAACAGGTGCTTTGCTTTTGGCGGAGCAGGTGGGATTCGAACCCACGGGCCCCTAGAGGCTAACGGATTTCGAGTCCGCCTCGTTATGACCGCTTCGATACTGCTCCTGATTCATTCCGTATGCCCTTTTTTCATGGAAAAAGTGATTTAGTATATCCTGGCACTCATCCGCCAGAATGCCGGTCGCAATTTCTATATGATGGTTCAGAACGTCTGCTTCATGAATATGGAATCTGGATTGAATGGCTCCATATTGCTTATTGCTGGAGCCGTAAACAAGACGTTTAATCCTGGCATTCAGCAATCCTCCGGCACACATCGGGCACGGCTCTATGGTAACATAAAGAACTGCCTTCGTCAAACGCCACAAACCCAGGAATTCTGCTCCTTCTCTCAGAACAAGAAGCTCCGCATGAGCGGTAGGATCATTATACTGCTCCTTGCGGTTATGGTTGGCCGCTATGACCATATCATCCCACACAAGGACAGCACCTATGGGTATTTCATTTTCCCGGGCCCCTTTTTCCGCCTCCATCAGCGCCAGCTTCATGTAATCCTGATCGTTCAATTTCCTATCCTTCCGTATAAAACTGATTTTCTTGTTATAAAGTACCATAAATATAGTGGAAATTAAAGTCCGGGCAGGTTAAAATAAATACAGTTGTTTTGCTTATTCAGAAAGGTGATAAATATGGCTGAAGAAAAAAGAGTAAACCTTAAAGCTAAGAAATTTGAACAGTATACCAGCGCAAACAAGATGGATTTCTTTGTTAAAAATGAAGTTCATGATGAAGCGGATACCGTTGTATTCCAGTCTAATATCCAGGTAGAAGGACAAACTATTCCTATGGGGATTATTACCGACAGTACAATCTATACGATCATCCGCGTACAGGTTGGGAGCAAACTCGTTAAAGAAAGCAATAAGAACAAATTCCTGGAATACCTGAATACTCTTAACAGAAGCTATAAAGTATTCAAGTATGTGGCTGCTGATGATGGTTCTGTATTCCTTGATGCCTGCCTGCCGAGCACAAATGACAGCTTTGATCCGGAAATTGTCCGTGTGGTACTTGATGTAGTTGTAGACCATCTGAACAGTGAATACAAAAATATCATGAAAGAAGCCTGGAACTGATTGGCAGTTTCTGCTTAGGAATCTGAAGTTACACAATGGCTTAATGCATGCCCGCATCGTGAGCGGATAATATACCTCCTGAAATTTGAACTTGATATTACAGTTTTGTTTCATCAATTCAAATCTTCAGGAGGCTTTTAATTTTATTGAAAAAGAAATTTAA
Source organism: Dialister sp. (assembly GCF_036343215.1). Classification (GTDB taxonomy): domain Bacteria; phylum Bacillota; class Negativicutes; order Veillonellales; family Dialisteraceae; genus Dialister. The sequence goes on from NZ_JAZASU010000001.1 coordinate 65,233, forward strand.
ATGACTTTTCAATAATATATTCTTTTATACCATTTGTGTTTTTGCAACTATCATATCGATCAAGATAATTCAATCTTATGATTCACCGGACAGGGCTGGCGGGTACTTCAAGCGGTGCCCGTATGATCTGCAGGTAATGATAATATATCGTAGCTAATGAGAATAAAAGGTGATAAAATAAAACAGAAAATATGACAAATAAAGGACTTGCTTACTATGGAAACAGGAAAGACGAAATACAAATGGAATATAACAGGTCGTGATGAAAATAGTAGAGATTCCGTTCCTTCTTTTTTTAAATCCTATCATATACCGGATGGACTTGCCCGCATACTGATGCGAAGGCATATTACGGACGAAGAAACCTTGTCTCATTTTCTTAATGATGATCTTGATAATCTTTCTGACCCATTCCTGATGAAAGGAATGAATCAGGCAGTGAACCGTATTATAGAAGCACTCAATCATCATGAAAAAATTGTTATTTATGGTGATTATGATGTAGATGGCATTACAGCTACTTCTATTATGTATCGCTGCCTCGCTGCTCTGCATGCTGAGGTCGGATATTATATCCCCAAAAGGGAAGTAGAAGGATATGGTTTAAATAAAAAGGCCCTTGTAAAGCTGGCAGAGGATGGATATAATCTGCTGATTACTGTAGATTGCGGTATAAGTTCAGCTCGGCTGATTGCCGAGGCTCCTTCCGGACTGGATATTATAGTCACTGACCATCATACTCCTCCGGAAGTAGTTCCGGATTGCGTGGCTGTACTGAATCCACATCAGGCAGACTGCCCGTATCCGTTTAAAGAACTTGCCGGCTGCGGTGTGGCATTTACTCTCTGCCGCGGGCTTCATTTACGTCTTCAAAAGAATGATTATTATAATGACTTGGAGCTTGTCGCGCTTGGAACTATTGCAGACGTTGTATCCCTGACGGGGGAAAATCGCATTCTTGTCAGAGAAGGAATGAAACACTTTGTTCATACACCCATAAAGGGATTGTCAGCCCTTCTTTATGCATCCGGCATTATACATGAAGATACTACAGAAATAAAAAGGGCCGACCAGGTTTCCTTTGGCCTTGCTCCAAGACTGAATGCCGCCGGTAGAATTGATCATGCGGAAACGGGAGTACAATTGCTGACAACCGAATCTTCTTCCGAAGCTGAAAAACTGGCAAACAGGCTTTGTGAAATTAACATGACCAGGCAGCAGATTGAGAAAAAAATTTATGAAGAGGCACAGAAGAGGATAGGAGAGCTCCAGATTGAAAAGGATCCGACTCTTATTATAGATGGCAATGACTGGCATCCCGGGGTGATAGGTATTGTTGCATCAAGAATTCTTGAAAATTTCCACCGCCCCGTTTTTGTAATCACAGTTAGAAATGGGGTCGGCAAGGGCTCCTGCAGAAGTATTGCTGCTTTCAATATATATGAAGCCCTGGCTGCCAGCTCAGATCTTCTTCTCCAGTTTGGCGGGCATAAAATGGCGGCCGGTTTTTCAATAAAAATGGAGAATATTCCTCTATTCAGAAAGCGTATGAACCAGTTGGCTGCCAGAATACTTCAACCGAAAGACTTTATTCCCGTTTTGAATGTAGAAGATATTCTTCCTCTTGATGAACTTTCACTGGATTTTATCCAGTCCCTGGATCTGTTGGAACCATGCGGCTGTGATAATCCCAAGCCTTTATTTTCCACTAACGGCGCTTTTGTAGAAACTTCACGTCATATCGGGCAGGAGGGGAGGCATTTTAAATGCCAGCTTTCCAGAAAAAATGATTTAATTGATGTCATTTGCTGGGGAACCGGCCCGGAAAGCCCCTGTCAGGCGGGAGATGTGATTGATCTTGTTTATGAACCTGAAATTCACGAGTGGTACGGCAAGCATGTCCAGCTCATCTGCAAAGATATAAAGCAGGAGAAGATTCATCTTCTGGACAGAAACTACCTGGTCAATGTGTACAGGAAACTCGATTCTATTTTAAAGAATATGCCCAAACCGGTTAAAGAAGTCCATTATCAGCTTATTGGAAAATTTGATTTTGATCCGGTATGCCTCAAAATGGCTTTAGCCGTATTCGAAGAACTGGAAATTATTTCCCGGTACAGCAGGAATGGGGAAGAATTCTACCAGAGAAGAATCGTGCATAAAAAGTTGGATTTATTATCATCTTCTGTTTACAGAAGGCATATGAGCCAGTGAGGTGATTGCGATGAGTGATAATCCGGATTTAATCAGTAATAAGATGCCTGAAAATAAAACGGCTGAACAGTCTTCCTCACAGGCTGTCAATCCCAACGCTGTTTTTAACAGAAACTTAAATGAAGAGACCATTCATACAGATGCATCGGCTTCCACTTTGGCTGAATTTCTTATTCATCAGGAAGAATATGTAAAGAAACAGAAAGAAAAAAAGAGCTGGAGCGGCGAGAAAGAAGAAGAATATAAAAAGCTTTTTGTGAAAATACATTCTTATATTAAAGATCCAAAAAGTCTTGACTCTATCGAAGAAGCCTATGAACTTGCTGCCAAAGCCCATGCTGAACAAGTCCGTGCAACAGGAGAACCTTACATTATTCATCCACTTTCTGTAGCTTATATTCTGGCGGAACTCGAAATGGATACTCAGGGGATTATTGCGGCTCTTCTTCATGATGTTGTAGAAGATACCGAGTATACTCTGGAAGATATTAAGATGATGTTTGGTGATGAAGTTGCATTCCTTGTTGACGGAGTCACCAAATTATCTCAGTTTCACTACAAAGATAAAGAGGACCAGCAGCTGGAAAATTTCAGAAAAATGTTTCTGGCTATGGCGAAAGATATCCGCGTAGTCGTTATCAAACTGGCTGACCGCCTTCATAATATGCGTACCCTGGGGGTATTCCGCAGAGAAAAACAGGAAAGAATTGCCAAGGAAACACTGGAAATATATGCTCCTCTGGCCCACCGGCTCGGTATTTATAATATCAAATGGGAACTGGAAGATTTGTGTTTCCATTATCTCTATCCGGAAGAATACTACGACCTTGTCCGGCAGATGAAGCAGAAACGAAAAGCCCGTGAAGAAATTGTTAATGATACCATGCGTGTTCTTCATGATCATATCGAAGAAGCCGGGATCAAGGCAACGATTACGGGGCGCCCAAAACATTTCTATAGTATTTATAAAAAGATGAAAAGGGATAATAAGGATTTATCCCAGATTTATGATTTATACGCTGTTCGCGTTATTGTGGATACAATTCCCCAGTGTTATGCGGTTCTGGGTATCGCTCATTCTCTTTGGAAGCCGCTGCCCAATCGTTTTAAAGATTATATTGCTGTTCCGAAACCTAATATGTATCAGTCGCTTCATACAACGGTTATTGGCACAAGGGGACAGCCCGTTGAAATACAGATTCGTACCTGGGAAATGCACCATATTTCCGAATATGGCGTTGCGGCCCACTGGCGTTACAAGGAAGGCAAGCAGGCAGGTTCAAAAGACTTTGATGCTAAAATAAGCTGGCTGAGAAGGATTCTGGAATGGCAGGATACAAGCAATCCTAAAGAATTCATGAATGCCCTGAAGCTGGATGTATTCTCCGATGAAGTCTTTGTCTTTACTCCTAAAGGGGATGTCATTAATCTGCCCAAGGGTTCCATACCTATCGATTTTGCCTACCGTATTCATACGGAAGTTGGTAATCGGTGCGTAGGGGCAAAAGTTAATAATAAAATCGTTCCCCTGGATACAAAACTTAAGAACGGGGATATCGTATCCATTATCACATCTAAAACAGGGAAACCCAGTTATGATTGGATCAATATGGTTGGGGCGGCCGACAGTAAGGCCAAGATTAGAAGCTGGTTCAAAAAGGAAAATCGTACCGAAAATATCGCAAGGGGACAGGAACTTCTAATTCAGGAAACCGATCGCCTGGGTTATGAATGGAAGAAATTGACTGCCAAAGACCGTCTTGTCCAGGTGGCCAAAGCATTTAATAACATAACTGTAGATGATTTATATGCTTCTGTAGGCTTTGGCGGAATCGCAGTCAAGAGTGTCATGCTGAAACTGACGGAGCTCTATAAGCGGGAACTCAATGAGCAGCAGCCCATGCCGCAAAAAACGGCGAAAGCCCTTGAAAATCTGAAAATGAGAAGGGTGAAGGCTCATTCCAACAGCGGCATACTGGTGAAAGGAGAAGAAGGACTCGAAGTCCATCTTTCCAAGTGCTGCAATCCGGTCCCCGGTGATGAAATTGTAGGATTTGTGACAAGAGGGCGGGGGGTTTCCGTTCACAGGGCTGATTGTCCCAATGCTATTAATTTCCCTGATAAAGACCGGATGATTGATGTGGCCTGGGAAGCACAGACAAATACGATGTTCCTTGTCACAATTGAGGTTATCAGCTATGACAGGACAGGACTCATGGCAGATATACTGGCTGCTTTGACTGAAATGAAATTATCAGTTTCGGCAGCCACCGTTAAAGTAGAAAATAACGGTATGGCTGTGATGCATTTGGGAATCCAGATCAAGGATTTGCAGCAGCTTGATTACATTATGACTAAAATCAGGAGAATCAAGGGCGTTCATTCTGTACGACGTATGCATTCAGTAAAGGGAGAATAAAATGAGGGCTGTCATTCAGCGTTGTAACTGGTGCCGTGTATCTTCCGAAGGTACTCCGGTTTCTTCTATCGGGAAGGGGCTTTCTGTCCTTCTGGGTGTAAAAAAAGGAGACACCTCAAAGGATGTTATTTATATTGCTGATAAAATTCTGCATCTGCGGATTTTTGAAGATGAAAATGGGAAACTGAATCAGTCAATTCTTGATGTCGGAGGAGAAATTTCCATTGTTTCTCAATTTACTCTTTATGGAGATGTCAGGAGAGGGAGAAGACCCAGCTTTACGGAAGCAGAACTGCCGGAGAAAGCCCGCCAGTTGTATCAGGAGGTAGTGGACTATTTCAGAAATGCGGGAATTAACGTTGGTACCGGAGAATTTCAGACGTATATGAAAGTGGCTCTTGAAAATGATGGCCCCGTCACTATCCTGATTGACAGTGAAAAAATTTTCTAGCCAATCGGTTATGCCTGAAATAGAAAGCAAGGTGAATGTAATTGAAAATCATGTACATGGTACTTGGTCCATTTATGACAAATACATATATTGTTTATAATGAAAAAAACATGGAAGGGCTTGTTGTTGATCCTTCTTTTACTCCTGAACACTATATCAGGGCTATAAAGGATAAAAATATCAAGCTTAAAGCAATTCTTTTAACGCATGCCCATGTAGACCACATGGCAGGGATGAATAAGCTTCGGCAAGAATTCCCGGGTGCACTTATGTACATGGATAAAAGAGATCAACCCTTTCTTCGTGACCCGGAACGTAATCTTTCCTATATGTTTTCGCCGTCAGTCAAAGTAGAAGATGCGGATATCTGGATTAAACAGGGAGATGAAATTAAAACTTGCGGTCTTACATTCCACGTGATCGATTCAGCAGGTCATACCCCGGGCGGGGTTTCTTATTATGAAAAAGGGGAGGGCATTGTTTTTACCGGAGATTCTCTTTTTCAGGGCTCCATAGGCAGGACAGACTTCCCGGGAGGTAATTTGAAAATGCTGGTTGGGAATATTAAGAAAAATCTCTTGTCTCTTCCTCCATCCACAGTTGTTCTCTCCGGTCATGGCGGACAGACATCAATTGGGGCAGAAGACCGGACGAATCCCTTTCTTAATGGAGGTTTCTGATGAGAAAAGGTGTTGAATTCTGGCTGCGTGTGGCAATTACTCTGGCTCTGGTATTGCTGGTTATAGCCGCTCCTTCTGTTCTGCTGCCTTTTATCGTTTCACTGGTTATAACCATATTGCTTAATCCGGTTGCCGGAAAAGTATATGCCCTGTCACAGAAATACCGGCTGAAGTGGTTTCCTTATGATTTTGCCATTATCATTTCCTTTGCACTTTTTATAGCAGTTATTTATCTGATTGTTGTTCATATTTTTGTACCCTTCGTTTCCGAATTCCAGGAATTCATTAAAGGTGTTCCTGAGATGATGTCCGCAGTTCAGCAGATGATTCCTGAATTGGAAAAGCAGTACCAGCTTAATGTGCTCCCGCCGGAAGCAAAATCCTTCCTGGCTAAAATCGTACAAGATATTGGTGAATATACATTAAAACTTGCGCAGTTCAGTATTTCCGCTATTTTTTCTTTCGCAAGTACTGTAATTGAACTGATTGTCGTTCCTTTTATTACGTTCTATATGATGAAAAGTGGGAGCGCTTTTATTAACGGATTTATTCATATTTTCCCTGAACGATTCCATAATCATCTTAATCATCTGTTCAAAGAGATTCACTTCGTATTGAATGCATATATCAGAGGACAGCTTATCCTTTCTACTCTGATGGCTTTAGTCGTATTTATTGGCATGTGGGCATTAAATATTCCCTATCCTCTGGTTATTGGCCTGCTTGCCGGGATTGTGGAAATGATTCCCCTGATCGGACCGATTATTGGTGCTGTGCCGCCAGTACTCCTCGGTTTGCTTCAGGGATCGGCTGTTATGATTAAAGTGATTGTTTTCTATATCATTGTGCAGCAGCTTGATGGGCATCTTGTTATGCCTAAACTTATGGGAACGATTATTAATGTTCATCCGGTTTCCATTATTGCGGCGGTACTGATTTGCGGCCATATTCTGGGGGTAGTGGGCATGATGATTGCCGTCCCACTGGTAGCTGTTCTGCAGATTCTACTGAAACATATGTGGTTTTATGATCGTTATAGGAACTGAGGTGCTGCATAAATTGAATAGACCAATGAAAAAAGCAGCGGTTATGAATACTTTAAAGAAAAAAATCAGGGACCATAAATATAAATTCACCAGCCAGAGGCAAGTCATCCTTCAGGCTTTTCTGGACAGCCAGGAAAATCATATGAGTGCTGAAGACGTTTTCAACGTTGTAAAACAGATTGATCCAGATATAGGTTTGGCAACGGTATATCGGGCCCTTGAGCTGTTCTCCTCCCTTGACTTGTTAAAAAAGCTTGATTTTGGTGATGGCAGAAGCCGTTATGAAATTAATGACAACAATTTATCCCATTCCCATTATCATCTTATTTGTCTTGGCTGTGGCCGGGTAACTGAATTTTCCTATGATTTTCTGAGTGAAATTAAAGATAAAATCCGGAAAGAAAACGGATTTGAAATTGTGGATTACCAGCTTAAATTCTATGGATATTGCAAAGATTGCGAAAAAAATAAAATTCAGTGATAATTTGAACTATTATTTTCACACTTAATCAGCTTTTGATAATCTTTATTTGCCAATACCCTGTAAGGAATGGTACAATTTAATTTGTCAGTGCATTTTCCGAATAAGAATTATGATTGACAGCTGATGGAATGATAATAATAACTGATTCAGAAAAAGAGGTGTCTATATGCAGGCATTAAAAGGGACACACGATATCCTTCCGGAAGAAGTCTATAAGTGGGATTATATGGAAGGCGTCATTCGTGCTGTTTGCTCCCGTTACGGATACAAAGAAATCCGGACCCCCATTATTGAAGCAACGGAACTTTTCCAGCGCGGGATAGGGGATACAACTGATGTTGTAACTAAAGAAATGTATACATTTAAAGACCGGGGAGACCGTTCGGTTACTTTACGGCCGGAAAATACGGCTTCAGCAGTCAGGGCCTATCTGGAACATAAAATGTATGGCGACCAGCAGGTTCATAAAATGTTCTACATTGGATCCATGTTCCGTTACGATCGTCCACAGGCAGGAAGGTACAGAGAATTCCATCAGTTCGGGCTCGAAGTGCTTGGTGCCTCGTCTCCACTGGCAGATGCTGAAGTCATTGCCATGGCTTGTGAGATTTTCCACAGGTTGGGCTTGAAAAATCTGGATTTGCATCTGAATTCCATTGGTGACAGGAATTGCAGGCCAGCCTATAGACAGAAACTGATTGAATTCTTTGAGGCTAAGAAGGACCAGCTTTGTGAAGATTGTCGTGAACGTTTATATAAAAATCCTCTCAGAATTTTAGACTGCAAGGAAGAGGGATGCAAAAAAGCATCTGAAGGGGCACCGGAGATTACTGACTACCTTTGTGAAGAATGCCATAATAAATTTGAAGCCGTCAAACATTACCTTGACGCTTTAGGTATTTCTTATACCGTAGATCCAAGACTGGTTCGAGGCCTTGATTACTATACCAATACGGCTTTTGAAATTCAGTATCCGCCGCTTGGTGCGCAGAGTGCTGTCTGTGGAGGGGGCCGTTATGATGGGCTGGTCGAGGAAATCGGAGGTCCGTCAACTCCCGGTATCGGTTTTGCAATCGGTTTAGAAAGATTACTGCTTGCACTTGACATGCAGAATTTGATTCCTGTACCTGCAGTAAATAAAAAGGTTTATATTGCTGCTCTCGGAGAAGATGCGATAGCTGCCGGATTTAAAATTCAGGAAGAACTCCGTTCCAGACATGTTATTGCAGATATGGACTTGCAAGGGCGTAGTCTGAAAGGCCAAATGAAGCAGGCAGGCCGGATGAATGCAGTTTACACTATCATCATCGGCAGTAATGAACTGGAAAAGGGCAAGGCTGTTGTGAAAACAATGGAAACAGGAACCCAGCAGGAATTGCCGTTTGAAGAAGTGGCAGATTACATTGTCACAGAAGAAACTAACTCTAATCGGTTATAATTTTTATTTATAAATACATTTTTTAAAGAGGTGCTCTAATTATGGAAACAATGGCAGGCATGCATAGATCCTGCGGATGCGGAAAAGTAACTGAAAGCGATTGTGGCAAAGAATTGACTCTTGCCGGATGGGTCAATACCCGTCGTGACCATGGCGGTCTGATTTTCGTTGATCTTCGTGATCGCAGTGGTATCGTGCAGCTGGTTTTAAGTCCGCAGTATGGTGAGGACGCATTTCATAAAGCAGAGGGCGTAAGAAGTGAATACGTTCTTGCCGTTAAGGGCAAGGTAAGAGAGAGAAGCGAAGATACAATCAATCCCAAAATGGCTACAGGCAAGGTTGAAGTTGTTGTTTCCGAACTTCGCGTTTTAAATAAAGCAAAGACACCGCCATTTTATGTGGAAGATGGTATTGATGTCGATGAAAATGTCCGTCTCAAATACCGTTATATCGATCTGAGACGTCCGGAAATGCAGAATCATCTGATCATGAGACATAAGATCGTTCATGAAATGAGAACATTCCTGGATGAACACGATTTCCTGGAAATCGAGACCCCGATGCTTACAAAGAGTACTCCGGAAGGCGCCAGAGACTATCTGGTTCCAAGCCGTGTAAACCCGGGTAAATTCTATGCTTTGCCGCAGTCTCCACAGCTTTTCAAACAGCTTCTCATGGTGTCCGGTCTGGAAAGATATTTTCAGGTAGCCCGCTGCTTCCGTGATGAAGACCTCCGTGCGGATCGTCAGCCTGAATTCACTCAGCTGGATATGGAACTTTCCTTCGAAGACCAGGATTTCATCCTGGATCTGATGGAACATATGATGCAGAGAGTCTTCAAAAACGTACTTCATGTGGATATCCAGATTCCGTTTAAGAGAATCAAATGGGATGATGCCATGAATCTGTATGGTTCTGATAAACCGGATCTCCGCTTTGATATGCATTTTTATGACGTATCCGATCTTCTTCGCGATACCGGGTTTAAAGTTTTCCGCTCTGTCCTTGATAAAGGCGGTGTAGTCAAAGCAATCAATGTAAAAGGTGATGCCGGTATTCCACGCCGGGAACTGGACGGACTTGTAGATTATGTAGGTCATTATGGCGCCAAAGGCCTGGCATGGATTGGATTCAATGAAGACGGGACTCTGAAATGCCAGATTACCAAATTCCTGGGTGAAGACAAAATCCGTGAAATCGGAAAAGCCTGTGAAGCCGAAAAGGGAGACCTTGTACTTATCATTGCTGATAAGCCGAAGGTTGTTGCACAGGCTCTCGGTGAACTCCGCCTTGAAATGGCACGCCGCATGAACCTGATTGATCCAAATGAATTCTGCTTCCGCTGGGTCACTGATTTCCCAATGTTTGAATACAGCGAAGAAGAACACAGATATGTTGCTGAACATCATCCATTTACTGCTCCCCGCGATGAAGATGTGCAGTACCTCCTGACTGATCCGTCAAAAGTTTATGCAAAAGCATATGACATGGTTCTGAATGGTGTAGAAGCCGGTGGCGGCAGCCTGCGTATTTATCAGGAAGATTTGCAGGAAAAAGTATTCCAGGCTATCGGAATTTCTCAGGAAGAAGCCCAGGTTAAGTTTGGATTCCTGCTTGATGCGTTCAAATATGGCGCACCACCGCATGCAGGTATTGCGCTTGGTCTTGATCGTCTGGTAATGCTTATGCTTCATCTGGAGTCCATTCGTGATGTTATCGCATTCCCCAAGACTCAGAGCGCTATTGATCCATTGACCCAGGCGCCTTCTACTGTCGTTGAAAAACAGCTGAAAGAACTTCATATCAAAGTAGATATCAAGAAAGAAAAGGATTTCTTTGCCAAAGCGTAAGCCCAAAGTCAGAGACTTGTAAATCTTTACACTTTTTGATACACTATCCATAAAGAAACCCTGCTGTGCACGTGCAGCTTTATATTTTGAACCAACACCTTTATAACGGGAGTTCAAGCTGAATTTATGAGTTAATGCCTCGTCAAGTGGACTAACAAGAGTTTTATTCATGAGAACACCCACCTGCAATTATGCAGACTCAAAATACGGCAATTAACGACATGGTGGGGCTATGAAAATGAAAATGCCGCCAAAATATTTGGCGGTATTTTTTTATGTTTAGATACAGGCAATTCAATAATTCATTCCGGGGTTTTGAAATTTTTCCATTTCCATGGGATAATAAGAACATATTATTAAAGAAATAGCCGGGCTTTTCATAAAAGACCGTATCTTTTTCAAATGAGGAATCATTATGGACTCACTTTTTGATTATAACGATGATATCAGACCTTCATATGCACCGCTGGCAGACCGGATGAGGCCGGAGTCTTTGAATGAAATCATAGGACAGGATCATGCAGTGGGGCCCGATTCTTTTCTATACCATATGATTCAAAGAGATACAATCCCTTCTATTCTGTTATTTGGACCACCTGGGTGCGGGAAGACGACGATAGCATCTGTCATTGCCAAAATGACACAAAGCAGATTTATAAAACTAAATGCAACCTCCAGTGGAGCCAAAGAACTTCGGGATGTCCTGGAACAGGCAAAAATCGATCTTACCTATTATCAGAAGAGGACAATCCTCTTTATTGACGAAATTCATCGATTTAATAAAGGCCAGCAGGATCTTCTGCTTCCCTATGTAGAAGATGGGACAATTATTCTCATTGGCGCAACTACGGAAAATCCTTATTTTGAAATTAACAGGCCCCTGCTTTCCAGAGTCAGGATCATTCATCTGAATGCATTGTCAGAAGCGGCAGAATTAACCATTTTAAGGAAAGCAATAGCAGATTCAAACAAAGGGCTTGGTTCATTTGCCTATAAGGCAGAAGACTCTGTTCTTAAATTAATCTGTTCGTATGCCTCCGGGGATATCCGTATGGCTTTGAACCTGCTGGAACAGGCCTCCTCTCTATTACCGATTAAGGGGGATCTTACGGAAAAAGAGGTAAAAGAGGTTGCAGGAGAACATATTATCGTATATGATAAGAACAGGGATTACCATTATGACGTTGTTTCGGCATTTATTAAAAGTATGCGGGGAAGCGATCCTGATGCAGCTCTTCATTATCTGTCGCGTATGATTGAAGGGGGAGAAAAAACGTCATTTATATCCCGTCGTATTATTATAAGCGCCGCAGAAGATGTAGGACTCGCTGATCCTATGGCTCTTCAGATAGCGGTCTCAGCGGCCCAGGCTGCAGAGATGATAGGATTTCCAGAAGCCCGCATACCGCTTGCAGAAGCAGTGATTTATATTTGTCTTGCCCCCAAAAGCAACAGTGCCATTCAGGGAATCGAAATGGCTTCTATGGAAGAGCGGACCCGTCATAACTGGTCTATACCCGATTGGCTTCGTGATACTCATTATGCCGGGACCAAAAATCTGGGTTATGGGAAAGGCTATCTCTATCCCCATGATTTCGGTGGATGGGTAGAGCAGCAGTATATTCCTGATGAATTAAAAGGGCATATATATTATCACCCGGTCAATAACGGGCATGAAGCCGAATTGGTCAGACGATGGAACCAATTCAGGAAGAATAAAGAGGAGTGAATTCCAATCGTATGAAAAAAAGAGCACGCTCCAAAAGAAGAACTAAAAACAATTCAAACAGCAGCTATGAAATATCCGGTATCATTATTTTCTTCCTTGGTATTTTTGCGGCGGTAAGCCTTTGGGAAACAAGAACGGGTTTATTGGGAGATCTGACCAACCAGGGCATTCATTTCCTGCTTGGCAGTGCAGCATGGCTTTTTACTATTTTTTTGATGTTCTTTGGTGCCAGATATGCAATATTCTCTAAAGGAATTTCTTTAGACAGGCGAAATGTGTTGTTGGCACTTTTAGTTTTGTTTTTACTTACATTCATCCACCATTACTATGTTCCTATGGGGCAGGAATTCAATGTTGAAAAAATATTGAAATATGGAGGAATTATAGGAGCCGGCATAAGCAGTTTATTTCATTCAGCTTTTGGAGGCATTGGTACTACGCTTCTGCTTATTGCACTGGTTTTGATCGACGTCCTTATGCTGACCCACTGGTCCCTTTCAGCGGGAGCTCGAAAGGCGGGGAGTAAAGCTAGACATATTGGTCAAAAAACCGGGGATAAAATCAGTGATGTTGCTCAGAAGCTGAAGGATAAACGAAGAGCTCTTGAGGAAGCAAGATCTGCTGCAAGACTTGAAACGTTAAATGATAAACCAACAGAATTTATTTATAAGAAAAAAGCTGATGTTCCGGAAATCGAACAGTATGGCAATGAAAAAGATACAAATATAGAGGATGATGCCATAGATTCAGAGAATGAAACAGGCGAAGAAATTGCATTACCTCAGGTTGAATCAGGAGATGATTTTCAGGAAATTTCGGAAATTTCGGAATTCAGTCCAGCACTTGAAAATGATAAGGGAATTCCCACTCCCTATGAAGAGATTCAAATGGAAGAGAAGCCGGTCTCTGCTGGAGGGGCTGAAATAGAAAATATAACAGAAAATGATCTAAATGAATCTTTAGAGGAGGGAACGACTGAGGCTTCCGGGGAGAACAAGGAAGCCGTTCCTGAGCTGCTCGTTAATGAAGAATACCATTTTCCTCCATTATCTTTGCTTCATGCCGGCTCTGTGAAAAATTCAGGCCCTCAGGATATTGAACAGAAAGGGACTTTGATAGAATCCACTTTAGGCAGTTTCGGGGTAAAGGCGAAAGTTTTACTTGCCAGTGTTGGTCCTACCGTTACCCGTTTTGAACTTCGTCCGGAAGTAGGAGTCAGAGTCAAACAGATTGAGAATTTACAGAATGAACTGGCAATGGCCCTTGCGGCAACCCATATCCGCATTGAAGCTCCAATTCCGGGTAAGTCAGCAGTAGGTATAGAAATCCCCAATAGCAAATCGTCCGCTGTGCCGCTTAGAGATGTGCTTGATTCCGATGAATTCAGGAATGGTAAAGGGCACATTCTTGTTGCATTGGGAAAAGATATAGCAGGAAAACCCGTGGTTACTGACCTTTCTAAAATGCCGCACCTTTTGATTGCCGGGTCTACAGGGTCCGGTAAATCTGTATGTATCAATTCCATCATTACCAGCATTATTTATCACAGCAGGCCCGATGAAGTTAAACTGATGCTGATTGATCCGAAGGTGGTGGAGCTCAGCGTATATAATGGGATACCTCATTTAAGGACAGAAGTCATTACCAACATGAAAAAAGCGGAAGGGGCATTAAACTGGGCAGTGAAGGAAATGGAAGCCCGCTATCAGCTTCTTGCTAATGCCAGAGTCAGAAATATAGAGGGATATAACAAACTGTTTCCTGACCAGAAACTGCCCTATATTCTTATTATTGTTGATGAATTTGCAGATTTAATGAATGTAGCGGCTAAAGATGTGGAAGTATTAATTCAACGTCTTACGCAAAAAGCAAGGGCGGCCGGTATTCATCTGATTCTTGCGACCCAGAGACCGTCGGCCAATGTAATTACCGGTGTTATTAAATCCAACATTCCAAGCCGTATTGCATTCATGGTGGAGTCGTCCCTTAATTCCCGAATCATTCTTGATGAAAACGGAGCAGAATCCCTTTTAGGGAAAGGGGATATGCTCTTTAAAGAGGGTGGGGCATTGACTGTTCGTGTCCAGGGAGCATTTATTTCCGATGAAGAAGTAGAATCTGTCGTGGAATATGTCAAAGATGAATGTCTTAAACAGGAAAAATTACCGGTTAAATACGAACCTATCGATTTGTCAGTTCCTGAAAAAGATAGCACTTCAGAAGCTACGGAAGAAGAAAGCGAAGAACTCCCGGAGGAAGTTGTTGAATGGGTGCTTGATACCAAGAGGGCGTCTGTCTCTGCTTTGCAGCGTCGTTTCCGGATAGGTTATACAAAAGCCGGGAGATTTATGGATATAATGGAAAAAATGGGTATTGTAGGTGCTGCTAATGGAGCAAAACCTAGAGAAATACTGATGAACAAGGAACAGGCACTGGGTATGCTTTCCGGTAAAAGCGAGGAAGGAGAAAGGCCTGATTGAGGAATTGTGACTGACAAATTCAGTTCCATATACTTAAGATTCTATTGATAATTGGCAGTGTGATATAATTTTTTCAGAGGTGATTTCATGAAAAGAATGGCATCGGTTGTTCTTTTTCTCATCCTGGCTGCATCTGCTTTCTTGGGAATTCTGGATTTTGCCCATAAGCAGGCTGCGATCAAGGCGGAACGTCAGAACCCCTCTGATTATGTTACTGTGTATACAGATATACCACCCGGTGCTCTTGAACTTTTAAATCCTGTCTTTTTCGAGGAGTCCGGTATTAAGCTTAATGTTGTTTATCTTTCAACAGACCAGCTGGCCTCTGAAACATCCAAGCCGGATGTAGCACCGTGTGATATATTTATTTCAAGTCAGGATTCGCTGAATAAATTAAAAGAGAATAACCGGCTGCAGATATTTGCTTCTGCCAGAACAGACACCGCTTTGAATCTGTTTAAAGATGAGGAATGTTACTGGACTGGCATATGGGTAGATCCCGTAATTTTTGCTGTTAATAAGGATTATTCCTTAAAGCATCCTGCTTTTCAATTTAACTGGCCGGAAGTCCTGACAATAAAATCCGTCAGACTGTCGGTAACTGATTTTATCGCTGCATCCATGGCAGAAGATTTACTGATGTGCATGACAGAGCATTTTGGGATTGAAGAAACCATGTGGTACTTGACGGAAGCACAGAAGCATATTGTACAGTATGGAAAATACCTTTCTACCCCTTCAAGAATGGCGGCAATGGGGAAATGTGATATCGGTATTTCCGGCTTCAATGAAGCAGTGCGGACACAGAAAGAAAATATGCCTCTGGAAATCGTGTTTCCAGAAGATGGCAGTCCCTGGTATCTTTATGGAGCGGGTATCAGTAAAGATGCACAATATCCGGAAAGGGGACAACTGTTTTTAAACTGGCTTCTTGATTCACCTCAGTATAAGAACTTGATGGAAAAAAACAATTTTTATTACATTTATGTAAATGATCTGGCAATGAATGGGGATAACAGGGGTACGACTTTGAATTTCTGGAATCTCCAGAAGAAATATTATGATGAAGGGAAAAAGGATCTTTTGAATCAGTGGGGCGAAAAGATCCGCTTTGGAGGTAAAGAAAGTGATTAAGAGAAAAATAGGGTTTATCAGTCTTGGATGTTCCAAGAATCTGGTAGATACGGAAATGATGCTTGGCATTATGGAAAATGCAGGCTATGAAATGACCGAAGATTTGAGTCAAGCTCAGGTTATTATTATTAATACCTGCACTTTCATTGATCCCGCAAAGGAAGAATCCATTCAAACCATTCTTCAGGCGGCCGAATACAAGAAGACGGGGAAATGTGAAAAACTGGTGGCAGCAGGCTGCCTGACCCAGCAGTATCAGAGAGATTTGGGAAAAGAGATTCCTGAAATTGACGTTTTTATTGGGACTGATTCCTGGCAGCATATTCTTGAAGCCGTCAATGAATCTTATGATAAAAATGAAAAAGTTTACAGCTTCGATACAAAGCCGGCCGTAAATGAAGAATTGATTCCCCGGAATACTCTCACACCATCCTATAGCGCCTATGTCAAAATTGCTGAAGGCTGCAGTAACGGCTGTACTTTCTGTTATATTCCCTATGTCCGCGGCCCCATGCACAGCCGCCCTATTCCATCTATTGTTCATGAAGTCAGAAGACTGACTGCATCAGGGACCAGAGAATTTAATCTCATCGCCCAGGACTTAAGCTGTTATGGCAGAGACTTAAATAATGGGACGAATCTTGCCGGGCTTTTGAAAGAACTTGTCAAAATTAAAGAAGTAAAATGGATCAGATTATTTTATCTTTATCCCACTTATTTTGACAGTGAACTTTTACATATCATTCTTACAGAAGATAAAATCTGCAAATATGTGGATATACCGCTGCAGCATATCAGTGATACGGTACTCCGGCGCATGCACCGGAGAGATACCTCTGAGAGTATAAAGACTTTGCTGAGGAAAATCCGTAGTTCCGCACCCCGCATGACCATCCGTACTACACTTATGGTAGGCTTTCCGGGAGAAACGGATGAAGATTTTAACCAGCTCTGTGATTTCATAAAAGAGGTTCGCTTTGATGATATGGGAGCCTTCAAGTTCTCCCCACAGGATGGTACGCCTGCAGCCAGGATGACTGATCAGATTCCTGAGGAAATCAAGGAAAACCGGTATCATGAATTGATGGCTATCCAGGCTGCAATATCTGAAGAAAACAATGAAGACCTGATCGGTATGGAAACCGAAGCTCTGGTGGAAGAACTGGTAGATGATGGAGAAGGCCATATTCAGGCTAAGGGACGCACATCTTTCCAGGCACCGGAAGTGGATGGAAATGTATATATCGATAATCCTGGAAATGTAAAACCCGGTGATTTTTTGAAAGTACGGATTATAGATGGGTATGCTTACGATCTGATTGCTGAAAAGATCTGATTCACTATTTGACTGGAATCAAGAGGCTTCTTTTATGATTGTTGAAATAATAACTACCGGTACCGAGCTGCTGCTGGGAGAAATTTCCAATAGAAATGCCCGTTGGCTGGCATCCTGCCTCAACAGATATGGCTTTACAGTTGCCTATATAACAACAGTTGGGGATAATCCTGCAAGGCTCAGGGAAGCCTTCCGTATCGCCTTAAACCGGGCTGATCTTGTTATTACTTCGGGAGGGTTAGGTTCCACTCTGGGAGATATAACCAAAAAAGCCGGCGCAGATGTGCTGAAACTACCTTATGTACGGTTTCCGGAAGAATCCATGCGGCTCAGGAAATATTATGAACTGCTTAATCGTAGATTTATTCTTCCTCTTGACCGGCAATCCTGGTTCACCTCAGGTGCCATTCTTTTTCCAAATGAAGTTGGATCCGCCAGCGGCTGCATAGTGGAAAAGAATGGGAAATTTCTTGTTCATCTTCCTGGTCCTCCATACGAAATGCAGGTGATGATGGAGAAACATGTGATGCCGTGGATGATTCAAAAATTTGGAGATCAGGGATCTATCCAGTCAGTTATACTCTCTATTGAGCATATGTCTAAAGCAGAAATAGAAGTAAAAATTGGAGACCTTTTGAAATCGCAATCGAATCCTACTATAGCTTTACTGGCAAGACCCGGTTATATTGCTGTCCGTATTACAGCCAGGGAAATTAATGAGAGTGAAGCACTTCAGAAGGCACAAAATCTGGCCGAAATTATCAAAGGTAGACTTCCAATCAGTGAGTTTAGCCCTGAAACAGGAATGATCTCAAAGCTTCATAGAGCTCTGCTGGAAAGGAAAATGACAGTCAGCGCTGCTGAATCCTGTACAGGTGGATTGATTGGGAAACTCCTGACCGATTTGCCCGGAAGTTCAGCTTATTTTAAAGGAAGTGCCGTGACCTATTGGAATGAGGCTAAAGAACAGGTGCTTTCCGTAAAATCAGATACACTTGACCGTTATACGGCAGTCAGTGCAGAGACAGCTCTTGAAATGGCTGAAGGAAGTAGAGCATTATACCACAGCGATATTGCCGTATCTACAACTGGTTATGCAGGCCCCGGGCCCGGCGAGCGGGGTGAATCACCGGGTCTTGTATATATCGGAATTTCCGGTCAGCAGGGCAGTTATGTACATGAAGAACATTTCTTGGGATCCAGGCAAAGTGTCCGTTATGGAGCGGCAGATAAAGCTCTCTATTATATTTTGAAATATTTGCAGATGTTAGAAAAGTAACCGGGAGGTTTAAGATGGAAAAACAGATGGAAATCAGTCCGGAAAAAAGAAAAGCGCTTGAAAATGCAATGCACCAGATTACCAGAGAGTTTGGTGCCGGCTCGATTATGCGCCTTGGAGACATGAATGGCAAACTTGATATAGATGTCATTCCAACCGGTTCTCTGGCTCTTGACATTGCCGTTGGCGTTGGCGGATATCCCAGGGGACGTGTGATAGAAATATATGGACCTGAATCTTCAGGTAAGACCACCCTTGCTCTTCATGCCATTGCGGAAGCACAGAAACTCGGAGGAGTCGCGGCATTTATTGATGCAGAACATGCTTTGGATCCCGTTTATGCCCATCATCTCGGCGTTGACACAAAGGACTTACTGATTTCCCAGCCTGACAGCGGCGAGCAGGCTCTGAGTATATGCGAATCTCTTGTACGGAGCGGAGCAGTGGACATCGTTGTTATTGACTCAGTAGCGGCCCTGGTTCCAAAGCAGGAAATCGAAGGGGATATCAGTGATCAATCTGTAGGCCTTCAGGCCCGCCTGATGAGTAAGGCGCTTAGGAAGCTGACAGGCATTATCAGCAAATCAAGAACTATCGTTATCTTTATTAACCAGATTCGTGAAAAAGTGGGAGTCATGTTTGGCAATCCGGAAACTACAACCGGCGGACGGGCACTTAAATTTTATGCTTCCATGCGCATTGAAATAAGAAGAGCCGAGGCTATAAAAAATGGCACGGAAGTAATTGGTAACCGGACCAGGGCCAAGGTTGTAAAAAATAAAGTAGCACCTCCATTTAAAATTGCTGAATTTGATATTATGTATGGAGAAGGCATATCTACGGAAGGAACGCTGCTTGATATTGCCGTCAATATGGACATTATCCAGAAAAGCGGTGCCTGGTATTCATACAAAGGGACCCGGATCAGCCAGGGCCGTGAAGCTGCAAAAACTTATCTGAAGGAACATCCGGATGTAGCAGCAGAAATTGATAAGATTATCAGAGATACCCTTGTCGTAGAACCGGATCATTTTGAAGATGGCGTATTATCTGAACAGGATGAAGAAAACTGACCGCACAGCCTATGAGGCTGCCCTGCACCTTTTGAAATATCGCGGTCAGAGTGAAAAGGAATTAAGACGTAAGCTCAAAGATCGTGGGTATGAGGAATCTGAAATAGAAAAATCTATAGAAAAGCTGAAACATTATGGTTATGTGGATGATGAAAGCCTTGCAGAGGATGTATTCAGGGCACTTCGAAACAGGAAATGTTATGGGGACTCCTATATTCAGCGTAAAATGAAGGATCAGGGACTAAATGCACCGTCTCATGTACCCGAAGAAGAAGAAAGGAAAAATGCAGTGAATCTGCTTCTTGGCAGGATTAAAATTTATCCTGGGCTGAGAGATGATTATCGGAAGGCCGCTTCTTTTCTCCTCAGAAGGGGATTTTCATCCTCCGCGATTCATGAAGCTCTTTCAATTCTATATACTGATATACCTGAAGATGACTAAATAAATCAAAAGGTTCAATTATTGATGCAGATCTTATGAATAATCATGGGATCTGCTTTTTTCATATAACTCTGTAATTTCAATACTTTTTGGTGATATATGTGATTTATATTTCAAATTTCAAAAGTGTAAAAAATAAAATTATTTGACTAAATATATTGACTATTTGACTTTAAGGAGATATACTATACTTGAAATCCGGGAAAGTGGTGAATGTAAAATGAACAATACAATGTTATCAGATCGAATTGAAAAATTTATTTTGGAGCTGTTGAATAAACAGTCTAACGATGAATTGCTTCTGAAGAGAAAAGATGTGGCAGATCTGTTAGAGTGTGCTCCGTCTCAGGTCACTTATGTCATTAATACAAGATTTTCTTCAGATAATCGTTTTATCGTTGAATCCAGGCGGGGAAGCGGAGGATATATTAAAATCAGCATGCGTCCGGCCAATCATACTGAACAGGTTCATATTCCTGATTTCAATGTGGGAATTCGTCAAAAGCCTGGACGTGACTCAGCAATGGGTAAAGATAATCCCAATTCGATTGAATCTATTGAAAAAGGACTTGATGGTTATTTCCGGATGCTCGCTGATTATGATATTATAACCGGCCAGGAATACAGGCTGATCTGCATGATGACTCATACCATGCTTGAATATTGTCCGGAAAGCCACAGAAGGGAAGCGGCTAAAACAATGATTCATCGTATAGAATGGGCTTTGAAAGGAGAATAAGCTATGCTTTGTGAACGCTGTCATGGAAGAGAGGCTGTTGTCCACATTACCAGAATTATCAATGGACATAAAACAGATGAATATCTTTGTCGTGAGTGCGCCGCGGAAGAACATTCAAAAGCAGTGCACCTGAACCTCTTCAATCATAATTTTTTTAATGATAGTTTTGATTCTTTTTTGGATGATGGTTTCATGAGATCTTTCTTAGGTGGTCCTGTTGCCGCAGTTGAAAGCCTGTGTTCTCCTAAACATAGAGTAAGAAGTTTTGAACCGGAAAGGACCGGCCTTTTTGGAAAACCGGGTAGTTATGAAAATCTGATGCGTCATCTGAAATTTCCGGAAGAGAAAAAAACCGTAGAAAAAAAGACTGAAAATTTGAAAGATCCTAACGATAAACTTTCTTCTCTTAGAAGAAAGTTGAATCAGCTTGTGGCTGAAGAAAAATATGAAGAAGCTGCCAAAGTAAGGGATGAAATTCGAAAGCTGGAAATGTAATTTAATACTTGTGCTTTATCTCCTGTTTTATACTTTGGCATATTTTATCGTATATATTTTCCCCTTGAAAAGGAGGGATACTTATGGAAGACAGATTTACTGATGGTGTGAAAAATGCATGGAAATTTGCCGCTTCTGAAGCTGCAAAACTTGGAAGTGATTATGTAGGCACAGAGCATCTTCTGCTCGGCATTGCCCATGAAAAAGATACAGCTGGTGGTAAAATACTTCATGAACTGGGAATCACGGTCAACGATATAGAATCTCTTCTTGCCCAGTATGCTGGCGTGAGAAGAGGATTTGGTGGTGGAGAGATTTATGTAGCGCCCAGGACCAAAAGGGTTTTGGAAATGGCTGTGGAAGAAGCAAACTCTCTTGGAAATTCCTATGTGGGAACTGAGCATCTCCTCCTTGCTGTTCTCCACGAGGGAAGCGGCCTGGCTGTTCGTATCCTTGAAAACTTTGATGTGACCGAGGACAAACTTGAGAATGCCTTCAAAAAGTTCATGAATGAAGATGGTGTGACCGGTAATGAATCTGCCAATCTTGGAGAACTTGGAGGTTTTGCCATAGATTTAAATGAACGGGCCAGACAGGGTAAGATCGATCCGGTTATTGGCAGAAATGACGAGATCAACCGCGTTATTCAGATTCTTTCCCGCAGAAATAAAAATAATCCGGTTCTCATTGGTGAACCGGGCGTAGGTAAAACAGCCATTGCTGAAGGTCTTGCGCAGAGAATCATTAATAACGATGTCCCGGAAATTCTTAAAAATTGCCATATTATTTCCCTCAATATGTCATCTGTGGTAGCAGGGACCAAGTATAGAGGGGAATTTGAAGAAAGACTTAAGAAAGTCATTGAAGAGGTAAAAAAACATTCTGACTGGATTCTCTTCGTAGATGAACTTCATACTCTTGTAGGAGCGGGATCCAGCGAAGGTTCCATGGATGCAGCCAATATAATGAAGCCGGCCCTCGCAAGAGGTGAACTTCGCTGTATCGGCGCAACAACCCTGAAAGAATACAAGAAATATATCGAAAAGGATGCCGCTCTGGAACGTCGCTTCCAGCCTGTAAAAGTAGGTGAGCCTACAGCAGCAGACACTCTTGAAATCCTGAAGGGACTTCGGGACCGTTATGAAGCTTTCCATAAGGCCCAAATAACAGATGAAGCACTCCATGCAGCAGTCGAGCTTTCAGGTCGTTACATTACGGATCGGTTCCAACCGGATAAAGCTATAGATGTAATTGATGAAGCAGCGGCCAAAGTCCGTATGGAGGCCTCTTCTGCTCCTGAGGATTTGAAGAAGAAGGAAGATGAATTAAAATCCGTGAATAAAGAAAAGGAAGCGGCAGTATCTTCCCAGGATTTTGAAAAAGCAGCAGCTTTAAGAGACCAGTCCAAAGCAATTCAGCAAGAAATCAATCAATTGAAGAAAACATGGAAAGGCGGAGACCATGATCATCTGGTAGTTACGGAAGAAGATGTAGCTGAGGTCGTTTCCAAATGGACCGGAGTTCCCGTTTCAAATCTTAAAAAGAGCGATTCTGAACGTCTGCTTCATCTGGAAGAAGAACTTCATAAGAGAGTGGTTGGGCAGAATGAAGCTGTCCATGCGGTAGCGACAGCTATCCGCCGCGCAAGGGCAGGGATGAAAGACCCCAGACGTCCGATTGGATCCTTCCTTTTCCTTGGCTCCACAGGTGTAGGCAAAACTGAGCTTGCCAGGGCATTGGCAGAGTGCATGTTTGGCAGTGAAAAGAACATGATTCGTTTTGATATGTCCGAATATATGGAAAAGCATGAAGTGTCCCGCCTTGTAGGTGCTCCTCCAGGATATGTCGGTTATGAGGAAGGCGGTCAGCTGACCGATGCAGTTCGTCGTAATCCGTATAGTGTAATTCTTTTTGATGAAGTCGAAAAAGCACATATTGATTTCTTCAATATTCTGCTGCAGGTTCTTGACGACGGTAGACTTACTGATGGTCAGGGCAGAACAGTGGATTTCACAAACTGCGTTATTATCATGACCAGTAACCTGGGCTCTAATTTCCTGAAGGGGAAAATCCGGAAACTTGGTTTTTCTTCGGATGATAAAGACGACAAGAACGACAGCTTTGAAAATATCAGAACCCTGATTATGGGAGAAGTCAAGCGTGTATTCCGCCCTGAATTCATTAACCGGATTGATGAAATTATCGTATTCCATCCATTAAGTTCGGATGATCTGGGCAAAATTGTAGACCTTATGCTGAAAAAAGTGGAGATTAAACTTGAACATTTCCATGTTTCCCTTGATGTTTCCGATGAAGCAAAGCAGCTTCTTATCAAAGATGGAACCGATATGGAATATGGTGCCCGCCCGCTCAAGAGAACGATCCAGAAGGAAATGGAAGATCCGATTTCTGAATTGATTCTGGAAGATGGATTAAAAGATAAGAAGGTTCTCCATGTCAGTGTGGATGATAAAAACAGGCTGGCCTTCAAAGCTGCATAAATTTTATACTGAATAGTAGTATAATGGACACAGGAAAGTTATTCCTGTGTCCTTTTTTGAGGAGAAAATGATGGGCGCAAATAAGATTCGGACAAAATATGTATGCTCCAATTGTGGCGCAGAAACTTTGAAATGGATGGGGCGATGCCCTCAATGCGGTGAATGGAATACGCTCGAAGAACAGGTAGAAGCCCCAGTTCCTAAAAGAATTGCAGTCAGTGAAGATTATCTGACTCCATCCAGACCACAGAAGCTTTCTTCCATTCAATTTAACGGAAATGAAAGAATCCTGCTTAAAATGACGGAAATTGACCGGCCTTTAGGCGGTGGTATTGTTCCCGGGTCAGTTATTCTCTGGGGCGGGGAGCCCGGTATCGGTAAATCCACTTTAATTCTGCAAATCTGTCATGCCATGGCGTCACAAGGGCAGGGTGTACTATATTGCAGTGGTGAAGAATCAGAAATCCAGATTAAATTAAGAGCTGAAAGGCTGCATGTTAACGACGATAACTGTTTTATATATGCGGGAAGTAATATAGAAAGCATCCTGAAGGAAGCCGAAACGATCAAGCCGTCTATGCTTGTGATAGACTCTATTCAGACCATGTATCTGTCAGGCGTGGAATCACCGATGGGAAGCCCGGCGCAAATTCGTGACTGCACATCTGCGTTGGTCCGTTTTGCCAAGAAAATGAACGTGTCTGTCATGATTATTGGTCATGTGACGAAGGAAGGCAACCTTGCAGGCCCTCGAATCCTCGAGCATATGGTGGATGTTGTATTTTATCTGGAAGGGGATAGAAGTTATCAGTTCCGTGTGTTGAGAACTGTAAAAAACCGTTTTGGCTCGACATCTGAATCAGGATTATTTATCATGGAAGGAAATGGACTTCGTGGAATTGAAGACCCATCCGGCTATCTTTTGAGAAACCGTACAGCTTCTACTCCTGGTTCAACCGTGGCTGCATGTATGGAGGGACTCCGTCCTGTGCTTGTGGAAATTCAGGCACTTTCTGTTCACTCCGTTCTTGCTATTCCACGGCGTATTGCAGCTGGCTGTGATTACAACAGGATGATTATCCTTCTGGCTGTACTTGAAAAGAGAAATCATATCCATTTTTCCACAGACGACGTTTATCTGAACGTGGCCGGAGGTTTTAAAATCCGTGAAACGGCAGCAGATCTGGCTATGGCAGTTTCTCTTATTTCCGTGAAAAAGGATACTCCTATACCGAAGGATTTAATGGCCCTTGGAGAAATTGGACTTACTGGAGAGATTATGGCTGTTTCTAAAATTGGTCCCAGACTTAAGGAAGCAATGAAAATGGGATTTAACCACTTTATCCTGCCGGATGCAAACAGGAAAGAGGTTTTGGATTTTTTCCAAAGTAATAGGGGAAATATTGAAAATTCAATCCGGTTTGTGAAAAAACTGCAGGATGTAATTGATATTTTATTTTAGTAGAGATTTAGAAATATCGATTTGGAGGAATATAATTGCAGCCTTTGAATAATTTTTCTCCGCTATAGATTTTTTATATTTGATTGTATAAATTTTTTCCCCAATTTGGTATAATAAAATAACACGTGCAATATATTGTATTAGAAACGAACGAGGTTTATTTCATAAAGCCTTTTGATATTTATAATTTTGTAAAATAAGAGGGATTTCAAGATGCCGGAAAAAATATTAAGAGGAATATTCATATTGCTCTTTACTGTTCTCGGTATCGTTTTGTCCAGGCAGGGTGAAACGGTCCTTGCTGCACTGCTTCCAAATTCGGTGTTGACCGAAACCATATTGGGAGTAACATTTATGGCTTTGGGGGCAATGCTTGTTGGCGGTATACTGGGAGCTGTTGTTGGATGGTTCATTTCACCATATCTGATCAGTTGTCTATTTGCATTTACCTCCAGAGTTGAGAAATCTTTGTCATCCATGTCCATTCAGGATCTGGTTGCAGGGACCCTTGGCCTTTTTCTGGGGCTGATTATCGCCAATCTTGTGGGAATTGCTTTTATCAGCGTTCCTTATATTGGACCCTATGTATCCGTAGCACTGAGTATTATTCTAGGTTACTTGGGAATGCATCTCGCGGTCACCAAAAAAACGGAAATGGCCGGCTGGTTTCATCTTCATTCGGAGCCTGAAAAGAGAAAAGGTAAGGATAAACGAGAAGGGAAACTGCTTGATACAAATATCATAATCGATGGACGAATTGCGGATATTTATCATTCCGGATTTCTGGAAGGCCCAATCTATGTTCCTGTTTTTGTTTTGGAAGAATTGCAGAAAATAGCTGACAGTTCTGACATTCTGAAAAGGAATCGGGGACGGCGGGGGCTGGACATTTTAAATCATATGAAAAAGAACAGCAAAGACTTCCAGATCATTACAGATGATTTTGAAGATATGTCAGAAGTGGACTCCAAACTTGTCAGGCTTGCTCGTCAAAAAGGTTATAAAATCGTGACGAACGATTATAATCTTAACAAAGTCGCAGAGCTCCAGGGAGTCAGCGTCTTGAATATCAATGAACTGGCTATAGCAGTTAAACCTGCTGTAATTCCCGGGGAGCAGCTTTTTGTGCAGCTCGTCAAGCAGGGAAAAGAAGAGGGGCAGGGGGTCGCTTATCTTGAAGATGGTACTATGATCGTCGTTGAAAATGGTGATCAGTGTATCGGCCGGGAAGTTCCCGTCATTATTACTTCTGTACTTCAGACTTCCGCGGGGAAAATGATTTTTGCGAAATTGGAAACCAATGATTAACAGTTTGATTCTTGTAGCCGCGGGCAGCGGTGTTCGTATGGGGGCTTCCTGCAACAAGCTCCTTTTATCCTGTGAAGGACATCCGATTATCTACTATACATTAAAAAATGTATTTCAGAGCCATCTTTTATCTGAACTGATAGTTGTCATAAAACCGGAAGAATTTTCCTGCTTTGATGAAATTATAAAATCTCTTCCTCATGCAGTTCCTGTCATTTATGCGACAGGCGGTCGTGAAAGATATGAATCTGTCCTGAATGGGCTTGCCAAAATTTCAGATGCATCTGATAAGGTACTTATTCATGACGGTGCCAGACCTTTGGTTGATGGACAGACAATCGATAGAGCTTTTACTTCTATTACACCGGAAAATCCCGCTGTGGTAGTTACACTTCCCTGTGTGGACACCATTAAAACAGCATCGGGAAATTATGTTATCAATACACCGGATCGCAGTATGCTTTTTCGTGCCCAGACTCCCCAGGGGGCAATGACTGCCGTTTTTCGACAGGCAGTAAGGAATCTTGAAAACGGTAGAAAAGTGACCGATGATGCATCCATACTGGAGCAATCCGGTATACCGGTCCATATGATTCCAGGAAAGGAAAGTTTCTTCAAAGTGACTACACCTGAAGATCTGAATCGTTTTGATCATATTTTACAGAAAAATTTCTTTCCGATCCGCATCGGGCAGGGGTATGATATTCATCAGTTCAGTCCTGAAAGACCTCTTTTCCTCGGGGGAATCCGTATTTCTGAAAAGGATGGACTTCTAGGTCATTCTGATGCGGATGTGCTGCTGCATGCTATAATGGACGCTCTTCTGGGAGCGGCAGGCCTTCCTGACATTGGGCATTATTTCCCTGATACTGACGATAGGTTTAAAAATGCTGACAGCGCAAAACTTCTGGGTGAAGTGAAAAATATTATAAGACAGTCCGGATTCGCTATAGGAAATATTGATAGTACAGTTATTGCTGAAAAACCTAAATTGGCCAGGCATATACCGGCAATGAAACAAAGAATCGCCGATATACTGGATATAGATCCTGATGCGATTGGCATCAAGGCAACAACAAATGAACAGCTTGGAGCTCTTGGCAGAGCAGAAGGAATTGCTGCCCTTGCATCAGCCTTATTATTCAGAAGGAGTTAAATCAATGGAAAAGAAATTAAAAGTTCGTTTTGCACCGAGTCCTACCGGTCCATTTCATATCGGCGGTGCCCGTTCTGCATTGTTTAACTGGCTCGTGGCACGCCATGCCAATGGAACTTTCCTTGTCAGAATTGAAGATACTGATTTAAAACGTTCCAGCAGGGAATCTGAAGAGAATATCAAGGAATCCATGAAATGGCTTGGCCTTGACTGGGATGAAGGTATCGATGTGGGAGGAGAAAATGGCCCATATCGGCAGACGGAAAGACTGGAAATCTACAAAAAAGAAGTGCAGCGCCTTCTTGATGAAGGGAAAGCTTATTATTGCTATTGCTCTGAAGATGAGCTCGAAGCCAGCCGCCAGAAACAGCTTGCTGCAGGTGAGACTCCGGTCTATGATGATCACTGCCGTCATCTTACCGAAGAACAGGTGGCTCAGTACAAAGCAGAGGGAAGAAAGCCGGTTATTCGTCTGAAAGTACGAAAGGAAGGCTCTTTTGCATTTGATGATATGGTTCGCGGGCATGTAGAATTCCAGGCATCCGGCGTAGGTGATTTTATCATTGTTAAGTCCGATGGTATCCCGGTTTATAACTTTGCTGTTGTTATTGATGATTCCCTTATGGGTGTTACTCACGTTATCCGCGCAGAAGAACATCTTTCCAATACACCCCGTCAGCTTGCCATTTATGAAGCTTTGGGATATCCGGTTCCGAAATTCGGTCATATTTCCCTGATCCTTGGCGCCGACCATAAAAAGATGAGCAAACGTCATGGAGCAACTTCTGTTACAGAATATAAAAATATGGGTTATCTCCCTGATGCTGTAGTCAATTATCTCGCTCTGCTCGGCTGGGCACCTAAAGGGGAACAGGAAATTTTCACTCGTGAAGAACTGATTAAGCAGTTCTCTATGAAAAGGGTATCTTCCAATGATGCCGTATTCGATATTGAAAAACTGAACTGGATTAATTTCCAGTACATGAAAAAGTTATCTCCGGAAGAACTTCTTGAACTGACGCTTCCTTTTATCGCGGATGCAGGCTATGTAACACTTCCTTTGGCAGAAGAAAAGAAGGCATGGCTTACCAGAGTGGTATGGTACGTCAGGGATCATTTATATTATGGCGCTCAGGCTCCAGAGAATGTGAATCTTTTCTTTGAAGATCTTCCTGAAATCACAGATGCCGAAACTCTGGATATCATGAAGCAGCCGACGAGCCGTGAGATCATTGAGAAATTTGCAGATGCACTTGAAAAACTGGAAGTCTTTGATGAATCTTCTGTAAAGAAATGCTTCTCCAGCCTCATGAAGGAAACCGGTATCAAGGGAAAGTCAGCTTTTGAACCGGTAAGAATCGTCTTAACCGGTGTTACTCATGGTCCGGGACTCTATGATATGATCGTACTCTTTGGTAGAGAAAAAACATTGGCACGCCTGCGTAATGGAGTGAAATACTGTTAAGGTTTTTACACTTAACAAAATGAAACATTTAAAATAAGTTTATATTGCATAGATTAGATATAAAATTTAACAGTGCCCCTTTTTGTTTAGTCTGCATCAATGGCGATACAGGGAATAAAAAGGGACCTGTTTTTATTTTTTCTTTATTTTTTCATCATTTATCTATTGACTGGATTTGGGGCAGTGAGTAAAATTTATACAAGAAATACCACAAATATGCATAATTATGTAAGGAGAAGAGTCTTATGAACTTTGAACTGATTCAGCATGCCCTGCCAATGCTTTTGGTAGGTGCCGGGGTTACCATAGAAATTACCGCGGTCAGTGTCGCGGTTGGTTTCCTGATAGGGCTTTTTGTTGGAATCGCCCGAATTTCGCAGATGAAAGCTTTACGCATTCTGGCTACTGTGTATGCTGACTGTATTCGCGGAACTCCGTTACTGGTTCAAATCTTCCTCATTTATTTTGCGCTTCCTATAGTGACAGGTCATCGTGTTGAACCTTTCGCTGCTGCAGTTGCAGCCTGCGGCATTAACAGCGGCGCTTATGTTTCTGAAATATTCAGAGCCGGCATTCAGGCTATTGATGCAGGGCAGATGGAAGCCGGACGGTCACTTGGGCTTACATGGTGGCAGACCATGTATTATGTCATTCTTCCCCAGGCAGTCCGCAATATCCTCCCACCGCTGGGCAATGAATTTATTGCCATGCTTAAGGATTCATCTCTTGTATCGGTCATTGGATTTGAAGAATTGACCAGAAGAGGACAGTTGATCATTGCACAGACTTACGGTTCATTTGAAATCTGGACGACGGTCGCAGTTTTATATCTGATTATGACGCTTGCTATTTCCCGGTTAGTTGCATGGTTAGAAAAGAGATAATTATGGCAGAAAATAAATACCTGATTGAAATCAATCACGTCGGAAAGAAATTTGGCGATCTTACTGTTCTGAAGGATATCAGCGTCAAGGTCAAAGAAAAAGAAGTGGTAGTAATTATTGGGCCATCCGGTTCCGGTAAGAGTACTCTTCTCCGTTGTATCAATGGATTGGAACAGCCTACGAGCGGTACTATTCTTTTTGATAATATGCCCCTTGCTGGTGAAAAAAATATTAATGAAGTACGGACAGAAGTGGGGATGGTATTCCAGCGTTTCAATCTGTTCCCGCATATGACGGTAATCCAGAATATTATGCTCGCACCTATGAAAGTACGCAAAATAAGTAAAAAGGAAGCTTATGACCGCGGAATGCTTCTCCTAAAGAAGGTGGGTTTGGAGGACAAGGCAGATTATAAGCCGGGACAGCTTTCCGGTGGACAACAGCAGCGTGTAGCCATTGCGAGAGCTCTTGCCATGAAGCCCAAAGCTCTTCTTTTTGATGAACCTACTTCCGCACTTGATCCTGAAATGGTTCATGAAGTACTTGATGTTATGAAGGAAGTTGCTGAAGAGGGGATGACTATGGTCGTCGTTACTCATGAAATGGGATTTGCCAGAGAAGTGGGTGACCGGGTTCTTTTCATTGATGGCGGTGTCATCGTTGAAGAAGGTACTCCGGAGGAAGTCTTCAATCACACCAGAGAAGAAAGAACAAAATTATTCTTGTCTCAGGTACTTTAAAATTCTATTTATGCCCGTGTTTGTGGATATGACTTTTAATACCATCGTCTTCCGGAATCGTGGAAGAACGGTGGTATTTTTCTGTTTTCGGTTGACGTAATTATAGATTTATGGTATTGTAAATTTATGCTCAATTTTAGAGCATAGTAGTAATTTTTTTAGGAGGAATTTCCATGAAGGGTACAGTTAAGTGGTTCAGTGCTGAAAAAGGCTATGGCTTTATTGAAAGAGAAGAAGGCGGAGACGTTTTTGTTCATTTTTCCGCTATTCAGGCTGATGGTTTCAAGACACTGAATGAAGGCCAGAAGGTTGACTTTGATATCATTGAAGGTAACAGAGGACCCCAGGCTGCAAACGTAAAAGTAGAAGGCTGATCACTTACTGAAGCTTTAATATAGCGTAAGTTTCTGAACCCCCAAAAGAGCAGAGCTGTTTTTCAGCTTTGCTCTTTTTTGCGTGGATAGAGTTTATACACCCTGTTCTTTTATTCAGAAATTTAATTAAGTCTTTTTTCATCTCTCCTTCAGAATAAAGATTCTTTTTTAACCTGGTCTAATTTTAGTACTTGCGGTAATTGATTATTATACGAAATATAGTATAATATAGACAGATGAACGAATACATAAGTTCGTTCAAGAAAGGGGGATTTCATTATGGAATTAACAGTTAGAGGAAAAAATCTGGAAATTACCGATGCACTCCATTCCTATGTTGAGAAACATACCGGCAAGATTCAGAGATACTTTGACAAACCACTCAAAATTAATGTTTTACTCCGCATTTCAAACCTGACCAAGACCTGTGAAGTTACTGTTTTTGTGGACGGAATTATCCTTCGCGGCGTGGAAAAGTCCGATGATATGTACAAATCTATCGATTTGGTATTTGATAAGGTAGAACGTCAGATTCACAAGTATAAGACCCGGCTTGCCAGAAGATTTAAAGAAAAGAATACTCTGAACAAGCAGTTTGTTGCTGAAAAGGAACCTGTTCCGGCAGTTGCGGATTCCGAATTTGAAATTGTAAAGACTAAACACTTCAATATCAGCCCCATGTCTCCGGAAGAGGCAATTCTGCAAATGAATCTGCTTGGACATAATTTCTTTATGTTCTTTAATTCAGAAACCGAATCTATGGCTGTTGTATATCGTCGTGACGATGGCAAATACGGTCTGATTGACTCGAATAAATAGTTTTTAGATTTAAATTCATGAAAAGGAGCAGTTTTTACTGCTCCTTTTTTGACTATATGTGTCTATTTTGTTAAAATAAACTATATGTGTTCTCTTTTAGGTTTAATTGAATATCATGCAGTTAAAATAAGGAGTTGTATCAATGTTTGATAAATTTCTGGACCGTTTATTTAACGGCTCTAATGAAAAGGAAATTAAAAAAATTCGCAAGATTGTAGAACAGCAGATCAATCCGCTGGAAAAGGGATTGATGCAGCTCAGCGATTCTTCTCTTGCCAATAAAACGAATGAATTTAAAGCACGTCTGGCTAAAGGAGAAACGCTTGATGATATATTACCGGAAGCATTTGCAGTTATCCGAGAAGCTTCACGCCGCGTACTTGGAATGCGCCATTTTGACGTCCAGCTTATCGGCGGTATTATTCTTCATCGTGGGAATATTGCAGAAATGTGTACCGGTGAAGGTAAAACCCTTGTGGCTACCGCTCCTGTATATTTGAACGCACTGGAAGGAAAAGGCGTTCATGTCATTACCGTTAATGACTATCTGGCCAAACGCGACAGCGAATGGATGGGACAGGTATATAAATTCCTGGGACTTTCTGTAGGCCTGATCATTCATGATCTGGATTTTCAGCAGAGAAAAATTGCTTATAATTCAGACATTACTTATGGTACCAATAACGAATTTGGATTTGACTATCTTCGCGACAATATGGTTACTTCCCTGGATCAGATGGTACAGAGACCACTTCATTACTGCCTGATCGATGAAGTCGATTCCATTCTGATTGATGAAGCAAGAACCCCTCTGATCATTTCCGGCCCTGGCCAGAAGTCTACCGATAATTACTATGTTGTTGCAAAACTTGTGCCGCAGCTGAAAAAAGACGTAGATTTTACAATTGACGAAAAGCAGAAAACTGTAGCCCCTACAGAGGCAGGGGTCGCCAAGATGGAAAAACTTCTTGGTGTAGAAAATCTTTATGATGCAGAAAATCTGGAATTAAATCACCTCTTTGTCCAGGCACTTCGTGCACAGAATATGATGCAGCGTGATAAGGATTATGTGGTTAAGGATGGCGAGGTCGTCATTGTCGATGAATTCACCGGTCGTCTGATGTACGGCCGCCGTTATTCGGACGGACTTCACCAGGCTATTGAAGCCAAGGAAGGGCTGGAAGTGCAGAGAGAAAGCCAGACCCTTGCCACTATCACTTTCCAGAATTACTTCAGAATGTATGATAAACTCGCAGGAATGACCGGTACTGCAAAGACGGAAGAACAGGAATTTATCAAGATTTATGGACTTCCGGTTCTTCAGGTTCCTACAAATAAGCCAATCCAGCGCAAGGACCTTCCGGATGTGGTATTTAAGACGAAGAGGGGCAAGTATAGAGCCGTTGTTAAAGAAGTACAGAAACGTCATGCAACGGGCCAGCCAATGCTGATTGGTACTACATCTATTGAACAGTCTGAAGAACTCTCCGGCATGCTTGACAAAGCAGGAATTCCTCATTCTGTGCTGAATGCAAAATATCATGAAAAAGAAGCAGCAATCGTTGCTTTAGCAGGCCAAAAAGATGCGGTTACGATTGCAACCAATATGGCCGGGCGTGGTACGGATATCCAGCTTGGTGATGGAGTTGATGCCTTGGGAGGTCTTGCCATTATCGGTACGGAACGTCATGAAAGCCGTCGTATTGACAATCAGCTTCGTGGCCGTGCCGGTCGTCAGGGGGATCCGGGGTCCAGTCAGTTCTTCCTTTCTCTGGAAGATGACCTTCTCCGTATTTTCGGTGGAGATAATATCAAGAAACTCATGGAAAAGATGGGGCTTGATGAGGATGAACCGATTAACAGCAAAATGGTATCCAATGCCATCCAGAAGGCTCAAAAACGTGTGGAAGCGCGTAACTTTGATATCCGTAAATATGTCCTTGAGTACGATGATGTCATGAACCAGCAGAGAAAAGTTGTCTATGATCAGCGGCGCAGGATTCTTGAAGGCGAGGACATGAAGGACCAGATCCTTGGCATGGTTGACACTATCGTCGACAATGGTATGCAGGCATATGCGGATCCGAAACTTTATCCGGAAGAATGGGATTTTGAAGGGCTGCTGAAATATAGTGAAAAATTCTTTCTTGCCCCAGGTGAACTGAATCTTGAAGATGTAGAAGATATGAGCCGTGAAGAGATTGAGGACAAGCTGAAGACACTGGCCCATGAAACCTATGAATCCAGAGAAAAGTCCATTGGCTCTCCAATGATGCGTGAACTGGAAAAAGCAGTCATGCTGAAAGTAGTGGATTCCAAGTGGATGGAACATTTGGATGATATGGATATGCTGAAGGAAGGTATCGGCCTTCGTTCCTATGGGCAGAGGAATCCGATTGTTGAATATAAAGTAGAAGCTTATGACATTTTTGAAGAAATGCAGCAGGCCATGATGGAGACAATTATTCTCTATCTCTACCATATCCAGATTCGCTTTACTACAGATCCCGAGGCTCCTCAGCAGGAGGCCCCCAAACCGGACAACCATCTTGAAGGTGCAACTGAGCATTATGTGGACGAAAATCCACAGAACGTGTCAGATTCTGAAAAATAATATCTTGAATTTTGAATCAATCTGATTTTAAATTTTTATATGAAAGAGAGATGACAATCCAGATGCTGGAAGATTTGAAAAAAACTTTAACAGAACTGCTGAATCATGAAAAAGAAATAAGGGATTCACTTTGACTTACCTCAGCTGAAAGAACGAATCAGAAGTTACGATGTTCAGATGAGCGATCCGACTTTCTGGGATGATGCGGACAAAGCCCGTCAGGTTTCCCAGGAAGCTACAGAAGCCAAAGAGGCTTATGAAACATATACGAAGCTTTTCTCCAGGGCTGAAGGCCTGCAGGACATTCTTGAGCTGGCTATTGAAGAAGATGACCAGTCTATGGAACCGGAGATTGCTAAAGAGCTTGCTGAAGTCAAAGAAATCATGGATAAGAAGGAAATTGAACTCCTCCTTTCAGGAAAATATGATGCCAGCAATGCCATTATTACATTTCATGCCGGTGCAGGTGGTACAGAGGCGCAGGATTGGACTGAAATGCTGATCCGCATGTATATCAAGTGGGCAGAGGCAGAAGGTTTTGAACTGGACGAACTCAATATGCTGCCAGGAGACGAGGCGGGTATAAAAAGTGCTGAATATATGGTAAAAGGGAAGTATGCCTATGGTTTCCTGAAATCTGAAAAGGGAGTACATCGTCTTGTCAGGATTTCTCCTTTTGATGCGGCCAAACGCCGTCATACGTCTTTTTCTGCTGTTGATGTGATGCCTGAAATTGATGACGATGTTCAGGTTGATCTTAATATGGATGACGTGCGTGTCGATTATTATCGTTCCAGCGGCGCCGGTGGACAGCATATCAATAAAACAAGTTCTGCCGTCCGCATGACTCATATTCCTACGGGTATTGTGGCAGCCTGCCAGAATGAACGCAGCCAGTTCCAAAATAAGGAACAGTGCCTTCGCCTTTTACGTGCCAAGCTTTATGAATTTGAGATGAAGAAACACGAACAGGAAATCAGTGCTCTGGAAGGAGATCAGCAGGCTATTGAGTGGGGCAGCCAGATTCGGTCTTATGTTTTCCAGCCCTATACACTGGTAAAGGACAATCGTACCGGTGTGGAGACGGGAAATATCCAGGCTGTTATGGACGGAGATCTGGATCCTTTTATCGAGGGCTTCCTCAAGATGAATAAATTCAACGCAAAAGCTAAGTAAGAGGGAGAAAGAAATGTCGGCCATACAAAAAAACGCCTGCAGGGTTCTGGCAGTTTTAATATGTATCGGTATTATCGCTGCAGGGATTATTTCCCTGCAGCGTACTCATGTAGAGTCTGCTGCGTCCTCAGTGGAAAACGTATATGACTATTACAATATCATTGATAATGCGGCAGTAGAAAAGAAGTCTCCTGAAGAACTGTTTTCTCTCTATCGGAAAAGCGGTATTACTTCTCTGGCTGTTTATGATGAGACCATGGAAAAAATGGTCAATCATGATTATCTGAGGGCCTATCGGGGAGGGGAATTCATTTTCCGCAATCCGGGAGTGGACAGCCTTTCTGATAATAAAATATATATCCAGCCTGGAGCCGGCGATAAAGGGCTTGCCTATTTCCGGGAAACAGAAGATCATCTGCCCCTTATCATGGGAAAAGATGCAGTCAGGCATTTTACAGTTAATGGGACGGATACTCTTGAAGTCAATGCAGTTTACAGCCAGTTTATGATTAAACCATTGGGGATTTATCAGGAAACTGTCAAAGCTGCATCAGAAGCGGGATTTTATATTGTACTTCGCCCGATTAATGAACCGCATATAACCAGGGAATACGTTGATCTTTTCTTTAAAGCCGCCGATGCTTCTGACCGTGTCAGCGCTGTCATTTTTCAGGGAAAAGAAGTTTTAGGCTACAGAGATTTTGTTGAGTATGTTACCCGGGAATTGCAGTCCCGGAGTATTCCGTCTGTTCTCATTGAAGCACAGAACCAGCTGGGTTTTGAGCGGCAGTCCGGCAACATGGATATGGCGGTACTTTCTAATTACAATACGGTCCGTCTTTATGCCATGTCTAAAGATGAGCTGATTAAGATTACTCCTAAAGAGGCTGCATCCCGTTTCTATATTTCTGATATTGAAAGAAATATACGTATGAACCTGTTCCCTTCTTATAAATTCCCGGTAGATGGGATGACTCTTTCTGAAACAAATGCTTCTTACATTGCCGATGTGTCATCACGTTTGGTCAATCATGGCTTCACCATTGGAAAAGCTTCCATATTTGAGCCTTATTTTCCAACCAGAATACTTCGTGCCCTTACCATGATTGGAGCAGTTTCTCTTATAGTTATGGCAATGATATGTATTTTGCCATTCCTTGGGAGATACTGGGTTTTTATTGAAATACTTGGAATTTTAGGTACTCAGGGATTATTCTGGCTGAAAAATTCTATTCTTCCCCTTCAAATCCTTGCCCTGGGAGCTGCTGTGTGTACTCCTGTCATCGTAATGACATTGTTCCTTAATTATTGCATAAAAAGGAAAAATACGGCTTTCTCCGAGGTTGGCTGGGGGCACCTTTTCGTTGAATCCCTGGCACTGTTGTGGGGGGCTGGGATTTTATCTCTTGCGGGTGCTGCTTTTATAAGCGGCCTTCTTGGAGACATCAGGTTTCTTTTGGAAATACAGTTTTTCCGGGGCGTAAAGGCAACCTTTATTTTGCCAATTGTCCTGGTTTCCATTGTATATATCCAAAAATTTCCATTCTTCGGAAAGATTGTATCTTCCGACCGTGACTTTGTTTCCTTTGTCAGAAAATTCTGCAATATTCAGATTAAATTGGGACTACTGGCTTGCCTTGGTCTTCTTGCTATGGTTGGCTTTATGTTTATTGGCAGAAGTGGCAACAATGGGGCACCTGTTCCTGCTTTTGAGATTGCCCTCAGAAGATTTTTGGAAGATCTGATGTATGCCCGTCCACGCGAAAAAGAATTTCTGTTTGGCCATCCGGCTGTTTTACTGTCATTGACGGCTTTGTACAGAAAATGGCCTCAGATACTTCATTATTTCCTTATTATTGCCGTAACCATAGGCCAGGGTTCCATGGTTGAAACCTTTGCCCATATGAGAAGTCCCTATATTCTGAGCCTTATCAGGGGCATTGACGGACTGGCTGCCGGAAGTTTATCCCTTATTACAGCTCTGATTGGTGTCATGATTCTGGTGCGGATTACCAAGTTTTTTGGAGAACGATATGGCAAATTATAATATCGTCATATCCGGATATTATGGATTCAATAATGCCGGCGACGAAGCAATGCTTTCTGCCATACTGCAGGCCTTAAGAAGGACTTTTGACAAACCTGATATTACCGTTATTTCAGGTCACCCGGAGGTCACTTCTAACACTTTTGGTGTACATGCGGTTCCCCGTTTTTCTGCTTCACGGATTATATCTTCCATTCTCCGCTCAGACCTTATTATCAGCGGGGGAGGAAGCCTTCTACAGGACGTAACCAGCTGGAAAAGCATGATTTACTATCTGTCTATTATCACGCTGGGAGTCCTTTTTCAAAAACGGGTTTTCCTCTATTCTCAAGGAATCGGTCCGGTCCGTTACAGGGTTATCCGTATTATCCTGAAACACGTCCTCAATCATGTGGATGCTATTACTGTCAGGGATACGGAGTCAAAAGGATTTCTTGAAAGGTTGGGAGTTCACAGCCGCATCTATACAACTGCTGATGCAGTGCTTTCACTTCAACCGGCAGAGCTGGACTCCGGACGAAATATTCTTCATGATAACCATGTTCCCAGCTTCGGAAAGAAAATAGGTATTGCCATTCGAAACTGGAATCATTCTGAAAAATGGATGGCTGATTTAAAGAAATATATTGAAGAGCTTTCTCTGCACAAAGATATTTCCATTATTTTTATTCCAATGCAGTATCCGGAAGACAGGGATGCTGCCAGGGAAATTGGTGCTGGTAATAATAATATTTACATATTGCCCGATGATTATTCTATAGATGAGCTCATGTCCATCATCGGTAATATGGATGTCCTGATAGGTATGAGATTACATGCCCTGATTTTTTCCGCATTGATGCATGTCCCTTTCCTGGGTATTTCCTATGATCCCAAAATAGATAATTTTCTGGCACTGATTGGGGAAAACCCGGTATGTTCTGTTTCCCATATGGATGCCGGAAAGTTGTATAATGATACGTGTAAACTCTGTGCTGGCGCAGGAACTTTTTCCGGCTGGGGTAATGTGAAAAGGCTTCAGGAGCAGGCCCTGCAGAATGTTCAGATTTTAAAGAATCTTATTGAAAGCAAGGAGGAAAACTGATGAGTCATTTAAGCAATGAAGAGATCGCTTTTCTCAGAGAAAAGGCCAAAGAAGTTCGCATTGATATTTTGAAAATGATTACAAAGGCTAATTCCGGTCACACTGGCGGATCTTTATCATCTGCAGATCTGCTTACTCTCCTGTATTTTAGGGAAATGAATATTGACCCGGAAAATCCTCACTGGGCAGAGAGGGATCGTCTGGTCCTTTCAAAAGGTCATGGCGCGCCTGCCTTGTACGCTTGTCTTGCAGAAAAAGGATATTTCCCCAAAGGCGAATTGGACTGGCTCAGACAGGCTGGTCATATGCTTCAGGGCCATCCGGATATGAAGCATACGCCGGGAGTGGATATGACTACCGGTTCTCTTGGACAGGGAATCAGTGCTGCATGTGGAATGGCTTTGGCTTCTCAAATAGATCATAAAGACTGGAGAGTATATGCAGTTCTTGGAGATGGAGAACTGGAAGAAGGACAGGTATGGGAGGCTGCTATGTACGCCGCTCATTACAAGCTTGATCATCTGACTGCCTTTGTGGATAATAATGGGCTTCAGATCGATGGGCCTATCACGGAAGTCATGTCTTCTCTTCCGATTGACGAAAAGTTCAAAGCTTTTGGATGGCATGTCATTCATGCAGATGGTCATGACTTTAATGCACTTCATGCTGCCATTGAAGAAGCAAAAGCAACTTCCGGAAAACCGACTATGGTAGTTATGAAGACTGTCAAAGGCAAGGGTGTTCCGGAAATTGAAAACAAAGTCGGCTGGCATGGCAAGGCTCCGACCGCTGAAGAATGTGAACGGTTTATTAAAGCAGTGGAGGAAGAATAAATGGGTAAGGCAACACGTGACGCATACGGTGAAGCCCTGAAAGAACTGGGGGCTGTTAATCCTGATATTGTTGTTTTGGATGCAGATCTTTCTGCTTCCACTAAGACGCAGGTTTTTGCTAAAGCTTACCCGAATCGCTTTTTTGATACCGGCATTGCTGAAGCTAATATGATGGGAATTGCCGCCGGATTGGCTGCGGCAGGTAAAATTCCCTTTGCGTCTACTTTTGCTGTTTTCGGTGCCGGTCGTGCTTATGAACAGATTCGAAATTCCATATGCTATCCTAAGCTGAATGTGAAAGTTGCTGTTACTCATGCCGGGCTTACGGTTGGTGAAGATGGCGCAACCCATCAGATGCTTGAAGATATTACTCTGATGAGAGCACTTCCCAATATGACGGTCATTGTTCCATCTGATGCAAAGGAAACCAAAGAAGCTGTCAAATGGGCCGCTTCTTATAATGGACCCGTTTATATCCGCATGGGCCGAGCCAAATGTGATGACATTATGCCGGAAAACTATATTTTCAAGCCCGGTAAAAGCTTTGAGGTATGCCCTGGTACGGATATTACGATTATAGCCTGCGGCATTATGACGGCTAAGGCAAAAAAAGCACATGATTTACTGGAAGCAGAAGGAATTTCTGCAAGGGTTATCAATATGGGTTCCATAAAGCCGATTGATGAGGATGCTATCCTTAGGGCCGCTTTGGAAACTGGTGCCATTCTTACCTGTGAAGAACATACAGTCAAAGGCGGACTTGGCGGGGCAGTTGCAGAAGTTCTCTGCCTTCATAAACCCGTTCCTATGGCAATGATTGGAACGGAAGATACCTTTGGCCAATCCGGTAAAGCTGATGATCTGCTCGAAGTATATGGACTCACTCCTGAAAATATCGTCAAAAAAGCAAAAGCACTGATTGCAAGAAAGTGAGGATTTGATGATTACTTTTGATCAGGTGTCTCTGAATTATGATCCAAAGCATACGGCCCTGAAAAATATTTCCACT
Source organism: Dialister sp. (assembly GCF_036343215.1). Classification (GTDB taxonomy): domain Bacteria; phylum Bacillota; class Negativicutes; order Veillonellales; family Dialisteraceae; genus Dialister. Next base: position 105,994 of record NZ_JAZASU010000001.1, read on the forward strand.
CATATTGACAAAGGAGAGTTTGTATTTGTAGTTGGTCCCAGTGGTGCCGGCAAATCTACTTTTGTGAAAATACTGACTCACGAACTGGTGCCGGAATCGGGAACTGTTATTGTTAATGGGATCAATATTACCCGGTTGAAAAGGAACAAGATACCCTACTACAGGAGGACACTGGGCATAGTATTCCAGGATTTCCGCCTTCTCTCAGAGAAATCAGTATTCGATAATATTGCTTTTGTCCTCAGGGTAACCGGTGCGAAGAGCCGCGAAATCAAAGAACGGGTAAACAGAGTGCTTGATCTTGTGGGACTTAGAAATAAGGCAAAGGAACTTCCTTCCCGTCTTTCGGGCGGTGAGCAGCAGCGCGTGGCTATAGCCAGGGCACTTGTTAATCAGCCTATTCTTTTGATTGCTGATGAACCGACCGGAAATCTGGATCCTGTTACTACGGATGAAATCATGAAACTCTTTAACGAGATTAACCATATGGGAACGACAATCATTATGGTTACCCATAACAAGGATCTTGTAAATTCCATGCATAAGCGGGTCATCAATATTGAAGATGGCCGTATCATTGCGGACCAGGAAAAAGGGGGATACCACCTACATGTTTAGTTCACTTGGTTATTTCTGGAAAGAGACAGTTCATTCACTTTTCCGAAATAAGTTCATGGCGGTTGCCTCCATCCTGACTGTTACATTATCCATGTTTATTTTAGGGACATTTCTCTGTGCTGTTTTGAATGTCAATCATATGGCCTCTTATCTTGAGAGTCAGGTTGAAATGACCATTTATCTGAAAGATGGATTAACGACCAGTCAGGTAATGGGGATAGGGCAGCGGCTCAAGGCACTTCCTGATCTTAAAGCAATCAAATTTACTAATAAAGATCAGGCGATGGCAGAATTCAAAAAAGGTCTTGGGGATCAGCAGGGAATCCTGGAGGCTATTAATGGCAATCCTCTTCCCGCGTCTTATTCAACATCCTTTTCCAATCCTGAGTCATTGAAGAATGCCGTGGCAATTGTGTCCCAATATAATGAGGTAGACACCGTACAGTATGGGCAGGAAATCATTGAACAGCTGTATAAGGTTGCTCAGGTAATCCGCATTGGCGGCATCATTCTCATAGTTTTTCTGGCTGGTGCCGAACTCTTTATTATCTCCAATACGATCAGGCTGACTGTATTCGCAAGACGTCGTGAAATTCAGATCATGAAATATGTGGGTGCCACCAATGGATTCATCCGCTGGCCATTCATCTTTGAAGGTATGGTCATTGGTTTTATAGGTTCCGGCATTTCTTCCCTCATCCTTTGGGAAGGGTATAAAATTGTTCTGCAGAAGATGACAGAGGCCGGACTGGTATTTATACCAATGATTTCGATTTGGCCCTTTGTGGGTTATCTTGCTGCTATTATCCTCGGAGCGGGAATCGTTATTGGAATTTTAGGAAGCACGATTTCGCTCCGCAAGTATATGAAGGTATAATTTCCATGAAAATATCGAGGAATATTGTATCTGCCGTGATTATTTCTCTTATGATCGGCAATACTTCTTTGTCCGTACCTTCTTATGCGGATGACCTTGATGACCAGTTGTCCGATATCCAGGGGCAGATTGATGCATCCCGGATTGAACAGGCCAACTGGGAACAGGTCATTGAAGAAGTCAGTACCAGGCTGAAGGGAATTCAGGCAGAACTTAATGCAGCCACCGCAAGGCTCAGGGAAATTCAACGACAGCAGGCTCAGATCAATGCCCAGATAGAGCAGACAAAAAGGGATATTGCCAAAGCAGAAGCCTATCTGAAGAGCAGGCAGAATATATTAAACCGCCGTGTCCGTGCTATTTATATGCATGGACAGCTCAATTATCTCGAAGTTATTCTTGGGGCAAACAGTTTCAGTGACTTCGCAAATCGTATTGAACTTCTGAAAAGAATTATTCGCTCTGACTATAATCTGATTTTAGAAATCCAGAAGCAGAAAGCTGCTATTGAAGCAAAGAAAGCGCAATTGGAAGAAGATAAACGTCAGCTCGATGCTCTGGCTCTCGAAGCGGAAAAAGCCCGGCAGGAAATTGCCGTAAAAAAAGCTGAACAACAGAAAATACTTGATTCTGCGAAGAGCAACCGGGCTGCCGCAGCCCAAATGGAAAAAGATCTCGCAGCCCAGGCTGAACAGGTCAGAAACCTGATTCAGCAGCGTCTTGCTGCCGCAGAAGCTGCCCGCCAGGCAGCTTCTGGAGGTGGAAGTGATGATGGGTATATACAGGGAACCGGAGCTATGAGCTGGCCCTGCAGCGGACCGATTACATCACCTTTTGGTTATCGGACACACCCGATTTTCGGAACAACCATTTTTCATGCCGGTATTGATATTGGCGTAGACTACGGGACTCCTATTCATGCTGCTGATAGTGGTGTTGTCGTTTATTCCGGGTGGATTTCCGGTTATGGAAATGCTGTTATTATCGATCATGGTGGCGGTGTATCTACTCTTTATGGACACAATCAGTCTCTTGCTGTGTCTGAGGGACAATCTGTTTCCAAGGGTTCTGTAATCGCTTATGCCGGATCTACCGGTAATTCCACTGGCCCACATTGTCACTTTGAAGTGGATATCAATGGATCACCGGTAAATCCGATGGGGTATTTGTAATGAAATCCGGTATATTGAAATATGGGAAGTTCATTTTAGCCGGAGCAGCACTTTTGCTTTCAGGTTCCATTATTCTTCCTCTCGGATATGCATCATTCATAACAGATGGGCATCCTGGCGAATTGTTCCGATTTTTTGCAAATTATCACCGGATACGTTCTGAATATTTCAAAAATGTTGATGATGATCTTCTTTGGAAAGGTGCTACAAAAGGCATGCTTGACAGTCTGGGGGATCCTTATACAACGCTTCTGTCTGATGACAGTTATGATTTATTTTCCAGAACAACCAGTGGAGAATATGCCGGCATCGGTGTACTGGTTGGTCTTGATAAAGATTCAAATATCAGAATTTTTTCTGTTTTCCCTGACAGCTCCGCGGAACGGGCTGATCTGAAATCCGGTGATATCATTCTTTCGGTTGATGAAACACCGGCACATGATTTGGGATTAACTGGAGTGTCCCATTCACTCAGAGGGCAGATAGGCACAACGGCTGCACTGACAGTAAAGAGGGGAGAAGAGAATTTAGATATTCAAGTGACAAGAGCAAATATAACTCTGCCCACGGTTGTCAGCCGCATGGTGGATTCTGAAATCGGCTATATTCATATTTTCAATTTCAGTAACCACACTCCTGATGATTTCAGGAAACAGCTCACTCAATTGAAAGAAAAAGGATGCAGGAAACTGATTGTCGATGTGCGCATGAATCCTGGCGGTGTTATTGACTCTGTGGTTTCAATAGCTGATCAGTTGATTTCCGAGGGAACGGTCGTAAGTTATCATACGAAATCAGGGGATTCTAAAGTATACACCATCAATGGAGCTGATGAAATCATTCCTTTAGTCATATTGATCGATAAAAACAGTGCCAGTGCTTCTGAAATTCTTGCAGGGGCCATTCAGGACCGGAAAGAGGGCATTGTAATGGGAGAGACCAGTTATGGAAAGGGAACTGTCCAGGCAGTCTATCAGGAAACTGACAAAACTGCTATAAAAATATCTATTGCTGAATATAAGACGCCTTCAGGAAAATCCATTGATAAAAAGGGAATCCATCCTGATATTGAGGTAAAGCAGGAAGGAAGAGCATTTGATTTCACAAGTGATACAGTTCTTTCAAATGCCATTAAATATCTCCACAATCACTAAGGAACTGCGGTCATTTGTCGGCCGCAGTTTTTATTGTACAGGGAACAGTAAACGATACCTGATCTTTGAAAAATGACAGGATTTTTACTATATTTCCTGCTTCCATGATATAATAAAATAGATTATTCTAAATTTTTAGAGAGGTATTCTTCCATGTTTATTGATAGAGCAAAAATCATAGTTGTCTCCGGCGCCGGTGGCGATGGGGTTGTCGCATTCCGGAGAGAAAAATATGTCCCCCGGGGAGGCCCGAGCGGTGGCGATGGGGGTAAAGGCGGTTCTGTGATTATCAGGGCCGACAGCAATCAGAATACATTGATTAACTTCAGACGTCATCGTAAATTTGCTGCCAAAGCAGGAGAAAATGGCGGCGCTAAGGAAATGTTTGGTAAAAATGCCGAAGACGTCTTTGTCGATGTACCCTTGGGAACTATGGTTTATGATGACCGTACCGGGGAACTTCTGGCAGATATGACTCAAAATGGACAGCAAGTCATGGTTGCAAAAGGCGGGCATGGCGGAAGAGGAAATTCCCACTTCGCCACTTCTGCTGTTCGTGCCCCAACTTATGCAGAAAAAGGAGAACCGGGCGAAGAAAAAAATATAAGGCTGGAACTTAAAGTTCTGGCTGATGTAGGTCTTCTTGGATTTCCAAGCGTAGGAAAATCAAGCCTGCTCAGAAAGGTTTCCGGAGCAAAACCGGAAGTTGCGGCCTACCATTTTACTACTTTGAATCCTGTCCTGGGCGTAGTCAGCCTTGATTCAGAAAGAAGTTTTGTTATGGCTGATATTCCCGGCCTTATAGAAGGTGCCAGTCAGGGGACCGGACTGGGTGACGAATTTTTGCGGCATGTCGAAAGAACCAAAGTCCTTATCCACGTATTGGATGCCGCAGGAAGTGAAGGAAGAGATCCATTGGATGATTTCCGAATCATCAATAATGAGCTGGAGCTTTACAGCCCTGCTCTTGCCCAAAAAAAGCAGATCGTTGCGGCCAATAAAATTGATCTTATAGAAGACTCTTCCCGTATAGAGGACTTAAGGAAAGCTATTGAATCAAAAGGATACAAATTCTTCCCGGTATGCACATTAAATGGAGAAGGGCTTAAACCATTACTGGAAGCTGCATGGACCATACTGCAGGAAGAACCGGAAGTTTCTTTCGAGCCTACTGAAAAGGATATTGTTTATGAAGTTCAAAAGGATGAATTCCTTGTTGAGAAAAAGGATGATATCTATTACGTTACCGGAAAACGTGTAGAAAAACTTGTTGGTATGACCAATTTTGAAGATTATGTCTCCCTGCGCCGCTTTGAAAGAGCCTGGCGTTTTATGGGGCTGGATAAACTGCTTAGAAAGCAGGGAATTCATGAAGGGGATACAGTTAACCTTTACGGAGTGGAATTCACTTATTCCGAATCAAAAGATAAATCAGAAAATACTGATGAATAAGGAGTCAATCATGTTAACCGGAAAACAGAAACAATACCTGAAAAGTCTTGCTGTACAACTTCCTGCTTATGTGCAGATTGGTAAAGAAGGAATTACGGAGTCTGTCATTGACAGCGTTGAAGACGTATTACTGGCCAGAGAGCTTGTCAAGGTGAAAATTCATCAGAATTCTGATGAAAATATACGGGCTACCGCAGAACTCCTTGCTTCAAGGTTTGATTGCGAAATTGTACAGATTATAGGGCGCAATTGTGTACTGTTCAAACAGAAAGAAAAGAAGTCCCACTATGAACTCCCTTAATTCGAACATCCGAAAAGGCATTACCGGCAAAAAAAGGATTGTAATCAAGGTCGGTACCAGTTCCCTTACTTACAGCAATGGTAAGATTAATCTGCGTTTCATGGATCATCTGGCCAGGCAGATTTCCGATTTAAAGAACCGCGGTATTCAAGTCATATTGGTTACCTCAGGCGCTATCGGAGTAGGGTTTCCGGAACTGGGATTCAGGGAAAAACCCTCTTATCTGCCCTATAAGCAGGCTTCAGCTGCTGTCGGGCAGGGGATGCTTCTGAATATCTATGAGCATCTTTTCAGGGAATATGGGCATGTTGTAGGGCAGCTGCTTTTCACTAAAGGGGATGCGGTAAATTCCAAACGCTATCTGCATATGCGCGGAACCCTTTTATCTCTTCTGGAACTTGGCGCCGTGCCGATCGTCAATGAAAATGATGCTGTGACCGCAGACGAAATCAAAATTGGCGACAATGATACTCTTTCAGCCATTGTTGCAAGTATTGCAGAAGCGGATCTGCTTATCATTCTCTCGGATATAGAAGGACTTTATACTGCTGATCCGAGAAAAAATCCAGATGCCGAATTGATTCATGAGGTGCCTCAATTTACCCGGGAAATCTACCAGATTGCCGGTGGTGCCGGTTCCACCCAGGGAACCGGAGGAATGTATACAAAAATTCAGGCAGCGGAAATTTGTGTACGTTCAGGTATTGATATGGTTATTGCCAACAGCATCCTTCCTGAAGTAATTGAACGTATTATGGAAGGTGAAAATCTGGGAACATTCTTTAAAGGAGAAAATGTTCATCCCCAGCTCAAAAAGCGGGATATCATTATCGGAACTGCTGTTAAAGGTAAGATTTTTGTGGATCTGGGATGTCGTAATGCAATTCTAAAAAACGGATCCAGTCTGCTGGCTGTTGGTATAACAGGGACAGAAGGCTCCTTTTCTGAAGGCGATACTGTTTCTGTAACCTATAAAAATGAAGAGCTGGCAAGGGGACTTACTCACTACTGCAGTGATGATATTGAAATCATCAAAGGACTTCACACGGAGGATTTGAAATCGGCACTGGGGTATGAACCTCCCTATGATACTGTAATTCACAGGGATAATCTGCTGGTGATGAAATGAAATTTTCAGAAAAGCTGAAATGGATCATTTACTATTTTTCGGAATATCCCAAAGGCCGTTTTGAGATGATTCATATCCTGCAGCTTTTTATTCTATTGATCATATGTATTCTCATAGCGGAAGCGGTGGTTTATGTATGCTTAAACGGATAGGAATTTTCGGGGGATCTTTTAATCCTCTGCATATTGGCCACCTTGTAATTGCTGAATCCGCCTGGCAGGAATTTGAACTTGAAAAAGTTATTTTTGTTCCTTCCGGCGATACGCCCAACAAGGATATGCATAACATCAATAAATTCCTTCGATATGATATGGTTTACACTGCCATTAAAGACAATCCCCGGTTTGAGATTTCTCCCATTGAACGGGATCGGAGCGGACCGTCGTATACTGTAGATACGATTCACCTTCTTCGGAATATTATGGGCAGCGGCTATGAATTCTATTTTATATGCGGCACCGATGCACTCGCCGATCTGCCTACCTGGAAATATAACAGGGAACTCCTGTCCTGCTGTCATTTTATTTGTGCCAGCCGTCCGGGATATGAGGAAAAACTAAAACGCTCCGTTTCGTATTTTGGTGAATTGGGTCGAGAAAAAATTCATTTTCTGCGAATCCCTGAATTGGAAATATCATCGACTATTCTTCGTGAATCACTGGCAAACAATAAATCGGTAAGATATTTTATCCCTGATAAAGTCATTCAGTTTATAAAGAAATATCATCTTTATGAAGGTTAAAACCATGAAACTTGAAAATATCCAGAAAGATTTAAAAAACATCCTGTCAGGCAAACGGTTCCATCACTCGGAAGGGGTTGCCCGGACAGCCTTCCATTTGGCAGAAAAATATGGGGCCAATCCGGATAAGGCCTTTCTGGCAGGATGGGTCCATGACTGTGCCAAGGAGTTTTCATTGCAGGAGATGCAGCAAATCGCCTGCGAAAACCATTTATCTGCGGACTCTATTCTGCTTTCCAGCCGGGCACTGCTTCATGGTCCCGTTGGAAGCATTCTGGCAGAGGAAAAATATGGCATACATGATGAAGAAATCAAAAGTGCCATCTACTATCATACGACAGGTCACGCCGACATGTCCCTGCTTGAAAAAATAATTTTCCTGGCAGACTATATAGAACCATCCAGAGATTTTCCGGGAGTGGAAAAACTCAGACAGCTTGCAGAGAAAGATCTTGACAGAGCATTACTGGCTGCCTATGATTCAACAATAGCCCACTTACTTGATCAGGGGGCCTATATTTATGATCTTACCTTTATTGGCAGGAATGATTTGATATTGAAACTCAAAGAGAAAACAAATGAGAAAAAATAAACACAGGAAAACCAGAATTCGTGTAAAGAAACTGATTTTCTGTATAATAACCTTGTTGATTATACTTGGCGTTCTTATTTTGGGAATCGGCAAAGGCGTATCCTTTATTCTTGCCAAAATTCATGATACAGATCAGCCACTTTGCTATTACCTGATCATAGGGACAGACGAAACATCAGGAAATGAAGCTGATTCCATTCTGCTGTCAGCCTGGAATGCCAAAGACAGAGAAATCACTTTCCTGTCCATTCCGCCCAATACAAAGCTATCAAGACAGGAAAAGACAAATCAGCTGATTAAATCTACTTATACAGAAGGAGGAGCTGAAGAAACCAGGAGCGCTGTGGAAAATCTTCTCCATATACGGATAAACAAGTATGCGGTTCTCAACTATGCCGACTTTCAGAGATATATCGATAAGGCCGGCGGTCTGAATTTATACGTCGAAAAAGATATGTCCCATCGTGATAAAAATGGTGAAGAGGACATTGCTATTCGTAAAGGCTATCAGGAACTGGATGGAACCGGTACACTGGGTTATGTCCGGTTTTTGGACGAAAAAGCCGGCGAAATTGATAGAATCCAGCGTCAGGAAAGGATTCTAAAAAAACTCGTCGAAACCATGCATGATAGATTTGCTATTTATAACTGGATAGCTGCAAGACTGATATGGTCGGCTTCAGAAACCGATATTACGCCTTCCGAAGCAGCTTCTATGGCTTATGCGGTTACCGGTTATCCCCCGGAAAATTTCAAATATGTAATCCTTCCTGGAGAAATCCAGAAAATCAACAAAGTCAATACATGGGTAGTTAATCCGGTAGAAGTTCAGAAAGCCATCGCACTCACTATCGGATCAGGTAATAATTCAAACTGAGGGAGATATTATGGAAAAAAACATAGAAATAATCTGTAAAGCTTTATCTGCCAAAAAAGGCGTTCGTATTCGTGTCCTCGACGTAAGAGACTTGACCAGTATAGCCGATCATTTTATTCTTGCTTCCACAAGAAACAAAAAGCAATCCCAGGCAGCTGCTGATGAAGTGGAAGAAAAACTGGCGCAAGAGGGGATTCATGCCCTCCGGAAAGAAGGATACAGGGAAGGTGACTGGATTCTTCTTGATTTTGGAGATGTAATCGTTCATATCTTTACCGATGAAGAACGACGCAGATATGATTTTGATACACTCTGGCAGGAGGCGCCTGCTGCTGAATATCATGATATTGGAGAAATCAATGAATAGTGAAGAACCTAATGGATTAGGCCCTCTGCATCTTAAAGAAAACTCCATCGCAGAGCTGACAGTTTCCAGAGAAACATCATTTGGAGTTTTTCTAGATGCTGGTACCGGCAAATCTTCCGATGATATCCTGCTTCATAATGGACAGCAGACAAAACATCTTGAAGAGGGGGAAAAAGTAAAGGTATTTCTCTATCATGATCCCAGACACCGCCTTACTGCCAGTATGCATCTGCCACAGATTCCTGTCGGCGGTATTGGGTATGCCCCTGTTATGCTTACAACGAGATTTGGCGCATTCGTTGATGTGGGAACTGAACGAGGAATTTTCCTTCCCTTTTCACAAATGGAAGAAAACGTAACTGTAGGACAGAATATCTGGGTAAAGCTGTATATCGACAAAACCGGACGACTGGCAGTTACAACAAAAGTTAATGAGGAAATTCGCAGAATCAGCCTTCCTGCCACAGGAGTCAAAATTGGTGATATCATTGAAGGCACCGTCTATAACAAGACCGGACAGGGAATTTTCTTTATTACAAGAGAAAGATGGATCGGATTTATTCATTATGATGAAATCCATGAATACATTCCCCTGGGAGCCAGTGTAAAAGGCCGGATTACCTACATACGAAAAGATGGACATCTGAATATATCCCTGCGTCCCGTGAAAGAAAAATCCATGGAAGGGGATATGAAAAAATTACTCGATTATATGGAACATCACAATGGAACGATGCCTTTTACGGATAAATCAGATCCGGACCTCATCAAATCAGCTTTGGGTCTGAGCAAGTCCTCCTTCAAGAGAGCAATCGGTCATCTTCTTAAACTTGGACTGATTACAATGAGTGAAGGGAAAATAAATAAGGTTTAAAGCCAAATAGAAATGCCCTATGGAAATCCATAGGGCATTTTATATATTAGAATGATTATCCGAATTACATATGCCGGTATAACCCGATTACTTTACCACGGATAATTACATCCTTTGAAATAATTGGCTGATACGCATCATTTTCAGGCTGAAGGCGAATGTGGTCCTTTTCTTTATAGAAACGTTTAACTGTAGCATCATCATTACCAACAAGGGCGACAACTATATCTCCATTCTGGGCATGATCCTGCTCAGATACAATCAGGTAATCACCTTCCATGATTCCGGCGTTAATCATGCTGTCCCCACGAACAACAAGGATATAACAATTGTTATCACTGCCAATCAAATCGGATGGCAGCGGGAAAACAGATTCCAGGTGCTCATCGGCCACAAGGGGTTCACCGGCACGGACAGCACCAATCATGGGCATGGGAATCATCTTTTTGTGACGCCAGGACATATCATTAACCACTTCAATGGCCCTGGAGCTGGCAGGATCTCTCTTGATTACGCCGAGTTCTTCCAGCCGTGCCAGATAACCATGAACAGTGGAAGTAGAGCGAAGCCCAACAGCAGTGCATATTTCACGGACTGTAGGAGGGAAGCCATCCTCATAAATCTTCTTTCGTATAAACTCGAGAATGCTTTTTTCACGGGTTGTCAGTTCCCGGTTTTTTCCCAATCTTTTAGCTGCCATTTTGGGGTATCCCTTTCTTGAAATTAAATAATCCGGCCCTTAAAAACCTGATTTTTATCATGAAAAATGAATAAGACTACATCTTTTTAGCCTTATTATACATGATACAGCAATTAAATTCAAACAGTAGTTCATGGAATAAATGATAGGCGATTGAATATTCTACAAAACATATGGTTTGTAGAACTTTAAAGAAATTTAATTTTATGTTCTATTGTACGAATCTTTGTTTTGTTATAATATAATCATGTCAAAAGAAATAATGTTCGCGGAATAATCGTTTTGAAAAATAATCTTCGGTGAAAACATATTCGAAGAAACTGATTCATTTATGATAAAAGGAGGACTGCTTATTATGAAAAAGATAATTGTCCTGATGATTGGAGTTGTACTGCTTTGTGGTTGGGGCGTAAACGCTTCCGTTGCAGGAAATTCTGTTCAATATGAAACCGTAACACTGACCACAAACGATACTTTATGGGATATTGCATCAAAACGCGTAGGGAAAAACGAAGATATACGAGAATATATTTACAATGTACAGCAGTTTAACCATATTACGAATCCTGGTCAACTTGAACCCGGCATGATCATTAAACTGCCCATCAAATAAAAAATAAAGAAAACAAATGTCCATTCCAGAATCATGGAATGGACATTTGTTTTCTTTATAGAGCTGCTTTTCGCAGTTCCTAGAGAATAGGTCGTAATCCTGCCAGATCAGTTATTACGTGTATATTGATCAAGATACAGAACAAAATTTCTTATAAGCGTCTGGAACCCCAAAAGAAAATTTGTTCGTCATTATCTGGAGCTTCCAAAAATCTTGTCGATTGGATTATTTGTAAACAAGTCAGCTTCGTTAATATAACGGCGTACCATCTCTACAGAATGATGCCGCGTCTGCTTCATGATGAGACGTTCCTCTACGCCTTTTAAAGCAGCATAAGTGGCAAAACCGTGGCGAAGGCTGTGCGCACCATAAAAATCGGGATCCAGCCCGATAGAGGCTGCATATTTCTTAACAATGAGATTGATGCTTTTATCACTAAGCCGCCTTGATGAAACCTTTCCATTTTTTAAGAAGCTACGGAAAAGCGGGCCGGATTGAATGCCTGAAACCTGAATCCAGTTATGAATGGCCCCTATGCAGTCCATAGATTCATCATGAATATATGGTATACCGATTTGCTGTCCCTCAGACGTCTGGTCAGTTTTGGAATGACGGATCGTCACGACAATACCCTGCGGATACTTTTTTAAATCTTCCACATCCAGACCCGAGAGCTCACTTCTCCGGAAAGCCCCCATAAAGCCAAGAAGAAGAATCGCCTTATCCCTCATATGAACAGGGGAGGACAAATCCATATGGGAAATTATTTCCTCAATTTCCTCCCAGTAAATAGGAGTCTTACCTTTCTGCATGCTTCCCTTAAGGCGGGTCAGACCGATAAGCGCTTCCTTTACAATCCACGCCCGGCAGGGGTTGTTATCCCTTTCATCAGAGGCATTGTAATTTTCCGATATGGCACTTATCCTTCTTCGAATCGTGGCAGCTTTGGCAAAATCTGCCAGGTCATTGATATAGTTAACAACCGTCTCGGGACTGGCTGGATAAGAAGACTTATGATGATATCTGCACCAATCGCAAAAATCATTCCAGTCAGACTCATAAGCATTAATCGTATTTTTCGATTTCGTCACAGCCAATGCATTCAGGCTTTTATCCGATAAGCCGGAAGATATGTTTTTTTCTACAAAATTCCTGAGGAAAAAATGATTATCCACAATAATTCCTGCCTTTATAAGTGAAATTCAATCCTTACAGATACAATTTCGTTGATTTAGTAATATACATTAGTTCCGATAATTTAATGTTATCGGAACTAATGCTTAAAATAATTATATCATGGTATTGAAGCCCTTTCAATTCACTTAAATGCAGATCCTGCAATCCCTTAAAAGCTATATCAATTTTAAAGGAAATTTTGAATACAAATCCCTGTCAGAATATGAAATCATACAAATTGTTTCGTGGAATATTTCTGTTATTTTATCAATTCATAATCAAAATTATTTAGTGCTATTACGATAAATCATATCTATCAGCCAAAGCCAATTATAAAGAGCATCCGGTCTTAAAAACCAGATGCTCTTTTACGTAAATTTAAATTATTGAATCAGATTATTTCTTTGTAAAAGCGTATAATTTCCCCGTTACCCGTTCTACTTCTGCATACATCTTTTCGATATCTATAGTCAAAAGTTCTTTATGTTCCATGACTGGTTTACCATTGATAATAACCGTGTCCACATCCATGGAGTTTCCTGCGTACACAGCAAGAGAAATACTGTCAAAACGTGGATGCCAGTGGAATCCGCTCCTGTCGACAAGAATAATATCAGCCAGATATCCCTCTTTCAAAATGCCGAGGTCTTTGTACCCCAGACACTTTGCACCGTCTTCTGTGGCCATTTTAAGGGCTTCTTTGGCAGTTATTGCAAAAGGATCATAGTCAGCTGCTTTATGAATTAAAGCAGCCAGGCGCATTTCGGCAAACATATCCAGCTTATTGTTGCTGGATGCCCCATCGGTACCAATGCCAACAGTAATTCCGGCTTTTCGCATTTTGGGAACCGGAGCCACACCGGATGCCAGTTTCAGATTGGAAGCCGGGTTATGAGCCACGCAGACGTGTTTTTCTTTCATAATCTGAATGTCATCATCGGTAACATGAACACAGTGCGCTGCCAGGGTGGGCTGATCAAAAAGGCCAAGAGAATTCATAAGGGCAATCGGGGTCATGTGATATTCTTTCAGAAAATTTTCTACTTCCCCTTTTGTTTCCGAAAGATGAATGTGAATGGGCATATTGTATTTCGTTGCCACATCTCTTACTTTTTTGATATAGTCTGGCGGGCAGGTATAGGGTGCATGAGGCCCCATCATAACCTTGAAACGTCCATCCCCTGCTCCATTCCAATTCTTGAAAAGTTCGACATTTTCGTCAATCCCCTTCTGTCCATTTGGTCCAAGACCAGCGAGGCCGCGGGCAAGGTTGCCGCGGATTCCGGATTGATCGGCTGCTCTGGCACAGGCATCCATGAACATATACATATCACAGAAGGCCGTTGTGCCGCCGCGAATCATTTCCGCAAAAGCAAGCATGCTGCCCCAGTACACGATATCATCATCCAGGTGGTCTTCAGCAGGCCAGATTTTATTCTGCAGCCAGTCCATGAGGGCCATATCATCTGCATAGCTGCGGAAAAGCGTCATTGCTACATGGGTATGAGTATTTACCAGACCCGGCATGGCCAGCATGTCATGACCGTCAATGATTTCGTCATAATCTGCCTCTATGGGAGTATCCGGAAAGGATTTGATATATTTCCCGTCTATTGCGATATTCTTATGTTCCTCGACCTTGCCATCCAGGCAGATTCCCACATTTTTAATTAAAATAGACATATTATAACCTCCGTCAATCAAGTCCAAGATATTTTCTCTGTTCTTCTGTCAAAGTATCAATTTCATACCCCATGGATGCAAGTTTAATGGATGCCACTTTTGTATCCAGTTCATGAGGCAGTGTATATACTTTGGCTTCCATATCTTTGCCATGCTGAAGGAGATAACGGGCAGCCAGACTCTGCATGGCAAAAGAAAGATCCATAATTTCAGCCGGATGACCATCACCGGCTGCCAGATTCACCAGGCGCCCTTCGGCAAGGAGGAACACGGTTTTACCATTTGGAAGCACATAGCCTTCAATATTTTTGCGCGCCTCGAATTTGCTGGTACAGATTCGTTCCAGGTCCTTGCGGCTGACTTCGCAATCGAAATGACCTGCGTTGGCACAAATAGCGCCATCTTTCATTTTGAGGAAATGTCTTTCGGTAACAATATTGATATCGCCGGTAACGGTAAGGAAATAATCCCCCAGCCTGGCAGCTTCATCCATGGGCATAACTTCAAAGCCATCCATGACTGCTTCAATGGCTTTAATAGGATCAACTTCGGTGACAATGACATGAGCGCCAAGTCCTTTGGCACGCATGGAAACACCTTTTCCGCACCAGCCATATCCTGCAATAACAACGGTTTTTCCGGTTACAGTCAGATTTGTACTGCGGATGATACCATCCCAGGCAGACTGCCCGGTACCATACCTGTTATCAAAAAGGTATTTGCAATAAGAATCATTGACAGCAATCATCGGGAATTTCAGCTCATGCTGTTTTTCGAGAATTTTCAGACGATATACACCGGTCGTGGTTTCTTCAGAACCTCCAATAAGATTCTTTCTGGCATCGATTCTGGACGTATGCAGAAGATGGACAAGATCACCGCCGTCGTCAATAATGATATCAGGCATATGATCCAGCGCTTTGTTCAGGAACATGGTATATTCTTCATCTGTGCAGCCGTGCCATGCGTAGACGGTTACCCCATTTTTGACAAGAGCAGCCGCAATGGGATCCTGGGTGGAAAGAGGATTACTGCCGGTACAGATTACATTGGCTCCTGCTGCCTTAAGGGTCAGGGCCAGATATGCGGTTTTCGCTTCCAGATGGATGGACATGACAATGGTTTTGCCTTTAAAGGTCTGATCTTTTATGTATTCTTCTCGCAGCGTGTTCAGTGCGGGCATATACTTGGCAACCCAGCGGATACGCTGCTCCCCGTTATCTGCCAGTGAAATATCTCTGATTAAGGATTCAGTCATAATTATAAACTCCTTTCAAATTGTTTTATCGCATCTTCAAAGGGCGGCCTGAGCACCCCCTTTTCGGTAATAATTCCCGTAATTAATGAGTGCGGTGTTACATCAAAGGCCGGATTAAAAACAGGTATATTCTCAGGCGCTGCATAGCAGTTTCCATATTTCCTGACCTCATCCGGGTCTCGCTCTTCTATATCGATTTCATCTCCGGAAGAAATAGAAAAATCAAAAGTGGAAAATGGTGCCGTTATGTAAAACGGGATATGATGATATGCGCAAAGTACGGCAAGACCATAGGTACCGACTTTATTTGCTGTATCGCCATTGGAAGCGATTCTGTCAGCACCGACGATGACCGCATCAATTTTTTTCTGTGCCATTACCCAGGCAGCCATATTATCCGTAATGAGACGGCAGGGAATTTCATTCTGCATCAACTCTGTTCCGGTAAGTCGGGCCCCCTGGAGAAGGGGCCTTGTCTCATCTGCATAGACACATTCAATCCGGCCTTCCTCATGAAGGCGGTAAATAACACCAAAAGCAGTCCCAATACCGGCCGTAGCCAGGGCACCGGTATTGCAGTGGGTCAATATATTCAAATGAGTTCTGTCTTTAAAAAGTTCTGCACCGGAATCGGCCATTTTTTCGCATATTTTTCTGTCCTGAGCTTCTATTTCCTTAGCCCTGACAGTCAGGTTTTTCAGGGCATTTTTTTCATCGGTTCTGTCGAAAAGGGAAAGCATTTCACCTACTGCCCAGGACAGATTGACCGCAGTAGGCCGGGCACCGGCAAGGTATTTCCCGGCTTTATGAAATGCCTGTTTCAGTTCATCGCCGGTCAGATTCTCTTTCAATTCGTTCTGAAGGGCAAGAACCATGCCGTAAGCAGCCGCTACGCCTATAGCAGGAGCTCCCCGTACAGCCAGGCGCCGGATGGCATTTGCCGTTTCTTCCATTGTTTTGCAGTAGAGATAAGTAATAGTTTGTGGAAGTTTCGTCTGATCCAGAAGAATCAGGGTATCCTTGTCCCACTTCAGGGACCAAAGCTTGTTACTCATAATAAATGGAAACCTCCGAAATCTCTGGCGGCGTGGTGACAGTCGCAATCCGTATCAGGATCATAGGTTTTAGACAGAATGGTAATGATCTTTTTAAAGCTTTCCAGATTATGATTCATGCAATCTACCACTTCTTTATGAGAAAGGGCAGTTTTCGAAATACCTGCTGCAAAATTGGTAACCATGGAAATTGTGGAATAACAGATTTCTGCCTCTCTGGCAAGTACGCATTCAGGAAGGTTTGTCATCCCAACCACGTCGGCCCCCCACTGACGATATGCCCTGATTTCAGCCGGTGTTTCAAAACGGGGTCCTTCTGTACAGATATAGGTTCCATGGGGATGGAGAGTAATATGTTCACTTTCAGCTGCCCGGATAATGGCCTTTCGAAGGGTTTCACAGTAAGGATGCGTCATATCGAGATGCGCTACGCCATAGTGCTCCCCATCGTAGAATGTTCCATCCCGCGATTTTGTCATATCGATAAACTGGTCAATCAGGACAAGTTCCCCCGCTTTATATTCGGGATTCAATGAACCTACTGCCGTTGTAGACACGACAGCCTTGACATCAAGCATTTTCAGGGCATAGATATTGGCCCTGTAATTGATTTTGTGCGGCGGAATGGTATGATGAATTCCATGGCGCGCAAGGAATATAATTTCTTTATCGCCAAATTTTCCGGATTCATAAATGGCCTGCCCAAAAGGTGTGTCAATAATTTCGGAATGAAGATCTGTCAGGATCCCGGGGTCATAGACGCCTGTACCGCCAATAAAGGCTAATTTACTCATTATACGTTTCCTCCTTTTTTCTCCTGAAACCATTTTTTCAAAGTTTCACGGGAAATATGATATTTCTTTCCGCAATAATGACAAACGACCTCAATTTTCTCATCATCCAGGAGACTTTGCTGTTCATCCACAGGCAGGCCCAGTAATGAATTTTTTATCCTGTCCTCACTGCATGTACAGCGATAGGAAATATCTGCTTTTCCCAAAAGAATATAGTCTTCTTTCCGGAGGAGGCCGGTCAACGAATGATCCCCTTCTCCCCAAAGATCCAGCTTTTCACCTGTTTCAAACAATTTATGGAATAGTTCTTTATTTCCTTCCGGCATGAGCTGGGCAATAAACCCGGAACATCTACTAATGTGCCCCGTTTTATCCAGTTTTGTTTCGATTTCAACATGGGACAGCGTTTGATCAGAAGCGTTGATGTATTCGGAAATACATTCTGCTACGTCCCCCTTTGAAAGGTTGACGGCAGAAACATAAGGCTGTTTTAACAGGGAATATCTTGTCACGAATAATTTCCCGCTGCAGGAAACAAAATCGCTTTCCTTGTCAGGAGAATAATCCGGCAGGCTGCATTCCGGATGATCCGGGAATCCTCGTACATATCTTCCTTCATAAGCATCACTGTGGATGGTCCCCAGTGGTGAACCGGTGACCCATTTTAGGGAAACACCTTCATGATTTTTGAAATCCATAGCAAGAATAGCAGATGCAGTAAGAATCTTACCCATAATTACAGCAGCCATTGACTGCAGCTGATGGATGTCCTGCGCTTCCCTTGCCGCATCTGATACGTCAGCCAGAGTAATACGAATGCCATCGGTGCTCAGGTAATGTTCTATTGAATTTAATACAGGCATATCCTGTTTCCTTTCCTTAAAGATACCAAACAAAATGAAAGTATTTCCAATCTATCAAAGATAGTAGTTTGTTCTGAAAAGCTTTTCAGAGTATGTAAAAATTAATCTTAATAAAGCCTGTTTAAGAAGCCTATATCATTGTAACACTTCAGGAAATAAAAAGTAAAAATTACCGGGGATTATACAATTAAATGAATCTGGTCTGGATTGAAATATTTACTCAAAAAAGCGGCTGGTGCCGCTTTTTTATAGAATAATCAGATTTTTAAATGACTGATGGCAGAAGCCCTGTCGGGGCTTCCAAAAACGGAAGAACCCGCGACAAGTATATCGGCACCGGCGTCTCTCAGAAGAGGTGCATTTTTTTCATTTACCCCTCCATCCACCTCTATCAATATGTCTTTCCCCAGAGATGATATCCGCCTTTTCAAACGACTGATTTTATCAAGAGAATATGGAATGAACTTCTGTCCGCCAAAACCAGGATTCACAGACATAATCAGCACAAAATCAAGAAGCGGGAGAATTTCATCAAGCGTGGAGAGTGAGGTACCTGGATTCAGGGCTGCACCGGCCTTTATCCCACGGTCCCTGATATTATGAATCATCCGATCAGCATGTTGTACTGCTTCCACATGAAAGGAAACCATGGCCGCCCTGCATTCTTGCAGACCATCCAGATAATCCTCCGGATAATCGACCATGAGATGAACATCAAAAGGAAGGTTTGTCTTCTTCCTAAGTGCTTTAATCACAGGAACCCCAAAAGAAAGGTTTGGAACGAAATGACCATCCATCACGTCGAGGTGAAGATAGTCAGCACCACCTGTTTCAATATCCCTGACTTCCTCAGCCAGTCTGGAAAAATCTGCTGCTAATAATGATGGCGCAATTTTCATGACTTACCTCCTGCGAGTTGTTTTTAATTCTTCCAATATGCGTTTATAAGAATCGTAACGTTCCTTTTGAATCCTTCCTGTTTCCAAAGCATGGCGTACCGCACAGTCCGGTTCCTGATCATGAAGGCAGTTATTGAATCTGCAGTTACCAAGATAAGGGCGAAAGTCCCTGAAAAGGAAAGAGAGTTCCTGAGTATCGATCGTCTCAATGTCTAAATGTGTATAACCGGGAGTATCCATAAGGTAGTATCCCTGCGAGGATTGAACAAGTTCTGCGTGTCTTGTCGTATTCTTTCCGCGGCCTGTCTGGCGGCTGATTTCACCGGAGATGAAATAATCTATGCCGAGGAGATCATTCAAAAGACTTGATTTTCCCACTCCCGATGGTCCTGAAAATGCGATAACCGGACCGGAAAGATAATCGCGCATCTCTGTGATGCCGGAGTAATTCTTCAATGATACCGTGCAGGCCTGATAGCCGGCAGTTTGATAATATTTTACTGCCTTTTCTGCTCCATCTGCATCGAGATCTGATTTGCTTATGATAATGAGAGGTTCTATACCTGCATTTTCAGAGAGAACAACCATCTTGTCCATAAGGAAATAATTCAGATCGGGAGTACGGATGGAACAAACGAGAGCAAGCTGATCGATATTGGCAACCGGAGGCCGATGCAGAAAAGATTTTCTTGGATATACATGAGTGATGACGGCTTCAGAACCTTTGTCGGTTTCAAATTCTACATAATCCCCTACCAGAATATTGGTTTTACGTTTGAGCGTACCCCTGGAGCGGCAGAGGCTGACCTTACCTTCTTCACCGGAAATAGTAAAGTAACCATTCTGATTTTTAAGAATGATACCCTTCATAAATCATAACTCCCGATCCTGCACGACGGAGCCATCAATCACGACTTGCACATGTACGGTACCGTTTCCGGAAACATCTTTGCTGACAGTACTGCCCGGGGCAGCTTTGCCTTTGTAGACGGTTCTCTTTCCACCGTCATCAGAAACATAAATTTCCACCTGTCTTGCGTTTCCACCTTTAGGTATGGAAATATTAACGGTTCCGGACTTGGCCTGAGGCTTCTTCTTGCCTCCTATCGTGAGATTAACCACATTGTTCGAACTGGACTCACCGCCGGCCGGATCCTGGGATACAACAAGTGCACTGCTGTCATCGGCTGTTACTCCGTCTGTTGAATGAATAGTGCCGACGGATAATTTCATAGTAAGCAGCGTTTTTCTGGCATCTGCCAAAGTCATTCCAACTACATTTGGAATACTGATTTTCTGCTTCATATTGACTGTAATATTGACTCTTGTTCCTTTAGCGGCCTTGGAACCGGGTTCCGGACTTTGAGAAATGATAATTTCAGATGGTTTATCCGGATCATTTCCATTTTCAATGGCTCCTAAAGAAAGTCCCAGTTTGTCAAGACGCTCTTTTGCCTGTTCAAGAGTAAGCCCTTTCAAATCCGGTATAAGAATGGAAGCACCGCCCTTGCTGACAGTAAGGTGAATGATTCTTTTGGCTTTTACATTAGTTCCCGCTGATGGTGTCTGAG
Source organism: Dialister sp. (assembly GCF_036343215.1). Classification (GTDB taxonomy): domain Bacteria; phylum Bacillota; class Negativicutes; order Veillonellales; family Dialisteraceae; genus Dialister. The sequence continues at coordinate 126,761 of NZ_JAZASU010000001.1, forward strand.
AAATAACCTGGCCGGAAGGAACATCATCGCTGGCAATTTCATCGACGGAAACTTTCAGGTCCATCTTTTTCAGTGTTGTTTCAGCCACTTCTACAGGTTTACCGACAACATTGGGGACAGAGATATCTTCTGAACTCCAGAAATTACCAAAACTGAAAAATGCCCATGCGAAACAAACGATGAATAGAATAACCATTCCAATCCAAATGTATTTTTGAGGCAGATTGGTAATAAACGTGGTAAAACGGCTCTCTTTGACCGGCTCTTTCCTGTGTATGGCTTTCTGTGGAATCGGGCGGGTCATTGCTGTGAAATCATGAGACGCCGGCTTATACATGGTCGTAGTAAATCCCTGTGCTATTTTCAGTTCCGATACGAAATCAGAAACCGAGTCATATCGTTTATCCGGATCTTTCTGGAGAGCTGTCAGCAGGCATTCTTCCAGCATGGGAGAAATAGCGGGGTTATATTTGGTTGGACGCGATATATCCCCCTGCATGTGCTGCAGAGCAATGCTGACAGCCGTTTCTCCTTCGAAAGGAAGATGGTGTGTCAGCATTTCATATAAGACAATGCCGAGAGAATAGATGTCTGTTTTTTCGGTTATTTTGTCTCCGGCGGCCTGTTCCGGAGAAAGGTAATGGACCGAGCCCAGTATGGACTCTTTGTCCATGACCGTAGAGGAGTTAATAGCCCTGGCAATACCGAAATCAGTGACTTTAACTTTACCGTTTTTAGTCAATAGAACATTATGCGGCTTAACATCACAGTGGATAATACCATTCGCATGGGCCTCTTCGAGGGCGTAACCTATTTCGATTGCAATACGGACCGCAGTATCAATAGGAATATTGGGATGATTCAGAATATACTGTTTAAGGGTCTCCCCTTCCACATATTCCATTACGATATAGTGAATATCATCATCACAGCCGACATCGTAGATACCAACAATATTGGGGTGGGATAATTTTCCGGCAGATTGCGCTTCATGGCGGAATCGTACAATGAAATCATTGTCCTCTACAAAATTTCCATGAAGAATTTTGACTGCCACTATCCGATCAAGGAGAATATCCCTGGCTTTATAAACATCCGCCATACCGCCTGACCCGATTTTTTCCATGAGTTCATAGCGTTCATCAAGAATCTTACCAGCCATAATTTACTCCACTGTATTCCAATACTGAACCAAAATAAGAGAAGCATTGTCTCTGGCACCCGCCAGATATACCTGGTTCATGATCTCTTTTCCTAAAATTTCCAGCTGATTCCTGTCTTTACGGGGGTTGGAACGTACCATCTCTTCCAGCTGGGAATCATCAAGCATACCGCTGACACCATCCGAGCACATCAGAACCATCGTGCCATCAGACAGTGTAAAATGACCGGTATCGATTTTAAGCTTTCTTTCTATGCCTACAGCCCGGGTAATTTCATTTTTCCGTGGATGAACCCGCATTTGCTCTTTTGTCAATTTACCTTCTTTGACCAGTTCCATGACAAATGAATGATCTGTAGTAATTTGCGTCATAACACCATCAGTATATTGATAAAGACGGCTGTCCCCTACATGTGCCCAAAACAGGCAATTGTCCTTTATCAGGGAAGCAAGGAGCGTAGTTCCCATTGATTTAAGGGCGGGATTATCCAGTTTTTTCAAAAGGACAGATTCATTGGCCGCCAGGAATGCCTGTTTCAAAAGATCTTCCTGCGCAGCAGCAGTATCCAGATTTTTAAGGAAATCACCTACTGTCTCCACGGAAAGAGTGCTTGCAATCTGACCACCTTCATAGCCGCCCATTCCATCAGCCAGAATAAAAAGGTTGTCAACGCTAAGGTTGATTGCATCCTCGTTAGCCTTTCGGACAAGGCCCTTTTGGGAATCGCCATAGTATAGTATCATATGAGCCTTTCCAAATTGAAAATAATTTTCACACCTTATTGGGGAATAAAGAAAGATATGACTTCTAATAAACTAATACTATCATCAACGGTAGAGATAGTCAATTTAGGGCATCTGACAGAAATATAATTTTCAATGGAGTGGGTAAAAGATATTAAAATTCTGCATGATATAATAATCAGTTCCCAAATAAATCATCTATTAAATCCTGGAATGGAGACTGATTACTTATTTGCCATATATCTCCGCTTTAATTGACCGCAGGCAGCCTGAATTTCATCCCCCATTTGTTTCCTGACAGTTGTGCTTTTTCCATGCTTTTCTAAAAGAGACTGAAAGTCACGAATTTCATTTGGGGTTGGCGGAAAGAGCTGAATATGTTCGGTACCATTGATGGGAATCAAATTAAAATGACAATTCATTTTTCCGACAAGCCGGCAAAGTTCTTCTGCATTTTCTATGGAAGCGTTAATATTCCTGATCAGGATATATTCAAAAGTGACTCTCCGGCCAGTCGTTTTGAAGTAATAGCCCGCTGCCTTGATGACATCTTCAATCTTGAAATGACGGCTGACAGGAAGTATTTCATTTCGTATACGATCATTGGGAGCATGAAGAGAAATAGCGAGGGTAATCGGTAATTTTTCATCGGCCAGCCTGTAAATCTGTGGAACAATACCACAGGTAGACAGAGTAATATTTCTAAAACTGATATTTAACAGGCCGGGATCATTACAAAGATGAATAAAACGAAGAACTTCCTCGTAATTAGTCAGTGGTTCACCGGAACCCATAAGGACGATGGAATGGACCGGTATATCCATGATTTCTTTAAAAGCATACACCTGAGCAAGGATTTCACCGGCAGTCAGATTTCTTTCAAGCCCGTTTCTGGTGGAGGCACAGAAGATGCATCCCATGGAACAACCGACCTGGGTGGAAACGCAGATTGAATTTCCGTAATTATGATGCATGCAGACCGTTTCAATGAGAGAACCATCTGCCAGCTTTAAAAGGATTTTCGTCGTATTTCCATCATTCGACTGAATAGAACTCATAATAACCGGCTTCTCAAGGATGGTCTCCGATTTTATGGAGGCTCTCATAGTTTCAGGAAGCTGCTTCATGGCATCTATATCAAATATATGCCGCTTATAAAGATAATCCTGAATCTGTTTTGCCCTGAAGCGAGGAAAATTCTGGTCAAGTACCCATTTCTCCATTTCCGGAAGGGTGTGTCCCCATAAGTTAAAAGGCATATTTACTCCTTCTCCAGTCTGGCTATAAAAAATCCATCACTGTTCATTTCAAATGGCAAGAGTGTGACCATGCCATTCCTTGAATGCCTGTATCCCTGCAGCATGAAATCAGAAGGATGAAAATCGGGATGTCTTTTCAGGAAATCCGAAATCTGCCCTTCATTTTCTGACGAATTTAATGTGCAGGTGCTGTAAACAAGAACCCCACCCCGTTTTACATAATCAGCTGCGCAGTCAAGAAGTTTTCTCTGCAATGGCGGGAAATCGTCCAGCCCTTCCACAGTCCTGCGCCAGCGGATTTCCAGCTTATGGCCAAGGACTCCCAGCCCTGAGCAGGGAGCATCGAGCAGGACTTTATCATACGTCCCCTTCAACGCAGGAAATGGCAGAGATGAATCTCTTGCCCCGGGATGAATGATAGTAATACCAAGTTTTTCTGCATTTTTCTTTAATAGAGAAATTTTATGAGGATAAAGGTCCCATGCATCAATGGAGCCTTTATTCTTCATAAGAGCTGCAAGCTGGGTTGTCTTGCTCCCGGGAGCAGCGCACATGTCAAGGATTCGTTCTCCCGGCTGAGGATCAAGAACCCGGGCCGGAATCATGGATGAAATAGACTGTACATACCCCAGGCCTTCCGCTACGAATTTCCAGATATTATGGATACCATCGGTAATAACAAGAGCATCATCTGCAAAGGGGGATTTCTGCACTGCAATATGAGAGGCTTCAAGTTTTTCAATCATCTGATCCGCAGTAATTTTAAGTGTATTCACGCGAATCACAAACCGGGGAATTTCATTAAATGAATCGAATATGCGGGTGGTCATATCTTTCCCGAATTCTTCCTGCCATCTTTGTACCAGCCATTCAGGCTCATTCCAGTAGAGAGAATCATGAAGAAGAGGAGCATTCTCCCGGCTTGGCATCACGATTTCTTCTTTTTGGCGGAGATAGTTTCTAAGGATTCCGTTAATAAATCCCACATTTCCCCGGTGCGTCACTTTCTTTGCAATTTTCACACATTCATTGACTGCAGCCGATTCAGGAATTCTGGTGAGATAAATCAGCTGATAGAGTCCCAGGCAGATCAGAATCCGCACCGAAGGATGAAGCTTATTCACTGTAACCTTACTGATACGGGAAATAATCCAGATAAGGTAATTATATCTTCGAAGGACACCATAAGTCAGTTCCGTTAGAAGATGGACTTCCTCATTGATCAGGGGATATGTCTTCAGTATGTGCTGCAAAGTGATATTGGCGTAGGCTCCCTTTTCAAGTACATCATATAAAGCCTGATAGGCGAGCTTTCTTGCTGAAGGATTAGGCATCGAATTTGTCATTCGCTTTCACCTGATGTCCATTAATAAAATCAGATGCTTTCATTTTCTTATGATTTTCCGGCTGGATTTCAGTAATACAAATCAATCCATGGCCGCAGGCTGCGGAAATCATTCCGCCCTCTACCGATACGATCGTTCCCGGCTCTTTCCCGGATTCTTTCATTTCTGGGAAGGCGGAATGGATTTTGAGCCGTTTTCCATGATAAAAAGTATAGGTACCGGGATTGGGATACATACCGCGAATCAGGCAGTCAATCTGGGCGGCCGGTTTTGTCCAGTCGATGTGTCCCATTTCCTTGGTCACTTTTTCTGCATAAGTCGCTTCCGCATGATTCTGGATTTTTGAATTAGCCAATGCTTCCGGAAGATTACTCAAGACTGATTTCAGTTCATCTGCGCCGATTTCAGAAAGACTGTCAAACAGCTCTCCCGCCGTCATATGGGCGGGTATCGGGAATTCACGGATAGAAACGATATTGCCGGTATCCATGCCCGCATCAAGCCGCATAATGGTTACGCCTGTTTTCTTTTCCCCATCTATAATGACCCTTTGCACAGGAGCAGCTCCCCTGTATTTCGGCAGAATGGATGCATGTACATTTACAGCGCCATAACGCGGAATATCAAGTACTGCCTGAGGAAGAATCTTTCCATAGGCAATGACAATGATGAGATCCGGATTCAACTGACGGATTTCTTCCTGTGCTTCCTGCGTTTTTAATGTCAATGGCTGATATACAGGAATATGATGTTCCAGGGCAAAAGTTTTAACCGGCGAAAAGATAATCTTTTTACCGCGGCCGTTAACCTTGTCCGGCTGGGTATAAACAGCCACCGGCGCCAGTCCTTCATCACAGAGCATTTTAAGGGATGGGAGAGCAAAGTCAGGGGTCCCCATGAAAATAATACGATAATTATTCTTCATCATTCTTAGGTCCTTTGTGGAGTGAAACTGCTTTTTCAATAAAAAGGATTCCGTTCAGATGATCGGTTTCATGCTGGATACAACGGGCAAGAAGGCCATCTGCTTTTTTCGTTTTCTTTTTTCCATGGATATCCTGATAATGAACAATCACGCTGTCATAACGTTCTACTTCTCCATAATAATCAGGAACGGAAAGGCAGCCTTCCGTATCCATATTTTTCTTGTCTCCATCCGGTTTCCATTCCGGGTTAATATAAGCTTCAAAACCGGAAATCCCATCATCCGCAACAAATAAACGCTTTGAAACAGCAATCTGTGGTGCTGCCAGACCTACACCATTGGCTTCATACAACGTTTTTTTCATGTCATTCACAAGAAACTTAAGTTTTTTGTCAAATACAGTAACCGGTTCGGCTACTTTTTTCAGCAGAGGATTGCCTGCGGTAATAATTGTACTCAAAATAAAATTCCTTCTTTCTATCAGATAAATCATTAAAAAATCAAAAGGATTATAATGGATCTACGTCTATTATTATATCATTTTCACGGAAAATATCGGAAAGCCGCATGGCGTTTTTAAGCTGCGACAAAGCGGGGCCCTTTATGAGGATAGAAATATAAAATAAATTCCTGACCCTCCTGATCGGTTCAAAAAAGGGGGCTGTGGCATGAACCGGTTCCTGCATCTGAGGAATAATCTTCATCAGCCATGAATAAATACGGGAAGCCTGGGACAGAGCCTTTTTCTCATTTTCATTGAAGCAGGTGATTTTCATGAGTTTCACAAATGGCGGAAAATGCATCAGATGACGGAATCTGATTTCCTGACGATAAAAAGAATCATAATCCTGCTGAGCAGCCGTACGTATAACAAAGTGTTCAGGATTGTAAGTCTGAAGTATGACTCTCCCCTGCTCCCTGCTGCGCCCTGCCCTTCCGGCACACTGGGTAATCAGGTTAAATGTCTGTTCTGCCGCCAGATAAGATGGGATATTTAAAATGCTGTCAGCGGAAAGTATCCCCACCGTCTGCACGCCGGGAATATTATGTCCTTTTGCCACCATCTGGGTGCCAAGAAGAATATCAAATTCCCCATTTCTAAAATCATCCAGTATTTCTCTGGCACTGTTCTTTCGCCTTGTACTGTCAAGATCAAAGCGGCGAAGTCTTCCTTCAGGAAGTAATGATGCCAGTTCCTCCTCAACACGCTCCGTACCTGCGCCAAGGTATAAAATTTTATGGCTGTGACATTTCGGGCATTCCTTCGGAACAGGATGAACAGTTTCACAATAGTGGCATTTCAACTGATGGCTTTCTTTGTGATATACCAGAGACACATCACAATTGGGACACTTAAACACATGACCGCAGGAGGCGCACATGAGGCTCGTTGAAAAGCCTCGCCGGTTCAGAAGAAGAATGGCTTTCTGATGATTAGCCAGTGTTTCATGAAGAAGTTCTGCCAAAGGGCCCGATATCATTCCTTCCGGGTCGACCGGCGGAGTTTCTCTCATATCACAAACCCTTATTTCAGGCAGTTTCGTCTTAAACACACGGCTTTTCATTTCAATCAGATCAATTTTTCCCTGCCTTGCCGCATAAAAGGTGGCAATCGAAGGAGTCGCCGCGCCAAGAACAATGGGGCACTGATAAATAGTAGCCATTACTTTGGCCACATCGCGGCCATTGTAACGGGGAGTCTCCCCCTGCTTGTAGGAGGTGTCATATTCTTCATCTACTACAATAAGTTTCAGATTATGAAAAGGAAGAAAAATAGCGGACCTGGATCCTATAATAATGGTGCTTTCCCCATTCAAAACCCTCATCCGGTTGTTATATCGTTCTCCCTTGCTGAGGTTACTGTGCATGAAAACAACTTTATCCCCAAATACAGAAGCAAAATAAGAGGTCATCTGGTGGGTTAAAGCAATTTCGGGGACAAGAATAAGCGCCGATCCCCCCTTTTTTAAGGCGTATTCCGCAGCACGGAGGTATACTTCCGTTTTGCCGCTGCCGGTAACCCCCTTTAGCAGTATACCTTTGTATGCTTCTTTATCTATACTTTTACAGATATACTGAATAGCAGCCTGCTGTTCTCCTGTCAGAGTTCTTGTATCATCCTTTCCATCACGATCCACCAGGGAATAAGTTTTTTTACGCCTGTAAACAAGATGCCCGAATTCATTCAGACAGAATGCACGAATCACAGTAGATGAAAACCCCAGCTTTTTGGCTTTTTCAAGGGAAAGAGGTCCATTATCAGCAAGTACATCCCAAAGGGCGGCCTGTTTCCTGTTCCTTTTTCTTTCCATTTCATCCGGTTCACGAAGAGGAGCAATCCATTGTTCCAAAGGTTCTTTATGGGTGGAACTGATCTTTTCCTTTCTTATAAGCCAGCCGCAATTGACATAATCCGGAATATGATTTCCAAATAATCTTTTAGCGTCCCTGTCGTCCAGAAGGCTCACTGTCCTGTCGACCATCCCACTGATTTCGCAGTTTTCCGGAACCACGTCCCAGTTAATCACATAGTATAACTCCGTCCGTACGGCTTTTTTATCAATATAAAATAAACGGAGCGCATCGATCAGCGTACACATATAATAATTGGAAATCCAGTGCGCCGTCCGAATCATTTCTGGAGTAAACCAGGGAAATGAGTCTGTAAGGGAATCTATATCAAGAATTTTATAAGTCTGACTTCCCGCATCTTCTTCATGGACTGAAAGGATAATCCCCTCTTCTTTCCGATGCGCAAAAGGAACGATACAGCGGAATCCCGGCACAACATTTTTCATATCTGCAGGGATGCGGTAGGAAAAAGTTCTGTTCAAATGTTTGGAAGGACGATTAATCAGTACTTCTGCAATAATCTCGGTCATTCAGGATTTCCTCCCAACATAAAAATAATGGACAGCGTCAATGCTATCCATTATTTTATCATATTTATTAAACTAATCCTATCTTGCCAAAATTACAGGCCGGCCTGTTTTCTGAGAGCATCTGCCTTATCTGTATGTTCCCAGGGGAGATCTACATCGGTTCTGCCAAAATGACCATAAGCAGCGGTCTGTTTGTATATTGGTCTGCGGAGGTTCAGCATATCGATAATGCCTGCCGGGCGAAGTTCAAAATTCTTTCGGATCAGTTCTACAATAGCTTCATCGTCAATTTTACCTGTATTAAAGGTATTAACGTAAATAGAAACAGGCTGAGCAACACCAATTGCATAAGCAAGTTCGATTTCACATTTATCCGCAATACCTGCAGCCACGATATTCTTTGCAACATACCGGGCTGCATAGGCTGCGGAGCGGTCAACTTTCGTCGGGTCCTTTCCGGAGAAGCATCCGCCGCCATGACGGGCCATTCCACCATATGTGTCGACAATAATCTTTCTTCCGGTCAGTACGGCATCACCCTGCGGCCCCCCAATCACGAAACGTCCGGTAGGATTAATAAAGTACCTGGTATCTGCATCAAGGAATTCAGCCGGGATAATCTCTTTAATCACATGCTCAATCATATCTTTTTCAATCTGTTCATGAGTTGCTTCCGGGTTATGCTGAGCTGAAATAACTACGGTATCCACGCGGCATGGTTTTCCATCCACATATTCCACGGTAACCTGGGTTTTTCCATCAGGACGAAGATAAGGAATTTCTCCGGATTTTCTGACTTCGGCCAGACGACGGGCCAGCCGGTGAGCAAGGGCAATCGGCAGGGGCAGGTATTCCGGTGTTTCATTGGAAGCGTAGCCAAACATCATGCCCTGATCTCCCGCACCGATATCGTACTTGTCAGCTTTGTTTTCTTTTGCTTCCAGAGACTGGTTAACACCCATGGCAATATCAGGGGACTGTTCATCGATGGCCACGTTGATGGCAACGCTTTCACTGTCAAACCCAAAACGGGCATCCGTATAACCGATATCCTTTATGGTTTTTCTAATTACTCTTGGGATCTGAACATTTGCCGTTGTTGTAATCTCTCCAAATACATGAACCTGACCGGTTGTTACGATGGTTTCGCAGGCAACGCGGCCATTTGGATCCTGTTCAAGAATAGCATCAAGAATAGAATCTGAAATCTGATCGGCAATTTTATCAGGATGACCTTCGGTAACAGATTCCGATGTAAATAAAACCTTCTTAGACATTAAAAATCCTCCTCACTTAAACACACAAAATAAAAACTCTCCACACAGGGAGAGCCTATCCTCTCATCTGCCAGCTGAATGCTGATTGGAATTAGCACCGGTTCTTTTACGGAATGGTTGCTGCAGCGTCCCTGGGCCAAATCCCTCAGCTGCTCTTGATGAGTTTTATTCACTTGAGATATATTATAGCGTTATTGGCATGATTTAGCAACAGCTAACAAATATTTTTCCAAGGCATCGTAAAGGAAATAAACGCCGACGCTAAATAAAACATATTGAATATCATGGAAATGAAAAAGGTGCCGGGCTTATCAAAGCCAAACGGCACCGGATTGATTATCTGAGTCCTTCTGCTATTTTTTCTACAATGATATGTCCCAATTCCTCTTTTGTCATTTTGGGATACTGTTCCATGGTTCCATCTTTATATAACAGAGAAGCAATGTTGGTTGGAACATTGAACCCGGCTCCCGGCATGGCGACATCATTAGCCACCAGCATATCCAGGTTCTTTCTCTTCAATTTTTCTTTACCATGTTCGATGACATCATTTGTTTCTGCGGCAAACCCCACAAGAAATTGATTTTTCTTTTTTTGTCCCAAGCCAAAGAGAATATCCGGATTCTGGGTCAGTTCAATCGTCAGGGAATCATGCGCTTCTTTTTTTATCTTCTGAGTTGCCTGTACTTTGGGACGATAATCTGAAACTGCCGCAGCCATAACGGCAGCGTCACAGGTATCAAAACAGGAATTCATAGCCTTGTCCAGTTCACGGGCATCATGAACATAGATGATATTGACTCCTGCCGGTACAGGAAGTGCCGTGGTACAGCTAACCAGAGTAACATCAGCGTCTTCCATGGCCGCTGCTCTGGCGATGGCATAGCCCATCCGCCCGCTGGACCGGTTACTGATGTAACGGACCGGGTCAATATTTTCCTGTGTTCCCCCGGCACTGATGATAATCTTTTTACCTTTAAGAAGACCTTTTCCATAAAGGCATTTCTCAATGGCATCAAATATGGTTTCCAGTTTTGGGAAACGTCCTTTGCCGGTAGTATTACAAGCAAGATGTCCGGATTCCGGTTCCACGAATTCATAGCCAAATTTCTTAAGCCTTTCAATATTTTCCTGAACAATCGGGTTTTCATACATATTGGTATTCATGGACGGTACAAAGAGTACTTTGGCCTTTGTTGCCATGATAGTAGTAGAAAGCATGTCATCTGCAATGCCGTTCGCCACTTTTCCAATTATATCGGCTGTGGCCGGTGCAACTACGAAAAGATCTGCCAGTTTTGCCAAGGCAATATGTTCCACATCCCATTTATTGATATTGGCAAACATATCTACAGTTACATCATTGCCTGAAAGTTCTCCAAAAGTAATGGGTGTGACCAGTTTAGCAGCGTGCTCAGTCATAATGCAGTGAACATCAGCCCCCCGCTGACGAAGCTGGCTCACCAGTCCGGCGGCTTTAAATGCCGCAATACCACCGCAGATTCCTACTACAATATGTCGATTTTCTAACATTTGAAATCCTTTCCGGAAAAGAAAATTTCCTTCCTGATTGCATAAGAAGAAAATCTTCAGATCAGCGCCAGTAATAAAACCCGGCTGAATAATTATTTTCTAAAGGAATAAGTGATTTTATCGTTGTAAACTTCTTCCAGAGCAATGGTTACGGGCTTTTTATTGGAAACACCGGGAATCAGGGCCGGCTGCCCATCATTAAGTTCTCTGGCACGAAGTGCTGCCAAAGTGACCAGCGTGTATTTGGAATCAACTTTCTTGACGAGGCTGTCAATGGAAGGAAAACACATCATTTTAAAGGGACCTCCTTATTAATATACTGTTTAAAAATAGTTTCAATCTGCCCTTCATTACGGGACAGCTTGCATTTTTCCGCTTCAAGAATAGCGCTGGTTTTGCGTACTGCATCCTCCAGCACATCATTGACTACAATGTAATCATACTGGTGGGCCATGGCCAGTTCACTTGTGATCTGAGCCAGTCTTTTCTGAATAACTTCTTCCGTATCTGTACCTCTGCCATGTAGACGGCCGGACAGTATTTCCAGGGACGGCGGAACAATATAAATAAATACACCCTTGGGGTAACGCTTCTTGACCTGCATAGCCCCCTGAATATCGATTTCAAGGAGTACTGATTTTCCCTGGCCAATCAGATCAAGGGCATGCTGTTTCGGAGTCCCGTAATAATGGTCGTAAACCCTGGCATATTCAAGAAAAGCATCCTCTTTAATCAGTTCTTCAAATTGTTCATTCGTACGGAAATAGTAGCTTTCGCCCTCTTTTTCCCCTTTTCTCGGTTTTCTGGTTGTCATGGATACGGAATAATTCAGGTCAGGGTAAAGTTTGCGTATAGCACCGCATATGGTTCCCTTTCCCGCTCCGCTGGGACCCGATACGACCAGAAGGATGCCTTCATCTTTTTTCTTGGTTTCCATGATCAGTTCTCATCCAATCCTTCGTTAACAGCAGCATCTCTATTGAGAAGCCGATGAGAAATTGTCTCCGGTTGAACTGCCGATAAGATAATCTGACCGCTGTCCATAATCAGGACAGCTCTGGTTTTTCTGCCATAAGTGGCATCAATGAGTTCTCCCCTGTCCCGGCTGTCCTGAATCATACGCTTCACCGGTGCTGATTCAGGGCTGATAATTGCCATGACTCTTGCAGCGGCAGCCATATTACCAAATCCGATATTAATTAAAGAAACTCCCAATTTATTTTCTCCTTATTCGATATTCTGGACCTGCTCTCGAATTTTCTCGAGTTCTGTCTTGACTATTATAACACAGTCGATAACGTCAGTGTCACTGGCTTTTGAAGCAGTCGTATTGACTTCCCGGTTAATTTCCTGCAGGAGGAAATCCAGCTTGCGCCCTGCAGGTTCATTACTGTCAAGGATGCGGGTGAACTGGACCAAATGGCTGCCGAAACGAACGACTTCTTCTGTATAATCAGCTTTTTCAGAAAAAATAGCCACTTCCTGAATAATGCGATTTTCATCTGTCATTACATTCTGGTCACCCAGAGCTTTTGCAATCCTGTTTCTTAATCTTTCCTCATAATCTCTGGCAGCTTGGTCCTGCCTGGAAAGAAGGAACTGCCGTTTCTCTTCCAGGAGATTTATTCTATTTTTCAAATCTGCTCTAAGGATTTCTCCTTCTCTGCTTCTCATCTCCAGAAGATTCCGAAGCGCCTCATTTACAGACTCCTGCACCAGTTGCTCCATGGCTTGATCATCAAGAGACTCCTGTGTGACCCTGATAAATGGTTCGGGAAGTTTTAAAAGTTCCGAAACAGAAGGCTTTTTAGCCCGGATTCCGTCCATGCGGCGGCATTTATTCAGTGTCATGAGATAAGCTTCCAGAAGATTACTATCTAAAGCGACGTTCCATTTTTTTCCGCCTGCCGCAGGAATAAAGGACAGGGATATATTGACTTTTCCGCGGGAAATCTTCTGTTTCACTGCCTTTGAGGCAATATCTTCAAGCAGTGCTGAATAAAGATTGCTGCGGATATTCAATTCAAGGAAACGACTGTTCACTGATTTAATTTCCGTATTCAATGTCCCCAAAGGGCTTGATGCAGTTCCTCTGCCAAATCCGGTCATGCTGTTCATCGGATCACTCCTCACTATCATCAAAATTTATTGTATTGGTCTGGTAACTTTTCCCGACTTTTATTTTATCATCCCAGTCCCTGCAGTATCAATCATTATGTAAAAACCAGGATTGCCGATTTTTCTGAAAAAAATATGCTATACTAATAAAAAATTATTTAAAGGAGGTTTATCATGCAGATTGACAGTGCTGCTTTATTTCTTCTGGTCAAGAAACTGAACAAGTCGCTGATGTTTTCCCAGATTCGTCAAATCCATCAAATTGACAACCGTATCATGGATATCGAATTCTTTTCTCCTGAAGGACATCCTGTTGACCTTGTTTTAAATACCTATAACCCTCCGGTTATTTATATAGCCTCTCAAGGAAAAAATAAAAAACAATATTCTCCCTCCCAGACGTTCTGCATGACGCTCAGAAAATATCTGGAGGGTGCAAGATTTTCAGGCATGGAACAAATTGCCATGGACCGTATTATACGCATATCACTTGACAGGATTGAAGCCGGAGGTGAAATCATTACACGTAACTTGTGGGTTGAGCTCCTGCCTGCGTCCCCTAACATCGTTCTTACTGAAAATAATACTATTATAGATGCCTGCCTCCGGGGCAGAAAACTGGAGCGTCTGCTTGTTTCCGGAGAAGCTTACAGCCTGCCGTCCAATTCTTCCCGTATGGACTTTGTGAAATTCAAAGCTTCTGAAATTGGCGAAATCCTTGCATACAGCAGTTCTCAGCAGATTCCGGTTGACCAGTGGCTTTTTGCGTCTTTTAATGGTTTTTCAAGATATCTGGTTAATGAACTCATGTACCGGGCAGGCATTTCCAATGATAAAACTATCGATGCATTGACTTCCGGCGATAAAGAACGGCTGGCTGAAGAGATTGCACGGCTTTCGGAGAATCTTAAAAATTCGGATACCTGCTATCTCTATCAACAAGGTGGAAGGCAAACCGTATCACCAGTCCCCCTGACATTCCTGAAAAGGGCAGGAGAAAAAATAGATATTCTTGAATGGCTTGCCAGAGCATCTGAAAGCGGTGCCGGTTCTATAAAAGCAGCTGTACAGGAATATACAAAACATCTAAAGAGCCTGATAAAAAAAGAGGAGCGGAAAATCTCCAGGATTTCCGGCGAAATGAAAGAAACAGAACTTATGGGGCAGTATAAACTGTGGGGAACTCTTCTTTCCATTTATGCCTATGAAAAAATCGACTACAGAAATAAGCTGATCGTATCCAATCTGTTCAAAGACCCGCCGGAGAATGTAGAAATACCTGTTGATCCCCTCCTGAGCGTTACTGCCAACAGTCAACTTTATTTTAAAAAGTATAACAAAATGAAGACCCGCTCCTCAATCGGACTGGAAAAATTGAAGGAATGTGAAAATAAACTTGCCTATCTCAATGATTCGCTTTTCTTTGCGGAACAAATTAAAAACAGGCAGGAACTGGATGCTTTCAGAAATGAATTAAAAGCATCCGGGATAGATAAATACCTGAAAAGCCAGGGTAAATCCGCCCATAAAAACACGGGCATCATAAAAATCGAGGAACGGGAAATTGATGGCTTCCGTATTTATATAGGGCGCAGCAATACAAAGAATGAATACCTTACCCTTCATAAAGCGGGCAAATCAGATCTTTGGTTTCACGCAAAAGGAATTCCAGGCTCTCACATTGTCATCGAAACGGAAAATCAGCCCGTTCCACAGGCTACCATTGAGAAAGTGGCCGCCCTTGCTGCCTTTAACAGTAAGGGAAAAGATTCCGGCAAAGTAGATGTAGATTATACTTACATTAAATATGTTAGAAAAATACCGGATGGTCCTCCCGGACTTGTTAACTATACGCATCAAAGGACAATTGTGGCCATTCCTACAGATATAAAAGAATAAAACAATCCGCCTGCTCTTATCCGGATACGGGAGGTAATTCAATTGTAGGGACTGCCATTGGATCAATGGATATAGCAGCCCTGTCTTCTTAAGACTGAATGACAAACTGTTTGCAGTGGATCCATTTTCAAATATTAGTATAGGAATTCCTTGTATCCTGTATGCCTTTCATTTTTTTAAATAAAAAATCCGGGATAAATAAAATAAGCCTGCTATGGGGTTATCAAACCACAGACAGGCTTATTTTATTACTTACTCTACAATTCTCGGGCCTTCTTTATCCTCAGGAAAAACAAGATTCAGAATCATGGAAACAATAAAGACCACTGCTACACAGTTATCGGCAAAAACGCTTCTGAACAAATCAGGAAAAATATGGAAAATCTGTGGCGTCTGGGTAAACCCTAATCCGATGGAAAGGGAAAGTGCAGCAATACTCATATTTCTCTGGGAATAACCACAGTCGCCAAGCATGCGAACCCCACTTACAACAATCGATCCAAACATCATCAATGTACAGCCGCCAAGGACTGCATCTGGAAGTGAAGCCAAAATAACGCCAAGGACAGGAAAAAATCCCGCAAGAATCATAATCACTGCTCCGCAGCCAACAGCTTTACGGTTTACCACTTTTGTCATCGCAATGAGCCCTACATTTTGACTGAAAGACGTAATCGGTAAACAGCCAAACAAGGAGGAAATGCTTGAGACAAAACCATCTACTGCAATAGCGCCGGATACTTCCTTCCCCGTCGGCGGCCTGCCAAACCCCATTGTTGCAAGGGCGCTTGTATCCCCGAGCGTTTCTGTAGCAGAGACCAGAAAAATGAGGAAAACTGAGAGAATGGCATCGGGATGGAACTCAAGAGATACCGGAATAAACGTCGGGAAAGACACAAGATCAGATCCGGAAAGCCGTGTAAGATCTACCATGCCGTAAAAATAAGCTGTTATATACCCAACTATCAGTCCAAAAAGAACGGACAGCTGCTTATAGTAAGAGTGGGCGCGGATATTAAACATAAGGGAGGATACGAGAGTAACAGAACCAACCATAAGATACTTTGCATCACCAAAATCCGGCGCTCCAAAACCTCCTCCAAAGGAGTTCGCACCGATGGGAAGAAGGGAAAATCCAATAGCGGTTACAACCGATGCGGAAACGATAGGTGGAACCAGTTTTTTCCACCAGGCAGCACCAAGACCAAGAAGACCTTCAAGTATACCGCCAATCAATGCAGCGCCAAGAACAGCTCCATAGCCGTACTTAGTCCCAATTACGCAGGATACGGAGACAAAAGTAAAACTGATTCCCATAATAATTGGCAAACCACTGCCAAAACGCCAAAGTGGAAACATTTGCAGCAGTGAACCAACGCCAGCCACAATCATGGCTGACTGGACCAGGGATGCCGTTTCTTCCGGTGCCATTTTTACTACTCCTGATACAATCAGGATAGGTGCAATATTGGCCACAAACATAGCCAATACATGCTGCAATCCGAAAGGGATGGCTTTTCTGATGGGGATATCTCCTTTCAACTGGTAAATGGCATCTTCTTTATCTTCCATATAATTCCCTCACCTGAAAACAATTGTCCCGGTTTCGGGATCCATTTGATCTATAATCGCGAGGGATTTGACATCTATACCCTCAGAACGCAGTTCATCGCCACCACCCTGGAATCCTTTTTCAATGCAGATTCCAGCTCCTTCAACGATTCCTCCTGCCTGATTGACAAGATCAATCAATCCTTTAATTGCACAGCCATTGGCCAGAAAATCGTCCATAATAAGGATATGTTCCCCTTTATTTAAATATTTCTTTGAAACAATAACATGATTCACCTTATTATGGGTAAATGATTTCACTTCCGTAGCATAAACATCTTTATCCATATTAGAGCCGGCTGATTTTTTGGCAAATACGACAGGTACATTGAAATAAACAGCCGTAAGACAGGCAATCCCAATTCCGGATGCTTCAAATTGTTAGGATTTTATCAATTTTTCTGTCGCCAAAAAGCTCTTTAAATTCCTGTCCCAATCGGCTGATAAATGGAACATCAATCTGATGATTTAAAAAACTGTCGACCTTGAGCACGTTTCCTGGTTTAATCACGCCATCTGTAATTATTTTCTGCTGAAGAAGATTTAATCCTTTCACGGCTTGCCTCTCTTAATTTTTAAAATACAGTATAACAAATAATTTTTCTACATTTTATCATGCTCTAAAAGCCAATGCAAAAATACAGAACCGAACGGACATAAAAAAAGTTCCTTTTCCTGCGAAAAGGAACTTTTTTGAGGAATTTACTTGACCAGACCGCCGTAGTCTTTCAGCATCTGGTAAACATGAGCCTTTTCTGCCTCGGATGGCTCCACAATAGGCAGCCTGAAGTGTCCGCCCGGCTGTCCGATCAGATTGGTAGCCGTCTTGACCGGAATCGGACTGGCAATGAAGAACATGCCCTTCATAATCGGATACATTTTGATATGCAGCTTCATGGCTGCTTCCAGATTTCCTTTCTGGAATTCGTCAATCATAGCCAGCAGATCGTCGCCAATGACATGGCTTGCTACCGAAATAACACCTACACCGCCGCCGGCAAGAATCGGCAGGGTAAATGCGTCATCCCCACTATAAATCATAAAGTCATCAGGAAGCAGAGCTTTTTCTTTTGTGACCTGATCCCAGTTACCGGTTGCATCTTTGATACCTACTACGTTCGGGCATTCATCCACAATCCGTTTAATGGTCTCCGGCTGGATGGATACGCCGGTACGGCCGGGAACATTATACAGGACAATGGGCAGGTCCACATGTTTGGCAATCGCTTTGAAATGCTGATACATACCTTCCTGATTAGGCTTTACATAGAAAGGAACAATGGCAAGAGCACAATCTATGCCTGTTTTTGCTGCTTCCCGGCCAAAACGAATAGAATCAAGAGTGCTGATGGTTCCAATATTTCCCATAATCGGTACTTTCTTCCCTGACCCATTCCTGCCTACCGTATCTACAATGATTTTATAGAGTTTCAATTTTTCCTCAGATGTCATCGTAGCGCCTTCACCGGTAGTACCGCCTACGAGAATACCCTCAGAGCCATGTTCAACAAGGTGTTTTGCCAGTGCTGCCGCACTTTCATAATCTACGCTGCCGTCTTCTTTAAATGGAGTAATCATGGCAGTAATGACACGACCAAATTTAGCAATAGCCATATTTCTTCCTCCCTGGAAATTTTTTCAAAAATTATTTAATCATATTATGATCCAGCATGTATTCCGCAATCTGGAGTGCATTCAATGCTGCTCCCTTGCGAATCTGGTCGCCGCAGCACCAGAGATTGATTCCATTGGGTTCATAGAGATCTTTTCTGATACGACCGACAGCAACATCTGTCTTATTTGAAGTATCAAGAGGCATTGGGTAAACCATGTTTTCGATATCATCTACAAGAACAGCCCCCTTGAAGCCGGAAATGGCTTTCTTGACTTCATCAGTACTGAGGGGTTCTTCCGTTTCAATATAGATAGATTCCGCATGACTTCTTACTACCGGAACGCGGACAGCAGTGGGCGTAATGGCAATTTTATCATCATGAAAAATCTTGTGGGTTTCATTGACCATTTTCATTTCTTCCTTGGTATATTCGTTATCAAGGAAAATATCAATCTGGGGAATGACATTGTAAGCGATCTGATAATGCTTTGGGAGGCTGGCGGAAGGAAGAATCTTTGGTTCATATTCTTTTCCCCCGGCAATGGCTGCCGTCTCATCAAGCAATTCATCAATCCCGTCCTTGCCTGCTCCGGACACTGCCTGATAAGTGCTGACAACAATCCTGCGAATTCTGGATAAATCATGAATTGGTTTCAAAGCCATCAGCATGATGATGGTAGAGCAGTTCGGATTAGCAATGATTCCCTTATGCCAGGAAATATCCTCCGGATTAATTTCCGGGACTACCAGCGGTACTTCCGGGTCCATACGGAACGTAGAAGAATTATCAATGACTACGGCCCCTCTCTTTGCCGCTTCCGGGGCAAGTGTTTTGCTGATATTTCCACCCGCAAAAAGGGCAATATCTATATTTTCAAAGGATTCCGGTTTTGCTTCTTCTACGGTATATTCTTTTCCGCATACAATTAATTTCTTGCCGGCTGAACGTTTGGATGCAAGAAGTTTTAAAGAAGAAAAAGGAAAATTTCTTTCTTCAATCAGTTTAATAAATTCCTGACCTACAGCGCCGGTAGCGCCAAGGATAGCAACGCGCGGGAGTTTACTCATAAAAGCACCTCATTCCAAATAATTTTCCAGACCATAAACCAGGCCTTTAACGGTCATGCATTTTCTGCAGGCGAGCATGACGCCAGGCATAAAGGACTTCCTGTCGAGAGAATCATGCCGAAGTGTAAGGATTTCACCATAACCGCCAAAAAGGACTTCCTGATGAGCCACATAGCCGGGGAGACGAACTGAATGAATCGTAATGCCTTCATACTTGCCGCCCCTTACGCCCGGAAGACTTTCCTTTGTGTCATCCGGTTCAGGATCCTTCATGCGAGCAGCTGCCATCTTTTCAGCAGTCAGTTTTGCGGTTCCTGAAGGAGCATCATACTTATGATTATGATGAAGTTCAATGATTTCAGCATTTGGCAGATATCTGGCAATTTCTGCGGATACTTTCATAAGGAGTACCGCCCCCAGGGAAAAATTAGGTGCTACGAGACCATTTGCGCCGGTTTTATCAGCAATTGCTGCCAGTTCTTTTCTCTGTTCAGCAGTCAGGCCGGTGGTCCCAATAACCATATTTACCCCCTGTTCCAAAACATACCCGGCATTTTTGTATATGACCTTGGGGCTTGTAAAATCAACCACCACATCAGGCTTTCCTTTTGCAAAAGCTTCTTCAAGGGATGGTGAAATCGTAATACCATTATGACCGATTCCAACAACTTCACCCAAATCTTTTCCGGCAGCACCTGGATCGACTGCACCACAGACCGTAAGCCCTTCTTCTGCGGCAATGGAACGGACAACTTCACTACCCATGCGGCCCGCTGCCCCATTGACCAATACATTGATCATAGTAATCTCCCCCATTCATCGTATATAGGTTTATACCTGTATTATTTTAATTTAAAACTATGGTAGTATAAAATTTCCAGTCCGTCAATATAAAAATCAGAAAATGGCATAAAAAAACCGCAAAGCTGATTCCTCAGACTTTGCGGTTTTTTATGCTGTTATTCATTTACAGGATATACACTAACCTGTCTTTTATCTCTGCCAAGGCGTTCAAATGCAATTCTGCCTTCAGCTGTAGCAAAGAGGGTATCGTCCTTGCCAAGCTTTACATTCAGGCCCGGGTGGAGATGGGTGCCTCTCTGGCGAACGATGATGTTGCCCGGCTTGGCAATCTGGCCTGCATGCATCTTGGTTCCAAGACGCTGTGCATTGGAATCGCGGCCGTTCTTTGTGCTGGAAACACCTTTTTTATGAGCGAATAACTGAAGATTGAAAAGTAACATGAAATTCACCCCTTTTTATCAAAAATCAATACATGATGAGGATACTGCCTGTCAATTTGCTGCAGTCCATTGACCATCGTTTCGATCAATGCCTGTCCCCTTGAATCTCCGGGAGAATCAAGGTGAACATCCATATAACCAAAATCCGAATCAAAGGTTCCCTCCATATGCAGAACATCCCGAAGTCCTGCCGCTATAGTCAGGGTAATGGCACTGACAGAGGCACAAATCAGATCGTATTCCCCATCTTTTTCAAAACCGTCTGCATGCCCTTCTATATGGAATCCATCATAAAGACCCTTCTGATTGGTATGCATTGTTACAGTAATCATCAGCCTTCGATCTTTTCGATCTGAACCTTTGTGAACGGCTGACGATGACCCTGACGACGACGGTAGTTGGATTTAGCTTTGTATTTGAAAATACGGATTTTTGCAGCCTTGCCCTGTTCAAGAACCTTGCCGGTTACCTTAGCACCTGCAACAGTGGGCTGGCCAATTTTTACATCATTACCGGATACGAGAAGAACTTCTTCAAAAGTTACTTCAGCACCTTTTTCAGCATCGAGCTTTTCAACGGTAATGACTTTACCTTCTTCAACGCAGTACTGTTTACCACCTGTTTTAATGATTGCGTACATTTGTGCACCTCCTCTTTACTATACTCGCCGAATATGGCAGCATTTCTGCATTTTGTACAAGCCATTTTCGTGCGGTTGCGCCATAGCACTATGTACAATGACTTAAATATTATATCTTTATTTAGACAAGAAGTCAAATGAAATTTGAAATAAATTATTGATTTTCAAAAATTTTTCTGATGAGTTTTCTTGAAATACCGGAAAAAAATTCCTGATCCTTGAAACGGATAAACCGGATCGGTTTAGAAACCGCCCTGATTATAAGGCGATCCGAATTGTCGAATTCTTCATCATAAGCCCCATCCAGAGAGATATGAAGATTCCCTTCCCTCTCAGGAGCCGTAATTTCAATGGTATCCTTGTTTTTAAGAAGAATGGGAAATCGCTGCAACGTATGGGCACATATAGGAATAACAATCATATGATCGTCTTCCGGCCCAAGCACAGGGCCGCCGCAGGATAACGAGTAACCTGTGGAGCCGGTAGGCGAAGATACGATTAAACCGTCCGCAGCGTATTCCTGTATAAAATGACCATTCAGGGAAAATCGCAGTCGTGTCAACCGGCCAATCTGATCATGCCCGATCACCACATCATTAAGAACATCCGGAAGTTCTTTCCGTTCAGCTCCCTGTTTAAGGATAAAAGAAGAAAGATAAATCCTGGACTCCTCCAGGAAATCATGGTCCAGTATCATATGGATTCTTCTTTCCATATCTTCACAGGTAATGGTGTTCAAAAATCCCAGTTCCCCAAGATGGATGCCTGCCATAAGTACCGGTGAATTTCTGAAAATACGGGCAGCCCCCAGAAAAGAACCATCCCCTCCAATAGACAGGATTACATCTTTCTCACCCATGGAAACCGTAGGTTCATAACATTCATTTTCAAATCCGAGTGCTTCGATTCCCGGTTTCATCTCCTCGGGAAGTGTATAGGAAATATTTTCAGATCTCAGGATTTTCAAAAGCTGAAAAAGCGGCTGCTTCAAATCCTTTTTTTCAAGGTTGGGGTAGATTCCGAATTTCATTTGCATTGCCTTTCAGAATGACATGGGCCTCTTCCACTGTTTCATGAATGTTCTCCGGCGTCAAAATAGTCTCGGGCTTCTCTCTTTTTAACCACGCCAGGAATTCTATATTTCCGGAACCGCCTTTAATAGGAGAAAATGTCAGGCCCCAGCAATACAGTCCCTCTTGATCAAAGACATCCAGCGTATCAGAAATAACTTCCTCATGAACCGATTTATCTCTTATAATACCACCTTTTCCTACTTTTTCCCGTCCTGCCTCAAACTGCGGCTTAATCAGTATAACAAGGGATCCGTCATCTTTCAAAACTGATTTTACCGCGGGAATAATTTTTGTAACAGAGATAAAGGAAACATCGGAAGAAGCAAAATCCACTTTTTCACCCAATGTTTCTTCTGTAACAAATTTAATATTGGTTTTTTCCAGATTGATAACCTTTGGATTGGAACGAAGCTTCCAGTCAAGCTGATTTGTACCAACATCTATGGCATAAACTTTTGATGCCCCGTTTTGAAGGGCACAATCTGTAAAACCACCGGTGGATGCACCGATATCAATCATGATTTGGTCTTTTAAATCGATATGAAAGGCTTTGATGGCTTTTTCCAGTTTATAGCCGCCCCGTCCCACATATGGCATGACATGGCCTTTAATTCTGAGCCTGGCATCTATCGGAACTTTTGTACCGGCCTTGTCGACAGGAACGTCATTGACAAGGATAATACCTTCCATAATATGCCTTTTTGCATTCTCTCGACTTTCGAAAAAACCATGCTCTACAAGAAGAACATCAAGCCGCTCTTTTTTAACTTTTTGATTTGACACAGCTGAACCTCAAAATTTAACTACCGGAGTTTGCGGATTTACGGAGTTTATGATTCTATCTGGACCTGCTTAAAATCATATCCACGAGTTTAAGAAGGGCATCCGTTTCGCAGGAGATATTACATATGGCCTTTTTGGCCTCTTCAGCTTCTTTTTCTGCCGCCTTGAAAGCCTGTTCAGGTCCAAGAATGGTGGCATAGGTAGACTTATGATCCAGCACATCCTGACCGGGCATTTTTCCCATTTCATCCAGACTGCCCTTAATATCAAGAAGGTCATCTGTAATCTGGAAAAGTATTCCTAAATGAAACGAATATGCTTCAAGTGCCTCTTTAACTTCCTGATCTGCTCCGGCAATAGTAAGTGCCATTTTAACGGGTGCCATGAGCAGACAACCGGTTTTCGCAGCATCAAGAATCTGTAATTCTTTCAGGGACAGGTTCCTGTTTTCAGCTTTCAGGTCATGGGCCTGGCCTCCCACCATACCGCACGGCCCCGCTGCCCGGGCGAGAATTGAAACCAGTTTAATCCTTACCTGGGCAGGAATCATTTCCTGAGATGCCAGAAGTTCAAAAGCAAAAGTCAAAAGACCATCACCGGCCTGCGTAGCCATGCCGGCGCCAAAGACTTTATGATTGGTCAAAACTCCGCGCCTGAAGTCATCATTATCCATGGCAGGCAGATCATCATGAATCAGTGAATAGGTGTGAATGCATTCCAATGTACAGGCCGTATCAATATATCTGCTGCTGTCAACCCCCAGCATATCAAGTACGATCAGAAAGAGAGAAGGACGTATTCTTTTTCCGCCTGCAAGAAGGCTGTAGTTCATGGCATCAAATAAAGTTTTGTGTTCCGCTCTGTCCGCTTTAAGTAAAGACTTGAGCCGCTGATCAATCAGGCTCTTCTTTGACTTCATCAATTCCCGAATCATGATGAATTCCCTCCTTCAGCATTATTTCAGTTTCCTCTGAAAGCCTGAGCAGTTCCTGGTCCGTTCTGTCGAGCATGGCCAGACAGTCTCTGGCAGCCTGGATGCCCTCCCTGTAAGCTGCTACCATTTCATCAAGCGTGCAATTCCCTGATTGAACCAAATCCGCTGCTTTTCGAAGATTTTCCAGAGACTCTTCAAAATTTCTGCTTTTCGGGTCATCCATGATGCTTCCCTCCCCCGGTTTCTGTTAACAGACTGTCAAAAGCAGCCATCATCCCCAGTACTTCCTTGTATTTTCCCCTTAACATGCTATAAGCTGATTTCTGAAGAGTAAGATAGTCAAAAAGAATAGATATTTTGATCTGTTCCTGTTTTCTATATACATCTGGAGAACGAAAACTTAAAAGCAAACGACTGATCTTTGATAAATCATAATTGATATATTTTTTTCTGCCCTCTTCAAGCAAGGCAAGACTTTCCCGGATTTGTATGATTAGTTCTTTTTTCATGGGGATTACCAATTCAGCAGCCTGTGTAGGAGTTGAGGCCCTGAGATCCGCAGTCAAATCAGCCAATGTAACATCAGTTTCATGGCCAATCGCAGATACGACAGGAATGGAACAGTTAAAAATCGCATCAAGCACGATTTTTTCGTTAAAGGGACTTAAATCATCTTCTGCGCCGCCGCCTCGGGCAAGAATCAGGACATCCGGGGCATCAACTGAAGAAGAAGCTGTCTCGATAGCATGCACTATGCTTAAAGCAGCACCTTCCCCTTGAACCGCCGTATTGAACAGCGTATACCTAACCGCATCGTTGCGTAAAGATCCGGTTTTAACGATATCATGAACAACAGCACCGCTGGCCGAAGATATAATTCCGATATGAAAAGGGAAGGCGGGAATCTTTCTTTTCAAAGCCGGATCAAAATAACCCTGATTTTTTAACTGTTCTTCCAGAAGTTCTTTCTCTTCCTGATAAGTGCTTTTCGATGTGGAAATCACTCGATGAACAAAAAGCACCGGCCAACCCGACACGGAGTTATAGCGAATATCCCCAATCAGAGCAGCCTCCATGCCGTTTTCCAGCTTTCTTGACAAGAAAGCTGCCCCCGCTTTGCCAATGAAACAGGAAATACGGCTCTTTTCATCAGTCAGGTTAAAATAAACCACACCGGAAAAATGAATATGGATTCCCCTGATAATGCCGCGAACAGCCATGTTTCTGAAAATATAGTTTTTTTGAATATTTTGTGAAAGCATGCCGCCACATTCATTAACGCTGTATATTTTCATGGGAATACCTCATAAATGCGCCAAACGCATTCCCTGTGGCATTATCACTACTATACGCAATATCTGCAAAACATGGTATCAGATGCAGTTTCCGGCAGATATCCGTGAAACATTGACGGATGTATCCATTAGACATGACACCGCCTACGGCAATAAAGGGACGTCCCGGCTCAAAAGGAAATGCTGTCAGTTCCTTTTCCAGCGCATTTCCAATATGAGCAAGTACACCTCTGGCAATATCGTCACTCCGATAAATTCCTTTCTGAATATCTCTCTGGACCCTGGTTTCCGGCCCGGAAAAGCTGAAAGCTCCTTTCACAGAGGAACAGGGAATGAAGTAAGAGCCATCACCGGATTCTGCAAGCTTTTCCAGATCTTTGCCACAGGGAAAGTGAAGTCCCAGAGAAACGCCGATCCGGTCAATAAATTGCCCTGCCGTAATATCCTGTGATTTCATCAGGAGGGATATTTCCATACAGTCACCGGACCAGGAACAATATAAAATATCCTGTGTGCCACCGGACATGTGAATCATGTAAAATGGCCGGCCCCACAAATCCGGATAACTCCGTATAGCAGCCAAGGCATGATTTTCCTGATGGCTGAATTCATAAAGAGGAATATGAAGTGCTGCCGCCAGAGATTCTGCCATGCCTTTTCCAACAAGAAAAGCGGGCATATAGGAATCTGCCCGCCTTCTGGGAAAAGAGGAAACGCCCGCCGCCTCAAGCTGGTTTAACATTGGGGACAGCTTTTTAAGAATAACGGGAAGATTTCTGGTATGCTGGAATACCATATTGGATTGAGACAATCCCCTGCTGCCCTGATTAACAGCAAGGACTATACGTTCTTCCCCTACCAGTCCCCTGGAGGAATCATAGACCGCTGCCGATGTTGTATAGCAGCTGGTGTCTATGCCAAGAAACCTGCTCATTATTTCCCTTTCATAACCTGATTTAAAACGCCATTGATAAACCGATAGGATGAATCTCCACCATAAAGCTTTCCCATTTCTACAGCCTCATTGATGATGACATTCCGATCTGAGCGGAGATCCTGCATGTAAAAGTATTCGGCAACAGCAAGTTTCAAAATACTTTTATCCACCACATTCAACTGGCTTAAAGACCAATTTTTAAGGTGGCTGCCAATCAACTCATTGATTTCCTCGTGTTCAGCAACAGATTTAACCAGAGCATCGGCAAAAGCTTTATCTTTATCAGACAATTTAAGCGCACTTGAATCTATAGCTTCCGTTTCCGGATTCAATTCCCGGGAATATAAGACTTGTAAAGCATACTCTCTGGCACTTCTTCTGCTCATAGATACCTCTTTTAATCAATAATATCCGTAACAGTAACATCGATACCATAGATATTTTCATCTGTCACCGAAACCAGGAGATTTTTAACAACCATCTGGATATAACGGGCAGTTTCATGCACACGGCAGCCGTCATGAAGGGCCAGTGATAAATCCACTTTAATGCCCTTCTTCCGGCTCCTGCGAACCAATAGCCCTATATGCCCATGAATACCGAGCGCCTGCCCTATCCCTTTCATTAAATCCTGAAACCCATCAGCCGTAAATCGGGAGACCTCAGGAATGGCAAGCACTGCCTCCTCTATCTTTTTGTAGATTTCTTCTTCCGGTACAATGACAATCGTTTCATCCTGAGCCATATTATTTTTCCTCATCAAAAATAATTTCAGAAACATTGACATTGACAGCTGAAGTCTTGACGCCAAGATAATCAGCAATGCTTTCTTTTACCGCTTCCTGAAGCTGCAAGGCAATAGCAGGAATGCGATTGCCATATTTGACACAGACATAAAGATCTATAACTGCAGCATTCTCTTTAATTCCTGCATGTACCCCTTCCGTAATATCATCATTAATCACAGAAGAGAAACTATGGAAAATACTTTCACCCATGCCTGCAATGCCTGGAACTTTCAGGGCCGCATTCCTCGCGGTAACTGCAATCACATGATCGGAAATATGGATTCTTCCCAGCTCATTGGTAACTTCTGCAGTCTCCATAAGCGTTTAAAAACTCACTTTACACGTTCAATATAAGCGCCGGTACGGGTATCAATGCGAAGAACTTCGCCCTCATTAATGAAAAGCGGAACGGAAACGATATAGCCTGTCTCCATAGTTGCCGGTTTGGAACCGCCGGTAGCAGTATCGCCACGAATGCCGGGTTCAGTTTCAACCACTTTCAGTTCAACGGAATTCGGGATGTCCACGCCAATAATTTTTCCGTTGAAGAACATAACGGTGCATTCCATTTCTTCTTTGAGGAAATTAATCTTGTCACCCAGTTCTTCCTTGTTCAGCATAATCTGTTCAAAGGTTTCGCTGTCCATAAAGCAGTAGGAACCATCTGCTTCATAGAGGTACTGCATAGGTTTACGTTCTACAGTAGCCGGCTGCAGTTTAATGCCTGCATTGAATTTACGTTCCACTACGGAACCGGTCTGAAGGTTCTTAAGCTTTGCACGTACAAAAGCGGCACCTTTGCCTGGCTTTACATGCAGAAATTCAATGCACTGCCAAACCTGGCCATCAAGTTCAACAGTAAGACCCGGGCGTAAATCATTACTAGAAATCATTTAAATCTTCCTCCTGCTAAAATTTAAGAAATGTTTTGGGAAAATGTGTGAGAATGGAAATGCCATCCTGTTTTATTACTACCGTATCTTCGATACGGACTCCACCGGTTCCGGGGATATAAACACCCGGCTCAATAGTTTCAGTCATATTTGACTGAAGAACAGACGAATCCCGTGCTGCAAGTACCGGGGATTCGTGAATCTCAAGACCTACACTGTGACCAAGGGCATGAGTGAAATAAGTATCAAGCTCAAACTTTTTAAGATATTCCCGGGCCAGCCCATCGGCCTCAGAGGCTCGACAGCCTGCCTTGAGAATACCTTCCATATACTCTACACAGCCAAGGACACTATCATAAAGATAACGCTGACGATTCGAAATATTTCCAACCGCGACAGTTCGGGTGATATCAGAATGATATCCCTTATATATCGCGCCAAAATCAAAAGTAATCAGGTCCCCATCCTCAATAATCTTTTCTGTAGCTGTGCCGTGCGGATAGGCCCCGCGTTCTCCTGATGCCACAATCGTATCAAAAGACTTCCCTTCAGAGCCGGCCTTGAGCATTTCACATTCAAGTATGGTCATAAGCTCTCTTTCCGTAGCACCGGCCCGGATATAGGGAATCGTATTTCTAAACCCTTCATCGGAAATAGCACAGGCCCTGGAAATAAGTTTTAGTTCCTCTTCCGATTTGATTCGTCGAAGGTCATCTACCGGACAGAATTCAAACAGCACATCTTCCATGACCTCGTCGAATGAAAGATATAACTTATAGGTAAGAACAGACTCTATTCCCAGCGTCCGTACATGATGCCTTTTTACAAGACCCGCAAGACAGTCCGCCAGTTTTCCCTTGTAATTAACTACCTGGCAATCAGGGGATTCTGCTTTTGCCTGCTCTACATAACGGCTGTCTGTCAGGATATAAAAATCACGAGGCGTTAAAAAGAGATAACTATCAGATCCGGTGAAACCGGTGATATAACGGCAATTTTCATCCTTTTGGACAAATAAACCATCTATACTGTTTTTTTTAAGAAAATCGGAAATCAAATCTGTATCTATCACATGATCACTCTCTTCCATCATCACTTAATAATACAGTATCTGAAGAGTTTTGTCTAGAAATCATCGCCTTTTTGACTCAATATCTAAGGCTGTTTAGCTGCTGAATTAAAATTCTTTTCTTCCAGATGGCCCGTAAAGTTTAGAAAATTCAATACGTTTAAATTTCCAGGATAATGCTGTATTTCTGTAATAGATGCATTAGATAGCGCAAGGTTCCAGGAACAGGAAAGGGGAATATGAATCATTCCGCAGATAATGGTCCTGAGCGCTGCTCCATGAGAAACAATAACATAGTTTTTTTCATCTCCTCTGGATATCAGCCGATCCATCGTCTCCATGCACCTTTCCTGACACTGATTAAAAGATTCTCCTCCCGGAAGTTCGATGCCATCAGGATTTCTAAACATTTGATCCATCATGCCGGGCCATTTTGCATTGATTTGATCAAAGGTCAGCCCCTCCCACTGACCGAAGGATAATTCCATCAGACCGGAATCATATTCAATGCTGATTCCCTGTTCCCCGGCTATAAGTTTGGCGGTATGAGCCGCCCGAATCAAAGGACTGGAAATAATACTGTCCACTTTTTTATTTTTTAACCATTCAGCTGCTTTATCAGCCTGCTTAAGCCCCAGAGGACTCAGATCAATATCAGTCCTGCCTTGAAATTTGCCAGCCTTATTCCAGACTGTCTCGCCATGGCGAACAAGATAAAAAGTGATCATTCTCCCCAAACCTCTTTCAATGTATCAATCAGTTTTTTATTTTCTTCCTTTTTGCGGACAGCCAGGCGGAAAA
The DNA here is from genome assembly GCF_036343215.1 of Dialister sp. Lineage (GTDB taxonomy): Bacteria > Bacillota > Negativicutes > Veillonellales > Dialisteraceae > Dialister. The sequence goes on from NZ_JAZASU010000001.1 coordinate 156,657, forward strand.
AGGAATTATCCAGGCCATCATAATTTCCACATTGCCGAATCATAATTTCATGTGGCAGCAGACGCTTCTGAAGTTCCGCAGCGTCCTTTATCCTGCCGATCAGACGGCACAGAATGAAATTAACAGTACCGGGATATACAGTTAACCACGGGAATGCAGATAACTGATTTACAAATGCACGGCGTTCCTCCCGGCAGAATTTTCTGGTTTTTTCTATATATTCCCGGTCCCGGGCTGCATAGGTCATATACAACTGCACCGGGCCATTCACATTCCAGGGAATCAGGCTTCTCCTGATCAGAGAAGCCATGCCTTCAGCAGCAAATAAACACCCTATCCTCAGCCCTGGAACGGCATAAAATTTCGTCAGGGACATGACAACAATAAGATTTGGGTATTTGGAGCAGAAATCTCTAAATGATACGTCCCCTTCAACAAAATCAATGAAAGATTCGTCAATAACTACATAACTGCCATTATAAACGGCAGCGTCCATGATCGTAGTGAAAGTAGTGTAATCAAGCAGATTGCCGTCAGGGTTATTCGGATTACCCAAATACACCAGAGATCTTTTTCCCATCATGGAAATCACTTTTCCAGCGGGAACGTGAAACTGCTCTGATTCATTTAAAAAGAATGTTTCTACCGGTACATCAGCTGCCTTTGCCGATAATTGATACTCACTGAAAGAAGGAGCCGGCACAAGGACTTTAGAAGGCTTTAAAACACGGAGAATCGTATACATCAGTTCTGTAGCCCCATTGCCGAGAGCGATCATATTGCCGGGGATATGGTAACAGGCAGAAAGAGATGATATAACATCCCTTCCATCCACATCAGGATACCTTGTTGTCTCAATTTCCCAGAAACGTTCAATAGCCTTTCTCCCCATAGGAGAAAGGCCCACTGGATTAATGTTTATACTGAAATCTAAAATACGGTTACGTTCTTGAGGAGAGAAAGAAAATATTTCCCCGCCATGCCTATAGTTTGTCAAATTCATCTCTGCTGCCCTTTCTGTACTGCATTCCCTGATTGGTAATTTCCACAACATCAAGAAAACGCATCTGACTTCCCATAGATAAATCCATGGCTTTCCTTACATATTCCTTATTTGCCGTTTCGGGAAGAATCAACCCAAGGACTGTACCACTGTGAGCACAAATAACGCCTTTTCCGCCAAGGGATATACCTGTTTTATAAAAATCATCCAGCTGCCTTTTATAAAGGATTTTCTGATTGGCAAAAGCACTTATTGTAGCTGCTCTGCCGATCAGATCTACAGATTTATCCTGAATTCCCAGTTCAAAAAGATGCAGTGCATGAGCGATATTTTTTTCGTTACTTCTTTGTAAATCAATTAAATCATTTCTGGAATTGAATTTCATTGTATCGATTTCCCCGCCGCAGTCATAAATCAGAATCTGCATGGCAGGACAATGTCCGAGTTCATGAATCAGGCGGCCTTCACGATAGTCAAACTGAACAACTCCCTGAAAAAATGTGGCATCGCTGGGTTCGATGTGCAGGGCAATATCCGCTATTTCTCTGGGTGATAATGATTTTCCACAGGAAAGTGCAACTGCCTGAGCAACTGCGCTGATATCAGCAGTGCTGGAAGCCATGCCCTTGCCTTTGAGGATAGTAGACTTTAAAAGAACAGGAACCTGCCTATCCGGAAAGCCAAGATATCTTAAAGTATTTGTCCGGGCTGATTCCGCCTTGGCCGGAAGGAAACCTATGTCGTCCCCATCCTGAGTAAAAGCATAAGAAAAACGATTAATGGGACAGGTAACCATAAAAGAGGAACCGTTGATATAGCCCTGAATAAATTCTCCGCAAGATCCCGGCGAACTTACAATATATGCCATAGATTCCCCCTGGTAATCAATAAAAACAGAAGGGCAATAACCGCTTCCGTGACTTCAGTTACAAATCCGTAGGTATCTCCTGTAGTTCCGCCAATTTTTCTGACAATCCAGCGATTTAAATAGAGTCCAAGCAGCAGAGAGACGCCCGAGAGAAGAAGATATATAAATCCAAAATAAAGAGCCGGAATCAATGCGAAAACGGTGGCAACAGGTACTGCGAATCGGGAACGATAAGCAGCAAATGCCTTCCCCATGCCATAAGGCCTGGCATAGGGATATTCGCAAATGCTTATGACAAGATTTAACCGACCCAGCACCGGGCAGGCTATCAATACCAGATAAAGAGATTCCGGATTAGAACCAAGGCTGAGAGTATAAAGAAAAATAAAAATGATAATGGACAGCATGCCAAAGGAACCTATCAGGCTGTCCTTCATAATTTCCAGACTTCTTTCTCTGGATCTGCCTGAAAACAAGCCATCGGAAGAATCCATCAGACCATCAGCCAGGGTACCGCCAGAAATAAAAAGTTCACCAATCACAATCAGGAACGCCGTCAGATAAGGTACCTGCAGGGGGCGGAGAAGAAAATAAATCAGGCACATAAATAAGCCGATGATTCCGCCATAAACCGGAAACCAGATGACGCTCTTTCCAAACTCCTCATCTTTCCAGATTGTTTGCGTTGATAAATGAATGCGGGTTAGAAATTGAAGCCCCACAAGAAAAGAATTCATTGAATCACCAGAATGCAAATATAAGAACTGACTCTATAACAATAAAAAGAATAGTAGCCACATACATCATAAGGATGGATTTTTTTATGTGTTCCGCCTTAAGGACACAATCCGGATCCCCCATGTATTCCCGAAATTCAGGTTTTCCTTCGTAATAGTTATATCCCCCAAGACGGATATGGAGGGCACCGGCTACCGTAGCTTCTGCATAACCCCCATTGGGAGACGGATGCTTCGGGGCATCCCTTAATCCTATGGATTTAGCATTTCTCCAGTCCAGATTAAGAAGGGCGGCGGCAGCTACAAAAAGCAGGAACGTAATTCTTGCAGGAATATAATTCAGTACGTCATCCAGTCTTGCCGCAAATCGCCCAAAGAAAAGGTAGCGTTCATTCTTATACCCCAGCATGGAATCCATCGTGTTTCCTGCACGATATATCATAGCCCCGACGGGTCCAAAGAAGAGATACCAGAAAAGAGGTGAAATGATACCATCTGTAGTATTTTCCGCTATCGTTTCTACTGTACCCCTGGCTATATCACTTTCATCGAGATTTTCCGTATCTCTGCCCACAATCCAGCTAAGCCGTTTTCTGGCAGAAATAATATCTCCTTTTTTTAGAAGGCCATATATTTCCATCCCATCCCGGGCAAGAGCCCTTGGCGTAATGGTAAAATACAGTACTACGGCACTGACGGCCGCATAAATCAGGATTCCTCCCCAACGAGCGAGGTAAACAAGAATGAAAGTAATCAACCCGACCGTGAGCAGTACAAGAAGAACTGTTATCATTCCAAGAAAGAACATAGTTCCGTCAGATTTTTTCCTGTCCGGATAAAAAAGTTTTTCATAGAAGGAAATCAGCCTGCCAATGAGTACAACAGGGTGATAATCCGACCGGGGATCTCCACAAATCGTATCAATGATAAGTGCAGCAATTGGAATCAGCGCACAGAAGGAAGAATGTATCAAGCTTTCCAAATTATTCATTCCTCAGGATTTCATAAAATTTATCCATATCAAAGTGCTTTCTCACAGTCTTTGCCAAACGATCGAATTCTGCTTCCTTATATGCTCTGTATTTAAACTGAACAGGGAGATCTTTCAGTCCTTTCCTCCGGCGAAGCGCATTGATAACGGCGCGGCGAAGTTCATCATTATCAAAGAGTCCATGGCAATATGTACCGAAAACATTATGTGCTTCATTAATAAAGCCATCCTTCAAATCAACCGGTTCCAGGCTTCGTTGAACGATATGGAAGAGAGACTGAGCGGGATGTACCAGAGTTGTTTCGCCCATATGGATTTCATAGCCCCTGAGACCTTTCCCTGAAAATTCCATATCAAGAAATGGCAGAGAACTACAATCAAAGGTAACCTGGTACGTATTTTTTTTACCGTGCATGGAAGTTACATAGGGCAGGAGGCCAAGGCCGTCTACTTCGTCATTATTGCTTTCTACATGGAGCGGATCGCATACCTTTTCCCCAAGCATCTGGAAGCCGCCGCAGATACCGATAACCGGCACTCCTTTCGCAGCCATTTCCTGAATTTCTTTCGCATACCCCTGTCTTTTCAGATATAAAAGGTCTTCCGTCGTATTTTTACTGCCCGGCAGCAGGATCAGATCCGGATCGCCAATCATATCCCCCTGCTGTACAAAACGGACATTGACATCCGGTTCGTGATTTAAGGCATCAAAATCAGTAAAATTGGAAATCTTTGGAGTCTGCATGACGACGATATGGATATCACGCATCACATGGTCGCTGGGAAGGTCCTGAAGGGAAACAGAATCTTCATCATCAATACCAAGTTTATCAAGATACGGGATGACACCAACAACAGGAATACCGGTTTTTTCTTTGAGGAATGTCAGGGCCGGTTCAAGAAGGGTAATGTCCCCTCTGAACTTGTTGATAACAAGACCTTTCACCAGTTCGCGTTCATCCGGGTCAAGAAGCTCCAAAGTCCCTACTATGGATGCCAGCGCGCCACCTCTGTCAATATCAGCTATCAGGAATACCGGGGCCCGGCATTCTTTGGCGATACGCATATTCACGATATCATTCTTTTTCAGATTGACTTCAGCCGGACTCCCTGCACCTTCGATGACGATGGCATCGAAATGACTTTCCATATAATCAAGGCTTGTTTTAACGGAATCCCATGCTTTCTGGCTATAGTTATTCTGATATTCAGAAGCGCTGTAATTTCCAACAGATTCTCCCAAAAGTATAACCTGGGAGCAGGAATTACCGGTTGGTTTTAAAAGGACAGGATTCATCTGTACGATTGGAAGAGTGCCCGCAGCCTCAGCCTGAGCCACCGTGGAACGGCCAATTTCTCCACCGGATAAGGTCACATAAGAATTCAATGCCATATTCTGGGCCTTGAATGGTGCCGTTTTATAGCCATCCTGGGCAAGGATACGGCAGAATGCAGTCGTCAGGATACTCTTGCCGACATGGGAACTGGTTCCCTGAAACATTACTCTTTTTGCAGTTTTTGTCATAACAGCTCCACTCCTCTTTCTTTGAGCTCTACTGTAATTCCGGCGATGGAAAGATATACCTTGTCTGATCTTTTAGCTATGTATTGATTAGCCAGGCCGACAAGATCCCTGTATACTCTGCTCATCGCATTGGCCGGAACGATACCCATACCAAGTTCATCGGAGACGAATATGATTTCCTTGCCTTCCGTCATGGCCAGTTTGGAAAACATATGATTTAAATCTTCTTCAAGAACCTTCTGCAGCTGGGTTAAATCGGAAACGCCTAATGTCTCAACGGTAATTCCTTTCATGTGATCCATCAGGATATTGTTAACATACATGGTAATACAGTCAAACAGGACCGTATCCGCTTCATCAAGTATGGTATCCATATGTTCCCCAACGGCATGCATGACTTCAAAAGTTTTCCAGTCAGCAGGACGCCGCTGCCTGTGCAGAATCACCCTGTATTTCATTTCATCGTCAAGAATCTGGCTGGTCGCTATGTATCCCTTTCTTTTCCCTGTAGAATGATACATCAGCTTTTCGGCAAATTCACTTTTCCCGCTTCTGGCACCTCCCAGCACCAGATAAATTGTATTCTTCATGCCCTTTCACCACCTCCATCCCAATTTTTGAGAAACGGTTTTACTATTAAATAATAATACCATAACTACAATTACCTTTCCAGAAATTCACATCGCACTTTTACCAAAAGCGGTGATTGCTGCCACAAGCGTGCGGATTCGAAAGGAATTACACTTTTCAATGACTTTGAAATGAGATAAAATAGAATAAATCAAAGAGCTATGCTCATGTAGGAGGTTATTTTATGCAGGAAGAAAAACAGCCGGATTTGTACCGCATCGACCTGATGCGGACTTTATGGGAAAATACTTTCAGGGGAACGATTTTCAACTATAAAGAGCGATATGTGGCAACCGTACGCCTTATTTTCAGCATTCCACTTGACAGAAGTGAAGTCCCGGCCAATGCGCCTGAAGTAAACCCGGCAATTATTGTACTTGTGGAAGATACCACATTATCACCGATTGAAATTGTAGATTTTGAGCAGGCCATGACTCCGATTCTGGCCAAGCGCCTTGCCAATAAATATTTCCAGCCGGACCGGATTATGTACTTTTACCCAAGCCCGGTGGACGGTGCTGAAACCAAATCAAAAACTGATGAGGAAACAATCAAGGCAAACTGAATCAAAGAGGGAATAATCGAAATACCGCTTCACTTATTTGTGTGACAGCGGTATTTTAGTTTACTATTTTTACGATATAACAAAAAGGATGAGCATCTAAAGCCCATCCTTTTGTTTTAGTTATTATTCGGCCGAAATGAACATTGGATATAACGGCTGTCCGCCTTTATACATTTCAAAGGTGACATCAGGATAATCAGATTCAATACGGTCCAGTTCTTTCCGGCAGCCATCCTCGGAAAGGTTGTCTCCGTAATAAACTGTCACAATCTCGGTATCCTCATTAATAATAAACTTCAGTACCTGGTCCAGGCAATCTCCAAAATCCTTTTTTGCTACTACGTCATGGTTTTTGGTAATTCCCATAAAATCATCTTTGTGAATAATCGATTTCCCAACTATACTGTCTCTGACAGCAGTAGTAATCATTGCGGAAGTAATCTCGGTCATTCTTTCGGTCATAGCAGCAAGATTTTCTTCAAGCGTATTTTCCTCGGAGAATGCCATGGCTGCAGCCAGGCCTTCCATCGGATTGGTCGAAGGAACGATATGGACCTTTTCACCCAGCATTTTCTGGAGCTGCTGAGCGGCCAGGATAATATTTTTATTATTCGGAAGAATGATATATTTTTCGTAATTCCCGTTATCCATACCGTTGCTTAATTCCTGTACAGATGGATTCATGGACTGGCCGCCTGAAACGACATCAGCCCCCAGTTTTCTGAAAAGTTCTGTCCATCCATCGCCGGATACAACAGTAAGTATACCCAGTGGTTTTTTCACGAGCTTCTGCTGCTTTTCCTTATTCTTGTGGAATTGATCCACCATGTTATCACATTTGATATCATGAAGGGTTCCCCAGTCCGCAGCCATATCCAGAACATGACCGGGACGCTGGGCATGAATATGGACTTTTACAAGATTATCGCCTTCCGCGACAATCATGGATTCGCCCCAGGCGTTCAGTTTCTTGCGCACTTCCTTCGCATTTACCTTGCAGGGACTGATAATAAATTCGGTACAGTATGGGTATTCGATAGAGAAAGATTCTCCTTTAGCTTCCAGTCTGCTGATAACCGGTTTCACTTCAACCTTTACATCTTCCACCTGCCCTGTAAGACCATTAAGGCATCCCATAAGGAAGAAAATGAGTCCCTGACCACCGGCATCCACTACATTGGCATCCTTTAAAATCTGAAGCTGCTCCGGGGTTTTGGCCAAAGCTTCATTTCCACACTCAATGGATGCCTCAAGAATTTTGCTGAAGTCGGTTTCCGTACGGATAAACTCTCTCGTCCCCTTGGCAATTCCTCTGGCTACAGAAAGAATTGTGCCCTCCACCGGTTTGGTAACAGCACGATATGCATACAGGATGCCATACTGGAAAGCCTTACTCATCTGGCCACAGGACGCAGTCTTTTTACCATGAAGCCCACGGCTGATACCATGAATAATCTGGGAAAGAATAACGCCGGAGTTTCCTCTGGCACCCATTATAGCACCAGCGGCGGCTTTTTCTGCCAGAATACCGACAGGCTGATCCGTTTTTTCCTCTGCAATCATGCTGTACATGGATTTCAATGTGTTGAGCATATTATTTCCCGTATCCCCGTCAGGTACTGGAAACACATTCAACTGATTGATAATCTCATATTTCTCCTGAAACAGCTGATATGCACCGGTCAGCATATTTTGAAATAAACTCCATCAATCACATTATACATATGTCCATCCCCCATTATTTGGCACTTTCAAAAATAATTCCAGTTAACCCCGGTCCCAAATAAGATGCCAATACAGCGGTGCCGGTTGATAAAGTTACTTCAATATCCGGATATTCTGCCTGGACCCTGGACTGTAAAGCTCTGCCGCCCTCCTCATTTTCAATATGTACAATCCCAATCCGCTTACAAGGCGAATTCTCATGGAGGTAATCAATCATGGCAGCAGCAGCTTTTTTACCAGTCCTGACTTTAGCCAGCACATCAACTTCATTTTTGCCATTAAGATAAATTACCGGCTTTATTTTCAGTATACTTCCGATAAGACCTGCTGCTTTCCCAATTCTTCCCCCTCTTCTCAGATAATCAAGAGTATCCACAGTAAAGGTAGTCCGCATATGATCAGCCGCTTCCAGAAGCTTTGTGGAAATTTCTTCAAAAGGAAGTCCCTGTTCGATCATTTCGATTCCATCTTCCACAATCTGCATCATCCCGATAGCAGTTGTTCTGGAATTGATAACCGAAATATTCTTTCTACCGGACTGACGGGCAGCCAGTACGGCGCCATTATAAGTGCCGCTGACGCCGGAAGTCAGGCAGATAACTATAATAGGATCTTCCGGTGGAATTTCATTAAAAATCCTGATAAAATCTCCAGTGCTCGGCTGGCTGGTCTGAATAGCCTTTTGGGTCCGCTCTGAATAGTCAATCACCTGCTCAATAGTGGCTTCATATTCTGGTACATATTCCCCATTCATAGAAATAAACAACGGAATAATCCGGACATTTTTATGAGTATCCAGAAAATCCTTAGGTATAGCTGCTGTGCTGTCCACGACTAAATGAATCATAGAAAAGAGTCCTTCCTGTTATTTTTATTTTTTCCCGGCTTTCCTCTGGGCTTTTCTTTCAGCGAATTCCTTCAAAAGCTGCTGATAATCGTCCTCATCATAACCATTGGTTGCCAGAATGTACTCCTTAATTTTTCTGCGCTGAAGAGCCACATTCATAGCAGAAAGTTCAAAGGGATCCAGCGAGATACGGGCAAGCATTTCTCCTGTTGAAGAATAACCAACAATTCCTTCTCCAAGCAGATCGACAAGCTTTTCCTTTTTAACTACTTCGCAGAAAGTCCTGAAGAACCGTTCCGCTTCTTTTTCCATACTGTTACGGATTCTCTTATATTCATCTGCCTTGTCTGCAGGAATCCGGAACCCGTCAATTTCAACATATTTGTTTGGCAAATTAAACATAGCATCACCTGTATTTTTTAGATTTTCTCACTATTTAAATATATCGCCCCATAAAGATTTGGTCAAGTTTTATAACGTAAGAATATAACAAAAACGGCAGAAAATTTTATAAATGTAAAATAAAATCAAAAATATACCTCCGTAACACCAGCGCCCCCGTTAGTTGGATCTGCCTCATGATATTCCCGCACAAAATTAAGACTGGATAGATAGTCCTGAATTCCTCGTCTTAATTTACCAGTTCCTTTGCCATGAATGATCTGTACCGGCGATATCCCGGCCATAAAACAGTCATTAAGAAATCTGTCCACCTCGGGAATGGCTTCATCCACCGTTTTTCCTATAATGTTCAGGTTCGTATGAATGGTTTCAACAGAAGCGGCAATATGTTTTGATTTTAGTGGAGGTGCTATCGTCTTCTTCGCTTTTAAGGGCTTATCAGCTTCAAAGAGATGATTCCTTGTCACTTTCACATGAAGCATTCCACATTCAACAGATACCGCATTCCTGTTAACGCTGACAATGACCCCTTCACTGTCAATGGTATCGATATAAACCCACTGGCCCGTTTTTATTTTGTCCACGGGCAGAGGATTATGCCTGTTGTTTTTTGACGGAATAGATAATTGATTAATTTTTCCTCGAACGGAAGAGATGCGCATTCCAAGTTGTTCTCTTGACAGATCCGCAGCATTTTTCTTCAGCTCTTTGATGATAGATTCTGACTGGACACGTAAATCCCGCTTCATATTTTCCGCTTCCTGACGGGCTTTATCAAGAATGGAGTCCTTTTTCCGGAATAAGTTATCCCTTTCCAGGGTCAGCTGTTGGTGAAGTTTTTCTGCCTGCTGCAACTGATGATCGACTTCTTCTTTTTCTTCATCCATTCGCCGACTCTGGGTATTCAGCTTTTCCATGACCTCATCCATTTTATGAAGAGGCGATGATTCCTTGAGCATGACTGCACGGCCCAGAATCACATCAGGCATACCGAACCGCCTGCAGATGTTAAATGCATTACTGTTTCCTGCCACACCGATAATCAGACGATAGGTAGGAGCCAATGTTTCCTCATCAAATTCAACAAATGCATTTTCAATCCCCTTCGTTTCATAAGCAAGTTTTTTCATTTCGCTGAAGTGGGATGTAATAATAGCAGGAACGCTGTGCATTTGCAGATATTCCGTAACCGCCTGTGCCAAAGCAGCCCCTTCAATCGGATCAGTACCGGAACCAAGTTCATCCAGCAGAACAAGATCTTTTGATCCTGCCGTCGGCAAAAATGATACCATCTGCGTAATATAGCTGGAAAAAGTCGACAGATTATCCTGAATGCTCTGTTCGTCGCCAATAATAGCATAGATATGTTCGTATACCGGAAGAACAGATCCTTCCTCGGCAGGTATGAACAGGCCGGACTGGTTCATAAGTGCAAGAAGCCCGGCCGTCTTAATGGCAATCGTCTTGCCACCTGCATTGGAACCGGTAATGATGAGGATCCGGAAAGTTTTACACAGGGTCATAGAAACAGGGACTACCCTGTCAGAGGGAATCAAGGGATGTCGGGCTTTTCGAAGGTCCAGAACACCTTTCCCGGATATCACGGCCCTGACCGCTCTCATCGATAACGCGAGGCGGGCGCGAGCAAAAATAAATTCAATATTCGTCGCAATACGGCAGTTATCACGAATAATGGAAATGGATTTCTTTACCTCCCCTGTCAGACGGTGAAGAATTTCCTGAATTTCCTGCTTTTCCGCAGACTGTAATTCGGCAAGGTCATTATTGAGCTGAACGGATATCATGGGTTCCATGAAAAGCGTCTGGCCCGTTGAAGATCGATCATGAATAATACCGCTGAATTTATAACGATATTCTTCCTTGACTGGTACTACATACCTTCCATTTCTCTGGGTAATAATGGAATCCTGCAGATACCCGGCCGTATCCCTGTCCTGAATGATTCTCTGGAAAGACCGGCGAATTTTTGCTTTTACCGTCTCTTTCTGGGTCCGTATCCGATAAAGTTTAAGGGATGCCTGGTCTCTGATTTCACCATGCTCGTCAAACACCTGAAAAATATGACCAATCAGGCTGTCCTGAGGGACAATCAGAGAAACGATTCCTTCCAGCTCAGGATATACCAAATGCCTTTCGCCCTCAAAATAATGATGCATCTTCTTATAAGTGTCAAGAGAACTGGCAAGATCAAGAAATTCTTTCGGCATCAGAATACTGTCTTTTTCAGCCTTCTTAAGGATTTCCCTGATATCATAAGTCTCACCGAGAGGTGTGGTTATTTCACGCTGAAGAAGTGTATATGCCTCTTCCGTTTCCGTTAAAAGTTTTGCCACTACTTCAGGCACAAAAGATGGCTGCAGATGAAGTGCTTCTTCTTTTGAAAGTGCAGATGGAGCCGCATCAGAAAGCATCTTTTTAATTTTATCGAATTCAAGAATTTCAAGTACATCTTTTTCCATTACAAAACCCCTTTAAAAAAGTGTCCTCTTGTGACCCCCTTTTGCTGAGGATTAAAAGAGCGGGCTGTATCATAATTTCCATCGAGGATTTTTACCGAATCGCCAATAATTTCATTAACCGGCTCTTCAACACCTCTTACATCGACAATCAGCGAAGTAAGGCCGGCATCCACCAGTTCTTTTAAATAGGGTCTCATATCCAGCCGGTTGCAGTTCAGAATATGCATATGGCACCATTCATCTGTTTTAACCGGGAAAAGCCTGCCTTCCAGATCTCTCAGGCTGTATGAGTCCTGCATGCAGTAGCCGGGACAATGATTTTTATCTTTTTCCCCCATAACAGCATTAATAACACAATATTCAGAAATCATCATTTCTGTATATCCGTAAATCACGGCTGCAAGAGGAATGCCGGACCTCGAAATCATATCCCTGATCTGGGGCAGACTGACTTCTTGCGAAACAACAGCTCCGCTCATCCCCCACTCCTTGACTGTATCAAGTGCTTCGCTGTTAAAAATATTAAAGGATGTACCGGCAATGACCGGCGTATGAATCTTTCTTTCTTCAGCGGTCCATAAAAAGCCGGGATGCTCGAGAATGATTCCATCAGACGCAAGCGAATCAAGAAAGGAAAGGGTTGACAATACTTTCCCGAGATTTTTCTGACGGACCACTCTGGGAGATGCAAAATAAATATGACAGCCATTTTCCCTGGCGAAAGCCGCAGCTGTTTCATACTGTTCATAAGAAACAGCCCTGTGATCATAGGATTCCCCGCCAAAAATAAAATGACGAACTCCCGCTTCGAAGGCATATTTCATCTGATTTAAAGAACATGTGCGCAGCAGGATATGCGCTCTCCCTTCTTCCAGCCGCTTTTGAGAAACGGATAATTTAAATCCACCTTCACGAATCGCAGGAATCATACTTTCGTGATACTTCTCTCTAAGCTGCTGCAATTTCTCAATTCCCTCAGTCCTCATATGGTTTAAAAGGCTCTTAGGAACCATGCAGCCTTCATTTCTGATCTCAGCTGACTGAACCGTAAACCAGGTATTTCCAAGGCGAGACAGCTGATTTTTTATTTCCTCATCAGCAGTCATCCTGGAAACTGCTTTTTGTGCGATAAATTCCGAATGGACCGTAACCTCATTGGACTGATCATCGGTCAAAACCAGAACCAGAGGGGTTTCCGGTAAAGCGGTAAATCGAAGAGTAAGGGGAATTTTGCCCCGAAGGTCACGAAACTGAAATGATTTCTTCTCAGGTTTCAGCACCCAGTATACCCTGCCACCTGCCCTTGGAACACTGCCATCATACAGAACTTTAACAGAATGATTTTTACCGGGCCTGATTTTATTAGAGGGAACAAACGCAATTGTATTCTTATTTGTTTCATAGGAAATACCCGACAGGATCCCCTCAGGCTGATCATCCGGCCGGAACAGGAAAGATCCTTCATGGATATTCCCGATTCTTCCGGCATCGATGCCATGATTCCCAGGTGCCATTCCGGTAAACATATCACAGCCAATATGATCATCAAGATAGCCGGATGTATATCCACGGTTAAACTCCTCTTTCAAAGACTTTTCAAAAGAATCCGTTTCCGTCTTGAAACCGGCTTCCGCGCTGTCTATAACCTTCCTGTAAGCAGAAATCGTGTTATAAACATATTCAGGGCTCTTCATTCTCCCTTCTACTTTCAATGAAGTAACCCCGGCTTTTAAGAATTCGGAAATACGATGAATTCCCAGCATATCTTTAAGACTTAAAATGTAATTGCCCCTCTGGTTACAGGGCACTCCCGACTTATTAATCAGGTCATAAGGCATGCGGCAGGGCTGGGCACAGGCTCCTCTATTTCCACTCCGCCCGCCTATAAAACTGCTCATCAGGCACTGTCCTGAATAACATACGCAGAGAGCCCCGTGAACAAAAACTTCAATCTCAATGCCTGCAGAATGAACGATATGACCAATTTCTTTCAGGGATAACTCCCGGGATAAAACGACCCTCTGAAATCCCAGCTTCTTTAAGAAAAGTACTTCATCGAGATTGGAAACTGTCATCTGCGTACTGGCATGAAGCGGGATATGAGGCGCATATTTTCGCGCCATGGCAGCAACACCGAAATCCTGAACCAGAAGGCCATCCACAGGAATTGTGTTCAGATACAGGAGATATTCCCTGAGTTTGCCCATTTCCATATCACCGATCAGTGTATTCAGTGTTATATAAACACAGGCCCCATGCAGATGAGCCTGATGAACTGCTGACTTGAGTTCTTCATCGGAAAAGTTTCCGGCAAATTTTCTGGCACTGAATAATTTACCGCCAAGATACACAGCATCGGCTCCCGCATCGAGAGCTGCCATCAGATGAGCCGGCGAACCAGCCGGTGCCAGTAATTCCATAATTTCCTCCTGCATTAAAACGTAAACAAATCTAATTATAAACCTTCTGCGCAATATTCATTTAAAATTATAAGATAAAAAAAGAAGACATTCAATGAGATGAATGTCTTCAACATCTGCAAAATAACTATTTTACCTCTGCTTCATATCTCGCAAGCGTAAAGCATAAATCAGAAAGACGATTCAGGTAGCGGATATCCACTTCATGAACGTCTTCATTTTCAGAGAGACGCCACATATCTCTTTCCGCCCGGCGGACAACAGTGCGCGCTACATCGAGGAAGCTTGCGCTCTGTGTATCTCCGGGAACGATAAAATGATTGAGTGGAGCCAGAGAATCCGTGTACTGATCAATGATATGCTCAAGATTGGTCACATGATCCGGCGTGATATTTGGTTCTTTGCCAACACTGGCAATGTCCGCCATAAGAAGCCAGAGTTCTTTTTGAAGCTTGAAAATAGTTTCTTTTACATTGTCATGAGAAGCAAAAGCACGAGCCTCACCTAATACAGAATCGGCCTCATCCACAGTACCATAAGTTTCAACGCGAAGACTGCCCTTCGATACTCTTTCTCCAGTGTAAAGACTTGTTTTACCCTTATCACCTGTACGTGTATATACCTTTGCCATGACAGACTCCTTATTTGCTTAATTCAGGGAACCAGAGACCAATTTCTCTTGCAGCGGTTTCTGGAGCATCAGAAGCATGTACCACATTTTCATCAATGGAAGTAGCGAAATCCCCGCGAATGGAGCCGGGAACTGCTTTCAGCGGATCAGTAGCACCATTGATCTGGCGGACTGCTGCAACTGCATTTTCGCCTTCAATAACCATAGCCAGTACAGGACCGGAAGTAATAAAAGCGATCAGGTCTTTGAAGAAGCCTTTGCCTTCATGTTCAGCATAATGTTTCTTGGCCAGTTCTTCCGGAACCTGAATCATCTTGATTGCGTGAATAGTCAGTCCTTTTCTTTCAAAACGGGAAATAACTTCACCGCAGATGTGTTTTTTTACGCCGTCCGGTTTAACAAGTACAAGAGTTTTTTCGATGTTAGCCATAAATATGACCCTCCTTAATAAGAATGCATTTCTGCTGCAATTTCACGCAGCTTCTCTACCCTTTCTTCCGTAGAAGGATGGGTTGAAAACAGATTTGCCATACCGCCGGCGCCGGTTAAAGGATTAATAATAAATAAACCGGACGTGGCAGGTTTTGCATTGGCCATGACCCTGTGGCGGGAATAGGCGTCAAGTTTCATCAAAGCGCTTGCCAGCGCGAGGGGCTTTCCTGAAATGGCCGCCCCGGAAGCGTCAGCCATAAATTCGCGAGACCTGGATAAAGCCAGCTGTATCAAAGTAGCCGCTATCGGGGACACAAATACGGTGACAAGAAGAGCAATCGGATTGGAACTATTGCCATTCTCATCCCGTCCGCCTCCAAATATGGCTGCCCACTGTGCAATATTGGCAATGTAGCTGATAGCTGTAGCGATAGAAGCCGCCAGTGTCATAATCAGTGTATCACGATGGCGGATATGTGACAACTCATGACTTATAACTCCTGCCAGTTCATCACGATCCAACATGGAAAGAATTCCTTCTGTTACCGCCACGGCTGCATGATTTTCATTTCTGCCTGTAGCAAAGGCATTCGGGACGTCAGTCGGTAATACATAAAGCTTTGGCATCGGCATATGAGCTCTATCTGTCAATTCACGTACCAGTTCAAAAAGTTCAGGTACTTCATTCTCACTGAGCTCCCGGGCATTATAGGCCCTAAGTGCCATTTTATCACAATTCCAATAGGTGTAAAAATTCATAGCGAAGGAAAAAATCAGCATCATAAAAGCTCCTTGTCTTCCTCCTACTGTCCCCCCAACTGCCATCAGGACTATGCTGAGAAGTGTTAAAAGAATTACAGATTTAATTCTGTTCAATAAAGTTGCTCCTTCCTATAGAAAAAAATAAATATGTATAAATAAAAAAATGGTCGGAACGACATGATTCGAACATGCGACCTCTACCACCCCAAGGTAGCGCTCTACCAAACTGAGCTACGTCCCGACATTTGTTACAAATAATAGGATACACAATTATTGGGGTTTTGTCAAGTCAGACGGCCATAATACCGGACTGGTCAAAATCAAGTATAAGATAATGGGAAGTTATATTTCCTTCAGCAAATCCCCGTACCATAGCTTTTCCTACTTCTTCTGCCTTATCCTTTGGAGAAAAAGCAATAATAGTTGGACCAGAACCACTAATGGTTGCCCCGTAAGCGCCAGCTTTTTCCGCATTGGAAATAACTTTAACTGCCCCCGGAATCAGCCCCAGCCGGTAAGGTACATGAATCACATCATCAAGACCGAATTTAAGATATTCCGGTTTCTGGTACATGAAAGCAGCCATCAGGAAAGAAACCGCCCCAATATTGTGGACTGCGTCACTCCGAGAATAGCTTTTGGGCAATACAGCCCTTGCCTTTTCAGTATGGAGTTCAAAATCAGGGATAGTAACCACAGCTTTCCAATGGGACGGAATATCGATTCTTTCTGCAGTGACCTCTCCATCTTTCAGCAGGGCCATACAGAAACCACCCAGAATGGCCGGTGCTGCATTGTCCGGATGACCTTCCATCTCAGCTGTAATATCAAGTATATCTTTTCTCTTAAAGGGTTCCCCCATAAGCATATTGGCAAGAAATACACCGGATGCAGTAGCTGCGGAACTGCTTCCAAGACCCCTGGCGAAAGGAATACGGTTAATAAGATACATTTTCCCGCCAGAAATTTTCCTGCCTGCTTTTTCAGCAGTTTCTGCCATGGCCTTAATTATCATATTATCAAGACCAGCGGCAATCTGTCCTACACCTTCTCCTTCGGCCCGAATTTCCGTATCGATAAGAGACATGCCGGAAACTGGCACAAACTGGACTACGTTATACAATCCAAGAGACATACCAAGAGTATCAAATCCGCTCCCTATGTTGGCCGTTGTTGCCGGGACTCTGACGATATAAGTTTTATTTTCTGTCATCTTCCATTACCCTCACAATATTTGCGACCTGGCGCATACAGGGTAAAACCTGCAGTGCTTTTTCCACATGAATAATATTTTCCCTCGCTGTCTGTTCAGTAATAATCATCAGCTCGGCTGCATCCTCGATTCGGCTCTTCTGGACAACCTCTTTAATGCTGATATCATTATCAGCGTAAGCAGAAGCGATTTGGGAAAGAACACCGGTAACATCATCTACAATAAGCCGGAAATAGTAAGAATTTTTCAACTTAAGGGAAGAATAGAAAGGAATTCTCTTTGTCTCCGTCAGCATCATACCGGTCCCGGTTGAATGGTTCATAATATGTTTGGCTGTACTGATTACATCGCTCATCACTGCACTGGCTGTAGGAAGCGAACCGGCACCTTTGCCGTAAAACATAACATCATCAACAATATTACCTGTTACATAAATTGCATTATATGAACCTTTTACGGATGCCAGAGGGTGGTTTCTGGGAACAAATGCCGGATAAACATTTAGTGCAATTCCATTCTCCATACGGATGGCCACGGCAAGCAGTTTAATGGTATACCCCATTTCACTGGCGTACTGGACATCATTCTGGGATATTTTTTCAATTCCTTCAACCAGGACATCATCGAATGTTACATTAGCATGGAACCCGATGGAAGCAAGGATTGCCAGTTTTCTGGCAGCATCAAAGCCGGCAACATCGTTTGTCGGATCCGCCTCGGCATAACCTTTTTTCTGGGCAACCCGTAAGGCGTCATTATAACTTATGCCCGCTTCATCCATATTGGAAAGCATAAAATTCGTTGTACCATTCACAATTCCTATAATACTTTCAATTTCATTAGCGGCCAGAGAATCATGTAAGGGCCTAAGAATAGGAATGCCGCCGCCCACGCTGGCCTCACAACTGAAATTCACGGAATTTTCCATAGCAGTATGCATGATTTCGGGGCCGAAAAGTGCAACCAGGTCTTTATTTGCACTTACTACATTGATATGATGCTTGAGTGCTTCAAAAATATATTCTTTTGCAGGGTGAATACCGCCCATAACCTCAATTATGATATTAAGATTTTCGTCCGAGATAATGTCATCAAAAGAACTGGTCAAGTCAACACCTTGCAAAGCGGGAAGATTCTTATACTTATCCGGATGCCGGACAAGGACATGGGTAATCCGGAAACGGCAGCCAATAACGTCTTCGATCAGTTTTCCGTTACGAGAAATGGTTTCGGCCACACCGCTTCCCACCGTACCAAATCCCAGGAGCGCTACGTTAATATCTCTCATTTAAATTCTCCTCCCGATTTCATAAGTAATGACTGGATTCCTTTCATATCGGTCAATGAATACTTCAAATCCTGCAGGCTGAGTTCTGTTTCTTCTGTTCGAAAATGTATAAAAAGAGACGCATACTTATCTGATATCCTTGTTTTGCTGCAGGCAAGAAGCTCGTTTCGATCTTTTAAGACACGACGCAAAATCCTGCTGTACAATGTCATATCATCCTGCATGATTATAAATAATACTACAAAATAGTCTTCCCTGTCATCAATAGCCGGAGCAACATGATCCTTATATTTATAATATGCGCTTCTACTGATGTCTACCTGATGCACAGCCTCATTAATTGAACCACAGGTACCATCTTTAAGCATTTCCTTTACTTTTATAGTTTTTTTGATTGCTTCCGGTAAAATCTGAAGATCTACCAGATAAAACTGTTTTTCGTCTTTTCTCATATTTCAAGGTCGCTCCACCGGTTCAGAAAGAATTTCAAATTCATATGAAACCAGGAAGTCTTTAAAAAAATTAAATTTTCGTCAAATCACCATAGGAAATAAGCTTTATTCCATTTATTTCCAACTTTTTCCTGACTGCCAGAGATGTAATCCCCATAAGCTCTGCTTCCCCATGATAGCCCCAATGAAAAGATTCCTCCATGGCATTGGCATCAGCCGATGGATGACACATCCATTCATTGACGCCCTCTTTAAGGCGATCAATAATATCAAGCATACGGGACTCATAAAAATGACCTCCGTACATCATTCCCCAGAAATAATCATTCGTGTGTATTCCCATTTCATGAATCTTTTCCCGATGATTCCTTGCCATAAAAGATAAGCCATTTTTAGCAGAGAACCGGAAAATAGTCCCGGGATTCAGACCAAAGCCGAAACGAAGCCGCTCATCCGGTACCCGCATACAGGGGATATGATACTTATGCGCCAACGTCAGGGCAATCGGGAAAAAATGATTCCACATATGCATATGCTGGTGACCATCTATATGAGTGATTGGAAGACCGGTATCCAGTATCTTTCTAATCTGCGCATCCCATTCACGATATACCTCATCCATCCGGATCATACCCCTCAGATCGCGCTTGATCAACTCAAGATAATTAGAACATAACCGGCCATTTTCCCAGGTAATGGTAGGGACCTCTTTTGAAGGAAGTACGGTTGGAAGGCCGCCAACCAGGGTCAGATGAATTCCAATACCGATACCTTTCAATGAACGGGCCATATGAACAGCATCTTCAAATGCAGCCCCCCCTGCCATAAGGGATGTACTCGTCAGAATACCGGATTCAAAGCCACGGCAAACTGCCCGGTTCACTGCCGGATGTATACCGAAATCATCTGCATTTACTATAAGGAATTTTGTCATAAGATCCCCCTCTGGAGGAAATATCCATATTGAACCTTCAAGAAAAATGAAAAAGTATAACCGCTGCTGCAATAGAAACATTTAAAGATTCCACATTCCCCTGCAGTGGGATATATAGATTTTTATCGGTCATACCCAAAATTTCCGGCCTGATGCCATTGCCTTCATTGCCGAATACAAAAACGCCATCCGGAACGGCACCAACCTCTTTGTAAGGAACCGATTGATGTAATGCGGTTCCGAAAAAAGGGATTCCACATAAATTCCTGAATTTTTTTAAAAACTCAATATCCACATGTTCGTAAATCGGGATTCGAAGTATACTTCCCATTGAACTCCGTACAACTTTTTCTGCATAAACATCGGTGCACCCTTCTGTCAAAATAACGGCATGTACACCTGCAGCAGCTGCAGTTCTCAAAATAGTCCCCATATTACCGGGATCCTGAACAGAATCAAGTACTACATAATGACCTTTCAATGGTTTTAAAAGATCATTACGGTCATATTTCTTTTTATGCGAAATTACCAGGATACCCTGACCATGTTCGGTACCGGAAAGCAGATTCATGATGCCAGACGTTACTGAAGAGAAATGCCAGCGCAGCGGTTTAGCAGCGTCCATAACCTTATTCAATCTGGGATTATCCTGAACATCCTCACTGATAAAACAGGTGCAGTCACCAATCCCTTGACCACAGGCATCTTCTGCACTCCTGAAACCTTCAAGGAGAAATGCATCATATCGGTCGCGGTATTTTTTCTGCTTCAGCTGCAACGCAATCTTGATCAGATGATTATTACGGCTTGTTATATTTTCCATATAAGTCTCCGCGTTCATGAATGAATCATTTCCAGGGCTTTTAAATAAACTTGTTCAACCGGAATCGTGTCCATATGGCTTTCTTTCGTTCCGGGATGATTGGCAAGAAATACGTGACAGTTCGGATTTCCATATGGGCCGCTCCGGTCAGGGAGTGTAGGTCCAAAAAGTGCAATTATAGGCGTATGAACTGCATTGGCAATATGCAAAGGACCAGTATCGCTGGATATATGCAGAGCCGCCATCTTTTCCAGAGCAGCCAGTTCCAGAAGGCTTGTTTCTCCCATAAGATTAACAGTATAGGAAGACGGAGAATATTTTCGGATTATTTCCCCCATCCCCTGTTCACTTTTTACTCCGGCCACAATATTAAAAATCTTTTCGGAGGATAATCTCTCAGCAAGTGTCCCCCAGCTGCTGAGAGGCCATTTTTTAGTCTCCCCCCTGGTTCCCGGTACAAGAACGACATAGGGGCCAATAACGCCCCTCTTTTCAAGGAGTTTTGAAACTGAAACCATTTCTTTGGAAAAGTCATGAAGAGGAAATTCAATTTCTGAAACCGGACAGCCCAGATATCGCATGACATCAAGAAGCTGCTCTATAATATGGTCATTTTTATGGATGCCGGAAATCGGCCTGCTGGCAAGGAAACTGCCCTCGCGGGCATCCTGATAGCCAATTCTGCAGCTGCAGCCGGAAATGGCGGAAATAACGGCACTCTTGGCTATCATCTGCAAGTCAATAACCAAATCAAAATGACAGGACTGTAAATCTCTGTGGACCTGGCGCAAATAGGAAAGATTTCTGATTTTCTTTCTGTCCACGATATAGATTTCGTTAATCCATGGCTCACCAGGGAGGATCCCCGCAAAAGCCTCATGAACCGCCCAGGTAAGCCGCGCATTGGGATAGGCTTTTCTCAGCACGTAGAGAGACGGAAGTGCATGAATGATATCCCCTAAAGAACTCATTTTGATAATTAAAATATTTTTGAAATTCTTCATACTTTAATCCCTTATGTCCGGCAGCATCTTTTTAACAAACGTTTCCAGGTTCCCTCCATTAAAAAGGAATCCTTTGATTCCTGCTCTTTTAGCAGCTTCTATATCCCGTTCGCCATCACCGAAAAGAAAACATCTTTCCGGCAGCAGATCATACTCCTGCATGGCCTTCAAAATCATTCCCGGAGAAGGTTTACGACAGCTGCATACCTTGTCATACCGCGAAACAGATGCCCCCGGCAAATGCGGGCAGTAATAGAATTCGGTAATCCTGCCTCCGCATTGTTCAAATACTTTATTCATCTCAAGATGAAGATTCTGCACATCCTGCTCTGAGTAATAACCTCTGGCAACTCCGCTCTGATTAGTTACAACAAAAGTAAGCCAGCCTCTTTCAGTAAGCCAGGCAACGGTTTCTCTGGCTCCCTCAATCCATTGCAGCTGATCCATGGAATGAAGGTATCCGGTATCTACGTTTAATACGCCATCCCGATCAAAGAATACAGCTTTATTATTCATTGGTCCATCCGGCATCATCAATCATCTGACAAATAATATGAGCAGCAAGCATGTGAATCTCCTGGATTCTAGCAGTTACATCAGAAGGCACAATCAGAATTTCGTCGCATAAATCGACCATGGCTCCGCCAGTTTTACCTGATGATCCAATAGTAGTGAGTCCTTTCCTGCGGGCAGTGTTCAATGCCGCATTAACATTTGAACTGTTGCCACTGGTTGAAATACCCCAAAGTACATCACCTTCATAACCGAGACCCTCCACCTGACGGGCAAAAACCCGGTCATAGCTGTAATCATTGGCCACGGCTGTAATGATAGAGGTATCTGTAGTAAGGGCTATAGCAGGCAGGGAAATTCTTTCATTATGAAAACGGCCTACAAATTCGGCAGCTATATGCTGTGCATCAGCTGCGGATCCTCCATTGCCGCAAATCAGAATCTTATGCCCACCGGCAAGTGCTTTATAACAGATATTTGCCATGGAAGATATCACGGGAAATAAATTCCGGCATTTATTAACAACTTCTTCGTGAGCATCAAAACACTGGTTGATAATATTATTGTTCATGCAATTTGTCTTCATGTGAAAATTCCTTTTCGCCGGAATGCTTCTGATTGTTCATTAAAGCCTGAAGCTCATCCATAAAGCTTCCAATATCCTTGAATTCACGATAAACAGATGCAAAACGGACATAGGCAACCTGATCAAGTTTCTTCAGTTCATCCATCACGAAATTCCCTATCTCCACGGTGGAAACTTCCTGCTTGAAATCATTCCGTATTTTTCTTTCTACTGATTCGACGATGTTCTCTATCTGCTGCGATGTAATATTACGTTTTTCGCACGCCCTGATCAGGCCGCTCCGAAGCTTGTTCTTACTGAAAAGTTCCCGGCTGCCATCTTTCTTTATTACGCGGATTGGCATCTGCTCTACCGTTTCATATGTGGTGAACCTGCGGCCACAGGAAAGGCACTGCCGTCTGCGCCTGATTGATGCGCCATCATCTGTATCACGGGAATCGGTGACTTTGGTATCCTGGCTGCTGCAATAAGGACATTTCATAATTTTTTCTTCCTTCGTTTTGAAAAGAAAAACCACACTGCTGCGGCGGTGTGGTTTAGAAGTTCAATCTTATTTTCTGAGGAAGTCAGGTACAGTAATTCCCGGGTTTGTACGAACCGTTGTACCGAATTTATTTCCTCCAGCCGGAGCCTTCTTCTTGTCACCAAACCCTGTAGCAATTACAGTAATCTTGATGGAATCTCCATCCATATTCGGATCCACGGAAGTCCCAAAAATTATATTTGCTTCGGGATCAGCAGCTTCAGTGATAGCTGAAACGGCCGCATTGATTTCAAACAGGCCAAGATCATCATTCCCGGTAATATTGATGATGATTCCCTTTGCCCCTTCAATGTTTCTTTCAAGAAGCTGGCTATTGATAGCAGCTCTGGCTGCATCTGTAGCTCTATCTTCTCCTGTGCCTTCACCGATTCCCATCAGTGCATCACCCTGGTCACTCATAATTGTCCGAATATCGGCGAAATCAAGGTTAATCACACCGGGATTTGTAATCAGGTCAGTAATCCCCTGGATTCCCTGGCGAAGAACATCATCGGCTGTTCTGAATGCATCTTTCAGAGTAACTTTTTTATCAAGGAAACCAAGTAATTTATCATTCGGCACGACAAGAATTGCATCTACGTTCTGCTTTAATTTGGCAATGCCTTCCTCAGCATTTTTGGCTCTGACCTTTCCTTCAAAACTGAAAGGTTTTGTAACTACCGCGATGGTAAGAGAACCCTGTTCTCTGGCGCACTGTGCTGCAACTGGTGCCGCACCGGTACCGGTACCGCCGCCCATGCCTGCAGTAACGAAAACCATATCAGCTCCGGATAGTGCTTTAGCTAATTCATCTCTGGATTCTTCAGCAGCTGCTTCGCCAACTTCCGGTTTTGCACCAGCTCCCAATCCTTTTGTCTGCTTTTCCCCAATCTGAATCTTCTGTTCTGCCTGGGACAGGTCAAGGACCTGCCGTTCCGTATTGACAGCAATGAAATCCACGCCCTTAACCTGAGCATCAATCATGCGGTTAACCGCATTATTTCCGCCTCCACCGACGCCGATTACTTTAATGTTAGCCATTCTGGTCTCTTCCATATTTGCTCCTCCTTCAGGATTTCAGTTTGTTATTCCAAAACCTGCGGTCAATCTATATTGGCCGATTATTTCCTCTTAATCATATCTTACATTGTACAATAATTTAAAGGAATTCGCCACAACTATAGACAAACAATAAATAAAATTTCATTAAATATCATTTTTTGAGCTTTATTAAAGCAGATGCAGGATTTGCATCAAGATATTCTACTGACAATCCTCTCGCTTTCACATCTCCCACCATGTCTTCTGCCAGGCGGGCCCTTTCTTCCATACGTTCACCATCGCCAAGACGGACAGCAATTCCCTCTCTGGTATACGCATTAATGTTTTCCGGATTTCCAATATTTACTTCCGAAAATACTCTGATACCTTCTGGCGAAAGATTATTAAGAAAATTAAGTGCCTCGTCTATATCGGAACCTGAAATCCGATCTTCTAAAAGAAGATTTCCAAATCTTTTTCCCGTAATGAGAGGAACAGTGACTTTCGAGATAGACTGAACGGTATCCATGACAATACCATCTTTATCAACAAGCGCATAACCAAATTCGCCTTGAACGATGGCTATAGGGATACGGTCGTGTACAACAACCTCCATAGTCAGAGGAAATTTTCTATGTACCTGAACAGAATCAATCCGGATATCCCGGGAAAGTCTCTCCTCAAGCTGTGAAGTACTGATTTGGAGCACATTGACGGGCTGCCAGATTTTTCCCTCAAAAAGAATATCATCTACGGTTAGAATATCGGAACCGGTTAAAACAATATATCCCAAAGGCACGGGAAGCAGAAGCAACGCAAGGAAAAATATAATAATTACAGAAAAACCTATCAAGATATTGGATCTTAAGGAGCTTTTTCGATTTCCTTTATGTTTACGTTTTTTCTCCGATTTTAAAGAAATGATATTTCCAATCGCAGGAGGCTGTTCCGGATTTTCCACTACATCCAAATTCGAATCGGCTTTCGTTGAATGACCATGCTGTTCTTCGATGAATTCATTAAAACTTTTAAAATCATTCATATTGATAACCAAAATTTAGTAAATCAAACTTTACCGAGACCGGCTTCCAAAAGAATTTTTTCACAAAGGGAAGAAAAAGATATACCTGCTGCCGCAGCGGCTTTAGGAACCAGGCTGGTCGAAGTCATTCCCGGGATAGAATTGGCTTCAAGGATAAAAGGCCTGCCTTCTTTATCTGCCTTAAAATCAAAGCGGACGGCACCCTTACATTCAGCTACTTTATAACCCTGCTCCGCCGCATATTTCATTTGTAAAGCCAGTTCGTCCGAAATAGGAGCTGGCACAATATAATCCGTAGCCCCCTTTGTATACTTGGAATGATAGTCATATTGACCGGAATGTGGACAAATCTGTATCACAGGAAGCGCCATACCATCCAGTACAGAAACAGTGAATTCATCACCATCAAGATATGCTTCTGCCAGGATACGAGGCTCTACATGAAATACCCTTTCAAGCGCAGCCTGTAGATTATTTTCATTCCTGACAATTTCAATACCAATAGTGGAGCCTTCACATGCCGGCTTAAGAACTACGGGAAATACGAATTCCTTTTTTATATCATCCATAACGGTCTCAATTCCATCTTTAAGAAAATATGGTTTTGAATGGGCCATTGGAAGTCCGGATTGCTTGAAGAGGTAGCTGCTCATTATTTTATCCATTGTAATAGCAGACGATGTCACACCGGAACCGGTATAGGGAATCCCGGCAAGTTCAAGTACGCTCTGGATCGTGCCATCCTCCCCATATTTTCCATGAAGCGCTATAAAGACTGCCTCAGCTTCGACAGATTTCAAATCTTCCACAACATGACGAGGATCGTATTCCATAGGAATAACCTTATAACCTATAGCTGATAGAGCTTCGGCAACAGCTTTGCCCGTGTTTCTTGAAACCTCGGCCTCTGTCGAAGGGCCGCCCATTAATACAACGATATTTGAATCTTTGGTAATCACTTTTCCATACCTTTTTCTTTCATTAAATGTGCTAAAGCCTCTCCGGATTTAAAAATACTCCCAGCGCCCATAGTGATGACCATATCACCTGGCTTAAGGCAATCATATAAGGCATCAGACATATCCTGGACATTCGGGATATAATGGATTTCCTTCTCCGGAAGCCTGTTCCGGACGACATCCGGAATCGTATGTCCATCTACTCCCGGAATCGGAACCTCGCTGGCAGCATAAATATCCGTGAAGAAAAGCACATCAGCATCATCAAAAGCTTCCGCGAATTCGTCTTTCAAAAGAAGTGTCCTGGAATACCTGTGGGGTTGGAATGCGCAGATGATACGCTTTACACCGGTCTCTTTTGCAGCCCTCAGTGTAGCCTTGATTTCAGTAGGATGGTGTGCATAATCATCCACTATCCATAAATCCTCATTATGGAATTTGGTTTCAAATCGACGCTTGGCCCCTTTGAAATGGCTGATGGCTCTTGCAGACACATCAAAAGGAATCCCGCAATACGAAGCAGCGGCAAGGGCCCCCAGAGAATTCCTGACATTATGCAGCCCGGGAACATGAAGACAGATAGTTCCAAGCTTTTTCCCTTCGTGAAGGATATCATAATAAAGCAGGCGGTTAACATAATGAATATTTACAGCTCTGTAATCAGCCTTATCATCAAGACCATAGGTAATTACCTTCGAATGGATTCCGGGTAAAATGGCCCTGACGCCATCACTGTCAAGGCACATAAAAGCAGCGCCTTCCGCAAAGGTAATATGATTAACAAAATCTGTAAAAGCTTTTCTGATATTTTCAACAGTCTTATAATGATCCAGATGATCATCTTCCACGTTCGTTACTATAGCTATAAAATTATGGAATTTCAGAAAGGAACCGTCGCTTTCATCCGCTTCCGCGATTACATAGTCTCCTTTTCCAAGTATTGAATTACCATGGATATAGTCAGCGGCGGCACCAAGGACAATGGTAGGATCTTCTCCGGCTTCTGAAAAAATCTGTCCCACCATAGCAGACGTAGTCGATTTGCCATGAGCACCCGCAACTGAAATTCCTTTTCCTTCTTCCAAAAGTGCGGCAAGTACGTCAGAGCGATGAAAAACCGGTATATTTTCCCTCCTCGCTTCCACAAGTTCCGGGTTATCAGAAGAAATGGCAGAGGAAATAATCACACAACCTGCCCCTTTAACATTGGAAGGAGCATGCCCTATAAAGATGGATGCTCCCCGAGCTTTAAAGTTTTCAATTGCCGGGGAATCGGCCAGATCCGAACCGGAAATTGAAAGTCCTTTTTCCAGGAGGATTTCTGCAAGAGCACGCATTCCCATTCCACCAATCCCGATAAAATGGAAACTTTTATATTTCATCAAATCCATGACAGTCCCCCCTTGTTATTTACATAAACCAAGCGCAAGTCTGGCAATATCCTGACCTGCATGAATCCTGCCAAGACCAAAAGCAGCATCAGACATGGTATGAAGTGCGGCCGGCATATTTTTCAGATATTCAATATCCTGAATCAATTCTTTTCCGGTAAGATATTTATCAACTATCATTTTAGCCGCTCCTGCTGCAACGAATACCCGGGCATTGAAGGTCTGATGATCCTCAGCCGCATACGGATATGGAATCAGTATGGCAGGAAGTCCCCGGGCTGCAAGCTCTGCAAGGCTGATGGCTCCTGCGCGGCAAATAATCAGATCAGCTGCCGCGAGGGCAGATGGCATATCGTATTCATATTTTATGATTCTGCCGGCCTTGCCTACCCTTCCATCATCAGAAGCATGAACTGATTTCAGGACTTTATCGTACTCCAGAGTCCCGGTAACATGATAAAGGCAGAGATTATCCGTATCTTTGAAATAATCATGAACATCAGCCATTGCATTATTAATAGAACGGGCCCCTCTGCTTCCTCCGGTAACAAGTACCATAAAAGTATCATGCGGTATTCCCAGTTTCTTTCTGGATTCTTCCCGGGCTGCTGCCACAATATCCGGTCTGATCGGATTCCCGGTATATATACACTTCTCCGGATGAGGGAAACGAGGTTTTGCTTCTTCATAACCCAAAGCAATTTTATCAACAACACGACTTAAGATTTTATTCGTAATTCCCGGTATTACATTCTGTTCCTGGATAAGTGTAGGGATATGGCTGAGCGCAGCTGCCATAAGTATAGGTCCGCATACATAACCACCGGTTCCTATAACGACATCAGGCTTAAACTGTTTCAATATGGACCTTGCCTTAAACAAACTTCCGGCAGTTTTAAGAAGGATTCCGATGTTCTGTACTGTCAAAGCCCGCTTAAGACCATAAGCAGGAATGGAGGCAAACTTATATCCTTCCTTGGGAATAATTCTTGATTCCATTCCGTTTGGCGTACCGACGAAAAGGAATTCAACATCCTCCAGAGAGGACAATT
This sequence comes from Dialister sp., assembly GCF_036343215.1. GTDB lineage: Bacteria > Bacillota > Negativicutes > Veillonellales > Dialisteraceae > Dialister. Next base: position 185,496 of record NZ_JAZASU010000001.1, read on the forward strand.
CCCTTGCAATGGTAACAGCCGGATAAATATGTCCACCCGTTCCACCGCCTGATAAAATAATCCGTTTCATATAATCACCATATCATTTAAGACCATTCACAAGACGTTTGAAATCCATGCCCCGTTCTTCCATATTATGATACATATCAAAGGACGAACAGGCAGGAGACAAAATGACAATATCTCCAGGTTCTGCCAGTTTTTCACCTGTAGTAACAGCCTCAGCCATGGACCCCACACGATAGATTGAAGTTATGCCGGCCCTTTTCGCTGTCTTTTCAAAGCGATCGGCAGCGGCCCCAAGAAGAATCAGATGAATCGTATGCAATTTAACTTCGGCCATGAAATCATCCAGTGGAGTACCTTTATCATATCCCCCTGCAATGAGGATGACCGGCTTATCAAATGCGCTCATACCTTTTATTGCAGCATCAGTATTGGTGGCTTTGGAATCATTATAATACTCGACGCCGCGAAATGTTCTTACATATTCAATCCTGTTCGGTAGAGATGTAAATTCTTTTAAAGTGGAAATAATAACTTCCCTGTTAACCCCACCCTCTATAGCCAGGAAAGAAGCGGCCAGGGCATCTTCATAATTCTGCTTTCCTTTTAGTTTCATTTCAGAAGTACTGCAGAGATGGATATCCTTACCCGAACGGCGTATTGTCAGCACATTGTTATCAAGAAAAGCCCCTTCTTCCACTTCATGATTTGTGGAAAGCAGGCATACCCGGGTATGGGATGCCGCTTTGCGTGCCAGTTCCGGAGTATACGGATCATCAGCGTTAAGAAGAATACAATCAGAAAAATCCATATTTTCGAAAATTCGAGCTTTAGCCGCCGCATATGCTTCCATTGTATGATGGCGTTCCAGATGATCCGGTGTTATGTTCAAGATCACTCCGGCCTTCGGCTTAAATGTATTGATAAATTCCAGCTGAAAACTGGAAACTTCCGCTGCAATCAACCCGTTCTCCGGAACCAATTCCGCTTCCCGGCTGAGGGAAATCCCAAGGTTTCCCGCCAATGCAAAAGGTTTACCGCTTTTACTGATCATACTGCCCAAAAGCGTTGTGGTAGTAGTTTTCCCATTGGTACCTGTAATTGCAAGAATAGGGGCCTTTGTCACCTGATAAGCAAGTTCCACTTCACTGATAACAGAAATGCCCTTCTTTCTGGCAGCCTGAACAATAACATTTTCAGCCGGTATGACAGGCGAAACCACCACAGTATCAATATTTTCAAGCAAATCTTCTGACTGGGGTCCGAACTGGAAAACAGCCCCCTGTTCCAATAGTGCTGCCCGTTCCTTTTTATCCTGAATATTGTCTTTCAGGTCGGAAATAAGCACATGGATATCATGACGAAGCAGCACATGTGCTGCGCCGAGGCCGCTGATTCCGGCCCCTAGAATCAATACATTTTTCATTTGCATGCCTCCTTCATCGGCACCGGGAAAATTAGACTAATTAACTATCACTTCCAAATTTGGGAGAGTATAAATCAATACAACCATCAGAGTTATAAATTACGAATTGCCAGAATGAGAGACAAACAGGCAGCAAGGCCTTCAAAAAACCAGAACGCCCACACCACATGCACTTCACTCCAGCCGGATAATTCAAAATGGTGATGCAGGGGGCTCATCTTGAAAACCCGTTTACCCGTCAGCTGGAAGGATGCCACCTGAATAATAACAGACAACGCTTCAAGCACAAAAATAAGCCCTAAAAAAATTAAAAGAAGTTCTGTCCTGGTAATAACGGCAATCCCCGCAATCGCGCCACCAAGAGCCAAAGACCCTGTATCCCCCATAAAAACTTTCGCCGGATGATAATTAAAAAAGAGAAAGCCTGCGCAAGATCCGGCGAGAATGATGATAAAATAACCAAGATCATTGACGCCAGTCATATAACAGTAAACAGCATAAGCGGAAAATGCGATAATACAGCATCCGGAAGCAAGTCCATCAAGTCCATCCGTCAGGTTAACTGCATTAGATGTTCCTACAATGACCAATATCACAAAAGGATAATAGAACCATCCGATGGAAATATCACACTGTGTAAATGGAATAGCAATAGAAAATGGCAGACCAAGAGTATCTACAACACCCCAGCAGAAAAGTCCCGCAAGGATAAGCTGTCCAAGCATTTTCTGTCTGGCTGTTAATCCAAGATTTCTTTTCTTCTCAGCTTTGATGAAATCATCCAAAAAGCCCAAAATTCCATGGCCTATAGTCAAGAATAAAAGCCATAAAACAGCGGGATCTATCATTTTATTAAAAAAAACAACAACCAAAGAAGCAGCAAGCATGAAAATACCGCCCATGGTAGGTGTTCCACTTTTAACCCGGTGCGATTTAGGACCTTCTTCCCGTACCGATTGCCGAGCCTTTAATTTTTTCAACAAGGGAATACCAAAAAAGCCAAGAACAACGGTTACAATCGCAGCTTCTGCCAGATATATCAAATAATTACTTTCCATCCCTATCAAGAGCTCCTCTCAACAAAGCCGGTATTGTTTCCATATGCATATAATGTGAACCCTTTACCAGTACTACATCTCCTGGACGGACCATTTCCATCAGACAATGAGCGGCCTCCTCGCAAGAATTAAAAGATAAAGCTGAGGGAATTCCTCCGGCAAGCGCTCCGCGTGCAATCAACCTGCTTAGAGGTCCTACCGTTATTACCGCATCAAATCCAATTTCAGCAGCTTTCTGTCCTGTTTTATAATGAAGTTCTTCGCTGAAATCACCCAATTCACCCATGTCGCCCAGAACGAGGAAATAATGATTGCCTTTCAATTGGCGAATGGAACGGAAAGCCATTTCCATGGATAAAGGATTTGCATTATACGAATCATCAACTATAGAAATGCCGTGAACATTATACACGGACTGCCTTTGCTCCGCATTATGAAATTCATTGAGAGCTTTCTGTATTTTTTCCGGACTGATTCCAAGAACCCGCGCTGTTGCAGTAGCTGCAAGCGCATCATATACATTATGAATTCCCAGTAAATTCAGTTTTACCTTGAAAGCCTCGTCAAAACAGGTACATACATAACGTGTACCTGCAGGACCGTATTGGATATCGTTCCCCCGCACCGTATATCGCCCGTTAATCCCATACTTGATCACTTTACCTTCAAAATGATCTCCCATAGCGCTGACCCGGGAATCGTCGCCATTCAGAATGGCAATTCCATCCGACGGCAGGGCATCTATCAATTCTTTTTTTGCTTTGCCGATATTATCCTGGCTTCCAAGAATTCCGATATGAGAAGTTCCCACATTGGTAACCACACCTATATTGGGGGAAGCCACAGAACATAGTTCTGCAATCTGTCCGAACCCTCGCATTCCCATTTCCACAACACAGACTTCAGTATCCTCCGTCATGGAAAGAAGCGTTGCAGAAAGTCCGATTTCATTATTAAAATTCTTCTGCGTTGCACAAACCTTAAAATGGGTAGACAGCAGCGAATAAATCATATCCTTAGTAGTGGTTTTTCCATTAGAACCTGTCACGCCTATCACAGGAATATTAAAACGCATCCGATGAAAATGAGCCAGCTGTTCCAAAGCTTTTTTTGTATCTGAAACAGCAAAGACAAAGACCGGATTTTCAATCTTCTTTACATAGGACTTATCAGAAATAATTATTGCTGCAGCACCTCTGGAAACAGCATCTTCAAGAAAATCATGACCATTGAAATTATCGCCGGTAAGGGCAATAAAAAGTTCACCGGGCCCGATAGTCCTCGTATCTGTGCTTACGGCGGTCACATATCCTGCTGTTCCTTTTTGTAGAACCTCTGCTTTAGTTGCCTTAATTATTTCGTCCACAGTAAATGAAGCCATTTTTAAATCTCCTTCAGTGCTTTCCTTGCTTCTTCCCGGTCATCAAAGTGAATCGTACGGTCCTTCAAGATCTGATAATCTTCATGCCCTTTGCCTGCAATCAGCACAATATCCTCAGGACCGGCAAGATGGATCGCCCGATTAATGGCTGTTCTGCGGTCTACGAGGATTTCATACTGAAGAGAATCTTTTTTCTTCTTCACTTCTTCCACTCCGGCAGCAACTTCCTTTACTATAGCCTCAGGATCCTCCGTACGCGGATTATCGCTTGTCACGATGGCAACATCAGCATTGCGGGCCGCTATACGTCCCATAATGGGCCGTTTCAGTCTGTCCCTGTCACCGCCGCATCCAAATACTACAATGATTTTTCCCTTTGTAATTTCCTGAGCGGTAGTCAGTATTTTTTCCAATCCATCCGGCGTATGTGCGTAGTCGACAACAACAGCAAAAGGCTGTCCCTCATCAATCAGTTCAAACCTGCCGGGTACACTATGAAAATCCTTCATGGCTTCCAGGATATCCTTCATGGAAATACCTTCAGAGAGAGAAGCTCCAATGGCAGCCAGGGTATTATAGATATTAAATCTTCCTGCCAGTTTTGTTTCTACAGTATAAATTTCCCCATCATATTTCAGCTTAAAACTGGAGGATTTACCTGTAAACCGGCTGTCATAAGCATAGAGATCCGCAGACGGATCAAGCATACTGTATGTATGTAGTTTGCAGATATTTCTGTTCTTTACGCCTTCTGCCATGACATGTGCATAAGGATCATCCTTATTAATCCATGCCGACTTACCGGTTTTATGCTGTCCTTCGGAAGAAACCATATTAAAGAGGATTGCTTTCGCTTTAGCATAATTATCCATAGTTTTATGGAAATCAAGATGGTCTTCAGTCAGATTAGTGAAAACGGCATCATCAAATTCGCATCCTCTGACTCTTCCAAGTACGAGAGAATGGGAAGATACTTCCATACATACATGGGTGACATTTTCTTCCGCCATTTGTGCCAGGAGCCGTTCGAGATCAATAACATCCGGAGTGGTATTATGCGTGGGTAATTCCCGGTCGCCAATCAGTGCATGAATAGTTCCAATAACCCCCGTCTTAAAGCCTGCATGGTGAAGAATATGTGCAGCCACATGGGTGGTTGTTGTTTTTCCATTAGTTCCTGTCAGGGCAATCATCCTCATGTTTCTGGACGGATAATCAAAAAAGTATGGAACCATATCTTCCATGGCCTGCCTGGTGTCTTTTACATACAAAACCGTTACAGAATCAGGAACATTCACTTCTTTTTCAGCTACAATGGCCGAGGCCCCTTTATTTACTGCAGAACTGACAAAGTCATGACCATCTACATGAGCACCGGAAAGACAGATAAACAGACCGCCTTTCACGACCTGTCTGGAGTCTGCCGTTATATCATTGATGAAAACCTCCATATTTCCCTGTACGCGGACAACAGGGGTCATAGCTGCTAAATCGGATAATTTTTTCAACCTGAATCACCTCTGAAAAATTTCAATTATGCGTCATTATTTATGATAGCTTAAACCAAATAAAAGTACAATAGCGGCCCATCAAAAAGGCCGCTTTAAAATTAAGGTCAAAACAGCAAGGGAAATATAATGAAATCAGACATCGGATTCCACCCCACCTATTAAGATAAATTGTTCAAAAAAGGGAAGCCTTTCATTCATCGACGGCCGTGTTCAGAAAGTTGGCTGACGTCAGAGCTTCCGTAAATATTCCGAACCGGTAAATTCATACCAAGTTTTGTCTCTGCAATTTTCTGAATCCTTACAGGAGCGCTTAGTTTTGTAACTTCCAGCTTCATAACAACATTCTGCTTTTCCAGTGTCATAACCTCTGCACGGATACGCTGCATATTGTATTCAGACTGTACATTTACACTATTCAAAAATGTACTGATCATGAAAGGCATCAGGATCATAAGAATCCCCAGAATGACATTGTGAAATATTCCTCTGGTTGATTCATAATCTTTTTTTCCGGAAATAACTATATCTGTCGGCATTGAATTTATATAATCAACGCTCTGTAATGTCTGAGTAATCATTTATGATCTCTCCCCTGCTGATGTTCTGTCAGAATTATTGCTTCAGCACTTCTCAACTACCCTTAAAACAGCACTACGGGCCCTCGGATTAGCACTGATTTCTTTATCCGAAGGTTTGACCGGTTTTCCCACACTTTTTACAATCCTGTGATGGTGGCATACACAGATTGGAATGTCCGGAGGACATATACAATCTCTTTCCATTTCTCTAAATGTCCTTTTTATGATTCTATCTTCAAGGGACTGAAACGATATAACGCCAAGCCGGCCGCCAGGCGTCAGGTGTGCCGCACAATCTTCCATTACCTGCTTTAAAATTCCAAGTTCATTATTCACTTCAATCCGTATAGCCTGAAAAGTCCTCTTTGCCGGATGTGGACCGTTTCTCCTCGCATTGGCCGGTATGGCAGCCTTAATCACGGATACCAAGGCATCGGTAGTTTCTATAGGATGCTCTTCCCTGAACCGAAGGATAAACTGGGCAATTCTTCGAGCCCACCGTTCTTCACCATACTCGTTAATAATCCTTGCAAGTTCATCCTCTGAGTATGAATTGATCACATCATAGGCTGTCAACGGGTTTCTCTGATCCATCCTCATATCCAATCTGCCATTATGCATATAAGAGAATCCGCGTTCCCCATCGTCAAGCTGGTGGGAAGAAACCCCAAGATCAAAGATAAATCCATTCACCTGATCCATATGCAACGAATCGAGGATCTTATTTATATGGGAGAAATTATCCCTTATGAAGATAGTTCTAGATGAGACTCCCTTCAATCGTTCAGAAGCCGCCGTGATAGCTTCCTCATCCTGATCGATACCGACAATCAATGCATCTTTCTCCAGTTTTTCAGAAAGTGCCAGAGAATGCCCCCCGCCTCCAAGGGTGCAATCCACATATATACCATGAGGATCAGTAATCACTGAATCAATCATCTCATGCAGCAAAACTGTAGTATGCTGAAATTCCATGAAAGCCGCCCCCGTAATCACAATTCAAAAATTTAATGGCAGTTCCAGTGAGTCTGCTATATCAGCCATGGATTCTCCACAGTTTTCATCCGAATCAAGCAGAACAGGATCCCAAATTTCTATAATATGTCCTGTCCCAACAATGCAGGCATCCTTCTTTAATTGTGCAAAAGCACGAAGATGCTGAGGAATAAGGATTCGCCCCTGTTTATCACATTCCATTTCCATGCCTCTGCCAATCAGGTGCCTCATAATTTTTCTAACATTATGGTTAGTAAACGGCAGCTTTTGAAACCCGGCAATCAATGCATCCCAACGCTCTTTCGGAAAAATATTCAGACATGGATCCAGCCCCGGAGCCAGTACAAAAGTATTTCCCAGTTCCTCCCTGAATTTAGCGGGAAGGATCATGCGTCCTTTGGTATCAATTGTATGAGAATACTGATTCATGAACATAATCCTTCCACCTCCTCCACATTTACCCACATTTTACCACATTCCCCCACTTTAAAACAACGAAAAAATTTTGTTTGGGGATTGAAATTTCTATGGGAAATAATCTCCATTTATTCGATAAATACCTAATTTTCAGGAATGAACGAAAAAATTTCCCAACATATTTTTTAAAATTATCCGTATTTATGGCAAAATAAAATCCCCCACTTTTCAAAGTGGAGGATTTCCATACCGCGAAATCTTCAGCGGTCTTTCCGATTCAGATTTATTTTTCAGGTCTCACTATAATGATATGTTTATTCTTTAAATTCCTTAACTCTTCAAAAGGAATTAAAAGTGCTTGCGATAGAGTTATCGGTCGTATCGCCGATATAGCACCTGCCCAGTAAAGCATGCAGCCAATCAGATCTTCAGGAGTTAATCCATCATCACGAAGTTCCCGAATCGTTATTCCGTGCTGTCTCTTCGACAGCCTTGTACCGGAAGGATCTGTAAGAAGAGGAAGATGTCCATAGGCAGGAATCGGATAGCCAAGCATTTTTAAAAGGTAGACCTGAAAAAATGTAGAGTCCATCAGGTCATTTCCACGCAGGACATGGGTAACCCCCATTGCCCCGTCATCAACGGAAACGGCAAGCTGATAGGAAATCATTTCATCTGCCCTTTTCACGACAAAATCATCCATCCCAGGATGAATTGCCCTGGACTGTTCACCGAAAAACAAGTCCTCAAAGGAAATATCATGTTTCTCGGTTTTTAATCGCCAGGATGGCTTTTTGTGAAACCGCATCCGTTCTTCCGTAGTCAGGTATCTGCAGTGACCATCGTATACCGGTCTCTCTTCCCCTTCATGAGGAGCAGACGAAATCTGATGAATTCTGGCTCTGCTGCAATAGCAGGGATAGATATTTCCCGATGAAGCCCAAGACTGAAGTATCCGGTCATATACCGGAAGTCTATGACTCTGTACAGTGCTTCCGTAAGAATACTGATTTTCCGGCCCTTCATCATAATCCAGCCCCATCCATTCGAGATCATGCAGGATTCCCCGGGTAAAGATATCCCGGCATCGCTGCCGGTCGATATCTTCTATTCTAAGAATAACTCTGCCTCTATGCTGTCTCGTCCACATCCAGTTCAAAAAGGCTATCCAAAGGTTTCCTAAATGCATATAACCGGTGGGGCTTGGTGCAAACCGGGTCCTTATTTCCATCAATCAGGCATGGACTGGACGATACGGAAAAGTTCTTTGTTCTTTTGGATCTTTTCTTCACTGCCCATTACGCAGAGATAGGGATCTTCCATCACGCTGCGCACAAGAGGAGCCAGATTTCTTATATCCTTTACCGTACAATCAATAATTTCACTCCGGATTTTCAGGCGGGATTCCCTCGTATTATGAGTAAGGAAGTGCGTCATTGCTCTTTCGCCTTTCATAAACGGAGTCAACTGAATTTCCGAAGCGGCCATTGTGCCAATGACGTACTTGGTCATTTCCCTTTCAGAGAGCTCAAGCTTTTCCAGGTATTCCGGAAGTTCTTCGTAAATCCTGATGGTTTCCGCAAGGTTGGGATCCCGATAAGAACAAAGTTCGGAGTTGCCATTTCGGAGGAATCTGGTAAAAGCACCATAGGCGCCCCCAAGGACACGAACCTTTTTCCACAAGTATTCATATCGGAGAATAGTTTCCATAACTGCAAGAGCACCACTATAGGTAAAACCATGGTTCTTGAAGTTTCCACCTTTTGCAACATACTGAACTTTTCCGGATGTAAGGAAAGCTTCATTAATGAATGCCGGAGCAAAATCGAGATGGCGGCATTCGGAAGTCTGTCCATCCGGCAGGTCCTCTGTAATAAGTGGCAATGTATTGACAACGGCCCTGCGTTCTTCCTCTTCACCAATCGTCTCAAAGAAAAGGTTCTTTCTGGTAAAAATTTTACGGACAAGGTTTTCCAGTCGTTCTGCCAAAGCTTCGTGGTCATTATCAAATCTTTGTACAAGGTCGGACAGGAAATAATAATAGCTTAGACCTGCCTGTTCTGAGAATTCGCCTCTTCTGGAGAAATAAGACGACAGTCTGGTCATAACCAGGTCATGTCCCCTTGAAAAAGCAGTCATATCCCATTCCGATTTTTCCTGAAGGAGCAGTTCTTTCAGCCTTTTCATGTCAGTAAACAGGGTATGATTAATGATTTCACCCAAAAGATCCATCATCTTGTCCACTTTAGAAGTTAAAGCCTTGGCTCTTACAGTGAGTACCGGCATATAGTCAATATCACTATCAATATCCCCATATGAACCAACGGAGAAACTCATCCCCCCTGTATAGGCATTGGACAACCTCGCAAGTTCTCCATAGCTGTGTTTCGAAGTGCTGAGACCTCTCAGCAGGGTTGAAAGAAGAATGGCATAATGAATGTCTTTCTCTGCGAGACTGGAGAGTTTGAAATAAAGATTGACATAAGTAATGCCCGTTGTGTGTACGTCAAAATGGTAATGGTCGATTCCGGATATGGTGTCTTTCTCAAGATTTTCTTCTTCTACATCACGATTAAGATCATTTCTGGAAAGAAGCGGAATGGTCTTGAGAGCTTCTTCCGTTTCCCCTGAAGCCTGTCTTTCCTTGAGAAGTCTGGTAGATTCAATAATTTCATCAAGCTGCTGATCGCTGAGGCTGCTTTTGAATGAAGCAAGTCTCTCTGCAGTTTCCCGGTTTACCTTTTCTGTCAGCCCTTTCTCCGGTTTCATAGTAACAAGAACCTGATGAGGATTCTTGATAATGTACTTGATTAACAGGTTTTCAAAATAATTAGTCCTGATGTTTTTCCTGAGAGCATCAATATCATCAATATAACGGAGCGCATCAAATGGATTTCTGTCATAAAGCCACATATCCATAGCGCGGACGCCATAGAACAGGCCTTTCGGACGCCCCTGATAATCATTTTCACGGGCTGTAAACTCAGTGCGGTTAAGTGCCGCCTCAAGCATATCTTTATCGATTCCCTTTAATGCGATATTTCTTAAAGTATTATCAAGAATCTGGGCAAACCGTTCCTGATCTTCAACCTCTGAACCAGTGAGTTCCAACGTCCATACGGGCTGCTTATAACTGTCGCAGTAATCACCGGAAAGATCACTGCCTATCCCTGCATTGAGCATAGCCTGTTTGAGTGGGGCCCCATCCACATCAATAAGCACATAATTCAGGATACGGAACGCCAGTGATTCCATGGTGGACATGTGATCATTGAAGGCAATAAACAACGCATGGATGGCCTTTTTCTGAAGGCTGTCATTTTCAGCCACCCCATAGGGCGTGACAAAGGAAACCCGCCCGGAGAGAGGAGCCTGCGTCCGGACGCCGGAATCCACATTTCTCCTGTCAAAAGAAGACAGATAGTCATGATCGATATAATTCAGCGTTTCATCGATATCCATGTCCCCATAAAGATAAATGTAGCTGTTGGATGGATGATAGAAACGACGGTGGAATTCGGTAAATTCCCGGAAAGAAAGAGTCGGAATCAGTTCAGGATCTCCTCCGGATTCCACACCATAGGTAGTATCCGGGAAAAGTTTTTCCATGGCCTTACCTTCAACAATGGCATCCGGAGTAGACAGGGCTCCTTTCATTTCGTTGTATACTACGCCATTATAAGAAAGAGGTGCCTCTTTATTTTCCAGTTCATAATGCCAGCCCTCCTGCATAAGAATCTGAGGATTTTTGATACAGTCAGGGTAAAAAACAGCATCCAGATAAACATCCATAAGATTATGGAAATCCACCGCATTTCTGCTGGCGATCGGATACATGGTCTTATCCGGCCAGGTAATAGCATTTAAAAAGGTATTCAGTGAACCTTTGGCGAGTTCAACAAAAGGCTCTTTCAAGGGATACTTGCGGGATCCGCAAAGGGTGGAATGTTCCATGATATGAGGCGTTCCTTTGGAATTGTCCGGCGTTGTCCTGAAACAGATATAAAAAACCTTGTTATCATCATCATTATCCAGATACATTAGTCTGGCACCGCTTTTAATATGCTCCATCTGATATGCATCTGAATTAACTTCTTCGATACGAGACGCGGCGGTCACGCAAAACCCGTGGACCCGGTCTCCTTTTTTCCATCTCATAAAAACCTCCCATAATGAACAGAAAAAGCGCAGGCATAAACCTGTGCTTTTCATTAAGTCAGATTATTCAGACTTTGCCTGGGGAAAGAACTCATCATGAATAGCCTGAACAGCCTTATCCAGATCTTTCCTTAAAATAAGGCAGGAAATACTGATTTCAGAAGTGCTGACGATATCAATATTGATATTCGCTCTGCCAAGGGCACCGAACATGCGGGCAGCAACCCCTGGTGTCCCGAGCATACCTGCACCTACAACGGAAACTTTAGCGGTGTCATCATCATAAATGACTTCATCCAGTTTTCCTTCATCACGCATCTGTTCCAAAACCCGCTTAGCGTCATCCAGATCGGTGTCATCAATGGTAAAAATGATATCCGTCTTGTCATCATTGGAATTTCTGACGCTTTGGACAATCATATCAACGGTAATATTATCTTCTGCCAGAGCAGAGAAAATCGTATAAGCAACACCTGGAATATTTCTAAGTCCCAGTACCGCTATACGGGCAGCATGCGCATCCTGAGCAACGCCTCTTACAGAATCATTTTTGCCTTCCATCGTGCAAACCTCCCTGATAATGGTTCCTTCTTCATCGGTAAATGTGGATCTTACATGAATCGGAATGTGATATTTCATTCCAAGTTCAACGCTTCTTGGCTGCATGACGCCGGCCCCAAGCCTGGCCATTTCAAGCATTTCCGTATTGGTAATTTCTTTCATTTTAATGCAGCCTTTGACATGCCGTGGGTCAGCCGAATAAATACCATCCACATCAGTGAAAATCTCACACATATCTGCATGCATTGCACCAGCCAAAGCTACAGCCGTGGCATCAGAACCACCACGACCCAGTGTAGCCACATCATCATTGGGCATGATTCCCTGGAAGCCGGCTACGATAACGATTTTGCCCTCCTCCAGTTCTCTGAATACCCGATCCGGTTTTACATCGTCAATCCGGGCTTTTCCATATGCTCCACCGGCAATAATTCCTGCCTGAGGACCGGTTAAAGAAATTGATGGAACTCCCAATTTCCTGAAAGTCATAGCCATCAGGGCAATGGACTTCTGCTCTCCTGTTGCCAGAAGCATATCCATTTCTCTGCCATGATTCACATCCGAAACCTGAGAAGCCAGATCGAGCAGATCATCAGTCGTATCTCCCATTGCGGATACAACAATGACAATCTTATCCCCCGGTTTCCTGTCGCGGAGCACACGGTTGGCAATATTCAGCATTTTTTCCGGCGTAGCTACCGAGCTGCCACCAAATTTCTTTACATAAAGTGCCATTTACATCCCTCATTCAACAAGTAATTACTACCTATAACTTTTAGAATTTTATCATGCCCTTGATATCCTGTAAAGATGAATTGTTATAAATCCCTACCATTCCTATAACATAACCGCATCAATAGAGGGGCAGATCGTCAAAGTCTCTGTCTTCATTTAAAAAGGCATTATCTTCCCAAAACAAAGAACGGATAAAATTCCAGAAGAGGTCTTTCAGAATTCAATCCCTTTTCTGGCATGAATCCCCTGCTGATAAGCGTGTTTTACAAGTGTCATTTCCGTCACAGTATCGGCCAGGTCAATGAGTTCCTGCGGAGCATATCGCCCGGTCAATATCATATTCAATCGCTTGGGACGGTTCCTGATCAAATCAGAGACTTCTCCGGCAGAGATCATGCCGAAATGGATAGCATAATTGACCTCATCCAGAATGACAAGGTCCCACCGGTCACTCATCACTTCTTCTGTGACCATGGCCCAGGCTTTCTGTGCCAGTAGCGCCTTTTTCTGAAAAGATTCCTCATCTGTCTGATTTTTTTTATTATGAAATACGAATCCGTCTCCCATAGGACGGATTTCTATACGTCCGTCAATATTTCCAAGAGCTTCTATGGCTTTTAATTCACCATACTTCCAGGCACCCTTGATGAACTGGAGAATCAGAACCCTATGTCCATCTCCCCACGCACGGATCGCAGTTCCTAAAGAGGCCGTGGTTTTTCCCTTGCCGGTACCCGTATTAATCAAGACAAGACCTTTTTGCAAACTCTCCATCTTATTTTCCTCCCGATTTCCTGATTTTATAAGCTTCACAGGACTTCAGGAATTTCCGGGCAGCCTCTGGATTCCCTTCAAAGGAAAGATGAAGGTAGCTGGCCAGGACGTTTTCATAAGCGTATCCCTCCTGATGAGGAGCTGCCTGCCGGGTTCCCTGCAGATCATAGGCCCAGGGGAATTGATCGTCACAGCGCAAAAGGGAGAAATGGAATTCATGGCCTTTCAGGATATCCCCCTGGTCTGCAATAATACTTTTCCGGAGCGCTTTACCGGTTACGTAACCTACCCGCTGGAGCGTTTTCTGCATTTCACAAATTCCCGGTACAAGGCCTGCCATCTCATATTGATGCCCGTCAAACCCCTGTATTTTATCACAGAGATACATGAGCCCGCCGCATTCTGCATAAACCGGCATTCCATCTTCTGCTGCTTTACGGATGGAATCTTTCATGGAAATATTCCCCTCAAGTTCGTTAAGAAACATTTCCGGGAATCCCCCGCCAAATACAAGTCCATCTACATCAGGAACCGACTTGTCTGTAACAGGACTGAAGTCCACAAGTTCTGCCCCCAGTTTTTCCAGAGCATGGAGGCTGGCAGGATAATAGAAGCTGAAAGCGGCATCCCTGGCCACACCAATCCGGACATATTTCTTTATATTTATATCTTTTTCTTCCATTACCGGGATAGGTGGAGCACTTCTGGCTATCTCCATCAATTTTTCGGTATCAACCCATTTGCCTGCATCTTCGCCCATATGATGAATAAGATTCGATGTCTCAATCTCAGTCACCGGGGTAAGTCCCAGATGCCGTTCCGGGGTTTTAAGTCCTTCATCCCGATGGAAGGCGCCAATAACCGGCATATGGATTTTATCCATAACTTCTCGAACCATAGCCTCATGACGATCCGAGCCGAGACGGTTCAGGATCACCCCGGCTATTTGAATATCCGGATCATATTCGCGAAATCCCAGGGCAGTGGCTGCAATGCTGTAACCTACGGATTTGCAGTCCAGCACAAGGATGACCGGAGCCTTCAGACGTTTTGCAATATCTGCAGTAGAACTGATTCCGTTGGCGCCCCCGTCATAAAGGCCCATAACCCCTTCAACGATGGAAATATCCGCTCCCTCTGACAGGTATGCAAAATTGGAGACAAGATGCTCTGCCGGGCTCATCCAGGTATCAAGATTATAAGAATTCCTCCCTGCAGCCAGACCATGAAACCCGGGATCAATATAATCCGGTCCTACCTTGAAAGGCTGTACGGAAAATCCGACAGAATGAAGATAGGCTAGAAGTCCCGTTACGATTGTTGTTTTCCCGACGCCGCTGTTAGTACCGGCAATTACAATGCGCGGACGATTCAGTTCAGGCATAATCAGTCATCTCTCTTTGCGATAATCGTACTCAGGTAATTCGGTTTGTAATCAGCTGGAAGACTGTCAATGTCTCTCTGTACAACTTCATCCGGCAATCCTGCCCGGGAAACCATCACTGCCCTTTTGATCATATGATGCTTTCTGAGTTCTTCCTGAACAAAAGCAAAGCTCTTGTAAACTTTCATAATGACCGCATTATCAGAGGCCGCAAGAGCCTTGTCAAATTTTTCATGATCGGCCGTAGCCGGAATAATCAGTACGTTTTCTTCCCATTCAGTAACTGGAAGGCCGATATAGGATGCGATTCCCAGAAATGCAGGAATACCGGGAATTGTCTCGACCTCATAATCATCAGAATCTTTGAATTCATTAAAAATATACATATATGTGCTGTAAAGCATGGGATCACCAAGAGTCAGGAATACCAGATTTTTTCCTTCATCCAGTTTTTCCGCTATAATCTTTCTGTTTTCCTTCCACTGTTTTTCCACAGCATCCATATCCGTATTCATCTGGAAAACCATGGGGAGAATATCGGTTTTTTCAGAAATATAAGGCTTAGCGATATTAAAGGCAACAGAGCCCTCTTTCTTCTCCGTCTTTGGCGTAATGATCATATCCGCATTCTGTATTGCTTCCACTGCCTTGACGGTCAGAAGTTTTGAATCTCCCGGTCCTACACCGATTCCAAATAATTTTCCCTTTTTCATATGGTTCCTCCATTCAGTTTTTTCACGATGCATTTTTAAATAAATGCTCATGATCCTACTATTTAATATGTATTATTGTATCATGACTCTTCCACTATATCCAAAATAATTTATAGCCTGATGTACTAATTATATGAGATTAAAACCTCTAAAACCCAATAAAACAAAAACTGTGGATGAAAAGATCATCCACAGCAAAATCATGAAATAAAAGCAAAACTGATTTCAATATCCATTAACCTGGCTTACAACACGGAAATTACCAACATTGAATGCTTTGCAGATTACATTGAAGAACGGTCCATAAAGCATGGTCCGGTAAATTTCAGAAGTTGTAATCAGAAGCAGCCGGCTTCCATCATAGGTGACACGGGCAAGACTGTTATTGATATATTTTTCGAAATCCTTGTCGGACATTTCTTTTTTCAATCTTTCCAGAGCTTCCCTTGTCGGGCCCTCCTGATATTCCGGACGTTCCATAACAGGGATAAACCGGATTTCATAAATTTTATCATTATAACCTTTGGATTCAGCAGAATACCTTTTTCCTTTTTCCATTTCTTCCATAGAAAACACCTGTCCTTTACAAAGAATTTTAACCTTACCTATTATAACATCTTAAATGACCATATGCAGAAAATATTATGCATTACGCCCCATATATCGAATAGACTGTCATTTACAGGCATCCCCGTTCGTGAAGGCTGACAAAAGTCCCATCCCCGATAATTACATGATCAAGCACCTGCATATCAAGAAGTTTTGAAGCTTCCGCGAAAGCCTTTGTTACAGAAATATCTTCTTTGGACGGTTCCGGATATCCGGATGGATGGTTATGTACAAGGATAAGACCATAAGCCTTATAACGAATACCCCATTTCATGGCCTCTTTAATATCTACAGGAGCAGCATTCAGATTTCCCCTTGTAATTTCCTGAAATCCCAAAAGCCGGTTCTTGACATTCACATAAGAAACCATAAAATGTTCCTGATTTTCATGACGCAGCTTTTCCATAAAGAAATCAGCAACTTTGTCCGGAGTATTGAAACTGATCAGCTTCCGCCTGTCAAAAAGGAAGGAAAGTCGACGCCCCAGTTCAACAGCAGCACAAATCGTAATCGCCTTATCCGGACCAATTCCCTTGATATCCGTCAGATCCCGCCAGTTCAGATCTTCGTAACCGTTAATGCCGGATGTTGTTTCAAGCATATCCACAACTTCCTTTGCAATTTCCATAACAGAATGCCCCTGTCGGCCGGTTCGAAGCAGAATCGCCACAAGATCCGTATTGCTGGCAAGGGACGGAGACTGGGCAAATCTTTCCCGCGGCTTGTCTTCCGTCCGCATTTCTCTTATCAGCATAATCTTATCACCCCGGTTTAAGAATCAATTGAATGAAACGGATGAATACGGGATTACAAGGAAATAACTAACAGTATAGGAACGTCAAAACATAGAACGACAAAAGCACCGGCCATCAGTCCTGTCGAATAAGATTTCCAGACTATGTCATTAAAATTTTCGATAAATCCAGGCGGCAATCAGAATTCCCAGAATACTGATCAGATTTGGCGCAAACCGGATACCAAAATGGAACTGCAATATTCCCAGATTCAGGAAGATGTCCTTGATATCAAATATTTCGTATGTTCTGGTCAGATAAGGCATGAGACCGACAAAGTCAGCCCCCTGGATCAGCTGGCTTACAATGCCGCCAATCAGTGCGCCGGCAGCCAGAAAGAGAAATAAAGAAAATAAGCCCTTTGAAAAGTGCATAAAACTCTCCTGTTTATAAAATAGTACATCAAACAGAAATATGATCTTTAAAATTCACTGCCTGATGTAATTTGTCCTGCTACCCGGTCGGCGAGTTCTTTTCCAAGTTGATCGCCAGACCTGTACTGATAAATAACCCGCCAGACCGTATTCTTCCCGCTGAATATATACTCTTTAACCGTCAGGGCCGTCTTATGCCCGTTTCCCGATTCCGTAAAAGTAAATGTAAGGAGTTTACCTTCTGTATTTCCAACGGTTACGGTATTTTCTTTCGTCTTCAAATCAGAGAGAGAAGGATTATTTTTTAAAACATTCACTGCATCACCGGAAAGCTTTTCCACGTTATAATTTTCTGATACCGCATTACCGGTCACAAGAATCTGCAGATTATTGTTGTGTCCTTCCGCATTGACGCGGATCGCATTCCGATTTCCCAGATCAACCTGCTTCCCTTCGGAAATCAGCTCAAATGGCGTGACTATGGTAATGGTCTCGCCCGCACAGTGGATGCGGTTTTTACCGAAAATAAAATCATCATTCGCATTCATGGTGCCGCATCCCGAGAGCATCAGAGTGCCGCATATAAACATGGCGGATAAAAAAGTCCTGACTTTTTTCAAATACATTGTTTCAACACTTTCCATAACTTAAAACAGATATAGGATCAAGAATTTATTTTTTATTATACCATATCAATACGGTTCGTATGATACAGGAAATATCGTGAAACCGGTTGGCAGAATTATCGGTAAGGCCCCAATCTGTCAAACCGTTCCTTCCACATTTTTTATTTTCAGCTTATCCATGAATCCGGTATCCCATCCTGCTGTTTTAAATTCCGCCAGCTATGGTAAAATGATAATAAATTAGGGAGGGAACAGTAAAAAATGACAGATCCGGCGATGATAGGTATTGTGGCAGAATGGAATCCTTTTCATAATGGCCATGCAGGAATGATACATACTATAAAACACACTTACCCGCACTCATCCATTGTGGCAGTTATGAGCGGCTCATTTGTTCAGCGGGGAGAGCCTGCCCTCTTTGATAAATGGAGCCGTGCGTCCTGGGCATGCAGGCACGGCGTTGATGTGGTTTTTGAACTTCCTGTTTTATCAGTCCTCCAGAGTGCTGACCGCTTTGCAGAGGCAGGAGCAAGATTACTGGCCTCGTTTGGCTGCAGGGCCATCGCCTTCTCTACAGAATCCCTGAATAAAAAAGAACTCGAAGAAGCTGTATCATTCTCACGGTCCGATGAATACCACAGCACTTTCAAAGCCAGTCTGAAAACAGGTCATTCCTATGCACAGGCATCCTACGATGCCATGGAGAAACATTCACCTTCCCTTGCCAGGGAGTTGACAAAGCCCAATAATCTCCTCGGATATCGCTATCTGGAGACGATCCTGTCATATGGCCTTAAGATGGATATTATTGTCTGCCACAGGGATATGGAGCATAATATATCTGCTTCCCTTATCCGTAAAAACATATTGCTGCATCATGATACCACCGATCTTCCCTGTGATGAATACGCGGAGGTCATGGGTCTTTTAGATGAAGGAAATTATACAGATTATAAGCGATATGAGGATGCCTGCCACCTTATATCAAGGCTTTATTCTCCCCATAAACTGTCATCCTCAGGATTGTTCAAAGAAGGCCTGGAAAATAAATGGTTTCGGGAATCCCAATGCAATACTTATTCAGAAATGCTGGACTCCATTAAAAGCAAACGTTATCTTTACAGCCGTCTGAGACGGATTGGCGCCTGTCTGCTGCTGACAAATGAAATTCCCTCTCCTTTTGCCGAAAGGAATTTTCCCTTTTATGCAAGACTTCTTGCCATGAAAAAAGAAAAAAGTTCGCTGTTAAAGGGAATTAAACAAAACGATATCCCTGTCATCACAAGTATTGCCCGCGGACTTAAAAGTCTGCCGGCGCCTTTGGTAAAGCAGCTGGAAATGGATATTTCTGCCAGTGATATAAGAGCCTGCTGCATTGATTCAGAGAAAAGACGATCCGGCAGAGAAGATTTTTACCATTTCCCTGTCATCATCTCATAAATTCCAGACAATTGAATATTTCAATTATAAAAAGGAAGTAGAATCAACACGGATTCTACTTCCTTTTCTGGTACGAGCATTCAATAAGCCGAGTTCTGTACCGCCGAAGCGGTGATGATTATCTGTCTAGTCAGCCAATTGCTTGACTGCTCAAGCGACGCAACCCGGAAGGTCAGCGGGCAGCCTCAACCCTTCCCTATTCGGTCTTGCTTCAGATGGGGTTTACCAAGCCAGCCGGTCTCCCGACTGCTGGTGCGCTCTTACCGCACCTTTCCACCCTTACCACTAGTGTGGCGGTTTCCTTTTCTATGGCACTTTCCCTGGGGTCACCCCCGCCGGACGTTATCCGGCATCCTGCCCTGCGAAGCTCGGACTTTCCTCACGCCTTACGGCCCGCAATCATCTTTCCTGCTCGCGTGTTAGAGTATAGCACGGAGAAGGGAAAAATTCAACATATATTGAAGCAGTGATTTGTTGAGCTGATAAACTCCGCTTTTTACAATTGGCCAAAAATATCGACAGCTGAAGAATCTTCAATGATAGAGATATCCCATCCTCTTACTTTAGCTTCTTTCCTGAGCTCTCCGGCAAGGCGGGAAATAATGACTCGTTCCGTATAGAAATGACCTGCGTCTGCCACAAGAAGTCCAATCGAAGCCGCATCCTGGGCTTCATGATATTTAAGATCTCCCGTCACATACAAATCGGCCCCACGGGCTTTTGCCAGTGCCGCAAATTCGCTTCCCGCACCGCCCAGGACGGCCACTTTTTTTACGGTAATTTGAGTATTTCCACAGAAACGCAATACCGGTATCCCCAGTTTTTCCTTTACGTATTCCAGAGCCTTCCTGCCAGGCAAAGGAGAGGGGAGGCTGCCAATCCTTCCCATAAACTCCCGCTTCCCATTATTCTCAAGAGGATATATATCGTAATGGACAGGACCGCAAATCCTGTGCAAATCAGAAAGAACAGCAGGCAGAGCTTTTTCGGAAATATTGAATTCCATTTTCTCTTCCGCCGTAAAGTCATCTTCATCGTCAAGAAGATAGAAATGACCTGATTCTTCTGGGTATTTTACCTGAAGTTCATGATGAAACTGCCGGGCTTTAACCGCACTCATATAGGCGGCAATTTTGAATGATTTATATTTTTTACCGGGAACAAGTCCTTCCAGATCAGATAAATCAAGAGCTGCCGACAGAGCATCATTGACACCACCGGAAGCTGTATCAAGATTCGTATGGGCGGCAAAGGTCAGGATATCATGTTTAATCAGTTTTTCTATCATACGTCCTTTTGCAGTTCTCAAATCAAGGCTCTGGATTGGGTGAAAAAGGAATGGATGATGGGAAATAATCATGGATATTCCCTGTCTGATGGCATAATCAACATTTGATTCCGTGACATCCAGGGATACCAGCACCTTATCTACCGGTCTGTCCGGATTCCCGATCTGCAGACCTGGATGATCCCACTTTTCAGCCAGCTCCTGCGGAGCCAGTTCATTCATCAGAGAAATTACGTCACCGGCATGTACAGTCATAACAGTTCCTCCAGTCTTTTCTTTTCAATCACGGCCATTTCTCTTTTTTGCCGATTGGTCTCATTATCAGTATCCACCGCTATGCCATCAATGAGGAAATTCCTTTTCCTGATCAATTTCTTGATATGTTCCGGATACAGGGGATCCTGTTTATATGCGTTGGTAACCCCGATTTCCGCCTCAAAAAGTGTGACCGGCTCGGCCTTGCCAGGAATAATTTCCATCATTTCGTATAACTGATTTCCCTCACGAGCAAGGCATTCCCTCACAATCCGGAAATGATGACTGCAAACATATTTCTTTATCTCTGCCACATGATTCTGGGGCTGGAGAATCAGCCACTGAAAAGAAGCTGCAATATTGGGGGAATGCCTCATTATTTCAATCATCATAAGTCCGCCCATTCCAGCAATTACGGCACCGTCCACTTCCCCAGGGATCAGCGGTTCAAAACCGCTGCCCAAACGCAGCTCGATATCACCCATTCTTCCCCGTTCTGCTACGTTGGATGCCGCCCGCTGAAGCGGGCCTTTATTGATATCACAGGCAACAGCCCTCCGGATCTTTTCCTGTTCCAGCAAAAAAACAGGCAGGTAAGCATGGTCAGTTCCAATATCAGCCATAGATTCCGAACACGGAACCATTTCTGCAATCTTCAATAATCTCGGCGTCAGTTTCATATATCCTCAATAAGATCTAATTGATAAATATTCAAAATAAAAAGCTGAGCCTCTGCTCAGCTTAAAAATTTAAAATTGGTGGGCCCACCAGGGCTCGAACCTGGGACCAGACGGTTATGAGCCGTCGGCTCTGACCAACTGAGCTATGGGCCCGCATTCACCAACTTATGTTATTTTAGCAGTTAATCCCCAACGCGTCAAGGATTTACAAAATCAGGCAATACCTCTAAACATGAAGCATTCCCTTTCTCCATTCCGGAGAATCCCATTAGGCAGGAATAAACTGCCCTTATCTACAGATATGGATTCCCTGATTCCCGGATAATAAGTTATCACTGATTAATCAGAGTCCTGGCCGATTTTTTAAGCTTTGTAAGGGCCTTTCCTTCTATCTGACGGATTCTTTCCCGCGTTACATCAAAATAGCGCCCCACTTCCTCCAAAGTCCTTGTTCTACCATCTTTCAGACCAAAACGAAGTTCAAGGACCTGCCGTTCTCTTTCTGTAAGTTCCTGAAGAAGCTCATTGATTTGTTCTTTAAGCAGAATGGATCCGGCAACATCATCCGGAGCTATTGCTTCGTTATCCTCTATAAAATCCCCAAGATGGGAATCTGCTTTATCACCAATTGGAGTTTCCAGGGAAATCGGGTCCTGTGCAATTTTTTTGACTTCCCGGATTTTGGACGCAGTTACCCCCATAGCCTTAGCCAATTCTTCATTGGTAGCCTCGCGACCTTTTTCCTGAAGAATCTGTCTTGATATCCGGTTTAACTTATTGATTGTTTCCACCATATGTACCGGGACACGAATCGTACGGGCCTGATCGGCAATAGCCCGGGTTATGGCCTGACGAATCCACCAGGTGGCGTAAGTGGAGAATTTATATCCTTTTGTATAGTCAAATTTATCTACAGCCTTTAAAAGCCCAAGATTTCCCTCCTGAATCAGGTCAAGAAACTGAAGTCCTCTACCCAGGTATTTTTTTGCAATGGACACAACCAGTCTCAGATTTCTATCAGCTAATTCCTGTTTTGCCGCTTTTGCCTGAGCTCTTTCTATTTCTGTTGCGTCATGACGCATTCCCTTCTGGACGGCTTTTGCCAAAGCAATTTCTTCCTCGCTGTCAAGAAGCTTTAAAGCTCCTATTTCCTTCAGGTACATTTTAACGGGGTCATCAATCGTTAAAGAGGCATCCATATCCGGAGATGCTTCGGTTTCAGCTTCGGATTCTGCTATTTCACTCTCGATAAGTTCCAGTTCCTCATCAGAAACGTCTATATCGAAACTGATTTCATAATTGTCGTCATGAAGTGCCTCGTAGAGTGCCGACAGCTCATCCTCACCCAAGTCTTTTTTCTCGACCAGATGCATGATATCCCTGTTGGATATGATTCCATTTTTTGAATTTTTCTTTAAGTCACTAAGCCATTTATCCGGTATTATAGACGATTCAGACATATAAATTCCCCTCCCGAAAAGGCCGCTGATTAAAAAATAAATTTATCCCTTAACCGATCACGCTTTTCCCAGCGCCATGATCTCCCTGCTCAGCCGGATACACAGGAGCTGCTCATCCCTGGCCTTTTCCGGATCAGTTACCATCAGTTCCTGTGCACGTTTCGTATGCATCCGGTATTCTTCCTGAAGAAAGATTTTTTTCAAAGGGATAATATATTCTTCTTTGGGAACCAGTCCAGGCTCATCTTCTTTCATTCGAAGCTCGGCAAATCTGGATATATCTTCTTCCGCCAGGTTTTCCTCAATTGCCCCGTCAAAAAAAGATATTCCCTTCCGGCTCAATTCCCTTAAAATATCTGCCACCTTCCCATAAAAGTCATCTGCAAAATGATAATCATCCAGTTCCTCCCAGCCTTCCGGAAAAGAATGATAATTGATGCAGTAATTCAACAAACCCGCTTCCAGCATTTTCTGCCTTTTTTTATCCGGGTTATTATCTATTGTCTCCGCCTCTGAAGGAACGTTCTGGGAAATATAAACCCTGGAATGATTTTTTCTGGAATAAACAAGAGCTTCGCTTCGAATCATCCCTTCATCCATATGCATGGCCCTGGCCATTTTTTTGATGAAGGAATTAAACTGAAATGTATCCCCCTGCCCAAGCAATATGGAAAACATCGTCTCCAGAATGCTGTGCTGCCCATCCAAAGTAGTACTATCATACCGCTTCAGCAGAGAATGAAACAGGAAATCAATAGCCGGTTCCGCCTGCTTTACCGCCTCCAGATAAGCCTCTCCACCATGAAGATTCACGAATTCATCAGGATCCTTGCCCTCTCCCAGATGAACGACCCGCAGCTTAAGGCCCGTGGGAGCTGCAATTTCCAGTGCCCGCTTCGTGGCATTCTGCCCGGCATCATCCATATCATAACTGAATACCACTTCGTCAGCGTACTTTTTGAGAAGCCGCGCCTGCTCAATAGTAAACGCAGTTCCCAGAGATGCCACTGCGTTTGTTACTCCGTGAGCATGAAGAGAAATAGCATCCATATATCCTTCCACCATAATGGCCTGCCGTTTTTTACGAATCGTAGGAAGAGCCTGATAAATGGCGAAAAGGAGCTTTCTCTTATTAAAAACAGGAGTTTCCGGCGAGTTCAAGTATTTAGGTTTACTGTCATCCATGACCCGCCCGCCGAACGCCACAATCCGCCCCTTCAGGTCCCAGATGGGAAACATGCAGCGGTTTCGGAACATGTCAAAATAATGCCCGTTTTTATAGCCGCATAACCCGGATTTAACAAGGATACCGGCATCAATTTTCTTTTTTTCCGTAAAATCCTGATAAAGGCGATGCCAGTCCGGCGGAGCAAAGCCGAGCTTGAACTGATCAATGGTTTCTCTTGACAGATGCCGTTTTGCGAAATAATCAAGTCCGACCTTTCCCATCTGTGTCCGCGTTAGGCAATTATGGAAATAAGAGCCTGCCAGCTCGGTGGTATTATATAATTTTTGAGCTAGAACCGCTCTTTCCTTTTCTTCTGGCGTGATTTCCTTCTGTGGAATTTCCATGTGTGCATATTGTGCAAGCTTTTCAACAGCTTCCGCAAAATTCAGATGGTCCATCTTCATCACAAAATCGATGGCATTACCGGACTCATGACATCCAAAGCAATAATAAAACCCCTTTTCAGGAGAAACGGAAAAAGAGGGGGTTCTTTCAGGCCCATGAAAAGGACAGGACGCGAAGTAATACCGCCCTTTCTTTTGCAGCTTTATGTAAGAACCAATCAAATCTACCAGATTGATGTTATCTCTTAATCGTTGCAGAAATTCCTTATCAAAATGTGCCATAATTCTCCCTGGAATCCCGACTATTCGTTACAATAAATAATTATTCCATAATAAAAACAGACTAAGGAAGCACCGATGTTTAAGGGAATCAAAATAACTCACTTATCGGTGCTTCTGAAATATCATCTGAATTCAATTAATTTTTCACGGCTGCGCCGGCGGTCAACTGGCTCCAGCGGGCTGAAAGTATACTCATATAAACCTGCGGCAGCAGGCCAAAGCTGGCGAGAGAATAACCATCACTAACCTCTACAAGAAGCGTTTTTCCTGTTTCCGTTATGCCAAAATCAATAGCATATCCCGCCGGCTGCGTATGGTATGCCCTGACGGCTTCCTTTAAGATTTTGGGATCCGGAAAAACATCCCAGCGGCCTCTATATGGAGTGAGACCAACAATTTTACCTTTAAGTACCCACAATCTCCATTCAGAAACAAAATTTACCTTTTCACTGCACCAGACATCTATATCTTCCAGACCGCCGCCAAGTTTGATCAAATCCTCGGATTTATCAAGAACAGTCCCACGAAAGCGCTTGATGTCTTCTACCGGTTTGACAAATACATGCCAGTCATCCGGGTGGCTGGTGATCGTAAAAAGAGTGGATTTCCAAATCTTTCTTCCTGTAAAAGACATCAGTTCTTCGGGATAATCAAGAGGAACCAGTTTAATGCCAAAACGCTCAAGTGCCACCTCCACATCGGAAACAGTACCAATCACAGGATCTTCCGGGGCATTATCGGTAATCGAATAAACAGCCTTATATTTAACAACGGGTATTCCCATCTGTTTACAACCGGCAAAAGCATAGTAACAGCCGGGGTCATAAAACTCTCCCGTATGGCTGATGCGGATAAAAGCTTTCATGGACTTCCTCCGGAAGAATAAAATACACTACTATATGTTTAATGATATCATCAAAGTTATATTTTTACCAGTACTGCATATATTAATTGCATAAATACAGGATAAAAAAGGATATCCCCCAAAGGAATATCCTTTTCCAATTACCAGAAATAAACTAAAGCAAATGCTGCCACAAGGAACCGATAAACGGCAAAGCCGGTTAAAGTGGATGTATTAAGGAATTTCAAGAACCACAGGATTGAAATATATGCCACAACAAAAGCGGTTGCAAAACCGACTGCCAGCACTCCTAAATCTGAGAATGATAAACTCCCAATGACTTTTAACAAATCGTAAAAACAGGCCAGAAACATAAGGGGAACTGCCATAATAAACGTGAAATCAGCCCCCGCCTTCCGGGAAATACCAAGGAGAAGACTGCCGGCAATCGTGCTGCCGCTTCGGGAAAATCCGGGCCACAGGGAAAGGCACTGGAACAGCCCAATGATAAAAGCCTGTTTCGTAGTAATTTTATCTACCTTGGTAACAGTAAAAGCCCTTCCCTTTCGAATTTTTTCAGCAAAAATCATAAATATGCCGCCAAGAATCAATCCCACGATGACAGTTGTCGGACTGAAGAGATAATTCTTAATAAAATCGTGAAAGATAAGCCCCATCAAACATGCAGGAAACATGGAAATACAAAGATTAAAAACAGAAGGCCCCTTTTTCCGGAACCAGTGATGCGTATTCAGAATGAAAGTAAACTTATTATGATATACCACCAGCACAGAAAGAATGGCGCCCAGCTGGATAAAGACATCAAAAAGATCTGCCAGTATCCCCTCAAAGCCGAGCATATGACCAATAATGATCATATGTCCCGTAGAAGATACCGGAATATATTCCGTAAATCCTTCCACAATACCTACAATGAAAGCGCAAAAATATTCGTACACATTACACCCCGATAAACGGTAAAATTCACAGGAAAATATCTATCTTAATGCTTCGGATTTAAAGTACTGATTACACCATCCACCTTATTATTCAGGAATCCAAACATCAATATGCGTTTCCCCCCGTGAGAGAAATAAATATAAGTAGTTTTCGGGCTGCTTCCACTGACGTCCATTTCGACCCGTTGAGGTGCACCATAGACGGCTTCTACCGTAGACACATCATCACCCAGTGTTATTCCACGAGATGTAACCATGCGATTATCGGTCAGGAGTAGAGCCGAAATATCCTGCCCTTTGGCTGTCAGCCGCACTGCATAACCGGCATAATACCATATCTCCTCTTTAGGGTTTGCAATTTTCTTTTCCCAGCTGCCTGAATCACGAGTTGTAAAGCGGTCTCCAGGCCTGAAACCGGCAATGTATAAATCCCTGTCAGGCAGAAAGCCTTTCTTCGCAGAAGAAGTCTGATAAGCCGGATGAGTAATATTTCTATTTTTAAAAAAAATGCGGATATTGGAAACCCGGTTATCTTTCACAGAAAAATCGATTTCCTGATTATCCCGCCAATAATTGAAATAAAAATTTCCTTCTGCTTCATTCCAAAGAACCTGATTCGGCCTCCCGTAGCCGCGAAGCACATCTTCCCGACTCGTTCCGATTCCTGTATTTCTGGGCGTACATCCTTCCCCTTCAGCCAGCCGGATTTCCGTAATTCCCGGCCGGATAGAGCTGAAATCGGAAGGCAGATCCGTTCGTCCAGTATATTTCAACAGAAACGGATTATACCGTCGTATTTCCAGCCCTTTCCAACTGTACTCTTCCATAACAGGCCCTCTTGCTATAGAATCGGGCGTCCCTTTTAATTCGATACTGTGCTTCAAAGAATCCTCAAGGAAGATTCCCCCGATGCCAAAATCCGCACTTCCAAGAGGAGATAAATCAAGGGGACCCGGATGATTCTCTTTTGCCCTGCCCCTCTGGGAATTGGCATCATCTTCATTTAAAACTGATCTGGAAAGTGCTCCCAAAGGACTTTCATCATGAGAAGAACCATTTCTTTCCTGCAGAGCGGGCGGTTCTTCTGCCCCGGCATACAGGAATCCCTGCGGAAATAACACCAAAATAGATAAAGCGGCCAAAACATTTTTCATACTGAATCTCATGATAGTCACCTCACTTCTCAAACCATACACCTTATTATGCTTGCCCTGTATCTATCTGTCAAGCAGAAAACGACACTGCCCAAAAGGCAGTGCCGCTTCAACTTACCTGAAAATTTTCCTATGCACTAAAATATAAATCATTCCGGATTCATTTCTGTAAGGAAACATAATCCCGAAATCATTCAGATTTTCTATGTTTATCAACGAAACGGGCCATCCGTTCCAAGGCTTCCACCAGATTTTCACGACTTGCCGCATATGAAATACGGATATGATTTTTCCCCTGGGGGCCAAAGCAGCTTCCCGGTACAACGCCGACCTTTTCCTCTTTCAGGAGCCGGTCCGCAAATTCCTCATCATTCATACCGGTCACGCTGATATCCGGGAAAATATAAAATGCTCCCTGGGGCTTAACCACAGAAAGCCCCATTCTGCACAAACCATCATAAACAATATTTCTTCGAGCCTCGTATTCCCTGAACATGGCTTTCACATCATCATTACAATATTTGAGTGCGGCAATAGCACCATACTGACTGGTCACACTTGTACAGAGAATTTCATATTGATGAACTTTATATACCTGCTGCATGATTTGTGCCGGTCCACAGATATAGCCAACCCGGAGCCCTGTCATGGCATAGGATTTAGAAAAACCATTCATGACAAGAGTCATGTCGCGCATGCCGGGAAGAGATGCAAAGCAGGTATGTTTTCCTTCATAAGTCAGGTCACAGTAAATTTCATCAGAAATGACAATCAGATCATGTTTTTCAGCAAAAGACGCAACTGTAACAAGAGAGTCTCTATCCATGACTGTGCCTGTAGGGTTATTCGGATATCCGATGAGTATGGCCTTTGTTCCGGGTGTAATATTTTTCTCAAGTTCTTCCACAGACAGGCGAAATCCATCTTTGGCATAAGTAGGAACAAGAATCGGTTTCCCATGAGCGATAGAAACACAGGCCGGGTATGCCAGATAAGCAGGGTCCGGAATCAGGACCTCATCCCCCGGATTCAAAATGGTAGTCAGGATTGCACCAATAGCTTCAGAAACCCCGACCGTCACCATGATTTCATCATCCGGATTGTATGTCACACCATAACGGGTTTCAAAGAGTTTGCCGATTTCTTTTCTTAGTTCAAGAAGGCCCCAATTGGAAGTATATGATGTCTCTTTTCTTTTCAAGCTGGCTATACAGGCTTCAATTACCGGTTCTGGTGCGGAATAATCAGGTTCCCCCACGCCAAGAGAAATGACATCCTTCATCGTGCTGGCAAGATCAAAGAATTTACGGATACCGGAAAATTCCACGGTCTTAATATTCGATGCGACTTTTGAGTCCCAATCCATCATTAAATCCTCTCTACTTCAGAATATAACAGGAACACTCCGCATATCGGGATACGGAATGATGTTTACTTCGCAGAAGCCACCTTTTCACCAAGTTCCTCGCATTTTTTCAGCGAGGGCTCATCCGGATAACCATAAGCCAGAAGCGGCTGGGCGGGAAATACGGCCCCCGCAAAATGAAGTTCATTATACCAGGAATTCAGCCATGCGCCGCGGCTCCAGCCGCAAGAACCGAAAATCCCCATAATCTTGCCTTTCAGATAGGGCTTTAACTTATCGCAAAAAGGCCGCATTTGTGCCTCTTCTATCACTTCAACGCCCCACGCAGAACAGCCAAGTATAATATGGTGACAAGTATTTCCAATTTCGACAGGATCCACATCAGAAACCGGGGCCAGAATTACTTCCGCACCTGTTCTTTTCGCGCCGACTGCCACAGCTTCTGCCATAGCTTCTGTATTACCTGTTGCCGAGTAATAAACCACCGCCACTTTATTTCTCATATGGAAACCCTCCTTTTCCATGTAAAAAAAGGAGCGCTCTGAAGAGAACGCCCTTTTTCCGCTTTCAATTATGCCTTTGCCACGGTTTCACCCAGAGCTTTGCATGCTTCCAGTGCATCATCATCCGGATAGCTGTAAGCTTTAACCGGATCAGCAGCCAGTTTAATTCCAGCTTCATCGAAACGGTTCTTCCAGTTTAAAATCCAGTCGCCCTGATTCCATGCATAGGAGCCAAAAATCGCAACAACCTTGCCGCCAAGCTGCGGGAGAAGTTCTTCAAAGAACGGTTCGAATTCATATTCTTCCAGTTCTTCATTTCCCATTGCAGGGCAGCCAAGGATGATATGATCAAATGCTGCCACATCTGCAGCGGAAGTATCGCTGACGAAACTCAGTTCTGTTTCTGCGCCTGCTGCTTTTGCGCCTTCTTCTACTGCCTGAGCCATAGCTTCCGTATTACCGGAACCGGACCAATATACAATTGCAATCTTTGCCATTTAAAATTCCTCCTGTCAATGCAAAATTAAAAATTTGCTTACTTCTTTATCTTACTGATTCAAACAGCTCTTGTCAATTTGAAAATCACCGGTTATTCAAATTCAGTCAAAGAAGTACCTTTCTTTGATAAATCAAGCAGGCTTCTCTGCCTGGGCAGTTTACGCTTTGCCACCATCTTCTTTAATGCGTCCGTAATGTCCGAACGGTCCGCGTCACAATTAAAAATCCCAAGAGTGTTGAAATATCCATCGCATTGAAGTACCACCACGTAGGCTTCCCTATAAATGATATCATTTTCCCTGGTTTCCTTGACAAAAGCCCCTTCCCAGCGTGGATATTTATCGTCTTTGACTTTGACCAGCGGAGATGCCCCTGTAAATATGACCCCATCAGCAGAGAGCTTCCGGTTCAGATAAGCTGCAATCACATCCATCTGCTCTTCCGCGGAGTCATTTTTATGTTTGATTTCACCAATTTCCAAAAGATAAGGAATACCAACTTCATGGGACATGGCCCAGCCGTAAGAAAAATCAGGCCCATCCTTGTAAGTCATCGTATAGTATTCGCTTTTGGCAAAGCCATTACGCGTAAAATACCGGCTTGTTCCCCCTTCGCTCATGAAAGGAAGCGCACTTTGAGCTCCTATGGTAAAAGAAATATTTTTAGGGACCGCCATGGTTCCGATACCTCTCAAGGACAGCAGGTCAGCAGCGTTCACTGAGCAGGGAGCAGCAAGCAGCGAAAGAATCGTAAAAAGACCAATTATAGTAGACCGCTTCATGCTTACTTATCCTTATCCTGTTTCTTTTGAATTTTTGCCCAGGAATCACGAAGCCCTACAATGCGGTTGCAGACAATATGTCCTTCCGTGGTATCTTTATCAATAATAAAATACCCCTTACGCAGGAACTGGAAGCGATCCCCTATTTTATAATCGAGGATTGCCGGTTCCGCTTTACTGTGCATAACAACCAGAGAATGAGTATTGACCTTTTCCATGAAGTCCCGGCCATCATCGGTATCATCAGGCGGAATCAGGTAATCGTAAAGTCTGGTATCGATATCTACAGCCTTGTCAGCACATACCCAGTGCAGAGTCCCTTTTACTTTTCGATCTGCCCCGGGAGTACCGCTCCTTGTATCAAAATCAACGGTGCAATGAATCTCTTTTATGCTGCCATCTTCATTTTTAACGACTTCATCACATTTAACGATATACGCACCCTTCAGACGGACCTCCTTGCCTGGAGTCATGCGGAAGAACTTCTTCACCGGATTTTCCATGAAGTCCTCTTTTTCAATATAGATATTTCTGCTGAACGGAACCTGACGGCTTCCCATGGCCTCGACTTCCGGATTGTTTTCCATAGTCACATATTCAACTTTATCTGCCGGATAGTTGGTAAGAACAACCTTGACCGGATCAATAACAGCCATGATTCTTGGAGCTTTGGCTTTCAGATCCTCCCGAATACAGTATTCGAGAAGAGATACATCAACCATATTATCAGCCTTGGCCACACCAATCAGATCGCAAAAATGACGGAGAGATTCCGGTGTATAGCCTCTACGGCGAATACCGCTGATCGTAGGCATACGAGGGTCATCCCAGCCGGATACCAGCCCTGCTTCTACCATCTTGCGAAGCTTTCTCTTACTGGTGATCATAGTGGTCACATTCAGGCGGGCAAATTCAATCTGCCTCGGTTTTTCCTTACCTTCATAAGCCTGGAGACACCAGTTATAAAGAGGACGTCTTTCCTCAAATTCAAGAGTGCAGATGGAATGAGTAATGCCTTCAAGAGCATCCGAAAGCGGGTGTGCAAAATCATAAAGAGGATAAATACACCAGGTGTCACCGGTACGATGATGGGTTGCATGGAGAATACGATAAATAACCGGATCTCTCATAACGACGTTCGGAGATGCCATATCGATTTTAGCACGCAGGCATCTTTCACCATCCTTGTACTTTCCTTCCTTCATCTCCTGGAAAAGTTTCAGGTTTTCTTCTACAGAACGGTTTCTCCAGGGGCTTTCCTTACCGGGGTGTTCCAGATCCCCGCGGGTATCATGAATTTCCTGGCCGGTCTGGTCATCCACATAAGCAAGCCCCATACGAATGAGCTTGCAGGCAAATTCATAGAGTTCAGGAAAATAATCCGAAGCATAATGAACCGGTTCTTTCCATTTGAATCCCAGCCACTTGACATCTTCCAGAATGGAATTTACATATTCCACATCTTCTTTCGTTGGATTTGTATCATCGAAACGGACATTTGTTTCACCGTGATACTTTTCGCCAATACCGAAATTCAGGCAGATACTCTTTACATGCCCTATGTGCAGGTAACCATTTGGTTCCGGCGGAAAACGGGTCAGCACCCGGTCATTGGAATATACATGATTGGCAATATCTTTATTGATTTCCGCTTCAATAAAATTGGCGGCTGTTTTATTCTCTTCCATTTCATCTTCCTCCATTCATAAAAACAAATAGTTATTTTGTTATAATTATACCACAAATCTATCGATTTTAATTGGTACGGATGGGGATTCTACGCAAAACAGGCGATTTAATAAATCCTTCAAATTCATCAGACATGGCAATCTATTCTTTATGGTATAATACCATTAACCTATAAAGAAAGAAGGTATATTATGCAAAGACTCGTATCTTATAACCTGAATGGACTGCGTCAGTGGGGTATTTTAACTTCAGACGGCAAGTTGATCTATCCGGCTGAGGAACTGGAAGAAACTTACTTTATCCCACTGGGAGAAACAATGGAGGAGTTCATCCAATCCGGTGAAGAAGGCCTTTTAAATCTGGCAAAGGCGCTGGAGCTTAATGCAAAAGACAAATCCATCGAACCGATCCCGCTCAGCACAGTTCGCCTTGAGGTCCCGTTTTATCCGCAGAGAAATATCCTCTGCGTTGGCAAAAACTATCAGGCCCATGTCAAGGAATTTGATCAGAATGTCAACGCCAAAAATCCGGAAAATCCCATTTTCTTTACCAAAGCCACCACTTCCGTTATTGGCCCGGATGAGGAAATAGACCGTCATCCTTATGCTACCAGTCAGGTAGACTATGAAGGTGAGCTGGGTGTCATCATCGGGAAACGCTGCACCAATGTAAGTGCGGAAGAGGCCATGAAATATGTCTACGGCTATACGATTATAAACGACGTAACGGCCAGAGATCTGCAGAAAAAGCATATCCAGTGGTTCCGTGGCAAGAGTCTTGATACCTTCTGCCCTATGGGACCAACAGTCATGATTGGAGACTGGCCGGTTCCCTTCACAATTTACACCAAAGTAAACGGTGAGCTTCGTCAGGAAGGTTCCACTACGGACCTGATTTTCCCGATTGCAAGACTGATTGAAGTCCTTTCAAGTGGAATGACCCTCCTGCCCGGAGATGTCATAGCAACCGGCACTCCCCAGGGTGTAGGCATGGGCTTTAATCCCCCAAAATTCCTGCAGCAGGGAGATGTCGTCGAAATCACGATTGACCCAATTGGTACCCTTCGTAATACGGTAAAATAATATTTTCATAATAAAACAGACGGGCTCAATCCGAAAGCCTGTCTGTTTTTTAGTGATTAAGATTATTTATTTTACAGGGAAAGCTCTCACCCTTTTAAAATAGACGGCACCCGCCAGCAGTAGTTGAATCATTCCCGCAAAAACATAAACCTCCCATATTCCCAGAGATATGGAAACCGCAGCAGATACAAGAGGGCCAATCATATTTCCAAACTGCTGGGCCGTATTGGAAAGGCCAAAAATCCTTCCCCTGAAATCGGAAGGAGAATATTTTACGAGTGCCGCATTGAGGGAGGGGTTGACACCAATCACAAAGCATCCCACCAGAAACTGGCAAAGTCCGAATCCCCAGACAGAATCCGGAATGGACTGGATTATGGTCAATGTACCTGCGGCCCCAAGAGTTACAAATATAGCCCGGTAGTAACCTCTAGACTGACCAAACTTTCCCCAGAGAGTCGTAGTCAGGGCGCCGGCGATACCACCGCTGGACATAATGATTCCTGCTGCCAGTTCAATATTTCCCGAATGAATCATAATATTTCCTACATAAATAGCCGTTACCGGCTGAATCATCAGAATAGTTGTCTGAAGCAGACAGGTGATCAGGAGAAGTCCACGGAGATCATGGTTTCTCCAGACATAAATCAGGTCCTGACTGATCGATGAAGACTCTTTCATCTCCGGGGTAATTTCCTTTTTAACTTCGGAAACAAAAAGTATGACGGTCAGGGCCACAGCCCACAGAAAAGCAGCCGACAGGAAGAAGGTGTTCCTCATCCCCATTACATGAGACAGGGCCCCGCCCATGAGGGGCCCGCAGATACCTCCGACCACAAGTGAAGTCTGGGCCATTCCGAGAGTAACCCCCAGTTTTCCCGGTTCTGCATTATCTGAGATAATTGCCATGGCAGCAGCCACAAAACCATTGGCAAATCCCTGAAAAGCGCGGGCAGCAAGCAAATGATACTGATTCTGGCACAAGCCGCAGAACAAATATGAAAATCCCAAAAGAATAGCAGCCCGGACAGCCATTCTTTTTTTACCGCCCGAATCCGCCAGCTTTCCCCAGAGAGGGCCCATAACTGCAGCAACCAGAAAACAGATTGAAAAAACAAATCCTGCCCAAAGGGACAACTCTTCAGATGGCACGCCAAGCTGTCCCAGATACAAAGGCAGAAAAGGAATAACCATGGTATATCCTGAGGAAACGAGGAACATACTGGCTATTAAAATGATTATGCTTTTATTTCTAACCAAAGTTCCTCCTTTCAAAGGCAATAAAATCATTCATCTGCGCGCAAAACAACAGGATTCTATATTTACTTTAAACTGTCAAGCCAGGCCATGGCATCATCCAGCATATTTGTTGTGACAAAATGTCCCAGCAAAGGATAGGTAATATGCTGCACATGCCCTCCCGCAGCCTTTAAAGTTTCATAAAAATGGGCCTGAGCCCTGGGATCGATGGATGTATCGCTTTCCCCGTTCGTCAGGAATATGGGAATCCCGGTCATGTCTTTGTTATGGGCAAGAGGAGAACGATTTTCTATTTCAGTATACATCTCCCAATCCGGTTTCATGTATACGCCAAACCTGGCCTGGATAAAGAGATGGGTCAGCAGCCAGTCTCCGGATCCATTAAACGAAACAACCGCTTTTAAATCATCACCATAACGGCTGGCAATCCCAAGAACTGTCATCCCGCCCATAGAATGACCCAGAATGACCGGTTTACCCGATTCCCTGCCCCTGATGAACTCTAAAAGCTCTGGAAACTCATCCACATTTTGAAATATGGTTTTCCAGAAGATCTGATAATCTTCAACTTTATAATAATCGCAAAGCCTGTCACGCAATCCATGATTGATGGCATCAGGCAGGTATACAGTATACCCGTTAGCAGCAAGAACCGCAGCCTTGCTGAGCTGGTATTCGGCCCGACTGCTCCAGCCATGATAGAAGATGGCCGGTCCCAGACTTTCAACAAGTGGATGGACAATAATGACAGGAATATCCCTGCAAAAAGTCCTTTCAATGTTCAGTCTGATCATGAACATCCGGTACTCCTTTCAGTTCAGGATAAAAATAATCTGTCCATTTCCAGCGGTTATGAAGCCAGAACCATTCCTCCGGATACTTATAAATCCATTCTTCCAGTCTTTTGTTGATTTTATCCGTTATATTCTGAATAGCTTCCTTCTTCTTCAGCCCGGATTCGGCTGTGATAGGATCTCCGATAATGATTTCATATTTCCAGGGACCGGTCTGGTGGATAAGAGCTGTCATGACCGGAAGGCGGGTAAGAAGAGAAAAATGGGCAGGTCCTGTAGCGGTCAGTGTTTTCTGTCCCATAAAATCGGAAAGTATACCCGTATCGCCGGGATCCTGGTCGCACAAAAGACCCACGAAGAATCCCTCTTTGAGCCTTCTAAGCATATCCCTGACACCAGTCTTGTATTCAACCACCTGACCTGGCATCGATCGATATTCGCAGAGAAAACGGTCAAATCCTTTATTTTTCTGCTTCATTGCCACCGAAAGAAGAGGGTACCCGTACAAAGCAAGAGCCGCCCCTTCGATTTCCCAGTTTCCACAATGGGTTGCCGCCAGAACACAACCTTTCCCTTCCTTGACGAGTTCATCCAGCTTGTCTTTGCCCCGTATTGTCACATAATCACTGATATTATCCTTTGTTAACAGCGGGAAGCGAAACATGGATATGCCAAGGGGACCAAACCGAACGGAAGATGATTTGGCAATCTGAAGTGCCTTATTCGGATCCCTTGTTATTCCTGCACGAATGATGTTATCCACTGCCAGTTTTTTCCGTCTGGATGGTACAAAAGTCCAGAAAAACTTTCCCAGTCCACGCCCCATGGCCTCAGCGGCTTTGGGTGAACTATGACAGGCAATCCATCCAAGAATCTTAAGCAGTCTATAGGTTGCACTCATAGAAAACCTCATAACAGAAATAAAAGAAAATACAAGGTCCTGTCCCTGAATAGAAGGATAGCGAACCTTGCATCTTCCAGTTTATTGTCTTTCTAACATAAAGACAGGTTGATTCATAAATTAAAGCAGATTTATTCTTTTTCCAAAGCAGCCAGCTTTTTCTCCAAAAGGCGAAGCTTCTTCATCATTTCCGGAAGATGGGATACAGCCACTTCCACCCTGCCCCACTGAGCATGGGTCCTTGCAGGATAGCCAATATATACACCCGGTTCCTTAATTGAACCAATGACGCCTGCTTTTCCCCCGAGAACAACATTGTCCGTAATATTTATATGTCCATTAACCCCTGCCTGTCCGGCAAGAATACAATGGCTGCCAATAGTTGTACTTCCGGCGACACCGGTCTGGGCACAGATAAAACAGTCTTCTCCAACCTGCACATTATGGCCAAGATGAACAAGATTATCAATCTTAGTCCCCCTGCCCACTACCGTGTCATTCAAAGCCCCGTTATCTATAGTTGAACCTGCACCAATTTCACAGTCATCTCCAATAATGGCTTTCCCCAGCTGGCGTATATGGTGATGATGTCCCTGTTCATCAGTGGAGAATCCGAATCCCTGTCCCCCGATAACCGCATGAGCCCGCAAAACCACCCGGCTGCCGATTTCTGTATTCTCATGAATCACGCATCCGGGATTGATTTCACAATCCTCACCGATATGGGCATTTTTCCCAATATAAGTATATGGATAAATGATGGTATGATCGCCGATTACAACCCCATCATCAATCACTGAATAAGCCATGATGCAGACATCTTTGCCAATTTCAGCCGTATCACTGACAATAGCAGTCGGATGAATACCCGGTTTCACATGGTTTTCAGGATGAAAAAAATCAACCAGCTCCCCGAAAGAGCGGCGGCAGTCAGGAACAACAATCAGGTTGCGTGTATAATGAGCAGGAAGTTCATCCACCAGAATGACCCCCGCCTGCATCTCTTCTATATGTTCCGCATAAACACCCCGGGCAAAGGTAACATGGGATGGACCTGCACTTTCCGCGCTGCGCACGTCATCAATGAGAACTGATTCATCACCGTAAAGCGTGCCGCCTACAATCTGAGCCAATTCGCCTGCTGTTTTTCTCATAATCCGCCTCACTTAGATGCCGAAGAAGCTGCTTTGGATGATCCTCCATCCATTTTAGCCAATACTTCGTCTGTAATGTCGACTGCCCCACTCGGTACAGCCATTTTGTTCATAACGATTCCAAGATTCTTTTCTTTTGCAATGGAACTGCACTGAGACTGAATCATGGATTCAATCTGTTTCTGCTTGCTCTGAATAAAAATCATTCTTTCCTGCTGGGCCGATTGTACTTTCTTCTGCATATCCGCATCGGAAAGGCCCTTCTTCGAATCCTCTGCCAGACGGGCACTGATTTCTTTATCCTTGTCGGTAATCTCCTTCTGGATTGCCTTGATTTTAGGCGACTGGGATTCGATTTTCTGATAATCAATAACGGCTACTTTATGTTCACTGCCGCAACCGGAAAATACGGCTGCAAAAGCAAGTAATCCCACGCAGGCCATCTTTTTCAACACAGCCTTATCCATTTATTTCCTCCTGCTTTATATTTACAATCCGATTAACCATATCTCCGGTTACATCGGTCGCGTTAATATTGGCTTTGTACTTTATAAAAATCATATCCAGCTGCTTATCAGAAGCGACACGAGCCGCTTCCGTCTCTATATCAGCCATAATCTGCTTTTTCAAATCGGCCATCTGCTTCTGCTTGGAATCAATGCGGAACTGCCAGGCTTTGTCCCATTCCTGATTACCCGCATCAAAGCTCTGTTCGATCTTCTCTAACTGCACTTTATTATCAGATGCCAGCCTCTTTTTAATGTTCTCAGCTGTAACGCGGGAGAATTCAGTAAGATCCGATTCAGCCTTTTCCTTTGCATTTTTCATCTGATTGACTTCGTCCACTGTCCATCCAGTCATCTCGGCTTTTTCACGGGACGCCCGAAGCTCCATCAGGGCATGAAGTCTATCCTTAATCTTTTCTTTTTCTTCCCCTGTCACACCAAGAATGGTAAGCTTCATCTGAAGATTGGCCATTTCCGCCCTTTCTTCCGGTGTCAGCGTTTCCAGATTCAAAGAAGATGATGCAGCATGTTTTTTGGAAATATCAGAGTAAAGCTTCTTAAGACCTTCATTCAATTCGTCTTCTTTGGACTTTACTTTGGCTTTCAATTCGTTTTCTGCTGCCAGCCGTCGCGTCTGATCAGACAAAGCGGCATTGATCCTTTTCTGTTGAGAAGCGGCCTGAATCAATCGATTCCGTTCATTCCGGTATTGTTCCAATAAGTGGTTATATTCAGTTTGCAATTTGAAATAGCTGCTGTACCGGGGATGTGCTTTCACCATTGTCTCCAGGTCGGCCACACCATAATGGACGGCAGGCGGAGGAGCCTCCTCTTTCCTGGCTCCACAACCGGAAAAGGCAAAAGTTAAAACAATCATCGCCGCTGCAGCTATTCGGGCCAAAGAGCCGGAGCGCATGGTGACCACTCCTGTTACTTACTCTGGGAAGCTGCCGCAGACTGTGCAGAGGAAACAGATTTATTCAGTGCTTCAGACACTTCTCTGGTAATATCGGTGCCGCCATAAATGACAGCGGATTTATCCACTACCAGAGAGAGACCCTTTTTGGAAGCTACAGATTTTACAGCACCGGTTACCTGATCTTCCATATCCTTTTCAATGGCAGTCCGCTTCTGGTTGAACTGCTGCTGCATATCAGCGAAAAGCTTTTCCTTATCCGCATCGGACATGCCGGCGGATTTTGCATCAAACTCTTTCTGCATTTCTTCTGCGGTCTGTTTCATTTTGTTCTGATAATCAATGGCAAGCTGCCCGTTGGAAGAAATCACTTCTCTCTGGTCAACTACGCCAATATCCGTAGTTGGCGCAGCACTGGCCGTATCCCCCATGGATACCACAGCCATCACGGCTACGGATGCAATAAATACGCCTGCCAGGGCGAAAGAGAAAATCTTAACATTCTTCTTGTTACCAAGAGTTGTCATCATGATTTAAATCACTCCTTTATAAATTGGCTACAAGTCGCAGCCATTTCCCATCTTCATCATTATACACATATTCAAGAGTCATGTAATTATGAATTTTATAGGAAAAACCAAATTCATTCTCATCCTCTTTAAAATCCCGCTCATAACGGAGCGAAAATTTATTTCCCAGGGGAATTACACCAAAGGCATGATTGCTGTTCTCTGAAAAATTATATTTATATCCCAAGTCCATAAGGCCCCGGAAATGATGATAAAAGCCGCCATATACATCCCAGTCCACTGGCCCGGGATAAAAACGGGCTTCCCCGAATACCACATTGTTTCCTCCCACAAAATGACCGAGCATTCCCTCAATCGTAGTATTGCGGTTTCCATCACGACCGGCATCAAGCCAGGCTTCGGTCCGGATAATCCAGTGGTCAGTCAGGGCATCTACTACAAGTGCAGTTTTTTCCCCCGGAATTAGTCTTGCCCTTGTTTCAATACCATACTTTTCAACGAAAAAATCTTTGCTCAGTATGCCATTCATGTCAGCGGCAATCTTAGCCTGATTCCTGCTTACAAAGCCGATGGGAAGACCCTCCAGATTTTTGAGAGCAGCTTCTGTTTCCTCTACTGCCCTCAGCATAAGAAGCCGCGGTACAGTAGATTTTTCAAGAGTAAGGCGGGTAGAACGGATAATATCTCCCTGCGGAATCAGGTAAATCTTTACTTTCGTATCCTCGCCTGAATGAACCTCAAAATTTGCCTGGAACTCCGGTAAAATCTGCTTCAGAAGATCCCGTCCTGCCGACTGGGAAACACTTTCCGCCCATCCTACGGAATCAACAGGAAGCCCGATCAGAAGATTATTCATAAGAACCGGTACTTCCGCAGTATCCGCTTTAATATACCGTTCTGCATCTCCTGAAAGATTTCCATAATCGATTTCCGTATCAACATGACGGATTATCCGGCCAACCGGTTGAAGAGATACATTGACCGATGTATTTCTTCCATAATCCACAGAAAGGTCCGAAACC
Organism: Dialister sp.; assembly: GCF_036343215.1. GTDB lineage: Bacteria > Bacillota > Negativicutes > Veillonellales > Dialisteraceae > Dialister. The sequence continues at coordinate 226,533 of NZ_JAZASU010000001.1, forward strand.
ACATAACCTATAACCACGCGGTTAATGATATCGGCAATCACTTTGTTGTATTCGGCACTGCTCAGACGAAAAAGATTTTCCTCTTTTCCGGTGAGTATACGGTTCCCAATAGAAGAAATACTGGAAATAATTCGTTTTTCCACAACCGGTGGGACATCTCCATCGGTTACAGAAAGATGGACATTCACATTCTGAATAGGGGCGGCATAAACATTTCCGGAAAAATTTCCTGTCAGCAGAAGCATAACCGCCCCGCAAACACACTTTTTTAAGGAAGAAATCATGTTCCTCCCCTCTCAATCAGAACTGGGTACCAAAGCTGAAGTGGAACTTGTTCTGATCACCATGACCATAGTCAAGACGGATCGGTCCAATCGGGGTCTGGAGACGAAGGCCCACACCTACGGACCAGTTCAGGGAATCATCATCGTCATACCACGGAATCTTTCCATCATCGATATCCCAGGTACTGCCGGCATCCGTAAAGACTACGCCCTGTACCTTCTTGGCAATCGGGAAACGATATTCCAGTGTTGCCGCATACATTTTCTTGCCTTTGAACTGATCATCTTCATAACCGCGGAGAGTATTGGAACCACCAAGATCAAAGAGGTTGCCATATGCCACATCTCCATCGATATAGCCGCCCATCACGCGCAGAGCCAGGATATGTCCATTGCCCAGCCCCTTATAGAAGCGGCCCTCTGTGGTGAATTTATAGAAATCATAATCCCCGCCAAGTCCATGGCCGCCATACTGGAGGGCAAAAGAAATACGTCTGCCACGGCTCGCGTTGAAGTAATTATCGCGATTATCAAATACATGGGTAAAGGTAAAGCTGTTTGTAGTTTTAAAATTATCAAAAATAGCTTTATGCCAAGCATTTTTCATGTCATCATAGTCTTTATAGCCATATTTGGTAGCATTTTTAAATTTATTTTCCGCTCTACTACTCCATTCAAATCCATCATGATCATCATAGGATTCTTTGGAGGATTCAAAGTTGAAATAGTTGGTGCGGTATTCGCTGCTTACATGACCCCAGGTAAGATTCCAGCCTTTTCTCCTCTTATCATATTCTGCAATTTCATGACCATCAGCATCATAGTCATCATACGTGTAGATACGATTGAAAATGGATGCTCCCAGGGAGTCACCGTTGGAGTTGATCCAGGGCCTGGTATAAGAAATGGTATAGTTCTTACCATCACCGGCGCCGCCGAATTCCCAGTGGAAGTTGACTTTATCACCGGTTCCACGGAAATTGGTATCTCCGACTTCGACGATACCTACCGTACCATCGGAATCAGAATAGCCGGCACCGACGGTAATAACGCCGGTCTTCTGTTCAATGACATCGATTTCGATGATGACATTATGTTCATTTTCTTTGCCAGGAAGCAGTTTCATATTGACATCTTCGAAATATCCGAGGTTGTAAAGTCTCTCCATGCTTCTGCTTGCCAGGAATTTATTAAAGGGCTGGCCTTTTTTCAGCTTCAATTCACGGGTAATAACCTTATCTTTCGTCTTGTCATTGCCAACAAGAACAATATCCTCGACATTACCTTCTGAAATATTTACATGAAGAAGTCCATCGGGAGAAACCTGTACATTTGGAATGGAAACAAGCATATACCCCTGTTTCAGGTAAAGACTTTCAATTTCCTTCAGCTTCTGATTAACAAGGACAAAGTTGAGAACGCTGTCCTGGGGAATATTCATAATGGATTTCAGATAATCCCCGGTAAATACGGTATTACCGGAAAATTCCACATCATGGACAACCGGATTGGAAACAAGCCGGTAAGTAATGCCTACACCTTCAGGAACGGCATTGAATGCCGGAGTGATCTGGGCAAATACGCCGGTAGACCCAAGGGAGGCCACATCATTACGGATACTTTCTTCACTGATCTGCGTTCCGGGCTTGCTCTGAAGCAATGGCGCAAGCTTTGGCTTGACTTCTTCAGGAATTCCGGAGAAATCAACGGAAGTGATTTTCTTTCCCACCTGTGCTTCAATGGCGTCATCATCAGCTTTTGTCAAATACAGGGATGCATCCCCTACTGCCACGGTCTGCTGAGACTGCTGAACCTGAAGCGAAGATTCTTCTACTTTGTTCTCAGTTTCATTGGAAATCTGCCCGGACGAACCGACTGTCTGACCATTTTTTACACTGATCATGGCGCTCTGTGACATATTCCCCTGACCAGCGGCCATATCAGGGCCATCAGCCCATGCTCCTGCTCCGGTAACCGCAGAAAGGAATGCGGCCATGAGAAGAGCTTTTTTGTTTGCAAAAGTAATCATAAAATCCTCCCTTATTTTGAGATATATACTCTGGCATCATTTTTATGTAAAAGTCAGGCCTGCCCACGCAGAGCCCTGCCTGCTTCTCCAACAACACTTTGTATTTCCTTATCTGACAATGCCGGTGCAGCCGCATGATAAGATGGAACTGCAGATGGCTGCTCAGCCTGCATATTTACAGACTCATTGAAAACCGGAGCCGATTTGACCTCAGATCCCGCCTCCCCGGAACCGGTATTTTCATCAGTCTTTTCCTTCAGTACCACCTCGGTTTTATCCGCTTCTGATGCGAACCCGGATGATTCTGACGAACTGACCTCATTAATAACAATTTGGACCGGTTTAGGCTGAGGCTCTACCGACGAATGAAGCAAATTCCAGAATGCATTGATACCAAGAAATATGCCAAACGCAGCAAACATGGCAGCAATCCGGAGTCCCCAGCGTTTTGCAGAAGATTCCTTTCTGGTCTCGTGGAGCCGCTGCATCTCTGCCTGCGCCATAATCAAATTGATTTCACCGGTAATTTCCTTATTGCTGGAATAGGAACTTTCGGCTTTTTCAAGCCACTTCCTTACAGCCCGGACCCGCTTTATCTTATCCCCTGACATAATACCTCCCAATAATAGAGAAATATACCTGCATCTTAATGTGCTTAGACAATTTCCTTATTATTACATAATCAGAAAAAGAGAAGTATAAATGAACGGCTGTTAATCAGATAATTCTTCTATTTTCATCAATTTCCTTTCAAATTCAAATAAATACTCATTGTAAAGTCATTTTCTTTCGTGAATCAACCTGGAGAGCATTCCCCGGAGACGCCGAATTCCTCTTTTTTCCAGTCGGTAAACATAAGCCGTGCTGACGTCCATGGCATCTGCAGTCTCCTGAGCAGTCTGCTCCTGCAGATAAACACTCCTTATGACATCCTGTTCTCTTACAGGAAGACGATTTACGGCCTGACTGATTCTGGAATGAAGTGAATTTCTGTCAGCCGTTTCAAACGCCGTATCCGGGCCTGCCTTGGAAAAGAAAACCTGTTCTTCTTCCCCATCCTCAAGCAGAATTTCACGGCAGTTTTTCTGCAGGAAGTCAATCATCCTGCCACGGACGCGGTGAAGAGCATAAAGGGAAAAGGCCACTCCCGCATCGGGATTGTATTTTTCCGCAGCCTCCATCAATCCTACTGTTCCCTCCTGAATCAGGTCAAGCGTAACGGCTTCCTGAAGAGAATACTTCATGGCCTCACGAAAAACCAGCGGCTGGTAATGCTCAATCAGCGACTGCCTGGCCTCAATTATGCCGCACTTCTTATATTGATTCCACAGGTCAGCTTCTTCTTCCCTGCCAAGCTTTCGAATTGCAGAAAGAGAAGCCATATATTCTTCAAGCATGTACCTCTCCTAGAATCTAAAACTCCAATCAGTACCAATGTAACTGTCATGTTTATTATTATACCACGTGGAAATACCTGCTCGCGAGTTCAAATCATAATGAGCGCCGTAACTTGTTTCATTATTATTCATACCCATAGTTGCAGTCAGCATGAAATCATTGAAAATGTATTTTCCTATTTTAAGGTAGTAATAACTATCATTGTTATCTTTTGTATTGTCATAGTAGTCAGTCAAACTGGAAGTTATGGAAATCAAATCCAGCCCTATCTTATCCTTCATGAAATCCTGAACCCCATTTCCAAAAAGCATAGTCAGGCCTGCATTAAATAAAGCGCCTTCCATAGCCCCATTATTATCAGAACCTTCGGGATTCTGATGGAAGACCAGCAGCATAAGGATCTGAGAATCATTCAATGCCGGCTCGCTGTGGAAAGTGGTCTTCATTTCACCCGGAGGACCATCGAGTTCGGCGGTAATAGAATAATGGCCTATCTTGGTAAATGCTCTGGCGTGAACAACAGGAAGGAAAGATCCCGGCACACTTCCCCAAATGGCATTGGCTGTATCCACTTTAAATTCTGATGTATTGATTTTGACAGTACCTTTTTCTACATTCACCCGCCCGGTCATGACAGGATCCGAGAGCGGCCCCATCATGGAAATATTCCCTTTGACCAAAAGGTCATAAAGCGAGGAATTATAAAGCCGCACGTTATTCCCAACCTGAATATTGATGCGTGTCAGGATATCTGCAGGAGTACTACCGGTATCATCAAGCAGTGCAAAAGGAACATCCATCACCGCATCCTGAATAACAAGATTCCCATCAATTCCCGGTTTCTCAAGGCCCGGAATTTCCCCAAGCATAAAGTCTCCATCCACTCTGCCTTTATAATATTGGGAATCCACATCAGGCAGATGAATATGTAAATCGCCATTGTATTGGGAAATTTTCATATGATCCCAGGAAACGGTCCCATTTGCAGTAACAGCCCCATTGCCTATAGAAGCACTTCCTTCTACATGAGCCTTATTTCCATTAAATTCGAGATTCATATTGACCGGCTTTACAGCTTCATTCAGGGTTAGCAGCGTAAATTCTCCATCTTTTACATTCACGCCGCCAAGCAAGAGCGGGTCTTTATAACTGCCTGCAACCTTCAGATGTCCCTGAATCGGTCCGCTGGCCGATGTGACCGGTTTAAAGAAAAGAGCAAGCATATTGAGATCCGCTTCATCCAGATTGATATCAAGATCCAGGGGAACAGCTTTATCCGTTTCGCTGCCTGTGAAAATATTGCCTGGCATGGTTCCTTTCATGCTGGCCCTGTAAGCATCCCTGGAAATCAGGGCATTCTGGATGGTGACCACATTATTTGCAGCATTGGCCATAAGAGACATACTGTCGAAAGCGATTTCACCATACCTTGGATGATCAAGTCCCACAGAAACGTCGGCTTCCGGTGCCGATTTATTTCCGGAAAGAAAGACCGCTGCTGTCAATTTCCCGTCTAAAGAAATATCTTTTCTCCCGATAACCTGGGGAATCCAGGAAATATCCATATCCCGGGCTGCCGCCTGGATATCCAGGTCGCCCCGGCTGTTCATAGACCCTTTAGCGACCAGGATGCCATCACCCACAGGAATAGAGAATTGCCTGATCGAAAGGGCCCCATTCATGTAGGAGAAATCAATGTTGCCTTCGCCCAGGGCGGCATTTCCCAAATGCCCTCCCAAAAGATGGGCCTTGAAATTGACATTGGGTGAATCTTTGGTACCGCTGATCTTCATACCGCCTTCTACCAGACCATCCACGGATTCATCAGGCTTTCCAAAGAAAGCCATAATATCGCGAATGTTCCATCCGTTAAATTCCAGATAACCATTCACTGCATCATCAGAAAGATTATAGCTTCCCTTCCAAAGGAAAGTTCCTTTCTTTTGATGGAAAGAGCCTTCATCCACAGTCACAACCTGATCTTTATAATGAACTCCGGTGGAAACATTCCGGATCGTATTCCCGGCAATCGTAATTTCCCGGGATGATGCCGTACCGTCAAAAGCAGGGCTGTCAAAAGTCCCCTGAATCAGACCGTTAAGCGTAATTTTGCCCCTGACTCCTTTATCAGGCAGCATACGCTCAATATCAATATCCGTCATGGAAACAGTGAGATTCAGATTATTTTCTTCTGCACCACCGTTCACTACAATAACCCCATCATACATGTAGCCCATGCAGTTCTTCAGATCAATTTTCTTATTATAGTAACCATACTGGCCTGAAATGCTCTGGAACAATTCTCCCATCACCGAGCCGCTCCATGCATGGAAATCGCCCTGCACTTTGGGATTATCCATATTCCCGGTAACAGTCAGCTCGTTGGAAATCCAGCCGGTCACAGGATAATCCATGCCGGCTATGGACAGAAGATTTTCTATTCTAGCCTTATCGGTCTTTACTTTTACATCCAGATCCCAATTATGAATATCTACAGAACCGCTGACTTCATGATTTCCGGAAGGGCCGGTTACAAGCAAAGAAGAAATATTCAATTTTCCATTCTGGACAGCCATAGTACCGTCAATAGTATCAAAAGCAGCATTACGGATATGACCATTTCTAACTTTTATAATGCCGCTTCCCTCAGGCTGCTCCGGGGTCCCGGAAATCATCCCTTTGAAAGATGCCATTCCGGCAAGATCTTCACCGGTAAGAGGAGACAGCATGGATAAATCAATATCTGAAGCGTCTACTCCTATATTCATTTCTCCACCACCATAAGTACCGCTGGCGAAAAATGCTCCATTCCCGCTAATCCCGCTGGCGTAAGGGATATGAATGATACCATCCTCATTCGAAAGAGAGGCGGCCAGATTATCAAGGAATGCGCCTTTATAGGAAATATTCCGGCCATTCACCGTGCCATTCCAGTTTCCATTCCGATAATTGCCAAACCCGCGAAGCTCTCCGGCCGCCATATCTTCATAGCCGAGATCCAATGCTTCCCCATTTGCTGCCGCATTGTCCAAATTAAGGATTCCATCTTTATAGTTTCCTTCTGCCTGACAATATCCGCTCACGAGCCCTCTCAAATCCTGTCCTGAAGGAATCTGGTCCAGGGATACATGGTCAGCAAAAGCCTGGATCGAAAATATGCCTGAATCCATTATATAACTACCGTGCCCAAGGATATGTCCGCCTGCAGCATCGGCCTCCAGATACGGTATGGTGACGGAGCCGTCATCATAGGAAAAAGATACTTTTCCTTTTTCCACGGAAAGATTTTCATAGGCTCCATCGACAATGGAAATATCGCCACTGACAGATGGATATTCCTTTGTTCCGGAGAAAGAAAGATCCCCGGTCACAATCCCATTTGCTTCATAATCCGGGACAACTTTTGCTATATCAACTTTGGATAAAGCAGCAGTGCCCCAAAAAGGAGTATCCTCTCCGGCAAGATCCACATGGACCTCACCGCTGATTTTCTGCCCATTCACCTTTCCGGAAATTTTTGTGACATCTGCCCTGTTATTTTCAATATTAAAAAAAGCCGCTCCATCAGCCAGAATGTAATTTTCATAGCCAAGAGCAGCATGATTAAAAGAGCCGGTCATCCGGTAAGCGACAATCCCGTCGCTTTTCCAGATTTTGGCTTCCGTAATACTTCCCGTCCCATCCTGCAGTGTCAGCTTTTTCTGAAACTGCGGCAGTTTTTCAATAAGCGGCTGCAGGGATTTCAATGGAATCGGATCTGTCTTTATATTCACTTCCAGATTATTGCTGTCAGTATATTTCAGCCTGCCATCAAAGGAGCTGTCAAAGATGGCTCCCGTTAGACTGCCATCAATATGGGCCTCCTTATCCCAGGCAAAAGTGCCCTCCACCTTTGTGAAATCGAACTGACCGGCTTCATTTGTCTTTATCAGGGCCCTTCCCTTTGTAATGATGATCTTTCCCGTAAACTTCCCACTGTCAGAATCATCAGAAGGTTTAAGAATATCACTGATATTCCAGGTTCCATCGGCTTTCTGGGAAAGAGAAAGTTCCGGCTTTTCAATAGTTACATCACGAATAACAGTAGCGATACCGTCATCATGAAGAAGATAATTATAGAGTGAAGACATGGACCAGCCTACGGTCAATGAGGGTGTCTTTAAAACATCCTCCCCTTTTTCATCTTTCAGTTCCAGATAGGCAAATGAAAGATCCAGGTTTGGGTCCAGATCGATGGAAGACCAGGACAGGGTACCATTCACCCTGTCTCCCAGCTTTTCAGCCAGTACAGGTTCCAGATTCTGCACGATAATAGGCCGGATCAGCAGATAAATCACAACGAGCACCATAAAAATGGCAGCCGCTATAGTGTTTATCCACCACTTCATACTATGCTTCAAAATAATCTCCCCAGTTTTTTTGAAAATGATCGGGTGAAATGATTTCACACAATCATTTCACTTATTTTGCATTGGCAAATTCAGGATGAATCACTGCCGGAATCCCCATGGCGTGTTCCAGGGTTGCCAGACCAATATTGTAATCATAAAGAGCAGTAATATAATTCGTTCTTGCCGTATTCAACTGTAATTCTGCATCCAGAACATCCAGGTTGATGCCCACTCCGCTGCTGTAACGGACCGTAGCAATCTTATAAGCTTCTTCTGCCTGAGCTACTGCAGCTTCTGTCGCACGAATCTGCTCTTTGGCCGCGAGGATATTCAAGTAATCCTGACGAACCTCGAGTTCTACGCCTTCTCTTGCCTGCAGCAGCTGTTCCTGGGCAACCTTGATTTCTTCATTTGCCTTCTTGATTGCAGCATCGGCAGAACCACCATCCCAGATACTCCAGCTGATTTTGCCCAGCAAAGCCCAATCATCTTTATCGATTTTTGATAAAGCAGCTTCATCCCAGCTGTATCCGCCACCTACGGAAATCGTGGGCATATAGCCGGATCTTGCAATGCGAAGAGCTTCTTTGGCGATACGGACATTATAATCCGATTCAATCAGTTCCCAGCGGTATTTCTCCGCCATAGCAATAGCCTGTTCCAGAGTCAGGTCAAACTCCGGCTCCGGGAAATCTTTGTCCAGGGGATTCAGTTTCGTATTCATAGGAATACGCATAATATTATTCAGGTTTGCCTCAGCCAGATCTCTCGCATTGTCGGCAGCAATGCTTTTCTGCTTCGCATTAGCCAGAGATACATTGGAACTCAGCACATCGAGCTTTGCCACGATACCTGCATCAAACTGCTGCTGAACATTGTTCAGATGGCTTGCATAATCATTGACAGATTCGGCCTGGACACCCGCAAGTTTAATGGTTTCCAGATATTTATAGTAAGCTTCTACGGCAGACAACTTGGTATCAGCTTCTGTCTTATAGTATTCCAAATCGGAAATATTCTTTGCATACCTGGCCTGATTGATAGCACCTTCTATATTACCACCAGTCCAAATAGGCATAGATACATTTACGCCTTGATTATAGGAACGATTATAACTCCCAAGAATAGCACCAGTTTTGGCATCTACCATTTTTTGTGCTTTAAATTGATTACCAGTCCAGCTGTACCCAATCTGTGGATTCTTGGCAGCTGCAGCCTTTCTTACGTCAGATTCTGCTTCCTTTCTCTGGAGATCAGCAATTGTAATATCCCGATTATTCTGAATTGATGTCACTACTGCGCCCTTCAGGTCGATATCCAGGCTGGAAGCTTCCGGAGTAGCCACTTCGCCCAGAGAGTCAGACAGATTCTTCTGGAGAAGCATATTATTGAAATTGACATTTTTATCAGCACTTACCTGGTCCATCTGTGCGGCAAGAGCTTTTTCCGTCAGAACGGGATCTGTAGTAATTCTCGTCCTGGAGCCTTTTGCTTCTACACCTGCGCCAAAGGATAGAGCGATCACGATAGAAGCCGCCAAAATACGGCAGGTATATTTATTCATAGAATTTCATCCCTTCTAAGACAGATGTCTTCTTATTCAAAAGTTGTAACCGACACCGAAATATTCGCCGCCGCCTCTCCGGCGATGCGGGAAGATAGACTGGCCGGTAATAAAGAAATGATCATCCAGCGCATATTTTCCGCCAATCCTCACGGAAACATCGTTTGGATTGAACAGGTCCGCTGTAAACTTCCATCTGTCCTTCTCATAATCGGCGCCTAGGCCAAGCTTGTTTCGGATAATCCCTGCATGAATGCCGTAGCTCCCTCTCATTCGGCCAAACATAGCATCATACACGGGATCATTGGTTGCGGATTCTATCCCCAGAATTCCGTAACTGTCTTTCCCGAACCGGAGAAACAGATTTGGTGAAAAATCATCTTTCTTAGTATTATATAACAATTCGCCCGAAACAGATATACCTAAATCGCCTGTTCCACTCATAATTCCGTTAATTTTTCCGGAAATATTTTTTGCATCAGAAGAAATGGCTTTAGCATTTTCCGATGCCACTGCCAGATTATCCATGATCTGCCTTGCATCAGCCACAGCTTTGCCATCCCCATTCAACTGATAAAGCATGGAATTGATCTGTGCCGTAATACCCTCGATTTCATTTGCCGTCTGTATACCCTGAGCAGTTAATATGGCCAGGTTCTGGGAAACAGCATCGAAGTTACTGAGGCTGTTTTTTACATTTTTCTGTGATGCCGGATCCCCTACGACCGTATTAATTCCATCGAGCATTGTCTGCGCAGAATTAATCAGCTTATCCATTTTATCCATGGCCTGATCGATACCGGGGGCTGCTTTTCCTTCCACAGTCATTCCGTCTGCCAGGTAACCCCGATCCTGATGGCCGCCGGAAGCTTTTACGAACCGGCCGCCCATGACACTGCTGGTCTGAATGGAGAAATCCGCATCCTTTGGAATCCTGGCATCATTATAGAATCGAAGCTTAAGAACAGCTTCTCCGTTCTCGACGGAAATGCTGTCTACCATTCCCACTTCTACGCCAGCATAATGGACGGGATTTCCCGGTTCAATTCCTTCTGCTTCTTTGAAATAACCGGTTACATGAAAGCCGCTTTTTCCAAAAATGACGAGGCTGCTGAGCTGGATGATGATCAGGGCAAACAATACGATCCCGGCCAGTGAAAAAGCCCCCACTTTTGCCTCAGTAGACCATTTCATCCAACATCACCTTCCTTTAAAAAATCCGGGTCTGACGGCAGACCTTCCATAAACTGGCGGACTCTCTGGTCCTCCGACCGATATAATTCCTTCGGCTTTCCTATAGCAAGGAAAGAACCTTTATAGAGAAAAGCCATCCGGTCTGCAATCATTTCTGCTGATTTTAAATCATGAGTAACCACAACGCTTGTGGCATGCATGGCCTTTTGCGTATTTTTTATAAGAAGACTGATATCCGTAGAACGAATAGGATCCAGCCCCGCCGTAGGCTCATCATAAAGAATAATTCGGGGTTCGAGCGCAATTGCCCTTGCCAGACTCACCCGCTTTTTCATGCCGCCGGAAAGATTGGCCGGCATCAGATTTTCTATACCGTCAAGCCCTACCAGGTGCAGTTTTTCTTTGACAATTCTTTCTATTTCCACTTCCGGAAGTTTAGTATGCATCCGCAGGCCGAAAGCCACGTTTTCCTTCACATTCATAGAATCAAAGAGGGCGGAATACTGAAATACAAACCCCATATGGCGCCGCTCAAGATTGAGTTCTGCCTCACTCAAGAGAGCCATATCTTTTCCGTCAACCAGGACCTCCCCCGAGGTGGGCTTCAGGAGACCGATAATCAGTTTCAAAAGAGTTGATTTCCCTGAACCCGAAGCCCCCAGGATGACCATGGTTTCCCCATCCCTGATTGTAAGGCTCACGTCCTTTAGGATTTTCCTCGTACCAAAGGTCTGGTATACATGTCTTATATCAATCATAACAGTCCTCAGAAGAGTATTGACGAAAGAAGATAATTGGCCGCAAAAAGCATAATAATGGAATAAACGACTGACTGGGTTGTAGCTTTGCCGACACCTTCGGCACCTGCCGTACAGGTCATGCCCCGGTCACATCCGACAAGGGCAACAATAGCGCCAAAAACCACGGATTTGAAAACTCCTATATATAAATCCGATGGAACGCAGAAAGTGTGTATGGAATGCATGAACACATAAGAAGAAACTCCGTGAGACAAAGATGCCACGATCATTCCCCCGCCTACGCCAATGGTAACTCCAAATACGTTCAAAAGGGGCAGCATGCACATGCAGGCAATCAGCCGGGGAACAACCAGATATCCCACAGGGCTTACTGCCATACAGCGAAGAGCATCTATCTGTTCAGTAACCCGCATTGTCCCGATTTCTGCCGTAATAGCAGCACCTACACGACCTGCAAGGACGACGCCGCAAAGAACAGGCCCCAGTTCCCGGCCAATCCCGATTGCTACGATCGCACCCACTGTGAAATCGGCACCATATTTGGTCAATTCTCCTGCAATCTGCACGGAAAGAACCATTCCTGTAAAAAGCAGGGTCAAAGCCACAATAGGAAAAGAAAGTACGCCAAGGGAGAGGCACTGCTTGCATGTTTCATTAACGCGAATGCTCCCCAGTTCTTTAATTGCCTGAACCAGAAGCAGAATAACCGCGCCCAGCTGATGGAAAATACTCAGTGTATGACGGCCAAGCGATTCTAAAAAATCCAAGCCTACCCCTCCTTTCCTCATTTACAGATCAATCAGGAAATTTGAATTTTCATAAGCTGAAGCAGATTTGCCATTCTGTTTTGAGTCTTTTATTTCCGGAAATTCCCCGGTTGAAGGTTCTTTTTCACCATTTCTCATTTCAGCTGCCACTTTCCTGTTGGAGCGGGATAATTTCCTCAGTTCCCTGTCTCTATCCTCGGGAGCCATGACGCGAAAAGTAAACTGTCCATCTCCATAAATGACATAATCCGTATCCACCCTGCTCTTTGGTGAATCATCTTCCCTGTCATTTCCCTGATCAGGCTTAGATTCCCCTTTAAGGTACTCCGGGGATTTTGAAGGACGCTTGTCCTGAATCTCCGCCTTTGCCCCGTCATTTTCATCTTTGGAAATCATACTGACGTTGGGATCCAAAATTTCTACAACAACCTGATTATTCCGGTCTTCCTTTTCCAGCTTATCAAAAAGGTCATCAAAATCTTTATAATTACGAAGTCTTTCCAGAATCTCATCGGTCAGATTATATTTCTGCTGCTGGAGAAGGTATGGAAGCGGAGTCACGCCGCCGCCCCTGACTTCCAGGATCATATTTCCCAATGGCTGATCCTCAGGGACTTTAAAGGATAATTCCTTATAGAATATTTCTCCGCGCCAGGGTTCCAGTCTGGCCCGTACATAGATCGTGTCTCCCGGACTGACTACAGTCGGTGCAGCCGAGGCATCCAGCAGTTTAGCCGTCTTTCGACCCTGCGTTACGTCCATGTGAATAGAAATATCTCTCAAATCATAAGGTTCAAACCGGTTCTGTTCGAGAATCTTTACCACATTGTACAACTCATCTACGCTTCTTGCGGCGATATCTTTGGATGACCAGTACATGTTGGACCGTGTAAAAGGCTTCTTTTTCATGTCTTTTGGAAACAGAGTATAGGAAAAAGAAATAGTCCCTTCGCCGGTCCTGTCCAGTGTATTGCTGACATTATTATAGACCGATGTGGAAGAAAGCATAGGCAGCAGTCCCTCATTCCGTATCATCCGGACATTCAGATTTCCTGTTTTCCCGGTGTCAAGATCATTGACCACCGCATGAAGCCTGACAGATTCAGGTACTTTACCACTTATGCCACTGATTCCTGCTCCCCGGTCTTCCGTGATAGTACCAATTTCAGCCCCGACCGAACCCAGCTTGAAGGGGATGTTCCTGCTTGGTATGACAGTAAAAATATAGGAGTTATGCATGAAATAATCTAAACTGCCTTTATTCATAAATGGATGACCAAAAGCCACCATATGGTCTCCATCTACATAGGTCACTGTCCCTACTGCGCCCAGTTTTAAATCTCCCGTCACCAGAGTTGCGGATACAGCCCCGCCCGGCTCCAGTGGAAACGGATTGTCATCAGTAGTCGCCGAAGCGGCGGAATAAGGTACCATATGGAAATCTTTCATCCGGTCAGTCAGGAAAGCCATGCCATTGGCGGTGTAGCCGGAAGCCATTACCGGGGTATCCAGCGGAATTAATCCGGCAGCATGGCTGTCGATTTCCTTACTATGGCTGCTATCAACAGTCCACAATCTAAGCATATCGGAAATGGGAGTAACCATACCAATCCTGCCATCGGACTGAGGAAAACCGTACGCTATAGCGCCAAGGAGTTTTCCGTTAATGTAAACAGGGCTCCCGCTCATTCCCTGGGCAATCCCGCCGGACTCCTCAATAACAGGACCAGAAACTTTGACCAGGACCAGATCTCCACCGGCCGCGCCTTTATTCTTCATGATACCAAGGACATCGACATTAAATGTATCAATTTTCGTTCCATGAACTACCGTTTTTGCATACCCATGCATGCCCTCATGAACTTCTGAGAGAGGCATAAATTCCTCTGCCGCCAGTGACGGAGCGATCAAGTTCAGTGCCAGGCACAAAGTAATGCCCAGCCTTTTTATGTTCTTTCCCGAAAACAGATGCATAGTCTCTCCTGTATTACCTGGTTTCAATAATAACTACCGCTTCCGATTTATTAATCTGTTGTCCTTTTACGACAAGTACTTTCTTCACTATTCCATCTGCATCGGCTCTTGCAGCCGGCACAGGCCCCACCAGAGAATCTACTGTCGCCAGTATCTGTCCCTCTTTGATGGAGGCATTCAATTCAACCACGGAAGTAACCGTACCGGATATAACAGCATTCTGGGAAATTTCTGCCGCGTCAGCGATACCTGTAAGCGAAATGACAGCCGCTGAAGCCAGGAGGGCTTTCTTTATTATTTTCATGAGATACCTCGCTATCATAAAGATGAAAAAAGTTGTTTTGTTTTATTTTACCACGCTTAAATAATATTTTCCTGATAATTCTTCCTGTATTTTCGTTCTTCAAATTTCTTTTAAATCAAAAATTTTCATATTTCAGTCTTTATAAAAGGGTAAAACAAAAAGACAGCAATCTGCTGTCTCTTTATTTCAATGTAAATCCTGAAGCGAATCACGGAATTCGTTGATATACTCAAGCGCTGAACCTGCCCCTACTGCGTTCACATATGACGGTCTTTCAGCCACATGAGCCGGAACGCCTATGACCCTGGAAATAAGTTCATCTATACCACGAAGCTCTGCGCCCCCACCTATGAGGATGATTCCATTTTCTTTTATTGATTGCAGAAGGGCAGGAGGCGTCCGCTGCAGTACATCCCGAATATCTTTAAAAATCCTGTAAAGAATAGGATTAATGGCATGGGCAATGTCTTCACCCGTTACTGCTATTTTCACAGGAAGGCCTGAAACTATGGACATGCCGCTTGTCTCAGCAATCTGGGGACCGTTCTTCAAATCCCACATGGCTCCCAATGCAATTTTAAGGCTTTCTGCCGACTTGTGTCCAATCAGAATGTGATATTTTTCTCTCACCGTATTCAGTACGGCCTGGTCCATTTCTGAGCCTGAAGCGGTCGAAAAATGACTGACTATGATACCATGTTTCGAGAGAACGGCAATTTTGGTAGAACCTCCACCAAGATCTACGACCATTGTCCCTTCTTTAGGATGTTTTCCCAGTCCCATTCCCATCATAGCTGCCAGAGGCTGATCAATGAGGACAGTCTTTCTGGCACCAATGGCAACTGCCGCTTCAAGGAGTGCTCTTCGCTGGACCCCATTGATTCCGGCCGGAACACACATGATGAGACGGGGATGAAAGAGAAGCCCTTTCAGGTAAGAATGATTAACGATGCAGTTTAAAAGATAAGCCGCACCGCCGTAATCAACAATTACGCTCTGTTTCAACGGTCGTATAATTCTGACTGCCGATGGAGTTTTCCCTTCCATTTCCTCCGCTTTTGTTCCAAAAGCAAAATATTCTTTTGTCAGATCATTTCTGGCTATCACGGAAGCTTCCGGGAATACCAGCCCTTTATGTTTTACAAAAAGAACTGTATTGGATGTTCCCATATCCACGCCGATATCTTCCGTACCAAATGAACCTATCCAGTCCACAAGAGAGTTCTGGCTGGATATCCTGAATTTTCGGGAGATGAAATTAATCCCTGTCGACTCTGACAATATCTGCTCCTAACCCCTGCAGTTTCTCAACAAGGTGATCATACCCACGATCAATGTGGTGAAGTTCTCCAATTTCCGTTTCTCCCCGGGCTGCGAGGCCGGCAATGGTGAGTGCCGCGCCGGCACGCAGATCTGTTGCACGGACAAATGCGCCAGTCAGGAACGGAACACCACGGACAATAGCTGAACGGCCTTCCACCATAATGGAAGCACCCATACGCTGCAGTTCGCCTACATGCATAAACCGATTTTCAAAAACTGTTTCCGTTACGCGGCTTATCCCG
Organism: Dialister sp.; assembly: GCF_036343215.1. Taxonomy (GTDB): domain Bacteria; phylum Bacillota; class Negativicutes; order Veillonellales; family Dialisteraceae; genus Dialister. Next base: position 242,764 of record NZ_JAZASU010000001.1, read on the forward strand.
TTGCCTATAGTCATTAATGCCATAAACTGGGCCTGAAGATCCGTCGGGAAGCCGGGATAGGGGAGTGTTTTGATATCAGTGGAACGGATATGTCCATCACTGATTACACGGATGCTGTCAATATCTGTAATCACCTTAACCCCGGCTTCATTTAATTTGGCCAGTAACGGTTTCAGGTGCTCTTTAAGGACATTGTCAACGATCACATCACCGCCTGCCATGGCAGCGGCAATCATAAAAGTTCCTGCCTCAATCCGGTCCGGGATGACTGTATGGGATACCCCCAGTAATTCTTTAACACCTTCAACACGGATAACATTGGTGCCTGCGCCTTTGATATTAGCCCCCATGGAGTTCAGGAAAGTAACCAGGTCAACAATTTCCGGCTCTTCTGCCGCATTTTCAATGACCGTCCTTCCTTCTGCCATAGCAGCAGCCATCAGGATATTTTCAGTAGCTCCAACACTGGGGAAATCCAGATAAATTGTGGTGCCCTTGAGACCATGCGGTGCATAACCTTCCACGTAGCCATTGCTTTCATTAATTTCCGCGCCTAAAGCTTCAAATGCCTTCAAATGAAGATCAATAGGACGACTGCCTATCATGCATCCGCCGGGCAGTGCGATTTTAGCATGTCCCCGTTTCGCCAGAAGCGGGCCCATAATCAGAAAGGAAGCCCTCATCCTGCTCATAAGTTCATAAGATGCTTCCGTTTTATCCAGCATCGAAGAATCAAAGGTTAATACATTATCTTCTTTTGTGACTTTGACCCCCAAAGACTCCAGGACACTGCAGATTGTTCTGACATCATCAAGATTCGGCGCATCTACAATGGAAGAAGGCGTATCCGGCAGCAGTGTGGCAACGATAATGGGAAGCACTGCGTTTTTAGCACTGGAGACGCGAACATGTCCACGAAGCGGATGACCGCCATGAATTACTAATTTTTCCAAAAGGACTCACTCCTACTGACTAAAAAATATTCAATGATAACCGGATTCTACATGTATCTCATCATTTTCGCCGGCGCCCTGCAGGCTGAAGAGAAGAACTCTCCTCACCTGACGTGCAAAGAAATAACATCCGGGAAACGGTTTTATTATTGTAATCGAATCATACGTATCATAGCAAAAATCCTATATGATTTCAAGGAGACTTATGGAAGCGCACAGGAATCAGTATAAAGACACTGCGGGGATGACTTTACCTTACTGTTCCAGGCTTTCAGTGACCCGTTTAACACTTTCCGAATCACCAAGGATGATCAGCATATCATCTGAAGTCATTTTCATGTCAGGCCGCGGATTAACAAACATATCCCCTTTTCTCTTTATGGCGGCAACAGTAATATTGTATTTCCTGCGGACATCGATATCCAGAATGCTCTTGCCCACCCAGTCGGAAGGGACATGAATCGAAAGGATGGTAATGTTATTTTCCATTTCGATATAGTCTACAATTCCCGGCGAAATGAGGTTATGCGCCACCCGGACTCCCATTTCCTTTTCTGAATAAATAATTTTGTCAGCCCCGATCTTTTGGAGCATTTTGCCGTGAATCGGATCCAGAGCCTTGACAACAATCTTCTTGACTCCCATATCTTTAAGGATCAGGGTAGTCATAAGACTTGCGGACAGGTCTCCGAGAGAGACTACGGCAACATCTGCATTGCCGGCACCAATGGCAGTCAGGTTTTTTTCATCGGAACAATCTGCACAGACCACATATCCCAGAGTATCCGACAAATCCTGTACCACTTCTTCATTGATGTCCATAGCCATGACATCGTAGCCCATTTTTTCCAGTGTTACGGCAACGCTTTTTCCAAAACGCCCAAGGCCGGCAACAAAAAACTGAAGTTTCTGTCCCATATCGATAATCCCTCTAACCTATAACAACATTCTCTTTTGGATATTTCATCGAACTGTTATGATGTCCGGCAAATGCGATTGCAAGTGTCATTACACCTATTCTTCCTATGTACATGGCGCCTATGAGTACGATTTTACAGGGGGTATTCCATTCCCCGGTCAATCCCATGCTGAATCCCACGGTACTGAATGCGGATACCGATTCGAAAAGAGCATTTTCAAAATTAAAATCCGAAGGTTCCAGGAGAAAGATCAGAAAGGCTGTCAAAAACGTCAGTACCATAGCCAGGGTGAAGACATTGGATGCCTTGACAAGGTCTTTGGGGTCCACCTGTTTATGGAAAATAACGACTTCTCTTCTGCCCCTGATCCATGCATACATGGAGAGAATCAAAAGACCCATAGTTGTAGTCCTGATTCCTCCCGCTGTGGAAATCGGGGACCCACCGATGATCATGAACACCATCACCATAAGAACCGTGGAATTCATCATGGCATGAATATCAAATACCGCAAACCCGGCTAAACGAGTTGAAAGAGACATGAAAAAAGCACTCTGCCACTTCTCAAGAGTTCCAAGCCTTCCAAGGGTCGCCGGATTATCTCCTTCCAGCAGGTAAAATACAATAACGCCCAAAGGGATGAGAATGGCCTCCAGGGTAAAGACAAATTTGGTATTAAATGAAAGTTTTGACCACCTGCGGTGCGTGATCACATCATCCAGGGCGAGGAACCCGATGCCGCCAAGGAACATGGTAATGAGAATCACAGTACTGGCAAAACTGTCAGCTGCCATATCAGGAAAGCCAATTCCATCTCCCACAAGGTCCAGCCCACAGGTAGTGAATGAGGAAACAGCATACCAAAACCCAAGGTAAATCCCTTTGAGGCCAAATTTGAAATAAAAATAAACAGAAAGAAGTATTCCTGAAACCAGTTCCACCATAAAAGTCCACAAAATAATCTTTCTGACAAGCATGACCATTCCGGAAGGAGACTGGAGATTGAAAGAATCCCTGATCAGCAGTCTTTCCTGGAGCCTGATTCTGCGGCCCGCAGAAATGCTGACCATGGCCATAATGGTCATTACGCCCAGTCCGCCCACTTCCATCATGAAAAGGATGATCAGCTGGCCAGCCAGACTGAAATCACGTCCAAGGTCAAACATGCTCATTCCGGTGACACTGACAATGCTTACTGACATAAACAGGGCATCGATAAAACTTATGCTTCTCGTGCCGGACTGGGCAAAAGGCATCATCAGAAGGATTGCCCCCAGCAGCATGAAAAGAGCAAATCCCCCACAGATCAATACCCCTCTATGAAGTTTATTCAGAAAATGAATGATTTTTTTGGACATATTTCCCCTTGCGCCGGCGTGCCGGATACAAATTTCATATTTCTTCTATTATACAATGGGAACTCAAAATAAAAAACTGCATGGAGCCATGCAGTTTTTATTTCCTTAAAGGATCAGGTTTTTGAAATCATTCGTCCTTATACCCTTCCCTTGCCAGCTGTTTCCGGTTTTTGAGAAGCTCCTCCGCCTCCGTAGCGGCAATAGCTCCCAGGATATCGTGACGGGTAATAATTCCAACGAGGCGGGCAGGCGGCTGTATATCCGAGCCAGTCACCTTTTTCTTTTCAACCACCGGTACGGTCTTTAAATGTTCGTCTACCATCAGGGTTGTCAATGTCTCCATATCTGTTTCTGAAGTAACGCAGCGAACATCTTTTGTCATGATTTCGGAAGCTGTCGTAGCAAGAAGTTTTCTGAATGATCTTTCATAACGGCCAAAACCGCAGTAATATAGATTGCCGCCAAGCACATCTACATACTGGGGAATTTTGGGGTTCACCTTTTTATACAGAAGATCTCCTTCCGAGACAATGCCCAGAAGCTCGTTATCATCCCCCACAACCGGAATAGCACTCACCGGATGCGTAATAAAAAGCCCTACCAGTTCATGGACAGTGGTATCCGCAGAAACAGTAAACACATATTTCGACATGAAATCCTTGACTTTCATCGATTTGGCAGTCATCATCAATCCCCTCTTCCGACAGAAAAACATGTGAAATAATCGATATACAGAGCCATTGCAGCTGCTTATATTTTAACGAAATTTCAAAAAACCTGCAAATGATTTTATGAAATCATCTGCAGGTTTATACAACACAATTCATATAAATATTTGGGTGTCCTTCATAAATGATAAGGTTCATGTCTCATGATTTTCATGGCCCGGTAAAGTTGTTCAATCAGAACCAGTCTTGCCATCTGATGGGTAAATGTCATAGAGCTGATGGAAATCTTCATATCCGCTCTTTTCCTGATATTTTCGCCATTTCCATAGGGGCCGCCAATCATGAAGGAAAAATGGCTGATTCCACCTACCATTTTCTCCTGAAGAACTTCTGAGAGACCTTCTGAGGTAACCGGTTTCCCTTTGAGATCCAGGAGAATCAGGAAATCATCGGGGTTCAGATATTTAAGAAGCTTTTCTCCTTCTTCTTCCATGACCTTTTCCTTAAGGGCCGGTGAAGGGCGTTCAGGCATTTTTTCTTCATCTTTTATGATGAATTCTATTTTAGCCATGGGCGAAAGACGCTTTACATATTCACTGATACCGTCCCGCATCCATTTTTCCTTGATTTTGCCAATGGCCAGGATAGTAAATTTCATTATTTATTGTTCTCCGGTGCTGCGGCGAGAAGCACTTCCGTCTTTTTCTCCCTGCCATTATGTTCATAGGTCAGCGTAATCCGGTCTCCCGGTTTATGAGTATCCAGTATTTCCCGCATTGCCTTGACAGTATCAAAAGCTTTTCCATCAATGGCCATGATATAATCGCCGGGGCGGATTTCAGTAAGACTCAAAGGGCTATGGGATGCAATCTTCATGACAAGGACACCATGTTCATGATCCCAGTTATAACCATACCTCATGGCGATATCCTTGTCAGCCGCATATACCCCGAGATAAGCCCGGACTACCCTGCCATTGTCGATAAGCTGTCGGATAATGCCTTTGGCAGAATTCACCGGAATGGCAAATCCCATACCTTCCACGCCCTCTTTGGCAATTTTGGCACTGTTTATACCTACCACTTTTGCATCTGCTGTAACCAGGGCACCACCGGAATTTCCTGGATTGATAGCCGCATCTGTCTGAATCAGTTTAAAGCGCTGATCAATATTATCAAGACTCCTGTTCAAAGCACTGATTACGCCGACTGTGACCGTTCCCTGGAATTCAAGACCCAGAGGATTACCGATGGCAATAGCCGTTTCACCCACCTGGAGGGCATCGGAATCACCAAATTGAGCAACCGGGAGACTGTCGTTTCCTTCGATTTTCACTACAGCCAAATCAGTTGATGCATCTGTGCCAACGACTTTCCCCGGAACCGTAGTCCCGTTAGACAGGCTGACATTGACATCTTTACTGCCGGATACGACATGATTATTGGTAACAATATATCCTTTTTTATCAAAAATGACTCCGGACCCGACACTCTGCCCTACTTCAACGCGGCGGTTGAATATATCCCTGTCATAAACCCGGGTCGTAATGCCTACTACGGCAGGACCGACTTCTTTGACTGCCTGCACAACTGCCGTATTTCTTATAGCCGGCAATTCCTGAAGCTTCTTTCCTTCCTGTGTGGGAAGCTGATAGGAGAAAGATGCACTCTGATTTTTGTTTTCTGTTTTAAGGTCTCCAAAGAAGCAGCCGCCTGCCCCACCAATGACCAGAAGGGCCAGTGCAAAAGCAGCAATTTTCATTTTGCCTTTATGGTGGTCTGAACTGACAAGATTCATGTTTTCCCCATGCTCTTTCAGCTGTTTATCCAGATCTTCTCTATCCATTGATGAACCTCGCATCTTTCCCTGTCCAAGGACAGATTATTTTTAATGTATTTATAAAATTATAGCATATTACCATAAAAGGAAAAAGATTTTACCCACCCAGGGAGATGGATAAAATCTTTTTTATGCAATCAATTATTTTGCAAAATCAGTAGCTCTTGTTTCGCGAATAACCACAACCTTGACCTGACCCGGATACTGAAGTTCTTTTTCAATTCTCTGGGAAATATCATGAGCCAGAATAGTGGTCTGGTCCTCACTGATCTTTTCAGGTTTAACAATCACGCGGAGTTCACGACCTGCCTGAATCGCATAACAGCTGGCAACACCGGGGAAAGATTTGGCAATATCTTCCAGCTTGGTAAGACGCTTGATATAGTTTTCCAGCGTTTCACGGCGTGCTCCCGGACGAGCTGCAGAAATAGCATCGGCTGCCGCAACCAGCACAGCTTCTACGCAGGTGGCCTCGGTATCCCCATGGTGAGAAGCTATGGTATTGATGACTTCCGGAGATTCATGGAACTTCTGGGCCAGTTCTACGCCCAGTTCCACATGAGTTCCTTCCTGTTCACGATCCACAGCTTTACCGATATCATGAAGAAGGCCTGCCCTTTTGGCAAGTTCCACATCAGCACCTACTTCACCGGCAAGGATTCCGGCAAAATAGGATGTATCGATGGAGTGCTGCAGGACATTCTGGCCATAGCTTGTCCGGTACTTCAGACGGCCGAGAATTTTCACAAGATCCGGGTTCATGCCACGGATACCACATTCCATGACTGCCTGTTCACCGGCTTCGCGAATAGCTTTTTCCACATCTTTCTTTGTCTTGGCCACAATTTCTTCAATTCTCGCCGGATGGATGCGCCCATCTTTGACAAGGCTTTCCAGGGCCAGTCTTGCCACTTCACGACGGATCGGATCAAAGCAGGAAAGAATGACTGCTTCCGGCGTATCATCAATAATGAGATCCACACCGGTCAGGGTTTCAATAGCCCTTATATTTCTACCTTCACGACCAATAATGCGACCTTTCATTTCTTCATTTGGCAGGGAAACTACGGAAACTGTAGTTTCGGATACCGTATCGGCCGCATTCCGCTGAATCGCGGAAGCAATAATTTCACGGGCCTGGGTATCAGCCGTATTTTTCGCTTCTTCAGCCGCATCGCGGATACGGATGGCTTTTTCATGGGTCAGCTCTTCATCCACCCGGGAAAGAATCATTTCCTTTGCCTGTTCCGTGGAAAGCTGGGAAATTTCTTCCAGTTTCTTCTGCTGCTCTTCATACAGCTGATTCAGCTTTTCTTTCTGCGCCTTAAGCTGGTTTTCTTTCTTGTCCAGCTGCGATTCCCGCTGTTCCAGATTACCGCTCCTCCAGTCCAGATTGTTTTCCTTCTGAACAAGACGCTGTTCATATTTCTGGAGTTCGTCCCTGCGCTGTTTGTTCTCCTGTTCCACATCCTCACGAAGTTTATGGATTTCTTCACGAGTCTGTACCAGGGTTTCCTTCTTGAGCGTTTCCGCTTCACGGGATGCAGAATCAATCATTTTCCGGGCATCATCCGCAATCTGGCGTGCTTTTTCCTCTGCGGAGCCGATTCTGGCCTCTGCGATACGTTTTCTCAGGATATAACCGATTCCTGCACCGACAATCGCCGCAATAATACAACCGATAATTACATAAAGTAAAACTTCATCCAGTGTCAAACGATTCACCTCTTTCTTCTTTCTTATTTTTATAATGTTACGAGAATTTTAAAAAGCATCTCCACAATGGGGATGCTAAGGCCGAAGCAGATGGATTTTCCTCTATACGGAAATATTTCCGTCCATTACAATGAAAGCCTCCAGGGCAGTACAATATCACCGGGAAGCATTTATATAAGTCAGAATCAATCCATTAAAGGAATGTTCACTTGGTCCAGCACCTTAATTAATTCTAAAATTTTTACAAAATATTGTCAAGGACCATAGAGAAAGAGCTATGAATTCCTTTTCTCAGCTGCCGGTCAGCCTGCTGCTGCGTATATCATTTTTCCCACCGCCTGCCAAATACTGACAGTATGAGAAGAGCGAGAAATACACCCCAGGATATGAAGCCGGGCAGCGTGTCCATATCACTAAGAATCCCGGCGGCAGTAAAAAGGGCCATCAAGGTCATATTTATCTTCAGGGCACCTTTTGTACTCCTCCTGAAAATAAGAAAGGATATCAATGCAGCGGCCAGGTTAATCATAAATACTGCATCCACATAAAACATAAGAGGTATCATCTGCAGGATGAACCTTCCCGCAAGATAAACCGGAATGACATAAAGCCAGGATGATGCCATTACCATTCACCCCTGAATTCATCACCATCAGAGAGGGGTATCCATATTCTCTGTTTTCTGTGAAGCCAGCGGAATTCATAAGATGGTATCCATGGCGTTCCAAAGTAATGCATGGGTACGAGAAGTCCGATGTCCATTCTTTTCAGATACTCCTTGACTCCCCACTCCCTGGCAGTCTGCTGCCTGTAATCTACCGGAATAAAAGCCAGATCCACCCGTGTCTCTTCTATTTTCTTCAATTCTTCAAAAAACAATTCGGCGGCTTCTTCATTATTTTCATCCGGTTCACCGGCCCAGTGCCACCAGTTCAAATCTCCGGCATGAAATATAGTGTTATCCCCGATCCATACAATAAAAGAGCCGCCCGCATCAGTAGAGCCGTACATTTTAACGGAAAAATCATCTCCGAAAAAAGAATCTCCCGGTTTCATGAGATGACATTTTTCTCCATGATTAAGGAGCATATGACAATCCTCATGCATGAAATAGGCCGATGCCCTTTCTTCATACAATCTGATTTGCGGATTGAAATGATCCCCATGAACATGGCTGACAAAGAAGTAAACCTTTTTGTTTACTGTTTCCTGCCGGGACAGGACACTTTCAACAACATGTAAAGGATCCCTGTAATAATCAAAAACAAGTACTGCCCGGTCAGTTTCCACAAGAAAACCGCTATGATGCAGAAAGTATATGTTAAATGGCTTCATTTCCTTCCTCCCGGTATAGAACTTGTATTTGTATCATCAATTTTTATAGGACTATAAATTTTAACTGAGATGATTATTCAAAGAATAAACTGTATAATGATTATAACATAATGTCTGGCTGTCATCGTATATTTGATCATTTAAAGAGCGAATGAATATTCCTTTGACCTTTTCCGCTGACTTGAGTAAAATATCATTGTAACTGCTGACATGTATGTGGGATTTCGAAGATTTTGGGCAGACAGATTTGCAGCCTCGAAATCCCATCTGCCTTTATAATATTATTATCGGCTGCGGCATACGGCTCCAGCCGGCTGTATTCGCTTATTCAGAATCAGGAGCTTCTTATGTACAGCTCATCTCTGTTCCAAAGTCCCGGAACTTTTCGGGACACTCAAAATGCACTGGATTCAATCGCCGTCAGTTTTTCTGAACTGCTGCGGTTAAAATCACAGGAGTTATATGAACACTCTCTCCGGGTCTCCAATTATGCAGGCGCCACGGCCGTGTATATGAGGCTTCCCTCCAATGAAATCATGCTGATCCGATACGCCGGGTTATTGCATGATATCGGATTACTGTGCATCCCCAACCACATACTGACAAAGGTCCCCTATCTTTCCAGAAGGGAATTGTCTCTCTATAAAAAACATCCTGAACTTGGCGCCAATATGCTGGAATCCATTCCCGGCTGCCAGGATCTGCTGCCCTATATTCGTTCCCATCATGAACGCTGGGACGGTACCGGTTACCCGAAGCACCTGAAGAATGTAAATATTCCATTAGGTGCCAGAATTATATCGGTAGCCAGCTACTATGATGATACGATTTATTCGTCGCCAGACTTCAAATTGAAATCGATTACGGAACTAACCAGAGATATCATGACCGGTTCGGGAATCCTCTTTGACCCGGAAGTGATTCAGGCATTTCTGAAGGTGATTTTCCACAGCAATTCTATTTCCAGATAAAAAATCCTGTCCTCAAGTTTACTATAAAACCATTATCCCGAAAAACCCAAAAAAGGGCGCACTTACCCCAGGGTCCATTTTTTAGCTTTTTTCAGTTAGCGATTGCCATGGTAGATGGAATTTCTCCGGCCCAACCCAAT
>NZ_JAZASU010000002.1:0-152797 GCF_036343215.1 Dialister sp.
GAATCCTGCATCAAATTGGGGATCGAACTCAAAGAACATACTGTGGGTCGATTTCTGCCGCTAACCCAATTATACAGAAAAATTGAACTCCCACCGGTTTTATTTACGGTGGCAACGGCGCCGATATGTGTAATTGGGGACGGCCATTCTGCTTCCATTCCGCTACAAATTGCTTCGCTTCAGGATACCATACCGGCTTTAAATGGTACCTGGCAATCAGGGAGTCCTGATCTTTCATCGGCAGTACCCGGGATTTTACATGGCCCGGATTTCCTTCGTAAATACGGGTATAAAAAGGAAGCCCCAAAATAAGTTTATCCGGAGGAATAACAGTCAACAGTTTCTCCAGATTGACATCCAGCCAGTTCCAGGAAGAAACCGAACCAGCGCTATTGCTGATTCGAGGTGTTTCATCATAGCCCATGACAATTTCATAATCGCAAAATTGAGCCAGGGCTTTTCGGTCATAGCACAGGCTCCAGTTGGGAGATGATTCATTATAAACCGTAATATCCACAGAAAGGACCTTTCTATCCTTGTGAAGAGCTTCTGACAATTTCTTCACAAAATGGGTGAACCGGTCTTTATCATCAGGATCCATGTTCTCAAAATCTATATTATATCCATAGAGACCGTAAACTTCAGCTTCCGAAACCATGCGGGATATCACTTCTTCCTGTTTTCTTTCATCATGCAGAAAGGATGATGTGGTTCGGAGGTTAAAATCATTGTGAACAAGCGGCATTACCGCCATCCCATTGTCTTTTGCAGTTTTCAGATAGGAAAAATTTTTCAATGGAACGGACGTATTGATTTTGTCATAACTTCCCCATTCCGGTGAAAGGATGCGAAGGCCGGAAGTCTTTTTAAAACCTGCGCTTCCAGCCGTATATAAATGAACCGGGTCCCATAAAATCAGGGGCATGGAGGAAGCAGAATTCTCCTTTCTATTCCTGTTTTTCTTTTCAGGATCGGCCTTTTTAATGGAAATCTTCTGTTTATCCTTTTTATAAGTATAGCTGAAACCGGCCGGTTCACTAAAATAGAAAAAATCGACGCAGGGAATTCCGTTAACTGTGCGGAATGGGATTTCCACCTTTTCCCGACTGTTTAAACCATCAGGGATGATATAGAGTTTCTCTTTTTCCCAAAGGATTTTCCCTACTCCTCCATTTTCAAGAAATGAAGGCTCCATGTAGACCGTTCCGTCCGCATCGAAGGCAGCAGGCCTGCCTTTGATTCCCTTTACTTTCAATGAAACCGGCTCCGCCGCTTCCACTGCTGAAAAAAGCAGGAGAAAAATACCCAGAACCAAAGCAATCTTTTTAAACATATTTCCTCATCTATGGCTGAAATAAGCAGCAAATTTTCTCATCAGCGGAATCAGGGAAGCATAATCCAGCAGCCGGTAAATTTCATCCGTTCCGGTTAAGGCCGGTTTCTCATGCCGCAGGAAATCAATAAAAGCCCTCTGCATTCTCCTGACTTTTTTCCCCTGGTCAGTAATACGGACTTTCCTTTCCAGAATATCTTCCATAAGGAACTGCATCACGGCGGGGCGGAAGAAGAGGTCCGCAAAACAGCTTTCTATCCAGTAATCATGAACGGTATTTACAAATCCGGCTGTTCCTGAAGCAAACCGGAGGTACAGCTCCAGTCCGTCATAAAAGCCACCCCAGAAGTCGCTGAAAGCATAATTGAATTCACCATCTTTCTGTTTCCTGATGAAATCAAACGCATCGTCTTCTATAATCTGTACTTTTTCCTTATTCGGGAATTGAGGCAGCAGTTTCTTTCTGAAAAGACTGATTACATCCGGATTTTTCTCGATAACCGTGACGGATTCCACGTCCGGTTTTGATGAAACCATGTAAACATAATAACCAAGCCCCAGACCATACGTAATGACCTTTCCTGATGCCTTTTCCACCGGTAACGCCATGGACTGTATTTCACTCAGGACTATACTCATCCACACGTTTCCGTCTTCAAGAAGGACAGGAAAACGTACTCTTCCATCAAAGTAGCCTGCTGCGCAGGTGGAAAACGGATCATTCCTGCGAAAAGTGCCATTATAAGTCTGAATGAATTCCCCGGGGAGATAATCATTTTCTGTCAGGGAAATATGACCGCACTCTGCCCTTCCCCTCACCCGTACGTGTTTGAAATACGGGTTTTCGGTTACAGACTTTGGTGAATATCTGGCAATATGCATTGATATGCAGGAAAGGATCCTCTCTATCAGTTCTTCAGGCTCCATAAAATCCAGAAGTTCCGAATAGGGCTTCATTTCCTCTCTGTCATAAACCAGCTGGCTTACTGCATCCTCAATAGTATCTCCAAAGGCGGTATCAGCAACCACAGAGGCAAGATAATTTTCGCCTTTTTTTGCGGCCAATCCCTGAAAATCAATATTTTCCACATAGAGATGATTGGAAATCTCCCCCATGAGGATATCGTCTGCCACTGCGGTCAGAAGATATTGTTTCCACAACCCGGTTACAGTATTTTTTATTTCTTCATTTTTCACCAGACTCATCCCGGCTCACCTCTTTGATTCAATCGAAGCTTTATAAAGAATTCCATAAATTTACCATGCCCCGCTGGCAATAGTCAATCCAAATACTTCTGCTGCCCCTGCCCGGATCAATTCCTCTGCTGCCGCGTTCATGGTCGCTCCGGTGGTATAAATATCATCAACAAGAAGGATTTTCTTTCCGGAAATATCATATTTATGGTTAATCCAGAATATGGCTTTCGTATTTTTCAGTCTCTCTTCCCTGGAAAGGAGCGATTGCGTCCGGGCAGTACGGATTCTTTTTAACCCATCGGGAATGTAGGTCTTCCCCTGTCGTTTCATCCACTTTTCAAAAATCATGTCGACCTGATTATATCCGCGAAGTCTCATTTTCTTTTTAGAAAGAGGTATGGGAATTACGATATCATACTCTTCAAGCCTTTCCCAATATGGAAATTTATTTAAAAGGCTGGGGAAAGCCCTCTTCCTGTCGGTTCTGCCATTGTATTTCAGCTGGATGATGCACCTTCTGATTGGCTCATTATAGAAACACAGTGTGTAGCAGCCTTTCAAATATTCAGAATGGGTAGAATTGAGCAGTCTTGGGTTCCACATGCGTTTCATGCATTCATCGCACCAGATATGATGATCATCGGTCAAGGTCCCGCAGCCGGGGCAGCAGGTGGGATAAATGATTTCAAGAATCTCATGCCTGATACCATGAATGGCTTTCAGAAAAAAACTCAAATTTCCACCTCCTCTTTCAGGAGAGGCAGGAACAGACTGTATCGATTCGTCACTTCTCCCCTGCCGACAGCCCTGTAGATGGCATCTTCGGTAGTAATCAGGATCGTTTTCTTCTTTGCCCTTGTGACTCCGGTGTAAAGAAGATTACGGCGAAGCATAATATCCTGGGTGGGAAGGAGAATCAGTATGATTGTATCATATTCACTGCCCTGGCATTTATGGACGGTAGACGCATAAGCCAGCTGCACATTATTTCTTTCGTCTCCTTCGTAGGTGACTTCTTTGCTGTCAAAGCGGACAAAAAGCTTGTTTTTATCCACAGCCCATACTTCGCCGATATCCCCGTTATAAATTCCCTTGTCATAATCATTTCTTTTCTGCATGACTTTGTCACCGGGAAGGAAATGGGAAGGTCCTTCCGGCACGGAGCACTGATGAATCCGTTCCTGTATGGCATGATTGAGATGATCGACCCCGCAGAGTCCTCTGTACATGGGGGAAAGGACCTGCATGGTCATTTTGATGTCATCATCACCATAATGGTATCGATCGCAAAGTCCCATGACGTCATCAAAGGCTTCCTCTTCGGAATTGACATAATAAATGGAAAATTCGCCTTCTTCATCCGGCACGCAGGGCTCGCCGTCCCTGATCAGTCCCGCATTCCGTATGATTCCGCTCCCCTCCTGCTGACGGAAAATATGGACAAGGCGCACTACCGGCACCTTTCCCCATTGAATGAGCGCTTTTAAAGGAGCGCCAGGTCCTACAGGAGGCAGCTGATCCACGTCCCCTACAAGAATCAGTCGCGCTCCCGGTTTTAAGGCACATAAAAGATGGTAAAAAAGGGAAATATCCATCATGGAAGCTTCATCCACAATGATCAGGTCCTCATTCAACGGTTCCGATTCATTTTTCCCAAACCAGGTACCGCCGGATTCACGCATTTCCGCTTCCAGGGCTTTATGAATCGTATCCGCTTCCATACCGCTTGAAAGGGAAAGTCTCTTGGCAGCACGGCCTGTGGGAGCCATGAGGCGGACGCTGCGTTCATATTGTCCGGCGGCCGCAATAATAGCCCTGACAAGAGTCGTTTTACCTGTTCCCGGGCCTCCCGTAATAACAAGAAGTCCCGAATCCATGGCCTGTTCAACGGCAAGCCGCTGCTCTTCTGCCATTTCCAGCCCGTTTTCCCGTTCAAATTTTTCTATAGCCAGTTTGGCTGAACCAAGTTTTCCTCCCTTGAGCAGATTCTTGATGCGAAGACTGCACTCGGTCTCTGCTTCATAAAGATATGGCAGGTACAGATACGTTTCGTCTTTGTACCGGACCGCCGGAATCATACCGCTTTCAATGGATTCATCTCCGCCGGCCGTTGCAATTTCTTCCGGTATGTTCAGTATACGGGCAGCATTTCTGTAAAGAGACGTACGAGGAACACAGGCATGTCCCTGACCCAGGGCTATAGACAGCATGTAATTGATTCCACTCATGATACGATCAGAATCGTTGGGAGAAATTCCTTTTTCCAGTGCAATCCTGTCCACGTCACGGAATCCCAGCCCCGGCACCTCCCCGATCATGCGATATGGATCATGAGTAAAAACTTCTTCATACTGATCCCCATAAAGCTTCTGGATATCTCCGACAAACCTTTCTGAAATGCCCATAGACTGTAAAAACATAATCAGTTCCTGCTGCTGCGCAATCTGTTCATAAGATTCCCTGATGCGTTCCAGTGTTTTCCTGCCAATTCCCTGGACCTCGATCAAATCGTCGATCCTGTTTTCGAAAACTTCCATAGTGGATTTACCGAAGTGATCGACAATCCTGTCAGCCATGGCCGGACCAATGCCATCAATCATGCCGGAGGCAAGGAAGCGGCGTATTTCATCCATTTCTTTCGGTTTGATATTTTCCAGATAATTTCCTTTAAACTGCATGCCAAAACGGGGATGCCGCTGCCAGCATCCCCGTATCAGAACACATTGACCTGCATAGGGTACACTCCCCCTGTAGGAAACAGTCACCAGTTTACCACTTTCGTTATCATCCAGAAGAAAAACACAGAATCTGCCGTCATCGCTGGAAAATATGATTTTTCTGACGGTGCCGCGCAGTTCTTCTGTCATTTTTTCTTCCCCCGAATGAATTCCTTTTGAACCTTTTTGCTTATATCCATGAGCATCTGGTACCAGTTTACGAAATCCGGTTTAAGCGAAATATTTTCAATCATACCGGAGAGTTCTTCAATATTCTGCTCTTCCCGCTTTGCATCGAAAATCGGAATTTCGGATTTCAGTTTACACTGGGCAACGCTTTTAGACAGGGCAATCCTCTTCTCAAAAAGGACAACCATATCTTTATCAATTTTCCTGATTGAATCCCTAAGAACATCCAGTTCCCTGTCTTCCATAATAGTTCTCCCGTTCCGCCCTATGGCTCTTTTCCCATGAAAGGGTAATGGTTTGATTAAAGGTTGTTGTCGTGAAGGTGTTTCAGGATTTCCAGGACTTTATCTTTGCATTCTGCCAGAGGTACCTCAATCACTTCACCGGTCCTGCGCAGACGGATTTCCACATTGCCGGACTGCTGCCATTTCTTACCGATGGTTACTCGCACGGGATAACCAATCAGGTCGGCATCCTTAAACTTGATACCTGCCCGTTCATTGCGGTCATCAAGAACGATTTCATCCTGTCTGTCTTCCATATCTTCATACAGTTTCCGGGCAGCCTCCATAACTTCTTCCGATTTATTGTTGGCCGGAACAATAACCACTTCGTAAGGAGCAATGGCTACCGGCCAGATAATGCCGTCATCATCATGGTTCTGTTCGATGGAAGCAGCTACAGTCCTGGTGACCCCGATCCCATAGCACCCCATGACAAGGGGATGGGATTTTCCATTGTTGTCCAGATAGGTAGCTCCCAGTTTTTCACTGTACTTGGTTCCCAGCTTGAATACCTGGCCTACTTCAATGCCTTTGGTTAAGACAATTTCACCGCCGCATTCCGGACATACATCATGAGCATCAATCTGACGGATGGTATCCACGCGGACATCCCCAAAGTCGCGGGCCGGATTGACATGAATATAATGTTTGTCCTTTTCATTGGCTCCGCAGCAGGCATCCTGCATTTCCATAACCGTAGCGTCACAGATAATATCGAAATCCTTTGTCCGTTTCAGGCCAATGGGGCTAATATAGCCGGCAGTGAGGCCCACGCGCTGAAGATCTTCGTCAGAAGCCATGCCTACATTGATGGCTCCATAAATATTCTGCAGACGGACTTCATTGACTTCATGGTCGCCCCTCACCATGGCAAGAACTACGGTATCATCCAGCTTGTAAACAACCGCTTTTACAGACTGTGCAACCGGCGCATGGAGATAATTGCATACCATTTCAATCGTATGCTGCCCGGGGGTTTCCACGATTTCCTTTTCTTTATCATTCTGGATATCAGAATGAATCGTATTCGGTTCTACAGCTTCAATATTAGCCGCGAAATCACAGTGTTTGCAATAAACGATATCTGCTTCCCCGGAATCGGCAAGAACTTCGAATTCATGGGATGCATTGCCGCCAATAGCCCCGGAATCGGCGATAACGGGACGGAATGTAAGGCCGCATCTGGTAAAGATACGGGTATAGGCATCATACATCAGCTTGTACTGTTTATCGAGTCCCTCCTGGTCCGCATCGAAAGTATATCCATCTTTCATAATGAATTCACGACTGCGCATAAGGCCGAAACGGGGGCGTTTTTCATCTCTGTACTTGTTCTGGATCTGATATACCGATACCGGGAGCTGTTTGTAGGAAGATGTGTCCAGTTGAACAAGGGTCGTAACCAGTTCTTCGTGAGTCGGCCCAAGACAATAGTCCCTGCCATGACGATCTTTCAGCTTGAACATTTCTTCTCCATAAACATCCCAGCGGCCTGTTTTCTGCCAGATTTCAGCCGGCTGGACGATTGGCATGAGGATTTCCTGGGCACCGGTCTTATTGATTTCTTCGCGGATAATCTTTTCGACTTTCCGGATGGCGCGGAAAGCAAGGGGCAGATAAGCATAGGTGCCGTTTGCAATCTTTCTCATCATCCCTGCTTTGAGCATGTATTTATGACTCATAACAACAGCGTCAGAAGGTAATTCTCTTAAAGTCGGACTATACAACCTGGATGCTAACATGTTTATTCTCCTTCATTTTCAAATGTTTCAATTTCTTCCATCAAAGCGTCAATCAATTCTGCTTCCGGAACACTGCGGATTACTTTCCCTTTACGGAAAAGGAGACCGCTCCCTTTCCCTCCGGCTATGCCGAAATCGGCTTCCCTTGCCTCGCCGGGACCATTCACGGCACAGCCCATAACGGCCACACGGATTGGTTTCCTGAAATGTTCAATCTTCTTTTCAACTTCCTGCGCCATTTCAATCAGATTCACCTGGGTACGTCCGCAGGTGGGGCAGGAAACAAGGACCGGCCCATATTGCCGCATGCCCACAGAGCTCAATATTTCTTTAGCGGCTTTGACTTCTTTAACAGGATCATCTGTTAAAGATACTCTTATTGTATCACCAATTCCGTCGAGGAGAAGAGCCCCGATTCCAATTGCCGATTTAATTGTTCCCCTGTATAGGGTACCTGCTTCCGTAACCCCAAGGTGAAGTGGATAATCCACTTTTTCATGAAGAAGCCTGTTGGCTTTCACCATCATCGGAACATCTGTTGATTTGACTGAAATGACAATATCATGAAAGTCCTCTTCTTCAAGAATCCTTACATGACTCATGGCTCCTTCCACCATGCCCTCAGCTGTGGGATGACCGCCAAACTTGCCCAGTATGTCGGCAGGAAGAGAACCTGCATTGATTCCAATGCGGATGGGGATATGCTTTTCCTTTGCCATATCCACCACTTTGACCACATTTTCCCGACGTCCTATATTTCCAGGATTAATCCGTAGTGCATCGATTCCCGATTCCATGGCGGTGAGAGCCAGGCGATAATCGAAATGAATGTCAGCCACAAGCGGCACATTGACTCGTCTCCTGAGTTCCCCCAGTGCTTCTGCCGCTTTCCGGTCAGGAACAGCAACCCGGACTATATCGGCCCCCGCTTCATGAAGGGCATTGATCTGGGCCGCCGCATATTCCGTATCTACAGGATTGAAGGTACTCATGGACTGGATAGCGATAGGGCTGCCCCCGCCAATTGTTACACGACCTACTTTAACCTTCCTTGTCATACTGATAAATCCACCTTATTTCAACAATCCATTAATATCATTACACATGGCAAAGATAAAAAGTCCTAAAAGGATGGTGACTCCCACTGCCTGTATATAGTAGAGCGCTTTTTCCGGAAGTTTTTTCCCCGATATTCCCTCAATCAGAGTCATGACAAGGACTCCTCCATCAAGAAGGGGAACAGGAAGAAGATTCAGAAAGCCAAGATTCAGGCTGAGAAGGGCAATAAAAAGAAATAATGGCAGGATCCCCGTATCGGCAACCTCAGTAGCCATCCGGGCCACACCGATTGGTCCAGCTACATCCGCCTCATGGCCGGAAATCATGTTGATCAGCCCGCCGCCCATCATACGAATAAGGAAAACGCAGCGGTTAAAGCTTAGAGACAATGCTTTGAAAAATCCGGCTTCCTGATGCTCCATATACGGCGTAATTCCGATAATACGCCTTCCTTCTTCATTTTCTTTCAGGGACAGATGCAGATTTCTTCTTTCTTCTCCGCTTTGAAGGGTCAGAGATATTTCCCCATTTCCGGAAAGTCTGGTTTCCTCCCCGATATTGGTCCATGTGGAGATGTCTTTTTCATTGATGGAAATAATCCTGTCTCCCGGCCGGATTCCGCTTTTCGCAGCCGCTGAATTTTCCAGAACCGTTCCCACTACCGGTATATTGGGGAAGGAATAGTACCCTTCATAAAGAAAGACTCCGGCATAAATAAAATATGCCAAAAGGACATTAAATATGGACCCGGCCGCAATGACAAGAAGCCGTGCCCATACGGGACGTTTCGAAAAAGCTTTGGGATCTTCTGTCTCCTCAGAATCCATGCCGGCGATACGATTAAAACCGCCAAGGGGAATGATTCGTAATGAATAAAGAGTTTCGCCTATTTTTCGAGAAACAATCCTGGGACCAAACCCCACAGCAAACTCAATGACCCTCATTCCCGTTGCCTTGGCCAGGAGGAAATGACCACCTTCATGGACAAGGACAATCACGGCAAAGACAAATATGGGAGCAAGTATATTCACAATCATAAAGAAACCCTCCGGATTTCCTGATTGGCTGATTCTCTTGCTTTGTGATCTGCCCGCAAAACATCTTCATAATTTCTGATGGGACTTACAGCCCACTTGTTTAATGTATTTTCTACCACATCAAAGATGGAAAGGAAAGAAATCTTTCCCGAAATGAATGCACGGATTGCTTCTTCATTGGAAGCATTAAAAGCGGTGGCCGCATCTCCCCCGCTCTTTCCGGCTTCATAAGCAAGCTTCAGGGAACGGAAAGTATCATAATCGGGAATTTCAAGAGCAATAGACGCAATCTGCCGCCAGTCTACAAACTTCCCGGATGGTGAAGGCAGCCTGTCCGGATAGGTCAGGGCAAACTGAATGGGAAGACGCATATCGGGATTTCCCAGCTGGGCAATGATAGAGCCATCATTAAATTCCACCATGGAATGAATCAGACTCTGCGGCTGAACCAGTACTTCAATATCATCATAATCCGTACCGAAAAGCCAGTGGGCTTCAATGACCTCAAGCCCTTTGTTAAACATGGTTGCTGAGTCCAGGGTCACTTTCATGCCCATATTCCAGGTCGGATGCTTCAAGGCATCCCCAAGGGTGACATGTGCCAGTTCCTCTCTTGTTTTACCGCGGAACGGACCGCCGGAAGCAGTGAGAAGAATCTTATGAATACCTTTATGATCCTGCCCGAGAAGACTCTGGAAAATAGCGCTGTGTTCACTGTCCACCGGCCGTATAAGCAGATGTTTCCGTCGTGCCGCCTCTATGACAAGAGATCCTCCGGCTACGAGAGTTTCTTTATTCGCAAGAGCCAGTTCCTTACCGGCATCAATGGCTTCCAGGGTAGGAAGAAGTCCGGCGATTCCGACAACTGCGACAAGGACAAGATCCACATCATCCCTGCGGCAGACTTCCCGGAGCCCTTTTTCTCCAATAATGACTTCTGCTTTTCCTTTATAGACTTTCCTGAAAGAAGCTCCCGCAAGAGGGTTACTGATGACTATGGCATTGGGTTTAAACTCTTCCGCTTGTACCAGGAGACGTTCTATATTCGTATTTGCCGCAAGAACGGAAACATGAAATAAGTCAGGATGAGTCCGTACTACATCCAAAGTTTGCGTACCGATAGAACCGGTACTTCCTAAAACTGCCAGTTCTTTCATTCAAACTCCTTTGAAATCAATGAAATATAGCTAAAAGTGCTGCCAGGGAAGGAGCCACAAAAAGAAGGCTGTCAAAGCGGTCCATCATTCCCCCGTGTCCCGGAAGGATATTTCCGGAATCCTTGATATCACAAGCCCGTTTTACATAAGACTCAAAAAGATCCCCCATGGGAGCCATGACAGCAGAAACAATGGACAGAATAAATCCCTGAAGAAGATTGAACTGGAACCCTGCAGATAATGCCAAACCAAGAATCACGCAGCCAAGGGCACCTCCGGCAAGGCCTTCCATGGTTTTGTTCGGGCTGATATGAGGAGCCATCTTATGACGACCTAACCGTTTCCCTGCCAGATAGGCAAAAGAATCGCTGGCCCAGGTACAAACCAGGGCAAAAAGAATCAGAAAAATTCCGGGATCTATATTGACTGCTCCTGCCGGAAGAAGTTCATGACACCCTCTAAGATAAGCCAGAGTCCCAAAGCCAAGACCAAAATAGATCATTCCAAATGCAGAATAAATGATATTGGTCATATTCTCTTTCTTTATAAAAAGAATCAGGAACAGCATGAGGCAGAAACACAAAAGCAGGGCGGCCATTAAAATCTTCAGAGAATAAAAACCGGCCGCACCAATCATAATGGCCATGCCAAGGCCTGCAGGGATGGTATAAATATGTATGGAAATATTCTTCAGCATCCTGTCATATTCAGCCAGTGCAATCAGGGAAACAATGAGTACGGCTCCCGTCAGGAACCAGCTTCCAAGCCAGACAAGGGCAAGCACAGCGATGATGCCGACGATCGCCGTAATGACGCGTACTTTCATGATTCCTCCTCATTGAGGCCGCCAAACCTTCGATCTCTGGTGGTATACCAGGTTACAGCCTTACGAAGTTCAGTTTCTGTAAAATCAGGCCATAAGACAGGTGTGAAATAAAGCTCACTGTAGGAGGTCTGCCATAAAAGGAAATTGGATATCCGCGACTCTCCGCCAGTGCGGATAAGGAGATCTACATCACTTGAAGCAGACGGATAGAGGAAGGAGCCAAAGGATTCTTCCGTAATTTCAGAAATATCCATTTCCCCTTTTTTCACGATTTCCGCCATGAGGCTTGCTGCCCGCACGATTTCTCTACGGCCGCCGTAATTGATCGCCACATTAAGTACCATGCCGTCATTAGCGGCAGTTTCCCGCTCACATGCATCGATTTCTTTCTGAAGACTTTCCGTCAGGGCTGAAACATCTCCAATGATATGAACCTGCACATTATCGACAACAAGCTCCCGGAGCTGGCTGATCAGGTAGTTTTTGAAAAGTCTCATGAGGAAACGAACTTCCAGGGCCGGCCTTTTCCAATTTTCCGTTGAAAAGGCATACAGGGTCAATACTTTGATTCCCATATGGCCCGCGGCACGAACAATAGTTTTCACATTGGCCGCCCCGGCCTGATGACCAAAAGTCCTTTCTCTCCCCCGCTTCTCTGCCCAACGGCCATTCCCATCAAGAATGATGGCCACATGTTCAGGAAAAGCTTTTTTATCCGACATGGCTTTACTCCTTATTAAATCAAACCAGGCATCCCATTCTGCCGGCTGAGATCCTCAGTACCATTTCAATCAAATTGACAATGAGTTAAAGAAATCGTACCCTTCGATACGATTTCTTTAACTTTCTCTTCAATTGACCACTCCGGAAAACATTTAAATCTTCCGAAACTCAATTAAACGGACATGATTTCCTTGATTTTATGTTCAGTTACAGCTTCAACTTCCTTGATTTTCTTGTCGGTCAGTTTCTGAACCTTATCTTCCATTTCCTTGATGACATCTTTAGAAACATCGCTGTTTTTTGCTTCCTTCTTAAGGAAAACATTTCCATCCCGGCGGATATTTCTGACTGCCACTTTGGCTTCTTCCGATTTCTTATTGACAATCTTCACCAGTTCCTTGCGTCTGTCTTCGGTCAGCTGGGGAATGGCCATACGGATCAGGTTGCCGTCATTCATCGGTACCAGGCCAAGATCAGACTGAAGAATCGCTTTTTCAATGTCTTTCAAAAGGGATTTGTCCCAGGGCTGTACGACGAGCATTCTGGCTTCAGGAACGGTAACTGATGCCACCTGGGTAACCGGTGTACGGGTACCATAATAATCAACAAATATACGATCCAGAAGGCTTGCGCTGGCCTGCCCGGTCCTGATGGAGGTAAATTCATTTTTCAATGCGACAATGGATTTATCCATTTTATCGGAAAGCCGCTTCATTTCATCTTCGTACATAATTAATTCCTTTCAATAAGAGTACCAAGGGTTTCCCCTTTGCATGCCTTGACGATATTTCCCGGCACATCAATATTAAATACAACGATGGGGATATTGTTATTCATGCAGAGCGTAATAGCCGTATTATCCATAACCGCCAGCTGTCTCTGGAGAACTTCGTTATAAGTGAGGTGTGTAAACATCTTTGCTTCCGGATGGAATTTCGGATCCGCATCATAGACACCATTAGTCTGCTTTTTTGCCATCAGCATGACATCAGCTTCAATTTCAGCGCTTCTGAGTGCTGCGGTGGTATCCGTAGTGAAATAAGGATTTCCTGTACCGGCGCCAAAAATGACAACTCTTCCCTTTTCAAGATGACGAATGGCGCGGCGGCGGATATAGGGTTCCGCAATCTGTCTCATTTCAATAGCTGTCTGAACACGTGTGGAAACCCCCAGTTTTTCCAGTGCGTCCTGAAGGGCCACGGAGTTGATGACGGTAGCCAGCATTCCCATATAGTCGGCAGAAGCACGGTCCATTCCGCCCTGGCTGCCTTTCAGGCCGCGCCAGATATTGCCGCCGCCCACGACAACAGCGATTTCAACGCCGGACTCGGCAGCTTCCCTGATCTCACTTGCCAGACGATAAACAACCTCGGGATCAATGCCGAAGCCTTTATCATTAGCCAGAGCTTCGCCGGATAATTTCAGCATGACTCTTTTGTAATGTTTTGTTTCAACTGCCATTTTACACCCCCGTAAGTAAAATAAAACTACCTTTATATATTATATAGTATTTTACTCCATTTACAAAATCCCATTTACAAAATAAGAGAACACTAAAAAGTGTCCTCTTATTATTTAGTGATTACTGGTTCAGCTGTTTTGCAACTTCTGCTGCCAGATCATCCTGTTTCTTTTCAATGCCTTCGCCAAGCTGGAAACGAGCAAAGCGAACAGCTTCAGCCTTCTTGGATTTAAGAAGTTTGGAAATGGTCAGGTCGCCATCTTTAATGAATTCCTGATCGACCAGGCAGACTTCCTTATAGAATTTATTGATTCTGCCCATAACCATCTTTTCAATGATCTTTTCAGGTTTTCCTTCATTTCTTGCTTCAACTGCAAGGACTTCTTTTTCGTGTTCCACTTCAGACTGCGGGACCTGGGTGCGGTCGAGATAGGAAGGATTAGCTGCTGCAATCTGCATAGCGATATCCTTACCCAGTTCAGCATCTCCGCCCTTCAGTTCGACAAGAACACCAATCTTGCCACCGCCATGGATATAGCTGTAAACCTGGCCTTCCTGGCTTTCATAACGTACGAAACGACGGATAGAAATATTTTCACCGATCTTTGCTACTGCTTCGGTAACGGTATCCTTTACGGTTTTGCCGTTCATTTCGGTAGCAAGAAGAGCTTCCACATCAGCAGGATTGGTATCAAGAATCTGCTGTGCAATAGATGCTGCGAGAGCTCTGAAAGCATCGTTTCCGCCAACAAAGTCGGTTTCGCAGTTGACTTCGACAATGGTGCCGGTCTTTCCATCAGCAGAAATTGCAGAAACTACTGCACCTTCAGCAGCTACGCGGCTTGCTTTTTTAGCGGCTTTGGAAAGTCCTTTTTCGCGAAGGATATCAACTGCCTTTTCCATATCGCCTTCAGCTTCAACAAGTGCCTTTTTGCAGTCCATCATGCCGGCACCGGTCTTGGTCCGCAGATCTTTTACCATACTAGCTGTAATTTTCATCTTATGACCTCCATCATAAAACTCAAGGTGTTTGTCAATTTTTAAAAAAGGCTGTGGCCCGGTTTTAAACCATCAACCACAGCCCAATTATGGATTATTCTTTTTCAGCTGCCGGAGCTTCTTCTGCTTCTTCAGCCGGAGCTTCTGCTTCTTCAGCAGCAGCTGCTTCAGCTTCCTGCTGGCCCTGACGGCCTTCGAGAACTGCATCAGCCATCTTGCTGGTCAGCAGTCTTACTGCACGGATTGCATCGTCATTTGCAGGAATCGGGAAATCGATAACATCCGGATCGCAGTTGGTATCAACAGTTGCGACAACCGGAATGTGGAGCTTGTGAGCTTCAGATACAGCGATTTCTTCTTTCTTGGAATCAATGATGAAAATAGCGCCCGGCAGCTTCTTCATATCTTTGATACCGCCGAGGTTCTTTTCCAGTTTTTCCAGTTCCCGTTTCATAAGGATAACTTCCTTCTTCGGATACTGGTCAGTGGTGCCTTCTTCAAACATTTTTTCCAGTTCTTTCAGACGGTTGATACGGGTCTGAATGGTACGGAAGTTGGTGAGCATGCCGCCCAGCCAGCGTTCATTTACATAGAACTGATTGCAGCGGGCTGCTTCTTCCTTTACGGAATTCTGAGCCTGTTTCTTGGTACCTACGAAGAGGACCGGTTCACCTTTGGCAGCAACGTCACGGATGAAAGCATAAGCTTCTTCTACTTTCTTGACGGTTTTCTGCAGGTCGATAATGTAGATTCCGTTACGCTCGGTGAAAATGAAGCGAGCCATTTTCGGGTTCCAGCGACGGGTCTGATGACCAAAGTGAACGCCTGCTTCTAACAACTGTTTCATGGATACAACTGACATAATAAAGCCTCCTGTTAATAACCTCTGCCTGTTTCAACTTCCGCATACACCGATATGGCACAGATGCAGAATCCACAGACATGTGTATTCAAGCTTTTTTATTGTATCAAAAAGAAATTGGCCTTGCAAGTATAAAGTCAATATTTTTTCAATTCCCTGTCTTACATCATTTTATACTAAGATAAAATATTGAAAAACGTCCTGCCCGCTTAATCCCCTGAAGTAAAGGACTGATAATAAATGGGCGTTGTGATATGATATATCCATAATGAATAGAAAGAAGGTTTTCCCATGACCGTTTCTCCGGAATCCGCCCACAGCCTTCCTCGTCCAAAGCTGAAAAAACTGCATATTGAATTTCTGAGAGCCCTCTGCATCTGGCTGGTGATGTTCACTCATACGTCCACGGCGGGCTTTTCCCTGTATATAGCAAGGCCGCAGTCATTTTTTTATCCTCTTTATCTCGCTGTTCCCTTCTGGGTCAAAACAGCGGTACCTATTTTCTTCATGATTTCCGGAGCTCTGCTCCTGGGAAGGGAAGAATCCATTGCCCGTATATGGAAGAAACGGATATGGCGATTCCTGCAGGTCATCTTTATTTTTTCCATTATCAATTATATATGGTTTTATCACAGCCTTCCCCTTTCCGTCCCGGGACATGTCGCCAAATTTTTTACCATGCTTTATACCTCAGATCTGGCAACAGCTTATTACTTTCTATATATTTATATTTCCTTCCTGCTCATGCTCCCCATCTGGCGGAAACTGGTCAAAGCCATGACTGAGCAGCTTTATCTCTATCTCATCTGTCTCAATATATTCTTTGTAGGCTTTGTACCGGTTATTTCCTTCCTGATTTTCAAAGGGACCGGAGAAATGAATTATTTCCTGAATCCCCTTCTTGCCGTAAGCGAACCCACTTTTTATTTTCTTCTGGGATACTGGATTGAAAATATACTGCCTCAAAGCTGGCTCACAGGAAAAAATATGATCCGTCTCGGGCTCTGTGCCCTGCTCGGAACTTTCATTGCCGGCGGGATGACCTGGTATCACGGCGTAATCGCCGGAGGCATGACGGAAGCGATTTCAGAACGTTTTTATGACAGTTTTCTTTTCCTTAATACGGCTTTCGTCTACTGTGCCTGCCGCTGGTGGTTCCACGAGCACCAGGTATCCGAAAGAGTTTCGAGGATCTGTATTTTCCTTGGAAGCATGTCCTTTGGCGTCATGCTGTTTGAGGAAATTACAAGAAATCTGACTCATGTCATTTACGCCCGTCTGCTTTTGAAATATCTGTACCGGATTCCCTTTATCGATGCAGTCATATGGATCATCATGGCCTATGCCCTGGGTCTCCTGATTACCTGGCTTCTCAAGAAAATCCCCTATTTCAATAAGCTCATCTGAAATCATATCATGACAAAAGGCTTTGGAAAAATTATGTTCCAAAGCCTTTTTATTATCTTTTAATACCCTGCCTGTTCAATCTGACCGGAATGAAGTCTGATGAATGCGCCGGTCCCTTTTTCATATCCCACTTCTTCCGCAATATGCATGGTCCGTTCATGGCAGGTAAAGAGGAATATCTGCTGCGTTCTGCCAAGATCCATGAGGAAACGAAGCGTTTCACGCTGCCGTTCTTCATCAAAGCGGACAAATATATCATCCAGCACGATGGGAAGAGGTTCAAGCTGGTTTCCAAAAGACAGAGCCATGGCAAGGCGGATGGAAAGGTATACCTGATCGCCGGTACCGGAGGACCAGATCTTCGCATCCCTCTGACGATGCATGCGGTCTTCAATAACAATACTCTTTCCGCCATCAGAAAGCAGGAGGGAGTACTTGCCCCTTGTCATTTCCTGAAGGAACTCATTTGCCTGCCTTACAATCTGCGGCTGTTTTCCGCTCTCATAAAGGGTCTGGGCCTGATCCAGTATTTCTTCCGCAAAAGTCAGGGTGAGCCAATCTTTGAGATTTTCACGGATTTCCGCCTCGATTCTTTCCTTTCTCTGGAGAGTATCAGTAATGGAATTATCTCCGGCCAGTCGGAAAATCTCATTTTCCACGGCCCCCTGGCTTTTCTGAAGTTCTCCCAGGCGTATTGATTCTTCCTCAATAGCCTTGGAAAGGTTTTTATGGGAATTCATCCAGTCCTCATATTGACCGGTTTCCAGGGATTTCCATAAAGCCTTGAATTCTTCTTCTCCACCCGCAAACATCCTGAGGTCCTGCCGGATTCGTTCCCATTCACGGTTAATCTGATCCCTGTGCTCATGGGCATTCACTTTTGCCGCAAATTCCTCTGCATTTTTTGCATTCACCAGATTAAGGAGAGCATCCATTTCCCTCTTGCAGGAAGTCCAGGAATCATCGAGTTTAGCCATTTCCTTTTCATAGGCTTCATGCTGTCTGTTTTTTTCCTGCAGTGCTTCCCACTCAAGACTTTTTTTATGGGTTTCCTCATAGATAAAAGCAATGCTGTCCGGATTGACAGGGCAGTTCAGACCGGTGGATGAAATAATTGACGCCGCACGGCGGGAAAAAGCGTCCAGCTTCGCATCAATCTGCTCCAGCCGGACATCCAGGATCTTTCCTCTGCCTTCCTCGGAATAGATCTTCTGCCACTGTTCCTGAAGAGCAGACAGGTTTTCAGAGCCCGTAATTGGAAGCTTGTTCCGTTTAAGCCAGGAGTTCCAGTCTTTTTCCGCCTGTTCTTTTTTTTCGGTCAGCGTTTTGCCTTCTTCAACCCACTTCCGGTGCTCCTGTTCCTGTTTTCTGATGGTTTCCATTTTCCAGGAAGCTGCCTGCTTTTGGGCCTGATTTTTATAAAAATCGGCCCGTCTTTCCTGCATCAGGTTGTGAAAGGCCTGGAGATCTTCTGTGGTTTCCGGTATTTTACCTGGAAAATAAGTGGAAATATTTTGTTTTTGCCTGATGACCTCATCCAGTTCTTTTTCCAGCACTGCCACTGTTTTTCCTTTTTTATGAACAGCCCGGTCATGAAGTACATAAAAGAAAACTCCCAATGCAAGAGAAGCCAGGCCTGCATATATGGCGGCATAGCCGGCGGTGGCCATGTAAAATGAGCCAAAACCGCCTGCAGCCCCAAGGATAAACAAAATGGAAAACATAAGCCATGGGGTAAGCCTTTTTTCCTCTTCCCCATTCAACCGTTCAAGTTCAACATGGATATCAGCCTCATGATGAAGGAGCCTTTCCAGGTCAGCTGCCATGGTTTCCACTTTCTGCCATTCTTCCTCGGTCCGGACGTCTTCATTTTCTTCAGGATCTTCGTTCAGCGTCTCAACTTCCGGCTCTCGCCGCTTCCAGAAATGGAGCTCGTTCACCCGGACGCCAAGGCTCCTTGAAAGACGACGTCCTTCTTCCCAGTCCACGTTGACGCATGCATCATCCAGATTTAAAGGTTGGTCCCAGAGAGAAAGCTTATATCCCAGATTAATAAAGTGAATCCGCCAGCTTTCTTTTTCCTGCTCCAGCGCTTCCGCGTCCTTTTCCGTCTGGCGCCATTGTCCCAGATCCACATAAAGTTTATCCAGTTCCCCTGCCATACTTGCCCAGGGGATGATATCCTCCTTTTTCACCGGGCTGTACTCATCTAATTTTTCCTGAAGAACCGTTTTCTGGTCATGAAGAACCTTCATACGGTTCATGAGTTTATTCCATTGCTCTTTCCCGTTGGAAGGAAACATGGTCACCTGCTCTGAAAGTTCCATCTGACGTTTGACTTCAGCAGCCTTCCGATAGTAGTCCCAGGCGCCAAGCCTTTTCTCCAGCTGCCGGTCCTCGTCTTTGTCTTTTTCCAGTTTGTCTGCCAGGATGGCAGTCTGTTTTTTCAGTTCATCCTGTTTTTTCTGAAGGTCTGAAAATTCTTTTTCCTGATTTGACAGTTCATCAAGATTCCGATTGATTTCATTTAAGTCAGAAAGGAGTTGATTGATTTTCCTCTTTCCCTGGGAAGAACCGGCAAGAAGACCGGCTTTGGAATCCTGAATCTGTTTTTTCACATCCGATAATTGATCGCCGCCCTGGAGCATAAAGAAACGGCTTCTTACGGTATCATCGGCAAGAAAAGCGGTCCCCTGCAGATCTTCAAGCCCCATGGCAAAAATCTGTTCATACATATAGCGGTTCAGTCCATGCCACCATATAGCAGGCAGTTCTTCTGCATGTTTTACATGATTCTCGTCTTCAAACCATTTTTCCTTTTCGTTACGATATACCCGGTAACTATTACCATCAGCCCTGATAAACCCCATACTGCCCCGGCGTCCCTGCCATTTGCCGCGACCGTAACCGAACAGCATATCCCTGATAAACCGGAGCATCGTGGTTTTGCCGCTCTCATTTTCCCCCATGACCACGTTCAATGCGGTCTGGGAAGGCTGCCAGGAGGCATTATGGTAAATACCATACTGCTCCAGCTGCAAATCAGTGATTTTCATTATGCTCCTCCTCTTCCGAAAGCATTTCCGCTCCCAGAAGCTCTGCTTTATTGAATGAATCCATCAATAGTTCGTCAGTAATCATGGCCTGTAATTTTCCATTTTTTACAAGTTCCGGCCGAGTTTCCACAATCCGGCGCAATTCTTTCTTCAGGCTTGATTCATCCCGCTGTCGAAGTCGTTCATAAGCTTTCAGATAATTGCCCGTCACATCAGGAAGTTCTCTGCGCTCATTGATATTGATGCCCGCCTTTGTATGATCCAGCAAATCTGTAAACCAGGCAAACAGGTAACGGTGCTGCTCCCTGTCATTAAGCTGCTGAAGAATATAATCTTTTCCATCCTCACTGCTGATAACACGATGGAGTACTCCGCTCCCCTCAATAATGAGACGTATGATATTGGGACGCCCGGTTTGTTCCTTCAAGCCCGCGCGCTGTTTTTCAATGAGCCGGATCAATTCTTCCGTCTGCCCAAGGCCGGTAATATCCACAGACATATCCAGCCACCGGATCGTATCGGTTTCTATAAACTTCATGGTCACTGTACCATAAGCCCCCACGTCAACCAGCCAGCATCCCCGAGGCCCGGTTTCTTTGGGATTAAGCCCCTGGATATTGCCGGGATAAACAATATAAGGGTCCGTAGACAGAGTCGTTCTTGTATGCACATGACCCAGAGCCCAGTAATCCATTCCCGCACTTTTCAAATCATCCACAGAGCACGGAGCATAACCTCCTGAGGATTGACCGGCATCTGTATGAAGCATCCCTATAGAAAAAAGGCCGTTTTCATTTTTCTTAAATTCTTTGGCGAGGTTTTCGCTGACATGACGGGTTTTATAGGAAGTACCATAAACAACTGCCACATTCTCTCCATCCCTGATTAGAGGGCAGGAGGATACATGACCGGAAGGAAAAATATGGACCGATTTCGGAAGCGGTATATCGGCGCGCCAGGCTTCTCCCGGATCATGGTTTCCGTGAACGATAAAAACCTGAATGCCTTCCTGGGCCGCACGATACAGCTCCCTGGCAAATGCCATCTGTGCAGCCAGGCTGTGATGATCGCTGTTGTACACATCCCCGGAAATCAGAATGGCATCCACCCTGTTATCCAGTGCTGCATCAACTATCTTTTCAAACGATTTAAAAGTTGCCTGCCCGATTCTCTCATTCCAGGGGCCGCTCCCGCTCATATGTATATCACGGAAGGGTTCTCCCAGATGTAAGTCCGCACAATGGATGAAAGAAAAATGTTTACCCATGACTCCTCCTGAAAAACCAATTTCCTATATATTCTATCATATTTTGAAAAGTATGGCGCCAATATGTTCTATATGGAAACGGGCAAAGGAAAAGAACTGCAGATTCTGCAGTTCTTTCTGATTCGTCACATGGCATTGTAGATATCGGCTACGGCATCATACTCTTCATCGGACGGAGGAACATACTCGGGTTCCCCATTCTCACCGATATCGATTCTGGCCAGAAGGATATCCGGTTCTTTGTCACCATCTTTTTCATCCAACACTTCCACAAGGACAGCAAATTGTTTCCCTCCGAAGGGAATCACCGTGTCCTGGGCATATTCGCTTTCTACACCTTCAGGACTGGTAATAACGACGCAGACCGGTTCTTCTTTCTTGTCTGTCATAAATTTACCCTCTATTTTTAAAAGACAAATGCTGCAGATATCCATCAAGAATAACCACTGCCGCCATTTTGTCGATTACTTTTTTTCGTTTCCTGCGGCTCACATCGGCCGCAATCAGCTCTTTCTGTGCCATGACCGTAGTAAGCCGTTCATCCCAGAAATGGTACGGAATATCCGGAAAAGCCTGTGCCAGTTCGACAGCAAATTCCTCTGTCCGTTCTGCCCGAACGCCCTTAGTGCCGTTCATATTGAGAGGCATCCCTATGACAAACTCTTCCACTTTGTACTGGTCAGTCAATTCCCTGAGGCGTTTAAAATCTGCTTCCCTCGTAGTGTGACGGATAGTTTCCACACCCTGGGCTGTCCAGCCGAAAATATCGCTGACTGCAACACCTATGGTTTGGGAACCAACGTCCAGACTCATGATACGCATATCAGAGTCCCTTATGCTTCACATAGAAGCGTACCAGTTCTTCAACCAGTTCATCTCTCTCGATCCCGGAGATAAGTCGTCTTGCATCATGACGGCTGGTAATATATGTCGGCTCTCCTGAAACAAGATATCCAACCAGCTGAACGGTCGGATTATGGCCGGCTTCTTTTAAAGCGCCATAGACTTCCTGCAGAATCATGGCAGCCTGGGTGTTTTCCCCTTCATCCGCATTGGTGTTAAATAAAATCGTTTCATCAGAGACTGACATATATATTCCTCCTTATTCAAGCATTTCAGCGATTGCTTTGATGCCTTCCGAAACTGCGTCATTTAATCTGGCAGTATCACGGCCACCGGCCTGTGCGACTGCCGGCTTGCCGCCGCCACCGCCGCCACAGATTTTTGCGGCTCTGGATACGACTTTGCCCATATGGACACCTGTCTTGACCGCTTCGGGAGAAGCCATGCCGACAAGGTTGACTTTATCACCGGAAACGGTACCAAGAATGAATGCACCGCCTTTGAGTTTTGCTTTCACCACATCTGCTGCCTTACGGAGTTCATCCATATTTCCTGCATGAACTACAGCTCCGAAGAAAGGAATTCCTTTCTTTTCCTGTACATTCTTCAGGAGATCGCCCAGTTCGTCTTTTGTCTGCTGCTGTTTCAGCTTATCAAGCTCATGCTGGAGTTCTTTTACTTCAGCCAAAAGCTTTTCAGTCTTTTCCGTAATCTGATCGGGCTTGCCTTTCAGCAGACGGGAAACTTCTTTCAGCATTTCCCGATCTTTTTTCATCAATTCATAAGCGGCTTTGCCTGTTACAGCTTCAATTCTGCGAATTCCTGAGCCGATACCGCCTTCACTGATAATGCGGAAAGAACCGATTTCACCGGTATTTCTGACATGGCTTCCGCCACAAAGTTCCTTGCTGTAGCCCGGAATGGTGACCACACGGACTATATCTCCATATTTTTCACCAAACAGTGCCATAGCACCGGTTTTCTTTGCTTCTTCCAGAGGCATTTCAGTGATATCCACATCGGTGGCTTTAATGATTTCATCATTGACAATCTGTTCCACTTCGGAAAGCTGCTTGTCACTGAGCGGTTCCGGCCAGGTAAAATCAAAGCGAAGACGATCCGGCAGGACCAGGGAACCTGCCTGGTTGACCTGATCTCCAAGAACTCTTCTCAGCGCAGCCTGAAGCATATGGGTACCGGTATGATTTCTGGCAAGATCTTCCCTCCTGATCCGGTCTACCGTTACTTTTACCGTTTCCCCTTCATTGATTATGCCTTCAGTCACCGTACCAATCACATATACGATGCCATCAGGCAGTTTCTTCGTATCTTCTACGGAAATCGTACCTTCTTCACCGACAATGAGACCGGTATCGCCAATCTGTCCACCGCCTTCTGCATGGAAAGGATTGTTGGAGAGGACTGCCGTTACTTCCGTACCATCAGCAGCAGAAGTAATTTCTTTTCCATCCCTGCCCAGGAGAAGAAGTTTTACTTCACCATCATGATCCTTGACTGTCAGTTTGGAAGTATCAAGTTTTGTGGTATCCGGGGTTGCCACTTTGGCAGAAACTTTGGCCCTGGCAGCCCGGGCTCTTTCCTTCTGTTCAGCCATAGCCGCTTCAAAGCCTTTTTCATCAATGGTCATTCCCTGTTCCTTGGCGATTTCATCGGTCAGTTCCCAGGGGAAACCATAAGTATCATAGAGTTTGAATACCTTGTCACCTGTAAGGACGGTATTCTGATGCTTCCTGGCATCTTCCAGCATTTCCGAGAGAAGATCGGTTCCTGCATTCAGGGTGGCATGGAAACGTTCTTCTTCCACACCGGCAACTCTCTTGATGAATGCCTGTTTATCGACAAGTTCCGGATAAGCCGGTTTCATCATATTGATAACAACATCAATCATCTGTCCCATGAAAGCATCCTGAATTCCCAGAAGTTTGCCATAACGGACAGCGCGGCGAAGGATTCTTCTAAGTACATAACCGCGGCCTTCATTGGACGGAAGGATGCCGTCGGCGATCATATTGGTAATGGCACGGGCATGGTCGGAAATAACCTTGAGTGCCACATCGCCCTGGGCACTCTGTCCATAAGGAACACCGGAAAGAGCTGCCGCCTCTTCAATGATTGGGAAGAAAAGATCGGTTTCAAAGTTATTCTTTTTATGCTGGAGCACGGCTGCCAAACGTTCAAGGCCGGCGCCGGTATCGATATTCTTCTTTGCCAGCGGCAGATAAGAACCATCTTTCTGACGATCAAACTGGCTGAATACAAGGTTCCAGATTTCCAGGAAACGATCACCATCACCGCCCATCTGGTTTTCCGGATCCGTACCAAATTCCTCTCCCTGGTCATAGAAAATTTCGGAGTCCGGTCCGCAGGGGCCTTCACCGATTTCCCAGAAATTATCGCTGAGAGGATATATATGGTTTTCGGGAAGCCCGATCATTTTATGCCAGTAATCATGGGCTTCCTGGTCGTCCGGATAAATGGTGACGTAAAGCCGGGACTGGTCAAGCTTAATGACTTCGGTCAGGAATTCCCAGGCCCAGGTAATAGCTTCTTTCTTGAAATAATCGCCAAAAGAGAAATTTCCCAGCATTTCAAAGAAAGTATGATGGCGGGCCGTATGACCTACGTTTTCAATATCACCAGTACGGATGCACTTCTGACTGGTGGTTACCCTGTGTCTCGGCGGTTCCACTTTACCTGTGAAATAAGGCTTCAGCGGTGCCATGCCTGCGCCAATCAAAAGAAGACTCGGATCATCTTTCGGAATCAGCGAAAAGCTCTTCATTCTCAGATGGCCTTTTTTATTTTCGAAAAATGACAGATATGCTTCACGAATATCGTTACCCTTCATGATATACCCCCTTAAAGTAGTTGTTTCTTCATTATATATGACTTATGGCAACCATGCAAATGGATTTCATGGGAACCATTAAAATTTGGAAACTCTATTGCCCTTCGGAACGAATTTCCTTTTCCAGGCGGATTACCGCCAGCTGTCTCCCCAAATCTTTATATTTAATCTCATCATAGTCGGCATAGTAAATATGTTCATCCAGGTCACCTTCTACCTGAACCTGACCCACGGGATCGATAAACATGGAATGACCGCCCAGCTGGACGCCATGATAGGTTCCCGCCATATTCACCGCACAGATGCACATGCCGTTTTCTATAGCCCTTGCCCTGGTCAGGATTCCCCACTGGTACAGATGCACTTTGGGCCAGGAAGCCGGTGCCAGCACAAGAGTAGTTCCCGACTTGGCCATTCTGCGCCACATTTTAGGAAAATAAAATTCATAGCACACGGCCATACCCGTCCTGACCCCATTGATATCAGTACACATAAGATGAGTCCCCGGTGCCATGAGTTCTGCCTCGAGATAACCGTAAAAAAGATGACGTTTGCTGTAATGGGCTTTCAGGCGTCCGTCCGGACCGAATATGAGACCCATGTTTTTTACTATGCCATTTTTTTCGACAGGAAGAGTTCCTGCCGCCAGGGTGATGTGATGAAATGCTGCAAAGGAGGAAAGTCTATTTATCAAACCATCATTGACATGAGTAACCCTTTCCTGAAAATCCCTGAAATTATAACCGATGGTCCATAATTCAGGCATAACCAGCACATTGGCCTGACGGGCCGCTTCTTCCAGCATATCAAAGGCATGCCTGATGTTCCTTTCCTTGTTCCCTTCCGCCACATCCATCTGCAGCATTCCTATTCTCATCCAATCACTTCCCGGTTCATTTACGAATAAAAGGCTGCAGGAAATAAAGTATTCCAATACAGCCTTTTCGATCCATCTTATAAGACACGATTGGCACCGATGTAACGATCATGCCAATAGCCATTCTTCATAGTAGCTACAGCCACACCGCGGCTGCTGGTCGCACTGATAAAATATCCGTCTCCCAGATATAGTCCGGAATGAGAAATACCCTGATCGTATGTCTGGAAGAATACCAGATCTCCCGGTTCCAGGGA
Organism: Dialister sp.; assembly: GCF_036343215.1. Lineage (GTDB taxonomy): Bacteria > Bacillota > Negativicutes > Veillonellales > Dialisteraceae > Dialister. The sequence continues at coordinate 26,164 of NZ_JAZASU010000002.1, forward strand.
ATTTACGGAGACTTTTCTACCGGAAAGATACTGCTCATCAGCAGCCCGGGGCAGAAGGATTCCCTTTCGGTTAAATACATACTGGATAAATCCGGAACAATCAAACCCTCTCGGAGTTGTTCCGCCAAACTGATAAGGAACCCCTACATATTTTTGTGCCTCCGTCATAATGGCACGAACTTTATCACTGAGCTTGCCTGCCTTGTGCCATTCCACAAGGGCATCATTGATACCCATACGGGAATTTATCTTCCCCGTTCTTCTATTTTTATCAGCTTTCTTTCCCTCCGGCATTGCCTTACCCATCAGTGCTTTATATGTAACAGGCCCGACAATTCCGTCAGCATCAAGATGTTTTCTCTTCTGAAATTTTTTTACCGCATTGCTGGTAGCTTTATTATATTTACCATCAGTTTTTACTTTAAAGCCATATACTTTGAGCCGCTTCTGGAGACTTTTAACTTCACTCCCCTGTGAACCGATCATATAATCCGCCATTGATATATCTGCAGTACCCAGAGCGAGGATGCCTGTCAGCAGCAATATGTATAACTTCTTTTTCATATCTGCACTCCCTTACCGCTTCCGTTATGGAAAATCCATACCCGCTTTCACAGTATCTGATTATCCTGCGCTGATTCAGTCTATATTTTATCACAAACGAAATCATATTTCTTTACAAAATCGCGGCTTTATCATATTTGGCATCAATCAGGGGGTAATCCTTTCATTCCCCGGAATCATTTTCCGCCCTGTACTTTTCATGATTTTCTGCGAGAGATGCAATTCTTTGCGCTTCGTCTTTATCAGCGCCATATACTTTGCCGCTGATGAAATTACGGTCTACCATGATTTCGACCGTATAGGCAGGATTCATCTTCTTCAGATTTCCTGATATGATTGTATAAATGTCTTCATCTTTAAGCTTGCAGGGACCTTTCAGGGCCAGTTCAAAAGAAACATGAATTTCCCCATTCCGTTCCTCCACAAAGAAATCATGATAGGATAAAGGCAGACTGCTGCGGTAAATGGCAGATTCCAGATCTCTTCTGTATTCGGCTTCCCGGGGATTGGAAACCGCCTTAGGATCCGCATGAATCGTTGCCTGCACATGCAGTTTTTCCCGAAGGATAGTCGTCACATTCTCTGTCAGTTCATGACTTTCCACAAGATTCAGATCACTATCCAGCTCCACATGGGCTGTGGCAAAGTGATTCTCCGGTCCATAATCATGAACAATCAGATCATGAACTCCATAAACCCCGGGGCAGGACAGGATGCAGTCTTTTATCCTTTTATACACTTCCGTATCCGGACTGGATCCGAGAATGGAATTGATGGCTTTTTTCATAATTCCATACCCTGTCCAGAGGATAAAGAGGGACATGCAGATTCCCATGATACCATCAATATGAATCTGGAAAAAATACTCAACGAGAGTGGCTATGAGTACTCCTGTTGTAGAAAGCATATCGGAAAGGGAATCTGCACTGTAGGCGTCAAAAGAGCCGGAATTCAATCTCTTTCCTGCCCGCTTATACCACCAGGCCAGAAAAAGTTTTGCCACAAGGCCAATGACGAGAACTAAAGTAACAAGAGGCGTAAAAGCCGTATCAGCAGGATTCAGGATTTTCTGGGCAGACTCTACGAGGAGTGTAATTCCCACATAAAGGATCACTGCAGCCATGACAGTTGAATTGATATACTCCAGTCTGCCATGACCAAAAGGATGCTCTTTATCTGAAGGTTTTGCAGCATAATAAAAAGTCATCATCAGGAGAGTAACAGACCCCATATCCGTGATATTATTGAACCCGTCACCGATAACAGACAGGAATCCGCTCTGCCAGCCCACAAATATTTTAAAAGAGCCGAGCAGAAAATTAATGAGCAGACCTACGAGGCCTACTATCAATGCCTGCTTCGTCCTTAACCCGTGAGGTCCCGAAAATAAAAAAGACATTTTTGACTCCTTCATAATAAACCAGAAGCACTAAGAACAGGCGTATTTTATGTATAATATCGGCTACAGAAAAAGAAATGGATTGCCTAAACCCCTTAAATACGCCAAAAGGCTCTCCTGTCGGAGAGCCTTTTTACATTATAATCAATACTTGTCGAAATCGAGATTATTCAGGATTTCCCGGAGCTTCAGCATCTCATCCTTAGTCAGAGTCAAGCCCTTGGTCATCGCCGTATGATCCGGATTCCAGGAACGAAGATCAAATTTCTCATCCCGGTTATTCCAGCTCGTATAAGTCAGTTGTTTTTTCCATCCATTGGAAGCAACCGAGAGATCCCCCAGTTCCTCCTGAATGGTGTAAGTAATTTTAGCTGCCATTTCCATCACCTCATAGAGTAATAAACATGGCATAATCGTATCATACTATGTCCGTTAAATCAACTTATTCAGCCAAAATGACTTAATCAGAATCAAACCGCTTCTTCCTGCTTTCTTTCCACCCAATCCTGAAAATAAATCTTGTCCCCCAGAGACACATACGATAACTGTACCGGCAGTGCCACAATGCCCCCGGTAATCCGGGCACCGATATACAGCCTGTTCCAGCCGCTGGAAACCCCGGCTACTTCCTTATAATCCACAGGCATATAAAACGAACGGAGAGAGATATAATAATCAGAATTGACGAAAGACCAGGGAACTGCTACAAGAAGCTTCTTCTCACAAATCAGGGCGACCGGGCAATGAAGCTTGTGAATACGAAGTAATGAGAAAGCAATCACCGCAAGCGCAACAATATAAAGGATAATGCCATGATTCAGGTCATGCGTAATGGCTATAATGATAGCACCGGCACTCATGATGACATATAGCAGAGACATAAGCACAATATATGTGTTTGACCGGCAGCACTCCCAAAGCACTTTACCGTAGGTTTCCTCGTTATATGTATCCACTGTCTATAATTCCTCCTTCGAAGGTTATCGTGTTTACCGAACCGGCTTCCAGGGCTTTCTGCTTCTGGGCGGACCAAATACAGTCTCATACAGCACCCATTGGGAAGCACGGCCGGAAATCCATCCATTCAATCTGCTTTTACCGGAAACTTTTCCAGCAGGTCTCAAATCAGGCCCATCAAAAGTATTTACGGTTAAAGTTCTTCCATCTTTTAATGCGGCTGTCCTCATGGCAGGATTTTTTATTTTTCTGTTCTTGTTTGCTATTGTAGCATCTTTTTGCACTTCGTCAAATGATTCTGCAAATTTCTTTTTTCCTGCTTCAGAATTGGCGGATTTTTCCTTCTTTCCCCAGGCATTCCTTATTTTCTCCCTGAGGGAAGCGAAATCATATGCATCTCCGATACTGATCGTTTCTTTCTTCATATATTTCTCCATCTGCAGAAATATTTTCAGGTTACTGATGACTCTCCGGATTTCCACCGGATGCAATATTTTCACGCATCTCCGTATCGGCGGCTATGTTTTTCAGATTATAGTAATCCATGACTCCAAGCTTGCCGCCTTTTAAAGCTTCTGCCATGGCATGAGGAATTTCTGCCTGGGCTTCCACCACTTTTGCCTGCATTTCCTGTGTATACGCACGCATTTCCTGTTCTTTGGCCACAGCCATGGCACGTCGTTCTTCTGCCCGGGCCTGGGCAATCTGCTTATCCGCTTCTGCCTGGTCCGTCTGCAGCTGGGCACCTATATTTCTCCCGACATCCACATCCGCTATATCTATAGAGAGAATTTCAAAAGCCGTACCGGAATCGAGTCCTTTCCCCAGCACAGTCCGGGAAATGTGATCCGGATTTTCAAGCACATCCGTATGGCTTTCCGCAGAACCCACGGTCGTTACAATGCCTTCCCCTACCCGGGCAATAATCGTTGCTTCACCTGCACCCCCTACAAGACGGTCAATATTGGCCCTTACCGTTACACGAGCCCGGACCTTCAATTCAATACCGTTTTTAGCCACAGCGGAAATCGTAGGCGTTTCAATCACTTTCGGGTTAACACTCATCTGTACCGCTTCAAGAACATTCCGTCCTGCCAGATCGATGGCAGCTGCCTGTTCAAAAGAAAGCGCAATCTGAGCCCGGTGTGCAGCAATGAGGGCATCTACCACATTGTCTACATTTCCCCCGGCCAAGTAATGGGCTTCCAGCTGGTTTACATTCAAAGGAAGACCTGCTTTTGTTCCCTTGATAAGGGGCAGTACAATCATCCGTGGTTCTACCCTGCGGATACGCATTCCTACCAGATTGAAAAGAGAAATATTTACATCTGCCGCCAGGGCGGAAATCCACAGGCCCACCGGTACAAAATGAAGAAGCAGGGATAATGCCGCCACTGCAATAATGAATACAAATCCAGGAAATACCATAAGATCCATCACGATTCACTCCTGTCTGAAAAAACAGAGTCCTCTGCTTTTCGTACCACCACATGGGATGCTTCTGCCCTGATGACCAGAACAGATTCCCCCTTGTTAATATAAATCCCATCGGAAACGGCATCAACAGCCTGACTGGATACCATAATTTTCCCGGAAGGACGAAGGTCTGAAAGAGCCCTTCCTTTTAACCCCATATACCCTTTGAGATTCAGGGAAGAGGATACATAGCCTTCTTTTCCTTTAAGCGTTGTTTTCAGAGAAATTTTCTCCCACAGTTTGCTCCGGGAAAGATGATCCGCAAGGAAATAAATGCCTGCGGCCGAAAGAATCATGGCTGCCGAAAGAATATACAGCGCCTGCACGCCTCCGCCAAAAGTAAAGTACAATCCTGCAATGATAAAAACGATTCCCGCCCCGGCAGCTGCTCCTGTAAAGAGGATCAGCAAATCAGCCAGGATCAGGGCCATGCCGCCTAAAAAGAGAATCCATTCCACGATTGATCCGTTCCCCTGTGTCCAGTGGGCACCAATGAGGAGTGAGCCGGCTATAGCGGCCAAAACGGATCCTCCGGAAAAGCCGGCAGTTTTGATTTCAGCCAGCAGGGACAAAAATATCAAGGCCGCGAGCAGGCCTTCCGGCAAGGGGCTCAGAATCATACCGGAAATATTTCCGGTATCAAAAGCAGATACTGATGCTGCCGGGAAAAGCAGAGGGAGCATCAGAAAACCGGTCATCATTTGATTGGGTCTCATTTCAACACCTCTTTTTAATTATACTATACCCCCAGCCGGTGAATCTACCACTCCCGTCATATATACGGGTTTAAGCGGACTGTTCCTGCTTCATTTCATTATCAACATGACCGCCCAGGAGAAACAGACGAAAAACTGGATGGCAAAGTACATTTTCCCCGGCGGATATATTCCGGGAATCCGTGAAACCGTAAATATTTTCCCCCTGTTCGGCCTTCGGGTTTTGAAAGTCTGCGCCGCCATTATGCAAAGACCCTGCACTTATGGTCAGAATCGTTCAATGCGTACAAAGATCAACTTCCTTCGAGATACGATGAAAAATTTAAACGACTCTGGGATATTTACCTTCGGGGTTGTGAATCAGGCTTCCGTACCGGTGTCCTGGACATGGGGCAGTTTATCCTGAGTAAAGGAATCAATAACGATCTCCCCATGACCATGGAATCCATTTATAAAGGCTGAGAATAAAATATAAAAATCCCGAAAGGCGGCCCGCCTTCCGGGATTTTTATATTTTCCTGTTTATTTCTTTTCAGTCGGTCTGGAGCTAGGGAAACCATTCCGTTTTCCGATGACAGTAACCCCGTTCATGTATGGAACAAGCGCATCCGGAACTTTGATGGTTCCATCAGCCTGCTGATAGTTTTCCATAATGGCTGCCACAGTCCTGCCTACGGCAAGTCCGGAGCCATTCAGGGTATGAACGAATTCCGGTTTTGCGCCCGGAGTCCTGCGGAAGCGGATATTTGCCCTTCTTGCCTGGAAATCAAGGCAGTTGGAGCAGGAAGAAATTTCTCTGTATTTGTTCTGTGCCGGCATCCAGACTTCAATATCGTAAGTCTTTGCGGAGGAGAAACCGATATCGCCGGTGCAGAGGCAGACCACATGGTATGGCAGCTTCAGAAGCTGCAGAACTTTTTCTGCTTCCGCAGTCAGGCTTTCCAGTTCATCCCAGCTATCCTCCGGTTTGCAGTATTTCACCATTTCCACTTTATGGAACTGGTGCTGACGAATCAGTCCGCGGGTATCTTTGCCTGCGGACCCGGCCTCTTTACGGAAGCACGGGGTCAGGGCAGTCAGGTGAACCGGAAGCAGATCGCCATCGAGAATTTCACCGGCAAAGTAGTTGGTCAGCGGCACTTCGGCAGTTGGGGTCATATACATGTTTTCCCCTTCCACTTTATACATGTCTTCAGCAAACTTTGGCAGCTGGCCGGTCCCCTGCATGGAGTTGCCATTGATAATATAGGGAGGAATGACTTCAGTGAAATCATTCTGCTGAGTATGAAGATCCAGCATGAAATTGTAGACAGCTCTTTCAAGGCGGGCAGCGCCGGAGAGATAGAAATAGAAACGGGTACCGGAAACCTTTCCGGCCCTTTCCACATCAAGGATTCCCAGATCATCGCCCAGTTCATAATGAGCCCTGATCGAGAAATCAAACTTCGGGATTTCACCCCAGCGGCGAACTTCCGGGTTTTCGGAATCGTCTTTTCCGATGGGAACGGTCTTATCAGCCATGTTCGGAATGTGAAGAAGAAGTTCATTCAGGGTGCCTTCCACTTCTCCCAGTTCTTTATCGATGACGGCAATTTTTCTTCCTACTTCTCTCATGGCAGCAATGATTTCACCGGCATCCTGACCTTTTTTCTTTGCTTCACCGATTTTTTTGGACTCTGCATTCTTTTCGCTCTTCAGTGCTTCTGTTTCCTGCAGGAGCTCCCTTCTCTTTTCATCCAGTGCCAGTACTTTGTCCAGGTCAAAAGGATTATGGCGATTGGTCAGATTCTGTTTTACTTCTTCCGCATGTTCACGGATAAACTTGATATCAAGCATACTTACATCTCCCTGTAAAGAATCGTTATTCTCTTTGTGAGAATAAAATAAAAAAACTTCCTCCCCTATGGGACGAAGTCATCGCGGTACCACCCAATTTGCAAAAGCCGGCTCACGGTCTTTTATCGGTTACCAGCCGTCCGATTCTTCATCAGCCGCTCCTGAGTGGAAGTCTTTCTCTTTTGTCAGGACTCTCACCGGCCGTCCTGTCTCTGGATACATCTTAGAAAAACACTCTCTTTCCCTGCGTTGTTCCTATTATAGCGCCGGCTATTCCTTTTGTAAAGTGCAGCAATCCCGGAAAGGTCATTGCAAAAATCTCCGCCGTCCGGAAAGTGGGACTTTGCATCAAATAAAAACAGGCTCCGAAGAACCTGCTCTCTTTTCACTCGTGAATTTTATCATACCAGGCATCGGCAAGACGTCCGTATTCCTCCATAGAGAAAGTCTCTCCCCGCCTTTTGCCGTCAATTCCGGCTTTTTCAAGAATGGGTTGAATCCATTCGGCAGGAATTCCCCCTGCTTTCATGGCATTGGTAAAAACTTTCCGTCTTTGCCCAAAGCCCATCTTGACCAGCCTCTCGAAAAGCTTCCGTTCCTTCACCTGAACTGCGGGACTGCTGCGGCGCCTTATTTTAAGGACTGTGGAAGTGACCTGGGGTCTTGGAATAAATGCAGAGGGGGGGATATCAAGGACTCTTTCCGCAATGCAGTCAAAATTGACTGCCAGCGTCAGCGCCCCATAATCTTTTGAGCCGGGCTCAGCAAGGATACGGTCCGCCACTTCCTTCTGCATCATGAATACAAAAAGCGAAATCGGAAGGTCTGACTGTATCAGGGATAGAAGGATCGGTGTTGTGATATAGTAAGGCAGATTTGCAGCACACCGCCATTCCCTGGCTCCAAGGATTTCCTTTAAATCCGCTTTCAGAACATCTTCATAAATGATCCTGACATTCTTATAATGTTCCAGCGTATGGGACAGGACTCTTTCCAGACTTTGGTCAAGTTCAAATGAAATAACATCAGCGCCGGTCTCGGCCAGAGCCTGAGTCAATGTGCCAATACCGGCACCTATCTCCATAACCGGAATTCCCGGTCCCAGCTCCGCTGCTTCCGCTATGGCTGCCACCACATCCGGACGGATCAGGAAATTCTGTCCCAGTTTGTGTTTGGCATGAATTCCAAACCTCTTAATGATATATTGGACAACCTGTCGGTCAGCCAGATTCGCATCCAGCATCAGGGCACCTCCCGGCTCAATCCGATGGCTTTATCCCATTCTTCCCTGGTAATTCCATAATGATTAAGCCTTTTAACGAACTGTTTGCCATTCCCGTATCCTATTCCCAGCAGGGCTCCCACATCAGCCCTCTGCTGTGCGGAATTTTCTTTTCCGGCCAGTCCGGCATCATAAAGGTCCTTCATGGTAAAGACCTCGGAATCCTCCTGATAAAAAAGCCGAAGTGTGGAGAGCGCCTTGCGAATGGATTCAGGCGAAGCATCTTCTATACCGACATCATGCGGCAGGGACGCTTCTTTTTTGGGTACAAAAGCATGCAGTGCATTGGGGAAAAGCAGGGACAGGCGGCGGCGGATCCGTTCGCCCGGTCCATCAGGGTCTGTCAGGATGATAATTCCTCTTTTTTCATAGGCTGACCGGATCCGGTCCAGTGTCTCTTTCCTTATCGAAAAACCACCGGTCGCAATCAGATCTGCATCCACAGCCATCCTGACGCGGGCGATATCCGATTTGCCTTCCACTACTATAACCTGCCTGATCATATCAGTCTCTGGCAGCATATCCGATGCCGCGGACGGTATGAATATATTTTTTGCCTACTTTTTCATCAATCTTGCTTCTGAGATAACGGATATACACGTCCACGATATTCGTCTTTCCTGCATAGCCGTAGCCCCAGACCTTTTCCAGAATTTCTTCTCTCTTGATAACGCGGTTCTTATTCTTTGCAAGGAAAAGGAGAAGATCGAATTCTTTTTTAGTCAGATCGATGATCTCATCTCCTGCGCGGACTTCATGGCGATCCGGATAAATGGATAAATCGCCGATAGTGAAAGCCGGATCTACAATAACTTTCGGTTCTTCATGACGGCGGAGAGCTGAACGGATTCTGGCAATCAGTTCTTTGGTGGCATAGGGTTTTGTCATATAGTCATCTGCTCCGGCATTAAGCGCATTAACCTTGGCATCCACACTGCTGTCAGAAGAAAGATAAATAACCGGAACGGGGCTGACTTCCCGAACTTTATTAAGAATTTCCTGGCCATTTTTCAGTGGTTCATCCGGATCCAGTACGATCAGTTCAGCCTGTCTCTGTCCGGCCAGATCAACTGCAGAATCCCCCGTATTATCCACAAGGCAGGAAAAGCCGGCTTCTTCCAGCTTCATCTGCATAAAACGGCTTACGCTTGGATCATGTTCGATGACTAAAACACAGTTTCTCATTCTTGTACCTCCCAATAACAAAAGGAAAAGCGCTGCATCATTGTTATTATTCTGGAAACATGATTATTATTATTGTCGTTTCTGAAATACAGCTAAAGCAAACTCTTGAATAGAGTTTTATTTCTCTATGAACATCATACCATGAGATTGTATGATTTCAAGCATTTTCTGTAAAAAATAAAAGTATTTCATTAGTTTTTATCTAATATTGATTCTCATGAAAAATTCCGGATTTCAATGCCTTTCCGGATCATACAGAATTTGCGGTATCTTTGAAATCATCGATAAAATCTGATTATTTTCATGGTCCATAGAAATAAGGACCTCAAATTTTCCAGTTGTTTTAAAATTAATCTGCCATCTTGTACCTATACCCCCTATAGGTATAAAAAAATTCTATCCTTAATCGAGCATTAGATTGATATGTGATTTAACGAACATTTCTAAATATATGTATTTTAATCTCTATAGTACGGCTTTCTCTTCCGGCGACTGAACAAAAGAACGCTTATATTGTATAATTGGATTAAATCATTGATCAAAAGGAGTGTATTATGCATCAATATGTGACATTTATAGGGGGCTTCCCAATCCGTTTTTATGGAATTTTCTTTTCCCTGGGGATCATTCTTGGCTGTATCATGGCTTATTATCTGCTGAAAAAAGACGGGCGGGGCTGGCATGAATGCGTTTTTGATCTGGGACTCACTATTGCATTCGTTGGCATCATCGGCGGAAGGCTGTGGGATGTCTTTTTCTTTGACTGGGGGTATTACCATAATCACCTGTTGGAGATTCCTTTCGTCTGGCAGGGCGGTATGGCCATTCAGGGGGGCGTTATCTTCGCCTGCACAGCGGGTTATGTCTTCCTTAAGAAAAATAAAATTCCCGTGCTTCCTTTTGCAGATGTCGTGGCTCCTGCCATTATTTTTGGCCAGGCGGTCGGACGAATCGCCAATTTCATGAATGGCGATGCCTTCGGGCATCCCACAGGCGCTGATTTCGGCATTCTTTATCCCTCCACCACACTTGCCTATCAGACTTATGGCGCACAGCCTCTATGGCCGGCAGAAGTCTGGGAATGCCAGGGGGATCTTCTGATTCTGGGACTTCTTCTCTGGTACTCCTGTTTCAGGCATGCAAGGGGCACCACATTCTGTCTCTATGTTATGCTTTATTCAATTCTCCGTTTCTTCCTTGAATTTTTCCGCGGTGATTACGGTACCCTTGCATTTGGGCTGAAGAGTGCACAGCTTACGGCGCTGGCGGGATTTGCAGCTGCCGGTATCGTTTCCCTTTACTTTACTTTCAAATACAGGGAAGACGCAAAGGAAATCCCTGAACGAAAGAAATAGAAATAAAAAGAAGTCCGATCACCATGGAGGCGGTCGGACTTTTTTATCTCCCTTTAAAAATATTTCTGAAGTCTGTCTATTTCAAACCGTTCCTCAATTTTGAGGAATGAAGGAAGATGCATCGGATTTTCCAGGAAGCCAAATAAATGCGAACGGCAGTGACAGTCGCTGCAGCCGAATTCCGGCACATCCCAATCAGCAATTTCAGACAGTGCCCGGGCGAGGTCATGTTCAAGATCATCGCATGTGCGTATCGGGATAGCCCCAACAAAATCTGTCTCTTTTCGGAGGTAGTCCATATGCCAGTGCATTTTCTTTCTTAAAGCCCGGTGATGGGCCATACGCTGGTCCAGATTCCTTTTCGCTGAACCCACATAAACGTAGTATCCTTCTGCAAACGGAACCGGTCCCAGACTTCCCACGGCGATGGTTTTGGGTGCCTCCAGGCGGAGAACAATCATATAATCTCCGGCATTCCCCATTTCCTCTTCCAGCGCTTTTTTCGAGCTGCCGATGAGACGCACGGATTGAGGCATGGTAAATTCTTTTGTCCATGGGATCACGGCAGCTTTCCAGTCGAGGCTGTCCATGCCTTTGAGAAAAGTCCTGGAAAGCTCAAGGTCCGTATGATAATTGGGCAGGAACCATTCTGCCTTCCCGTAATGGACAAGGACAAGGAGTCCGGCATGCTGCCCTTCCCCGGCCATTCTGACCAGGTGGGAAAGGTGTTTTTCTCCCCTCTCCGTAGGCGCATCGGGAAACATAGCCCCTTTCTCACCGGCAAGGCTGCAGGATTTGACTTCCACGGGAAATACTTCCCCTGTTCTTTGATTTCCAAGAAGCAGATCGAACCGGCTGTCTCCCATGGTCACTTCCCGGTTCAAAAGGTCATAGTCTTCCCACCCCGGAATCCTGTGGTTTTCTACCAGAAAGGCCGCCACATCATTGGCCTTCGTGGTATCCAGATAAAATATATCCCGATTTTTACCTTTCTCAATCCCCACCACCCTGAAAGCGGTGCGAAGCCCCGGACGGTTGGGTGTCAGGTACAGTGTGGATCCAGGAAATAACAATTCTCTCATCCTGCCCGGATTGGGCATATGACAGAGGACTGTTTTTCCATTGACTTCGGCATGACAGACGAAACGGTTCGGACGATCAAGAAACCGCCCGGCGGTTAGTGACTTATAAATTTTCCGGGACATATTTCCTCCATAGAAAGAAAAGAGGGCTTCTGCCCTCTTTTAAAGTCTTCAAGATTACACATTAAACCGGAAATACGCGATATCTCCATCCTGGATGATATAATCCTTACCCTCCACGCGGAGAAGCCCTTTTTCGCGAACTGCCGCATAGGAGCCGCAGGCCATAAGGTCATCATAAGATACGATTTCCGCACGAATAAAGCCTCTCTCGATATCACTGTGAATCTTGCCGGCTGCCTTCGGGGCTTTTGTCCCTTCGCGGACAGTCCAGGAGCGGCATTCATCCGGTCCCACAGTAAAGAAATTAATCAGTCCCAGCATGGAGTAAGCGGTACGGATCAGCCGGTTCAGGCCCGGTTCGTCTTCTCCAAGATCTGACAGGAATGCTTTGGCTTCCTCCGGATCCAGTTCAGAAACTTCCTGTTCGATTTCCGCGGAAATGGGCACCCATTTGGCATTTTCCTTTTCTGCCTGTTCTGCGGCGGCCTTGACAAAATCATTGGAAAGCGGATCAGCAATATCATCTTCTGCCATATTCAGCACATAAAGCACCGGTTTTAAGGTGATGAGGTTCAGTTCCTTGAGGATTTCCAGATCATCTTCGGAAAGATCGAGAGCCCTGGCCGGAGTTCCATCCTGAAGGGCATCAAATACCTTTTCCAGTACCGGCAAGTCAGCTTTAGCCTCTTTGATACCTGCCTGGGCCAGTTTTGCGGTTTTTGTCTTCTTCTTATCCACGCTTTCCAGATCCGCAAGGCAGAGTTCTGTATTGATAATGTCCATATCTCTCACAGGATCAATGGAGCCTTCCACATGAGTGATATTTCCATCTTCAAAGCAGCGGACCACATGGGCAATGGCGTCAGTTTCACGGATATGGCTCAAGAACTGATTTCCAAGACCTTCGCCTTTGGAAGCGCCGGCTACCAGGCCTGCGATATCGACAAAACGGGTAAAGGCCGGGGTGGTTTTCTTAGGCTTGAACATATCGGAAAGATCATAAATCCGGTGATCCGGTACTTCTACAACTCCTACATTCGGTTCAATGGTGCAGAACGGGAAATTGGCCGCTTCCGCCCCTGCTTTCGTAATCGCATTAAACAATGTACTTTTACCTACATTTGGAAGTCCGACAATTCCAATCTGCAAATTCGTACTCATATAAACTCCTTATTTTTCATAAATATGTGAATACATGGAGAAATCTACCTCCATAAGAAGGTAGATTTCCGGTCAATCATTTCTTGCGTGCTGCCAGGGCTTTTTTCATTCTGGCTACTGCTTCTTTCGTAAGTTCCGGCGTATTGAAGGAGGTAAACCTTACATAACCTTCACCGCAGGGACCGAATCCGGAGCCCGGGGTGCAGATGATCTGTGCTTCTTTCAGCAGGAAATCAAAGAAATCCCAGCTGGTCATACCTTCGGGTACGGACATCCACACGTAAGGGCTGTTCACCCCGCCGCAGGCAGTAAGTCCGCATTCCTTGACTCCTTCAAGAATGACTTTCGCATTGTTTCTGTAAATATCAAGGGTCGCCTGGATCTGCTTTTGGCCTTCTTCCGAATAAACCGCTTCAGCGCCGCGCTGAACGATATAGGAGCAGCCATTGAATTTTGTGCACTGACGGCGGTCCCAGAGCGCATTGGCGGATACCTTTTCACCGGATCTGGTATCCAGCATCAGATCCTTCGGAACGACGCAGTATCCGCAGCGAACGCCGGTAAAGCCGGCAGTCTTGGAATAAGACCGGAATTCGATAGCTACTTCTTTAGCTCCCTCGATTTCATAAATGCTGTGCGGTACGTCATCTTCCGTAATGAAAGCTTCATAAGCCGCATCAAAGAAAATGACGGAGCCTGTCTGTTTTGCATATTTTACCCACATGGTGAGGTCTTTTTTATTCAATGCGGCGCCGGTAGGATTATTCGGGGAGCAGAGATAGATAATCATAGGGTCATGGGCAGGAAGATTTGCCTTGAAATCACATTCCTCATAACAGGGCAGATATTCAAACCGTTCGAAAGATCCCCGCACGAATTTACCGCTTCTTCCGGCCATGACGTTGCTGTCCACATAGACCGGATAAACCGGGTCAGTTACAGCTACGATATCAGATTCTGCAAAAATTTCCTGCATATTTCCGGTATCGCATTTGGCACCGTCGCTGACAAAGATTTCATCAGGAGAAATATCGCAGCCTCTTGCCTGGAAATCATGCTTCGCAATGGCTTCGCGGAGGAAAAGATACCCCTGTTCAGGACCATAGCCCCTGAAGGTCTCCATTTTTCCCATTTCATCCACTGCCTTATGCATGGCTTCAATAACTGCCGGTGCCAGGGGCTGGGTCACGTCACCGATTCCCAGGGAAATAATATCGGCATCGGGATGTTCTTTCTTATAAGCATCCTGCTTCTGGCGGACTGTCGCAAACAGGTAAGCGCCCTGAAGGTTCAGATAATTTTCATTGCAGTGTGCCATAATATCGCCTCTCTATAATGATTTTTTACAGAATGAATCCAATATGATTTTTATATTTTATCATAGATAATTCCCTTTATCAAAAAAAGATATTCATATGCGAGAAATCACCCGACGTTTTTCAGAATTAAAAAGCCTCTGCCGAAGCAGAGACTTTCTATTAAAATTGAAATACCACACGGCCCAGTACATGGTCGACCGGGACCGGCCCGATAAAACGGCTGTCAGAGCTGTGATTCCGGTTATCCCCCATGACGAATACCATTCCTGCAGGAACCGTATAGGATTCATCCATGGAAAATTCCATGGGTTCGTTGATATATGGCTCATCAAGGGCCGTTCCGTTGCGGACTACATGACCATCCCGGAATTCCAGCTTATCCCCACCTTTTCCGATCACTCTTTTGACCCAGATATTGTGTCCCTGGGAAGAACGATTGAAAATAGCAATGTAATTCTTCATCGGTTCTTCCAGATCGTCCATCCAGGATCTTTCCCGATGGGTACGGCTGTCGATAATGACGATATCCCCATATTCCGGTTCTTCCCGCATGACGTGTCCGATTTTGGAAACGATGAGGTACTCCCCGTTCGTCAGGGTCGGATACATGGACTGCCCGGAAACCCTGGTGGGAACAAACAGGAATATATGAATCAGCATGGCCAGAAATAATGCCACCACAATGGAGTAGGCCCAGTCTAAAATTTCGTGCATGAAATTCTCCTTCTATAGAATCAGCATAATCTGTTTTCTTTTCAAACTCATACTCATGTTTTTTTATTTTACAACATCCGGCGTCATACTTCCAGTTCATTCCGGAAACTGTATTTGAGAACTTTCCATATAATAAAAGCTGCCCCGCTTCTGAATCAGGGCAGCTTTTCCATTTTGAACTAATCAGGGAGCAGTCCGTAAAGTACGTCCATGACTTTTCTCGCACTGTCCGGATGGGTATCGCCGCAGGCCAGCGCCATTTTTTCACGAATTTCCGGATTACGAAGAATTCTTCTTGCCGTTTCAGCCAGTTCTCCTCTTTTAACCCATTCGGCGCAGCCCTGTTTCTTCATATGAAGGGCATTGGCCCGTTCCTGCCCGGGAAGTGTGTTTACAAGAATCATGGGAAGGTGCATCACCATGGCTTCCGTGCAGGTCAGGGCGCCGGGCTTTGTGACCAGGATCTCGCTTCTGGCCATCAGTTCGGCCACTTTATTCGTATAACTGTGAAGTTCTACCGGGTGGTGAAGATGATCCGAAAGAGCTGCCACTTTTTCATAGAGGTCCAGATTCTTCCCGGTAACCACGATAAATTTTGAAATTTCTTCTACTTCATCAAGGCGGCGGATATTATCCACCACATTCCCCAGTCCCAGGCCGCCGCCCATGACAAGGACAGTTCCCTTCTCAAAATCTTTATTCTTTGCCGATTCTTCAAAAAAAGAACGTCTCACCGGGATTCCGGTCACATAGATCATATCTACGGGAATCCTGTATGTTTCCATGAGGGTTTTCAAGTCCGGAGTCGCCACACAGAAACCATCAAGATGAGGGTCCACCCAGAGCTGGTGAATATCAAAATCAGTAATTACCCCCAGAAGAGGTATGGTGACAGCTCCTTCTGCTTTTAACAGGTCTGCCGCTCCTGCCGGAAAAGGATGGGTAAATATAAAAGCGTCCGGTTTCAGGGTCTGTGCAAGTTTTCTCATCCTGTTCTTAAAGGTGATATTAAGCATGGACTGGGAAATCCGGCCAAAACGGCTGTCCTGTGAATCGCTGTACAGATGATCATACATGGAAGGAAAAACGTCTATCATTTTCAGATAGCTATCCTTGATGATATGGTCAATAGAAAATACATTATTGGAAACAAAGTCAAGAACACTTACGGAATCTGACGGATGGGCGGCCTGAATGGCCTCTGAAATCGCTCTTGCGGCCTGGCTGTGCCCTGTCCCTATGCTTGCTGTCAATATAATAAACTTGCGGGGATGGTCTGACATGGCATTTCCTCTTTTCTGCATTCTTCGATAAATTATAACATAGCCCGGCTTGACGGGGAAACAGAAAAGTTTCCCCTGTTAACACTCGTGACTTTTCTACCTGAATGGGAAACCGCAAATTTTATGATTCCTCTGCGTTTTGTATTTCCTCTATATGGTACAGCATTTCAGGCAATAAAAAATTCCCTGCCAAAACAGGGAATTTTTCATTGTAATCATCCGTTGACTTTTTCTTTAAGCTGTTTGGAAACGCGGAATGCCGGTGTTCTGGAAGCCGGGATCTTGATTTCTTTCTGGTTGGAAGGATTATGACCAATGCGGGCTTTGCGCTGACGGACTTCGAAAGTACCAAATCCGATGAGCTGAACCTTATCGCCTTTTACAAGGGCTTCGGATACAACGTCAAGAACGGCTTTGACTGCTTTTTCAGCATCTTTCTTTGTCATTTCTGCTTCCTGGGCAACTGCTGTGATGAGCTCTGTCTTGTTCATAACTAAACATCCTCCTTTAATAAATGAGCGGTTTCTCCGCCTTCAGCTCCATCGATGAATTACCGGTCTTCTGACTGATATTCTTTCCATAACTGCGTTAATTTTTCGGGAGCCACATCTGATAGATGCATGCCGTTTTCTTCCAGCCGTATTTCAAATCTGTGAATACGGTCCATAAAATCGATGGTGAAACGGCGCAGGGCTAATTCCGGTTCTATACCCTGCTTTCGGAATAACCAGGCTATCCGGAATAGCAGAGCTCCTGCTTCATTTTCTTTATCTCCGGGCGTAACGGAATTCAGCACAAATGACTGGCCGTCCCCACAGGAGACGCCCTCATTTTCATCCGACGGCAGGAGATTCTGCAGTCCACTGGAACTAACTTTCTTTTGAATTATACACGTTAAAAGCAGACTTGGCAACCCCCGAAAAGCAGATTTTACCGCATATTGTCGATGTTTTTTCAATTTTACACTACATATTGTATCCAAAAAATTAATTTTTTTAAAAATTCAGATTTTTTGTGCCAAATTCGTGCCACGTCTGAAAATTGGCACGATTTTGTTAACCCTAAAAAATTGTAAACTGTATAACAATTAACATACAAAATACAAAAAGGGGCCGTATATTTATGAATTAATTCACAATCCCTGCTAAAATAATTCTGTCGTTCTTTCGCATGACAAAGTCCTCCCGATGTGTGTTTAAACCCATAGAGATATCTGTCATGCTATCTAAAAGTATAATACTCCCCCGGTTCTATCAACTCTTTTTATCTTCTATGCTCATGATCAGCTATTTTACGATATATCCCCTTGCTATGTGTCATATACTCTTCTAGCTTTTTCTTCAGTATTATTACCGTATCAGCTATTTTTCTACTTCTTTTCTTATCAATATATGGGCTTTTACCCATTTCGGTCATGATGGTTTCTTGGATAAAATCATCATCTAACTTTCTCAACCAATCCATTTGATGGTCGGTTTTCTTTAACTGCTTATCTTGCTTTTGAGCGAAAGGTAATGCTGGTTGCTTATACGGATTTATCTGCGTAATGTACTTGTCAAACCATAAGGAATTTCCATTGTCGAAAAGAGGTGCCAGACCTTTAAATTTCAAAGTATCTACATTACGAATAAATCCGAAATTGCCAAAATGCCGATCTCTATTGTTGATGAGATAGTCAAACTGCAGCATAGTGTCTATTTCTTTCTTTGTTACAGGAATTTTTAGAGTTTCGATGCATCTCATGAAATGATTGTAAGGTCCTTCATTTTCCTGAGTTTTTACCACGTTTAGAATTTCATATGCCGGAATATATTCTGTACTCTCATTCACAAAAGTGGCGCACTCTGACCAAGGCGTATTGTCAATCATTTTCATTGAATATTTAACATGTGGGATTTCTGCTTTGGCTAAAAGCTTGCTGGCAATGACTTCATTAATTGCCTCTTGATATAACGGGCCCTTTCCTGCTTTCAATAACACTCTTTCACCATTTTTGATTGTCCAGTATTTGGATAAGTCACCGTTTGAACTGTAATCCGGCCTCCGTTCTTCCGACTCAAAAGTCATTTCAAGAGGTTTACCGGTAAAATCATTTTGAAAGAAATTTATACTTTCCCAGTTTAGTTGTCTTCCTTCAGGCTTAAACCAATACTGATCTGATAGATTCAGCCCAAGGCTTTTCAAAGACAGCTCCTGTATAGGATCTCCCTGAAATCCCTTTAAAAAAGCTCCTAATCCATCACGGGTTTTAGGTACATTCCGGTAACGCATCCAATGTTCCACAGATTCTTCTAGTGAATCATTTTCATCTTTATAAATAACTGACAATGGCAGCCTTTCAGAATTTTCAATTTGGATAATTTTTCTTACTCTTCCATATTTTTCATTGATATCCAGCTTCATCACTAGTTCATTCTTTTGCATAAGGGTGTAAATCATTCTTGCCACCTCTTTCTTGTGAATTGGTCTTTTCTATATTTTAAGGCTTATAAGCTTGTTTGCCTATCTTTTTATGTAGAAAAAGAACCGCACCGATATCAGTGCGGTTCAGTTACGAAACTTTGTGCTAATTTGTGATAAACTGTCACAAATTGTGATAAATTGTAACAAATTGGCCCAAACTTGCCTGGCTCTTATTTTGACTTCATTTCCATGATGGCCTGCTTCAGTGCTTCAATCTCCTGACTCTGGTTAACCAAGGCTTCTTTCATTTCCTGGTTTTCTTTCTGCTGGGCATCATACTTGTCCTTGGTAATGACTACCTTTTCAACATTCTTTCCCATCCCGATTTTGAAGGAAACACCGGCAGAGACCTGTGGATCTCCATTGCCAACGGTAGCTGCCAGGGATACGGTGGTTCCTGCATTGGGCCGATAGAAGGCACCAACAGCAGAAGCATTGGCGTTCTTGTAATGTCCATAGCCAACGGCAAAGTCCCATTTATCATCTGGATTGAAGTCCTGGGGATGAAGGGCTGCCAGGGCTGCGGCTCCTGCCCCTACCCTGTTGATATCCTTGGTAAGCCGGTTACCCATGTCCTGGATTTCATTATGAAGCCCCTGGGCGGTGCCTTTGATTTCACTGTCCAATGCCAAGCCCATGGTATTGACGTATCCTACGTCGGCTTTGGTCTGCAGGGAATCATAGACGGTACCACCGGATACAAGGCCGGTGTTGCCTTTTTCCACCTTACCTGTGTTGAGCTTGGCAGTGAATGAACCCACATTGATGTTAGAACCGTCCGCATCGGCCTTGCCTGTTTTTAAAGCGGAGATATCCGAAGTGTTGGTTTCCACCTGCTGTTTAACAGGAGTGAAATCGGAAACATTCACTTTCTTAGAAAGTCCCTGGTCAACATAAGAGATATCCGCTTTTTTGACAAGGCCTTCATCAACGTAGGACTTATCTGCCTTGTCTTTGATTGCATCATAGACAGTGCCACCGGTGACCAGGCCTGTGTCCCCGGAAGCAACAGTACCGTCCGCATCAACGGAGATGGTATTGCCGGAAATGGTTACATGATCCCCTGCAGAAAGGCTGGCCGGGGCCCTCATAGGAGCAGCCATAAAGCTTGCCTTCAAGAGATTAGCCTTGGCAGAAGCAGTAGTGGATGCAGTAGAAGCAGTATTAGCTGCCAGTACGTCCCTTACTACCTGCTTGATTACGTCTTTTCCGTCAGTGGAAATATTGGAAAGAGAAGTATCCACAAAATTAGCCTGATTGTTCTTCATGTTGCTGATAGCGCTGGTCACGGAAGAAGAAATAGACGTAATAGTCTTACCATAAGAGGAGACCTTGTCAGAGATCTTCGCCACTTCCTGAGAGGTGGTCTTGATCTGGGTATTCAGAGCATTGGTCGTTGAATAAACAGTGCCACCGGTAACAAGGCCCGTGTTCCCGGAAGCGATGAGTCCGGCTTTCTTAACGGAAATGGCATTAGCAGAAGAAATATCGATATCTGAACCTGCGGTATAAGTTTTACCTCCCTGGCTGATTTTAGTGGTTAATGTGTTGACGGCAGAATCCAGCTGTCCTTTATTGACCGCATCTGTAGATGCGGTACCTGCAGTAACGCCTTTTACTTGTCCGGCAACAGTCAATGTCCCTTGAATGTTTGTGGAAGAACCAATAACAGAAGTTTCTGTTCCAGTAGCAGCAGCTTTCAGAACCTTAGCTTTCAGTACTCCTCCATTTGCTACATTGACAGCACCACTTTTTACGGTAAGTGTTCCATTGGAAACATCTACTTTGGATTTTCCGGTAGTTTTAAGTCCACCGGAAGAAACAGAAGCATTACCTCCTACTGTTACATTGGAATCAGCTACCGAAAGAGAGCCATAATCAGCAGAACCACTCACAGTCAAAGAACCATTATTGGAAACAGAAACAGCCTTCGTAGTAGCCGAATTCTTCTGCGCAGTAACCTTAGCATTATTTATGGTAACAAATGCATCACCAGTGTTATGCCATGTACCAGGAACGGTTGTGGTTACATCTGTTGTATAATGGAAATTAGGTACTGAATCACCTGTAGATTCAATGTTTGCTACATTCCAGTTATTACTGGAGCTGTCACGACGCAAATAAATTTTACCGTTTTCGTATTTGTAGCATTTTTTTAAATCTTCATGATTATGAGATTGGCCACTTCCTAACCATACTGTATCCTCAAGAGCTGTGGTAAAATTGGTGTAACCTGGTGTAGCAGCTTCATGTTCTATATAATAGATAATGTTAGTACCATATTTATTATTAAAAGCATTGAGAGGCTCATCACCCTCATCCTCAATATCTATCAAAATATTAATTAATTCATTACCAATAGAATTCGGCATATTTGAGGGAACATTACAAAGTGCATACTCGTCAAAGCCTTCATCCGCAATAGAACTAAAACTATAATTGTATGAAGATAAAGACAGAGTAATTTCTTTTTGTGAAGTAGTTATTGTATCAGGATCTTTATATCCCGTATCAGGAGAAAAATCCCCTGTGCTGGTAATATTGGAACCATTCTGTGCCACAAAATTATTTTTATCCTCAGATACTTTGCTTACCGTAGTTGTAACACCAGAGTAAGTATAAGCGTTGGCATATCCATTCATGCCAAACAAAAGAGCCGCTGAGACAGCGGCTGTAAGAAGTAACTTTTTATTTTTTCGCATGACAAAAACCTCCTTGAAAGGACTATGTGTTTAAACCCATAGAGACATCTGTCATGCCATCTAAAGGTATGGTACTACCCCCCCGATTTTGTCAACTATACATTTATTATCTTCCCGTACTTCCTATACCTCCTTTTCTTACTCCCGTGGCATGATCATCAATGGTCTTATAGAACTTTGTAAAGACTCCCTGAGCAAACCGTTCACCGGCCTTTATGACTTGGGTTTCTTTCCCAAAGTTATATACGGGAATGGTTATATTACCATCATTCTTTTCATTGCCATAAAAGTCTGCGTCTATGATAAAAACATTATTAGGCAGCATCAGCCGTCTTTTGATTCCATAAGAAGATCTGTCAAAAATCATAAACACCATATCCGGTGGGAACTTTGCCTTTATATAAGTCCTTATAATCACGATTTCATCCGGTGGAATCTCCACGTCATACGGGCAGTAAAAGTCATAACCGGCAGCGTCTTTCGTACTTCTTACCGGGAGTTGAATCCCTTCAGGAGCATATTTAACCCTTTCAAATCTTATTTCTTCCATAAATTTTCTTCCTTTCATATCATAATGTATTAAATAATTTATACTTCTATTATATACAATGTAAAGCTCCCGGAAAAATTCCGGGAGCTTTGCTGTGGTTATTTCTTCGTGGTGTTGTCTTCAAATTCCATCTTGGCAAATTTGCTATTATGTGGTTTATCATATTTGGCTTTGCAAATTGCCTCAATCCGTTTCTGCAGTTCTTCCTTAACGGTATCAAGCTTGAAGTCCTTTGCTTTCACAAACTTCCTGTCTTTTGCGGTCAGGTAATCACCAGAAGACATAGCAGAGTGGATATCAATAAGATTGCCGTCCTTATCAAGCTTCAGTGCTTTCGGTTTATCAATCCCCTTGGCACCTACTTCTGTCATGACATTTTTGTCATTCAGATCAGACATAATGAAGGAAAGATATTCATCATACTGGAAATCAGCCTTGACAGCAACCTGTGGAAGCTTATCATCCGGAATTTCCTTGTACATATCCTCATTCCACATGCTGAATGCATTGAAAGAGCGGATGATGGCCGTATCCTTATTCACCACATAAGGCTTGAGCTTGTAGGAAGCCTGGTACAGCTTGACATCATAGCCTTTGCTTTTGTCCTTTGTTACTTTCATGACATAGGTTACCGGTTCATCCTGAGCGATGGATTCACCCACATAGGTACCGGAAATATCCTTGCCGCATCCTGCAAAAGCAAACACAGCGAAGCATGCCATTATCAGAGCCATAATTTTCTTAATCATTTTGTTTTCTCCATTTCCAGTTTCATACTCACTTAAACCTTACCTTTAGAATCAGATACTCCCCTTAGATGTACAACAGGTGACGGAGTGAAGGGGCAAAGCCCCTCCACCCGATACCTATTTACCGCCCCCTCATAATGGCCGGGCAGTTACTCGACAGGTTCTCACAGTCTGCAGATTTGTGCAGGCTTTTCTTCCAAAAGAAACTTCCCAGCCACATTCATTTACCAGTTCAATTTCTTCATGGCATTATCATAATCAGCCATCGCCTGGAAGATACTTTTCCTGGCAAAATAAGATTTTGGAAATCTATTGACTTCACAAAACTTATTAAATCGCTCGTACTCGTCCTTCGTCATGGCGATGCTGATACGATACGTCATCCTCCCCTGTTCTTTCCCTTTTTCTTCAGGATCCATAGGAACTCACTTTCCAGCGAACAGAGTGAAACAATCACTATCGCTTTTGTTATTTGTTCTTATTATTCATAGTACTATTTTACGATGCTCTTTTCAACAGTAGTAGAGAGTTCCATCTTCTGCATGAGGAGAGCTACCTGGTCTTTGAGTTCTTTGATTTCCTCAGCCTGCTTATCATTTTCGGCCTTCAGAGTACGGATTTCAGCAGCCATGGCTGCCTTGGAAGTGGTTTTGCCATTGGAACCTCTGCCAACCTTGAAGGAAACACCTGCATTAAAGGCGTTGTGATCGGCACCCATGGTACCGCCAAGGCTGAACATCACATTTTCATTGGGCTGGTAGAAGAGTCCAAGAGCTTCTGCAGTAGTTCCACGATAGGTGCCAGCGGAAACCGCCACATCCAGCTTGTTATCCGGATCATAATCCAGATGATGAAGGCCTGCCAGGGCTGCTCCTACCGCACCAGCGTCCTTGATATCTTTTGTCAGATTATGGTTCATGGTATCCATATCATGATAGATATTATCAGCAACACCATTTACATAACCCACATTGGCCGCACTGGACATATCACGAATATTCGTGGTTACGCCGGTAATGACACGGCCTCCGTTTGCCCCGGATACATCAATCTTGGAAGCTTCGGAGTCTTTTGCAATTCTTACCTCATTGCCGTCTACAGTTACCAGGCCCACACCTGTGGATTCACGGATACTTTCTACCGCATTGAATACGGTGCCACCGGACACAAGGCCAGTATTGCCTTTTTCTACCTTCCCGGTATTGAGCTTGGCTGTAAAGGCATTCACATCAATATTGGAACCGTCTTTTTCAACCTTGCTGTCTTTCAGATCATTGATGGATTTTTCGTTTTCAGAAACTTTGCCGTTTAAAGTTTCTACATCAGCCTTATTCGCTTTCCCGGAAAGGCCGGTATCCACATAAGACTTATCAGCCTTGGTTTCCTTAAGGGAAGCAATATCGGAAATATTGGTATCTACCTTGCCGGACACCTTGGTCAATTCAGAAGCATCGGCTTTTTTAGCCAGGGAATCCTTCATGGTATTCTGGATAACCTGTTTCCCGGCATCGGTAATATTCGACAGATCCTTGTCCGCTTTATTAGCAACACTGGCATTAATTGCCTTTTCGGAATCAGCAATTTTCTGGTCAGTCTCTGCCTTGGTATAGACAGAATCGGCATCGGCTTTCTTGGCGAGACCTTCATCTACATAAGATTTATCCGCTTTCTTGGAGAGGCCTTCATCAACGTAAGTCTTATCAGCCTTGGAATCTTTCAGGGAAGCAATATCGGAAGTATTGGCATCCACCTTGCCGGACACTTTGGCCAATTCGGAAGCATCGGCTTTTTTAGCCAGGGAATCTTTCATGGTATTCTGGATAACCTGTTTCCCGGCATCGGTAATGTTAGACAGATCTTTATCTGCTTTATTGGCAATGTTTGTATCTGTTGCCAGGCCTTCCGTTGCTTTAGAGATAGCCTCTGCTACCTGTCCACCGGTGACCAGTCCGGCATTTCCGGATGCCACAGAGCCATCTGCTTTGACGGAAATTTTATTATCAGTGGAAATATCAATACCCGTTCCTGCAGTATAAGTTTTTCCGCCTGTGAATCCTGCCAGGGCTTTATTTAATGTGTCCCCGGTAATAAGTCCCTTGTCATTGGCTTCATTTTTACCAGTTCCAAGCTTTTCCGCATACTTTTCAGCATCAATGTTGGAAGCATCAGTCTTGGCATAGGTATCACCCAGACCGGAGAGAGCAGTGTATACGCCGCCGCTTGTCATGAGGCCGGTTCCATTTTCAGCCACCACTGTGGTTCCAAGCTTAGCAGAATATTTTGCCACATCAATATTGGAACCATCTGTTTCAGCTTTGCCTTCGGCAGCTTTCTTTGCAACAGTTTCTGCAACACCCGTGATTTTTGCTTCCCCGGCTTCAGACAGGTTGTCCAGTGCGGTAGATGCTTTACCGGCAAAGGATGCGTCGGTAGGCATATTCTTAATTGCCTGGTAAACAGTATCGCCTGTTACGATTCCTGTATTTCCGGCTTCCACCTTACCGTTAGAAGTTACACCGAACTTGATTCCCGTTACCACTCCGCTGGTATTTGTTACGGAGCTGATATTTACATTATCTCCACTTACAAGGTTCATCTCATTATTGCTCGAAGTCATATTGAAAGCCCGTTTGCCATTCACATCGTACCAGAACCCTGTATCTTTAATGGAGTTAAGCGCCGTATTTGCTTTGATTGTTGTCTTCGTCAGCTGATCCTGAAGAGAAGTGACGGTTTCAGCATTGGCCGCAATACTTACGCTGATATTATTGATGCTTTCATCAATGTTATCAAAACGGTCAGAAAGCTGGCCACCTGTTACCGCATCAGTACTCCCGGATCTAATGTTTCCATTTGCCAGGCCAGTAAGTTTAGTATTGCTGAGCGTAATGGCAGAATGATCATCGCCGTCATACAAAACCGTGTTATCGGCTGCCATAGAATTAAAACCGAGTGTCAATGCTGCAGCTGCTGCCATTGCTAATACTTTTTTGTTTGCTTTCATAATAGGTTCCTCCAGACTGTACAAAAAAAGACACTAAAAAAACCTCTTCAGAGTGTGATCATGACTTTGGTTATCAGACCAACATCGAGAGGTTATCTCATTTTGTATTCAGTTGTAGGAACTACAAAAGACGTTTAGAGCTAAACGCCCTAGACATTTAAGAGCTAGACGCTCTCAATGTACGGGTTATCGGGACCGCCCGTCAGGTAACTACCGCCACGCACTCATAAAGAGGCAAGCATCCTGCATCCATCGTCCAGGGATGCATTCCGTTTACACCCACCATCTTCACTTCAGCTTCTTGTGTTTCACCATCTCTCGGTATTTCGCCCAGCCCTCTTGCTCATAGACCTTAACTAGTACCGCCGTCAGGTAGCCCAACTTTATTGGTAGTGAATGGTAGTGAATTTCACTACCAAAAGTATACCACCGTATAAGAACTGTGTCAACAGATTTTGTTATAGTTGTATTTTCATCTGTCCATATTGATTCCCTATCAATGTACCTTTCCTTCTACTCCCTGAATATGTTAAATCAATAATTTAACTTAATATCGCTTTGCGTTAAAAATTGACCGCCAATAAAATCAGGCATCGTAACGCATCTATTTATATGTTAAAATGCTTTATTTTATCGTATTTATTTAGTTCAATTCGTTTTTAACTCAAAATGTTGAGTTAAAAAAAATAACTGCATTTTTAATTGAGTTAAAATGGTAGATTTGAGATTGCAGGGTTGCTCTGCTACAGAGTAAAATTTTACACTAAGGTTATAGTTCTGTTTTTAGTCCGTTCGTACTGTTTTCCTGCTAAACATATCTGTGGATAATGGAAATTATTCATTATTGTTACATATGCTTATTTTCTTTAACTGCATCTACTTCAATAAAAAAAAGGAAGCATTTCTGCTTCCCTGAAAAATGATTCAGTTATCTTTTTCCGGAACCTGGATTTCATCCTTATGTTCTTCGGCATACTGTTCAAAGTCCTTATCTTCCGCTTCACTCAGGATCCGGATCATTTTCTTGACCGCATCATCTGCAATTTCTCTGTTTCTGATAGCGGTCAGATTAAGTACTGCTGCGTACAGCATCAGAAAAATAGTCTTGTGATTCGGGTTGATAGGATCTACTTCACCTTCCGGAGTCGGCACGTCGGACTGAACCATGGTTCTTACATAGTCCTTGTTATTCTCGTCCTCAAGTACGGTAATGTTGATGTGCATTTCCTTGAATTCGTTCTTGTCACTCATTTTGATTTTCCTCCCTTCTTGATTTACTTTACCTTTTCTTTCAATCGGCTTGATGCCTTGAAGGCCACTCTTTTATGAGCTTTTACACGAATCTTTTTTCCGGTAAGCGGATTCAAAGCATACCTGGCTTTAACGCTTGTTAAATGAAAGCTTCCAAACCCCATCATTAATACTTCAATGTTCTTTTCCAGTGCCTCTGTCAGAGTACCGATAAATGCGTCATAAGCCTTAGCAGCTTCATACTTGGTCATTTCGTTTTTTGTGGCCATCATCTCGACGAATTTTGCTTTGCCGATTTTGATTGGTTCTTTCTTCTCCATCCTATTCACTTCCTTCCTTTTTGAATTTGTATATGTAAAACACGGGCGGTTATTATTGTTGTTATTATTGCTCCCTGTGTGTTAACGTCTTCCAAGGGAAAGTCCACGTTCATAGATTTCAAGTTCAGCTACAGTCTTTTCATACTCATCATTCCGTTTGAGTTTGTTTTCATCCAGGTCCTCCCAGCGGATTAATCTGCCATTGGGTGCATCCTTATTGGCATCCACCAATCTGCTCATGGCTTTACCAACTGCATTGCTACGTTCATTATAGGATTTAGATTTCCTGATTCCATAAGTTCCATTCAGGGCAGCATTCTGGTCATTTTCAAATTTAGCCTTCTTTGCCACATTACGGACTTTATAGAACCTTGCCTTAATGGTAGTTTCTTTTGCCTCTTCTGCATTCAACTTCCAGTAAGATTTACCATTAGAGGCATTGTCTTCTTTATATCCTACAACCATTTCCGTAACATTGGCTTTTCCCTGGATAACAGGTGCACCATCTCTTACTGCATGCACCCTGTAAAGAGTCCCATTTTTGGGTATGCCGGAAATATCCGTCAGGATGAAATAGGTGCAGTCCTGATATTTCACTTTTGGCATCCTCTTTAATGGGATCCGGCCTTCATATTTTAGATTTTTACCAACGGCATTCGGAAGCGGTTCGCTGTATACAATGATGTCCGGCTTATAATTACTCCTAATTAAGGAAGCCTTTTCACGATACAGTTTTTCCTGCTTGGTAAAATAAATATATTTGCCATAATTCTTTTTCATGGACATCTGGTGCTTACTATTTTCGACTTTAAGAGCTTCAAATGTAGAATGTACTTCTTGTTCTTTGCCTCTCAAAGTGCCTTCCTTTGCATCATATTCCTTCTTCAGTTTGGCATTCAAAAGAGTTGTTTCCTGCCACTGCTGCTGTACCTTGTCAGGCACGGTATGGAAAAAGGCCTGTTCCTGATTCATATATTTTTCGAGGTCGGTCAACTCTTTCATGGACCTATGATATTTGTTTTTGGCGTCTTTATAACCAGGAACGATTCTATCTTTTGCCATTTCATAAAGAATAGCGTCCTTGAATACATGCTTTCTCTCTTTCTGGAAGTTTGTAAAATATACGGTACCTTTGCTCTTGAAAGCATTGGCTCTTTCTTCCATGGCAGCAGAGAGATCGGCAGCGGTGATAACCATCGGGTCTTTTTCGTTTGCCTTTTCTTTAGCCTCTGCCCTGGCTTTGGCCCTTTCTTCCTGCAGTTCCTTTGCTACTCGTCTGATTAAAGAGTCAATAGCAAGCTCTTTGGCACACCGGAAAACAGGTATTTCCTGTTTTTTTCAATTCTTTTACGTTTTTCCCACGCTTCCGGGGAGGATGCATAGTGATCTTTCCCTTCTTTCTTAAATACGAAAGGATGACGGAGGATCATTTTATCGGAAATCCCGTCAATGACATCCTGCAGCGTAAAAAATCCTTCTTTTTCTGCCAGTACGGAATGAAATACAATCTGGAACAGGACATCCCCCAATTCCTCTTTGAGATTGACCATGTCATTTTTATCGATAGCATCGATGGTCTCGAAAGCTTCCTGCAGGAAACAGGTACGCATGGACTGATGATCCTGCGCCCTGTCCCAGGGGCAGCCTCCCGGAGCAAGCAGGGTATGCACAGTCCTGTCTATAGCCTCGAAGGAGTAAGGCAGGGCCTCCCTGGCCTTCGCTTTCCTTCCGTCAAAAAGAACAGTAATTTCCTTTTTGACCGGATAATTATTAAAATCTTTTATGGAAATACGGAGAACATTTTCATTGTCAAGAACCAGAAGGGGCGTCGTATCCTGAAATACCCTGAGCAGCCTTTTGATCAGGATTTCCGCATCGTTTCTGCTGCAATCCTTCAGGATGAGGAGCTCCCGTCCGGTCAGGGAGACAATATCTGCCCTGCTCCCGCTGACAACAGAAAAATAATCATTTTCCGAAAGAAGTCCTTTTTCTTCCAGAAGGGAAAGCAGTTGTTTCGTATTCATGAGATTCATCCTTTCCAGTCATTGATGAGGGACTGTATTTCCCTGATGATGGCCCCGGCATCATATCCATCGCAGACTGCGTGATGAACCTCCAGGGCGAGAGGCATATAATAATGACTTCTTTTCCTGTGAAGACGGCCAAGGGTATACATGGGGATAAAATAACGGAAGGCTCTCGGAAAGCTCAGATGGAGGGATTCATAGTTCACCCAGGGAATGACGGAAACAGGGAAAAGGTTTGCCGGACGTCCCGGTTTCCCAAAGAGCCCCCGATTATCCCCATAAAGGGTGGTATCCCGTTCATAAGAATCCAGAAAGATTCGATAATCTTCATTGTATTCGGTCCAGAGGCTGGAAAAAGTATGATCATCCCGATGAAAGACGGTATAGCTCGGATGGACCACATCATAATATCCCAGTTCTCCCTGTTCATTGAAAGCGATCCTGTATTCTTTATGCCTGTTTTCCACCACTGAGAGAAAATACAGCATGGCCGGATAGGGGCGGGCGTGCTGTCTCATAATCGGGGTGACGTCCAGCTGCACCGTCATGCTGTACATGCAGGGTACCGCCCTCAGAAAATACCGAAAATATTCTTCTCTCGGCCATTTGCTCCTGTCAATGATTGTAAATCCCATGCTCTTCACGTTCCTTTTCCAAAATCACCCCATTGCCGGAACATAATTTTTCGAATACTGTTCTTCACCGGCCAGGGCGCTCCAGGTTTTTATCTTTGATTCTACTATACCATATCCGGTAAATTTTCATCAAAAAACCTCCCCATAGTGAGGAGGTTCTGTTAAATGTCATAAATGCGAATGGCATTTTCCCTGGTACGGCTTATGATTTCTTCAACGGGAAGTTTTTTCAGACGGGCCAGTTCTTCTGCCACATAATACACATTGAATGGATCGTTCCGTTTCCCCGATTGGGAGGAGGAGTCAGGTAGGGACTGTCGGTCTCGATCAGGATTCGCTCCAGCGGCAGGGCAGCAGCCACTTCTTTCAGCCTGATGCTCCTGGGAAATACGACAGGCCCGGCAAAGGATATATAGAAACCAAGCCTGATCAGTTCTTTTGCTGTTTCCAGGCTCCCGGAAAAGCAATGAAGGATTCCTCTCATGGCAGGGCTCTTATGTTCCTTCAGAATGGAAAGGGTATCCCCATGGGCCTCCCGGTCATGAATCAGGAAAGGAAGATTCAAATCTTTAGCCAGCTCAATCTGGCGGGCAAACCATTCCTTCTGGATTTCCTTGTCCGTATAGAGGTAATAATAGTCAAGGCCGATTTCCCCTATGGCTTTCACCTTCGGATGGGACAGGGCCAGGTCCCCTATTTTCCGGAGAATTTCTTCACTGGCATCTTTTGTCACCTGGGGATGAATGCCCACGGCTGCATAAAGAGGATCGTAAGTTTCCGCAAGAGTCACGGCTTTCCGGCTTGTCTCCAAATCCTCCGATGGAATCACAATATAGTCCAGAGACTTGAAAAGCGATGGAATCAGTTGATCCCGGTCCCTGTCGAAGGCTTTGTCATAGAGATGGGCATGGGTATCAAAAAGTCCCATTATTTGACCTTGCTGCCTGCAGGCATATCGACAAAAGGCACTTCAAGTTTGTCATCTTTCGAAGCCGCAAGAATCATTCCCTGGGATTCGATGCCCATCAGTTTGGCCGGTTTCAGGTTGGATACGAAAATGACATGCTTTCCAATGAGTTCTTCCGGTTTGTAGTATTCGGAAATACCGCTGACCACGGTTCTCCTGTCATCACCGCCAAGGGTAACGGTCATCTTGATCAGTTTTTTTGATTTTTCCACTTTTTCTGCGGTAAGGATTTCTGCGACGCGAAGGTCTGTTTTAAAGAAATCATCTACGGAAATGGAAGCTTCTTTTTCCTCTTTGGAATTTTCTTTCTTCTGGGCTTTCTTTTCCTTCTTCGGAGCCGGCTTTGCTTCTTCTTCTTCGATTTCAATGCGCGGGAAAATCTGCTCGCCCTTATGAGTCAGGGTTCCGTCCGGAATGCCTCCCCACACGAGGTCTTTAAAGGCTGCAGCTTTGAAGTTTTCAAGGCCCAGCTGGTTCCAGATTTTTTCGGATGCAATCGGGATTACCGGTTCAGCCATAAGGGAAACATAGCGGAGTCCTTCACAGAGATGATAAAGGACAGCATCCAGCAGCGGCTGTTTGGCAGGATCTTTGCCCAGGGACCAGGGCATGGTCACATCGATATATTTATTGAGGGAACGGATAAAAGTCCATACGGCACGGATGGCATCGTTGATTTTCCAGTTATCCATATTTTCGCGGAAAGTTTTCAGCGTTTCGGCAGCATTCTTTTCCACTTCTGCCGATGCGGCTGCAATGGACGGATCTGCGGAAGCATCCCCTTTATGGAGTACGTCTTTGTTATATTTGGCCGCCATGGAGAGGGTTCTGTAGAGGAGATTGCCCAGATCATTGGAAAGATCGGAATTGATGCGGTTAATCAGACGATCACGGCTGAAATTGCCATCCTGTCCCAGCTGGATATCATTCAGCAGATAATAGCGGATGGCATCGGATCCAAATTCCTGTAAAAGGGGAATCGGATCAATGACATTGCCTTTTGACTTGGACATTTTTTCGCCGTCCACGATGAGCCAGCCATGACCATACACTTTTTTCGGCAGTTCAATGCCAAGGCTCATGAGCATGATCGGCCAGATGATGGTATGGAAACGGACAATTTCCTTCCCTACCAGATGAACGTCGGCAGGCCAGAATTTTTTAAATTTTTCAGGATCATCCACAATGCCTGCTGCAGTCAGGTAGTTAACCAGGGCATCAAACCATACATAAACCACGTGTTTGGGATCAAAAGGCACGGGGATGCCCCAGGAGAAGGAAGTTCTGGATACGCAGAGATCTTCCAGGCCGCTCTTGACGAACTGGATCATTTCATTTCTTCTGGATTCCGGCTGGATGAAATCCGGATGTTCTTCGATATATTTCATCCACTGGTCCGCATACTTGGACATTTTGAAGAAATAGGCATCTTCACTGACTCTCTGCAGCGGGCGGCCGCAGTCCGGGCAGATATGATCAGGGGTCAGCTTGTTTTCCGGCCAGAAGGTTTCGTCCGGAATGCAGTACCAGCCTTCATATTTTCCAAGATAGATATCTCCCTTGTCATAGGCCCGCTGGAAAAGCATCTGGACTACTTTCTTATGACGTTCTTCCGTAGTCCTGATGAAATCATCATTGGAGATATTCAGTTCTTTCCAGAGCTGCTTGAAGAGGGCAACAATACCATCTACATACTGAATCGGCGTAACTCCCGCTTCTTCCGCTTTCTGCTCGATTTTCTGTCCATGTTCATCGCTGCCGGTCAGGAAGAAAACGTCATAGCCGTCAAGCCGTTTAAAGCGGGCAATGCTGTCGGCAATGGATGTACAGTAGGTATGGCCGATGTGAAGCTTCGCGCTCGGGTAATAAATCGGTGTGGTAATGTAGTACGCTGGTTTTTCACTCATAAAAAATGACTCCTCTCTCTATAGATGAAACGATATCGTCTTTTAGCAATAGTTTTATTATAACTCTAAAAGGAAATATAAAAAACAGCCTGATGTAACTAAAAGGTTATATTTTTATATTTATCCGGATTATTTTTTATTTTCCAGCAGAAACTGGTATATTTCCCGGCGGGACATATTGAATTTCCCTGAAATCCTGCGGGCCGCTTCTTTCAGCGGAAGTGTTTCAGCCTGCTTCAGGGCTTCTTCCTGCCAGGATGACTGATTCTCTTCTACCGTTTCCATGGATTCATTCCAGCCTTCCACCAGTACCACATATTCTCCTCTTGGTTCTTCCTCATCCGCATGAAGACGGATAGATTCCAGCGTTCCCCGATTAAAGGACTCAAATTTTTTTGTCAGTTCCCTGGCAGTCACCGCCCTGCGGTTCCCCAGATATTTCAGAAGCGTGTCCAGCGTATCCTTCAGTCTGTGCGGGGCCTCATAGAAAATGAGTGTGAAAGGAATGCGGCTGATATCGGAAAGGAGCTTTTTCTGTTTGGCCGTGATTTTCGGAAGAAATCCGATAAAAACGAACTGCCTTGCATCAAGCCCTGAAGCGACAAGTGCAGTCAATGCCGCATTGGGTCCCGGAAGCGGTATGACCGGAATATTTTCAGAAAGAGCAAGTCTCACCAGATCCGCCCCGGGATCTGAGATGACAGGCATCCCCGCATCGCTCACCTGGGCCACGGAACGACCTGCTTTTAATTCTTCAATAAGCTTTGGTCCCGCCTCTTTTTTATTATGTTCATGATAGGATACGGGATTTTTTGATATTCCAAGATGGTCCAGAAGAATTCTGGTATGTCTCGTATCCTCTGCAGCTATAATGTCTGCCCCTTTTAATATTTCTACAGAACGCTCCGTTACATCGGATAAATTTCCGATAGGCGTAGGCACCAGGTAAAGGGTGCCCGGTTTCAGTTCATTCATTTGACTCCTTCCCATAGATAGCCAGTACTTCATCGGTGTAGGACCCATCCGGATGATGAAGCAGAAGCGGCGGTTCTATCGCCAGTTCCGCATGGCCTCCATATTTCCATTCCAAAAGCACACGGACCGCATGGTGCCCTTTTCTGGCATAGATGAGCCGGAGCCTTTTGGGTTCCATACCATATTTCCTGCCAATAGAAATCAGGTCGGCAAGCCGGTCTGCCCGATGGACCATAGCCATACGCCCACCGTATTTGAGAAGGTATTGGGATGTTTTAAACACTTCTTCCAGTGTGGCATTCAATTCATAACTGGCGGAAGCAATGCCATGGCTCTCACTCATCCTGCCGCTTCCCACTTCCCGGTAAGGCGGATTCACAAAGACAAGCGAAAAGGAACCGGAAGGAAAGTATTTCCCTGCCTCCCGGTAGTCCGCTTCCAGTACATGGATGATCCCCTCTTTATGATTCCCGGACACATTCCTTCTCGCCAGGTCTGCCATCACGGGATTCACCTCAATGGCCGTTATATCCTTTCCTCCCAGAGCCGAAGCCAAAAGGGAGATCACTCCGGTACCGGTTCCAAGATCCACAATACGGTCTCTGGCCCTGATTTGAGGATAATGGGCCAGAAGCACGGAATCGATGGAAAAGCAGAACTGGTCCGGCCTCTGGATGAGTTTCATGCCGTCCCGGACCAGATCATCCAGGCGTTCCCCTTCCTTTAATTTCCAGTCAGTCATTTTCTTCCTGTTCCACAGAATCCCAGGGCAGAATTTTCGTTTTCTGTCCTTCCAGCTGGACTTTCACTGTATGCTTCTGGCTGTTCACATAGAGTACCTGACCGCTGCCTTCATCGGTAATGACTTTCATGCCTACCCGGAAGTTCTTGCCATTATTCCGATCCATGGGGCAGCTTTTTTTCTTTTTGCTGCCGGTGCCTTCATACATATCATTTTCATACCGAAGACAGCACATGAGCCTTCCGCAGACGCCGGAAATTTTGGACGGATTCAGGGATAATCCCTGATTCTTGGCCATTTTAATGGAAACCGGGGCGAAATCCCCAAGGAAAGTGGCACAGCAGAGCGGGCGGCCGCAGGAACCGATGCCGGAAACCTGCTTGGCCTCATCCCTTACGCCCACCTGGCGAAGCTCAATCCTTGTATGAAATACGGAGGCCAGTTCCTTGACCAGTTCACGAAAATCGACCCTTCCATCCGAAGTAAAGAAGAATACGATTTTATTGCGGTCAAAAGTATATTCAGCCCGAAGCAGTTTCATCGGTATTTTGAATTTCTCGATTTTCTTCAGGCAGATATCAAAAGCAGACTTTTCTCTTGCCTTATTCCTCTCGAGCTGGGCAAGATCTTTGATCGTAGCTTTCCGGACAGCCGGTTTAAAAGGCGCTTCCGCATCAGTAACCGGATTTTTGGGGATCAGCACTACATTCCCGTATTCCAGCCCCCTGGAAGTCTCCACAATGACCCCGTCATCCAGATGAATATCAAGATGATTGGAATCGAAATAATAAATTTTACCTGCCGGCTGAAAGCGGACGCCGATTACCTGATCCATTTCTTTTCGCCTTTCTGTATATGCGTTAACTCAATGAGAATAACATCCCAAACATTTTTTGTATTAATATATCGTGCCACAGCGGTTTCCGCAAGTTTCAGAAACTTCATGGCCTCCTCGCCCCTGCCGCCGGACCAGCGTGGCGCAATCCTTTCTTCCCTTGAAGAAACCGATGCGCAGCGGACAAGAGAAACATCACCGGTCTCGGAAAGTACCATGATATCCCGCCCCACCAGGGATATCCACCGAAGGGATTTCAGGAAATCATGGCGATCTTTAAATTCTGCCGTGGAAAGTGTTGAAAATGGCATGGAGCTGTCTGTAAGAATTTCCCAGAAATGTATGGCCCATTCGGGCTCTTTGCTTCCCTTTTCATCACAGACTTCCAGAGCGATACCGGGATTCCCTTCACACATCTGGAAAAGGAGGGATGAATCCAGTTCTGCCGGAAGTGAAAAACGTTTTGGATCTGATTCAACAAGGGATAGGAAATCCTTTTTGTTTAATGGAAGAAACCCGAACCTCTCTCCTCTGGAAATAATTGTTGGAAGCAGGGCCTCCAGATCATGAGTAACGAGGATAAAATGGATATTTCCTTCCGGTTCCTCCAGCGTTTTGAGAAGAGAATTGGCAACAGGAGCCATCATGGTCTGGGCCTCGTCGATAATACAGACATGCGGCTTTTCATCAAAAGAAGCCATGGCCTCCAGAAAGGTGCGGAACTGTTCAATTTTCAATTCCATTCCTACAGGATGAAGATACCACACCAGATGGTCTGCCAGGGTTATGACCGGCATCTTTTGCAGGTCTTCTTCCGGAAGCGATGAAAAAGAATCCCAAAGTTTGTCTGTTCTACCCGTTATGACTCCTGCCAGGTCCAGAGCTGCCGTGGTTTTTCCCAGCCCTTCATCACCATAAAAGATGAGGGTATGGGGCAGCCGTCCATCCTCCAGGAGTCTCTTCAATTCTTTCTTTAATTTTTCCTGCCCGTAAAGATGGGGAAGAAAATCGTTCATTGGAGCTGACCTCCTGTATTTCAAGACTTATGTTTATTCTATCATGGCCGGTATATACATGCAAAATGGAGAAGAACGGTTCCTTTTAATACTCTTGATAAATACAGCTGTCAGTGAAGAAGCTTTTCGATATCCGTAATGCGGTCTACAAAGGGGACACCGGCTTTTTCAAAAACAGGAGCCGCTTTTTTCCCTTCCAGTCCTGTCAGGATTCCTATAATGGAAGCGCCTGCCGCTTTACTCCCCAGCACATCGGAAAAGGAATCGCCGCATACGATAACCTGATCGGACGCGGATGGTTTCATTTTTTCCTCCAGATAGGCTTTATAGTTTTCCCGCTTTCTCCCATAAATGGCACAGGTAAAGATGAAGGGCTGCGGTTTATCCGGTACAGGGCAGTTAAAAAGTCCTGCCGCCTCTACGGCATCTGAAGCAGTGGCAAGGTAAAGAGGATCAAATTCCTCATACCAGTGAAACATTTTAAAAGGAATTTCCATTTCCTCCCTGGCTCTTCCGGTAGCCACGCCAAGCTCATAGCCCCGCCTCTTCAGTTCAATGAATAAAGCCCGGATACTTTCAGCCGGTGCCAGAGGCACTTCATTATGGAGAAAGCCCTTTTTCCCTCCGCTGTAAGGCGCTTTGTGAAGGAGGAGAATATATGTATCATCCCCCAGGTACCAGGCCTGAAAAGCTTCCGTGTGGATGGTCCAGAAATCACTCCGGAGTTCTGCCCAGTCTGTGGATGTTTCAAAATCATCTGCCATGGCAAGGGCAAGGTGATGAATGACATCTTCTCCCTGAAGTCCTTTGGGAACCTTTTCTTCCCATTTCCGGAGAATATCATCAGCCCCCGGTATGGGAAGTCCCATCAGGGTAAGTCCCACTTTCTTCAAATCCTCCGGGCGATGGAAGGAAAGGGAAATCTTTTCCCCGCCGGATCTTTTTTTATAGACTTCCGCCATGAGCCAGAGTGTGGTAATAAGCCTGGCATGGACCATATCCCAGTTGGAATTGATTCCCCTTGCCTTAAGCCAGGAAAGGAGGCGGTCATTTCCCCAGACACGGGCCCGGCAGGCTGCTATCTGCCCTTCCGTAATGGCATTGGGAACAAAATCATCACTTTCCGCCGGGAGCCCCATATAATCCTTGCTGTACAGGATCTCCCATACCGTAAGTGCAGATACGTCAAAATATCTTTCTTCGGATAAGAGAACGCCGTCCACGTCAAAAATAACTTTTTTCATAATTTCCTCCTGAAGATGGTCATATTTATTTTTATTCTAACACATAAAAGGGGCTGCAGGAATTATATTCAGACTTGGCCTTTCTCTGTAAAGGCAAAATAAAAAGCCTCAAGGAGGCTTTTTATTTGAATTCTTATTTTCTTTTTATCCATGTATCCAGAGAAGAAAGAGCCCGTTCTGCCAGTTTCTGATTTTTCTCCTTCTTGGGCACTTTCTTTTCAAGCGGAGGGATGAGGCCGAAATTCACGTTCATTGGCTGGAAATTTTTCCCTTCAAAGTGGGAAATATAATGGCAGAGGGCGCCAATCGCCGTTTCTTTTGGAAATGGCTCCGGTTCCTGTCCCCGGAAACGGGCTGCCGCACTATAGGCCGCCACGATTCCGGATGCCGCTGATTCCACATATCCTTCCACGCCGGTCATCTGGCCCGCAAAGAAAAGGCCCTGCCGCTTTCTGGTTTCCATAGTGGCATTCAGAAGCTCCGGCGAATCCATGTAGGTATTTCTATGCATGACACCATACCGGATGAATTCCGCATGGGACAGTCCCGGGATCATGCCAAAGACTCTCTTCTGCTCTCCCCATTTGAGATGGGTCTGGAATCCGACAATATTGTACATGGTGTCATCTTCATTATCCTGACGGAGCTGGACTACCGCATAGGGATCCTTTCCCGTCCTCGGATCCGGGAGGCCTACGGGTTTCATGGGTCCAAAACGCATGGTATCTTCGCCACGCTGGGCCATCACTTCGATAGGCATACAGCCCTCAAAAACCTTCTTGTTTTCAAAGCCGTGGACAGGGGCCATTTCCGCATGGCACAGGGCTTCCCTGAATGCCCTGTATTCTTCTTCATTCATGGGACAATTCAGATAGGCCGCTTCTCCTTTATTGTAACGGGACATACGGTAAACTACATCAAGATCCAGAGATTCCTTCGTCACGATAGGAGCTGCCGCATCATAGAAATGAAATCCTTCTCCTCCACAGAATTTCTGTATATCTTCTGCCAGAGCTCCCTCTGTCAAAGGCCCGGTGGCAATAATAACGATACCTTCCGGAGGAATGGATGAAATTTCTTCCTGAACAAATTCTACAAGCCGGTGATTCTTTACAAGGCGGGTGACTTCCCCGGCATATCCCATACGGTCTACAGCCAAAGCTCCGCCCGCAGGTACCTGATTCTCATCGGCCGCTTTCATGATGACGGAATGAAGGCGCCTCATTTCTTCTTTCAAAAGCCCTACCGCATTGGTAAGGGATGCCGCCCGAAGGGAATTACTGCAGACCAGTTCTCCGAAAAAAGATGTATGATGGGCCGGAGTCTGACGGAGAGGACGCATTTCAACCAGTCTGACAGGGATACCCATTTCCGCAAGCTGCCAGGCAGCCTCACTTCCCGCAAGGCCTGCGCCCACGACAGTTACATAATTATTCACTCTGATACTCCCGATTCTTCACTGCGACGGGTCCTGCCTGCTTTTTTGGATGAGGGACTTTCCCCGTCATTCACGCCGGAATGATTCCGCTTAGAATGGGTCGGGCAGTCAGGATTGGAGCAGGTAATAAACTCCTTTCCCGTCTTATATTTTTTCTTGACCATAATGGAGCCACAGGTGGGGCAGAACTGATTGACCGGTTCATTCCAGAGAGCCATATCACATTTCGGATACCGGCTGCAGCCATAAAAGATTTTACCTTTCCGACTCTTCCTCTGCACCATATGGCCTTCATGACATTTGGGACAGGTAATGCCGGTATCGATGACAATGGCTTTATTCGCATTGCAATTCGGGCATTTCAGGTACCGTCCATAGGGGCCCTCCCGATAGACCATAAGGGTCCCGCACTGATCACAATGCACATCGGAAACTTCTTCCTCTCCCTTGAGTACACTGTAGGGCTTGATATTCCGGCATTCCGGATAATTCGGGCAGGCCAGGTACTTACCGTAGCGGCCAACCTTCACGATCATGTTGGCACCGCATTTCTCACATTTCACATCGGTGACTACCTGGTTCTCTTTCCGTTCCTTTTCAGATTCCACATTGGCGGCTTCCAGTTCGCTGCTGAAGACTTTATAGAAATCGGTAAGGACCTTCGTATAGGTAGCATGTCCATCGGCAATTTTGTCCAGCCAGCTTTCCAGGCTGGCCGTAAAATCCACATTGATGATTCCTTCGAAATATTTTTTCAGAAGATCCGTCGTCTTGAATCCGATTTCCGTAGGGACGAACTGCTTCCCTTCTTTTACCACATACTGCCTCTTCTGAATTGTATCCAGGATAGGAGCATAGGTGGAAGGACGTCCAATCCCCTTTTCCTCCAGCGTTTTGATGAGGCTGGCTTCTGTATACCGGGGCGGCGGGGAAGTAAAATGCTGTTCCCCCTCTGTCTTCACATTTCTGACAATTTCGCCTTTTTTCAGGGATGGAAGCTCATGGATATCTTCGCCTTCCGCCTTTTTTTCTTTGGCCGACTGCATGACAGTGAATCCATCAAAAAGGACTCTGCTTCCCGTCGCCTTCAGCACACATCGTCCACTTCCCAAAAGGGCCGTAGTGGTCTGCTGTTTCTGTGGAGCCATCTGGCTTGCGATAAAGCGGTTCCAGATCAGCGTATACAGCTTGATCTGCTCCCGTGTCAGCACGGATTCCAGCGCCTCCGGCGGGAAAAGAAGGCTGGTGGGACGAATGGCTTCATGGGCATCCTGGGCCTTCTTGGATTTTGCAAATATATTTGGCTTCGGCGGCAGGTATTCTTCCCCGTATACCGATTCTATATAAGGCCGTACCTGATTGATCATTTCATCAGAAATACGGGTAGAATCCGTACGCATATAGGTAATAAGGCCCACATGACCATGTCCCGGCACTTCTATGCCTTCGTACAGTGCCTGGGCAATCGCCATAGTCCTTCTGGATGGGAAATTGAGCTTGTTGACGGCATCCTGCTGCATAGTGGATGTGGTATAGGGAGGCTTTGCCTTCCTCTGCTTCACCGACTTGACGACAGAAAGGATTTCCGCATCTTTCCCATCGATTTCAGCCACAGCCCGGTCTGACGTTTCCTTATCTGAAATCACCGCTTCTTTTCCATCAATCTGGATGAGTTTTGCAGTAAATTTTTCCCGGTCATCTTTCTGATAAATTCCCTCAATCGTCCAGTACTCTTCCGGCTTGAAGGCTTTGATTTCTTCTTCCCTTTCACAGATAAGGCGGGTTGCCACGGATTGCACGCGGCCGGCCGAAAGTCCCCGATAAATCTGTTTCCAGAGCCAGGGGGAAAGTTTATATCCCACGAGACGATCCAGTACGCGTCTTGCCTGCTGGGCATCGACGCGGTTCATATCAATCGGTCCGGGATGGGCAATGGCTGCCCTGATAGCCGGCGGGGTAATTTCATGAAAAGCGATTCGTACATGATCAGCAGGATTGACGTCAAGAAGCTTTGACAGATGCCAGGAAATCGCTTCGCCTTCACGATCGGGGTCCGTTGCCAGAAGCACGTCCCTGGCCCGGTTGGCTTCCTTCTGTAAATCCTTAATGACAGACTCCCGTTCCACGGAATCCACATATTCCGGGGTAAAACCGTCATCGATGTCGACCCCCAGCGTTTTCTTCGGAAGATCCCGCAGATGACCTTTCGAAGCCATGACTTTATAATCGGGACCAAGGATCCGTTCAATCGTCTTTGCTTTTGCCGGTGATTCCACGACTACCAGATGCTTTCCTTTAGGATTGGGTTTTCTCATGAATGTAATTTCACCGGTCTTGCGGCCTTTTCTTTTCTTTGTAATTGTAATCGTTCTTGTAATGGGCAAGATGAATCCTCCCTGAAGAAATGAAGTCCATATAAATCCAAAGATTACCCGAGGTTTATAACTGTTCAGCTTTTGATTACGATATACCTGCCGGGGCCGGTTTCCTTAATATATCCTTTCAACTGCAGTTGAAGGAGGAGCATAGTCAATTTCACCACAGACAAACCGGACTGCTGAATGATATCCTCCGCAGTAATCTCATTTTCCGTACAGCAGAAACGATACACCAATTCTTCTTCCAATGTCAACTGTTCTTTGAAAACTTTTTCTTTGCCCGGCTTTTCTACCGCACCCCAGCCATATTCGCTGAGCACATCTTTGTATGAAGTACAGCAGATAGCCCCATTCCGTATTAACTGGTTCGTCCCTTTGCAGGAGGGAATATAGATGCTCCCGGGTACGGAAAAAACATCCCTTCCCTCTTCCAGGGCAAAATCAGAAGTGATCAGGGAGCCACTCCGCTCCGCCGCTTCCACGACAATAACTCCCCTTGCCATGCCGGAAATAATACGGTTCCTGGCAGGAAACTGCCGTCCCAGGGGAGGTGTCCCCAGCGGATATTCGGAAATAAGGGTCCCTCCATTTTCAACAATCTGGAGAAAAAGATTCCTGTTTTCCGGCGGATAGACCCGGTCCAGGCCGCAGGCGGCTACTACAATAGTTTTTCCCTTTCCTTCCAGTGCTCCTTTATGGGCGGCGCTGTCAATTCCTCTGGCACCTCCGGAAACAATGGTT
The DNA here is from genome assembly GCF_036343215.1 of Dialister sp. Classification (GTDB taxonomy): domain Bacteria; phylum Bacillota; class Negativicutes; order Veillonellales; family Dialisteraceae; genus Dialister. The sequence goes on from NZ_JAZASU010000002.1 coordinate 68,560, forward strand.
ACTTCCTGCTTTGCCAGTTCCCTGGAAAAAGTTCCTGCCGTCTGGATTCCATAGGAAGTAGCTTTTCTGGAGCCCACTACGGCAATCAATTTTTCATCGGCTGGCACGGCCCCTTTATAAAAGAGGACCGCCGGCGGATTGGAAGTTGTTGCAAGGAGGGGTGGATAATCTTCATCTTCCCAGGTGCAGCAGCGGATATCTGCCTTAAATAATTCCTCTTCTACCCGGTCCGGGTCTGTCGTATGCCGCCATTCCAGAAAAGCCGCTTCGGTCTTCCCTTTTAAAATCTTCGCATTGCGTATATCCCCATCGGATGCTTTCCATACATCTTCCGGCGTATTAAAGAATTCAATGAGTCCCCGCATGTGTTTCGCGCCAAGGCCCGGGCATCCCGGAAGGGCAGCCGCATACTTATCCATAACTTACCTCCGGGGAATCATATTCCGATAACTGATGGCCTCTGCGACATGATCCGACTGAATCTGTTCTTTCCCGTCCAGATCAGCAATGGTCCTTGCCACTTTGATAATGCGGTCATAGCTTCGTGCCGATAAATGAAGTTTTTCAAAAACCTCCCTCAGCATTTCCGTACCATCTTTATCCAGTGCGCAGGTTTCTTTCAGCTGCCGGTGGCCCATCTGGGCATTGTTCTGCATATGCCAGCGTGAAAGCCGTTCTGCCTGAATCGCCCTTGCCGAGGCCACCCGGGCAGCTATATCTTTAGAGGCTTCTCCCTTGATAGTTGCCGTCAATTCACTGTATTTAGGCCGCTGCACCGATACATGAAGATCAATTCTATCCAGCAGAGGGCCTGAAATCTTTCGCCCGTAACTCCTTATTTCCCCATCCGTGCAGGTACAGGGATGATCAGGATCCCCCAGATAGCCGCAGGGACATGGATTCATGGCTGCAATAAGAATAAAATCCGCGGGGTAAGTGAACGATGCATTCACTCTGGAAATATGAACCTCCCTGTCCTCAAGGGGCTGGCGGAGCACTTCCAATACGGATCTTGGAAATTCAGGAAGTTCATCAAGGAACAGTACGCCCCGGTGAGCCAGCGTCACTTCTCCCGGACGGGGAATCGTACCGCCGCCGATAAGGCCGGCCATGGAAATCGTATGATGCGGGCTCCTGAAAGGTCTTTCCCTGATGATGTCCTGTGCTTTGAAAAGTCCGGCTACGCTGTAAATTTTCGTGACTTCCAGTGCTTCTTCCCTTGTCATGGGCGGAAGAATGGTGGTAATTCGGCGGGCAAGCATAGTCTTTCCTGAGCCCGGAGGTCCGGTCATGAGCATATTATGGGCACCGGCCGCCGCAATTTCCATAGCCCTTTTCGCCATGAACTGTCCCTGCACTTCGGCAAAATCCACATCGCTCATGATTTCCTGTCTTGTTTCATGGCGCACTGCCGGCGGCAGGGGTTCTTTCCCTATCAGGAATTCCACCAGCTCCCTAAGTGTCTTTGGACCATAAACCTCTATATTTTCACAGAGAAGAGCTTCATTGGTCACTCCAGGGGCCATGAAGAAACGGGATATCCCCGCTTCTTTCCCCGCAAGTACCATGGAAAGAATGCCGGGAACCGGCCGTATTTCTCCCTTTAAGGATAGTTCTCCAATAAAAATCGTATCGGTCAGGCATTCCGCAGGAATTTCACCACTCGCTGCCAGAAGCCCGATGGCAATGGGCAAATCCAGACCGGAACCATCCTTCTTCAAATCCGCCGGCGCCAGATTGACCGTGACCTTGTCGACAGGAAAATGATAACCGGAATTCCGAATGGCCGAATGGACCCGTTCCTTCGATTCCTTGATGGAAGCTGCCGGAAGTCCGACGATATCAAAAGCAGGTACCGCTTTGTTGATATCTACTTCCACACCGATTACATGCCCGTTAAGCCCGAAAGTGGTCGTTCCCAGAACTTTTGAATACATAGGCATTTCTCCTTATTGGTCAAAATTCTGTTCAGAAAGCATTCTTTATATGACGATATCTGGCAGTCCCTCCGGGCTCCGCCAGGATTTCCACCACATCAAAACGGATTCTTCTTCCTTCGATACGGCGGCCCAGAAGGTACATTCTGGCCGTATAACGGATATGCTGCTGTTTTACCGGCCTCACCGATTCCACCGGTTCGCCATACCTTCGATTGTGCCGGCTTTTAACCTCCACAAAGACCAGAGTTTCCCCATCTTCCATAATCAGATCGATTTCGCCATGAGCACTTTTGAAATTCCGCCTGATAAACCGATATCCTTTTTTCATCAGGTAAACTTTTGCAAGGCTTTCTCCATCATTCCCAAAAGCGGTAGTCTGCATGGTACCTCCTGCTGAAAGAATGTTCAATTTTCTCTTTCTATTCATTGTAAGATTGAATGAAATGATTCGTCAATGAGTAAAAGCAATTCATAAATAAATAGTATGAATTAACGATTTGTTATGATATTCAGTAATGATTTAAATCATATTTTGAAAAATATATTATGAAATTGATTGTAAAAAAATCCCGGGTCTCTTGGCGAGATCCGGGATTTTTTATAAAAATTATGCTTTTGCTGCGGCTTCCATTGCCTTTTCAGCTGCACGAATGGTCACTTCGATGTCCTCATCACTGTGTGCAAAGGACATGAACAAAGTTTCAAAAGGAGAAGGTGCCAGATAAATATGCTGATCCAGCATGGAGAGGAACCAGGCTTTGAACTGTTTCGCATTGGCAGCGCAGGCATCCTGGTAGTTCAGGACTTCCTTATCGGAGAAGAAAATGCCAAACATGGAGCCGGACTGATGGCATACCAGTGGTACTCCCGCTTTGTCGGCAGCCTTTTTCCAGCCTTCCAGAAGAACCCTGGTCTTCTTTTCGAGAATCCGATCGAAATCAGGAGTAGCCATCATCTGCTTCAGTGTTTCAATACCGGCAGTCACGGCCAGAGGATTTCCGGAAAGAGTTCCTGCCTGATAAACACTTCCATCCGGGGCGATGCAGTTCATGATTTCCCTGCGTCCGCCATAAGCGGCAGCCGGAAGGCCCCCGCCAATGATTTTGCCAAGGCAGGTCAGATCCGGATGAATATGGTATCTTGACTGGGCACCATGGAAAGCCGTACGGAAACCGCACATGACTTCATCAAATATAAGGACTGTACCATGTTTTTCAGTTTCCTTCCGGAGCGTATCAAGGAATCCATCTACCGGCGGGACGCAGCACATATTTCCTGCTACCGGTTCTACAATGACAGCAGCGATTTCATCGCCCTGTTCATCCATGATCCGGGTAAATGCGGGAATATTATTATAGGGTACGACAAGGGTATCTTTGGCCGTTCCTTTTGTTACCCCGGCTGAATCAGGACTTCCAAAAGTAGCCGCACCGGAGCCGGCCTTTACAAGAAGGCTGTCCCCATGTCCATGATAACATCCTTCAAATTTCAGGATTTTATCTCGTCCCGTATAGCCGCGGGCTGCACGAAGTGCGCTCATGGTAGCCTCAGTACCGGAATTGACCATACGCATCTTTTCGATGGAAGGATATACTTCATGAATCAGCTTGGCGATTTCCGTTTCTATCAGCGTGGGAGCCCCATAACTGGTGCTTCGTTCTGCGGCTTTCTGAATGGCAGAAATCACGGCAGGATGAGCATGACCAAGGACCATGGGCCCCCAGGAACCTACATAATCAATGTAAGTATTTCCATCAATATCAGTAATATGAGAGCCTTTTGCCTCTTTGATGAAAGGTGGCGGGCAGCCCATATGGGGATAGGAACGAACAGGACTGTTGACTCCCCCCGGCATGTAAAGCCGGGCTTCCTCAAAGGCAGCCTTCGATTTTTCCAGGCTGATCATAACCCTTTTTCCTCCTTCATCCATTTGGCCACGTCAGGTGCATGGTAGGAAATAATGATATCCGCACCGGCCCGTTTCATGCAGAGCAGGGATTCCATGACGATTCTCTTTTCATCAATCCAGCCCTTTGCTGCTGCCGCCTTGACCATGGCATATTCGCCGGACACATTATACGTTGCAACAGGGCGGTTTACATGGTCACGAACCTGACGGACGATATCCAGATAGGCCAGAGCCGGTTTTACCATGATGATATCTGCTCCTTCTTCCATATCCAGATCCACTTCCTTCATGGCTTCCCTGCTGTTTGCCGGGTCCATCTGGTAACCCCTGCGGTCACCAAACTGGGGAGCAGAATCGGCAGCATCACGGAACGGTCCATAATAGCCGGATGCATATTTGACTGCATAAGACATAATGGAAACATCCTGAAGGTCATTGGCATCCAGGGTTTCACGGATTTTCGCAATACGGCCATCCATCATATCAGACGGTGCCACAATGTCCGCGCCGCATTCAGCCTGGGAAAGAGCCACTTTGGCAAGCAACTCAAGGGTTGGATCATTATCTACTTCATGACCCTTCAGCTGGCCACAGTGACCACTCTTCGTATACTGGCAGAGACACACGTCGCCTACGATAACGAGTTCCGGTACCGCTGCCTTGATGGCTTTCATAGCACGCTGCACAGGACTTGTCATATCCCAGGCGGAAGATCCGATATCATCCTTGTATTCCGGAAGGCCGAAAACTTCCACGGCAGGAATACCCATTTTATAAATTTCTTCAGCTACCTTCACCGCGTTATCAACGGAGAGATGGTACTGTCCCGGCATACTTGGAATTTCTTCTTTAATATTGGTTCCAGGCACAACGAAAATAGGATAAACGAAATCATTGAGTTCCAGGGAATTTTCCCTGACCATGGAACGGATCGCTTCCGTTCTTCTGAGACGTCTTGGGCGAAGAGTATTTAATTTCATTTCTGACTGACTCCTTCTTCAATGGCATGAACAAGACCATCAATTGTAAAAACTTTGGAAATAATAGATGGTTCCAGATTATATTTCCTGCAGGTGTCTGCCGTAATGGGCCCGATACAGGCAAGGGTTACGCCCTTTAAAAGCTCACCTTTCCCATCAAGCTGGTTCATCAGGTTGTAAACCGTTGATGAACTGGTAAAAGTAATCATATCGGCATCATGATTCCGGAGAGTTTCAATCAGTTTCTCTTTATTCTCCTCATCCGATACGGTCTGGTATGCTTCTACCACATCCACAGAACAGCCCAAATCACGCAGTCCTTCCGGAAGAACACTTCTTGCCACTTTTGCCCTGGCAAGAAGAATCTTCTCATTTCCTTTAAGGAGGGGTTTCATAACGGCAAGCAGATTTTCTGCCTTGTATTTTTCAGGCACACAATCTGCCCTTATGCCATGGCGGGCAAGCCAGCGGGCCGTTGCCGGTCCGATGGCACCGATTTTCAGATGGCCCAGGGCCCTGGTATCCATTCCTTTATCATAAAGCCGTTTGAAGAAATAGTCCACCCCATTCTGGCTTGTAAAAAGCAGCCAGTCGTAAGTTGAAATGTGTTCAAGCGCCTCATCCATTCCTTTATAGTTATCGGAAGGCTCTTTAATAGCAATTGTCGGAATCTCGATGGTTTCTGCACCTTTTTCATTCAGCACATCCACGAGACGGGAGGCCTGGGATCTCGAGCGCGTAACGATGATTCGCTTTCCAAAAAGGGGACGGTTATCAAACCACCTCATATCCTGCCGAAGATTGACCACATCTCCGACAATGAATACCGCCGGCGGCTTAATGCCGAGTTTCTTAACATCTTCCGATGCATTTTCCAGCGTCGTGGTATACGTTTCCTGATAAGGACGGGTGCCCCAGCGGACAAAGGCTGCCGGCGTAACCTTGCTTCTACCGTATTTAATCAGTTGGGAAGCAATCATGGCCGTATTAGACACGCCCATAAGGAAAATCAGTGTGTCCACTCCACCGGCGAGCTTGTCCCAGTGAATGGAAGATTCATTTTTTGTCGGGTCTTCATGACCGGTAATGACAGCAAAAGATGCTGCTATTTTACGGTGGGTCACCGGGATTCCTGCGTAAGCCGGAGCGGCAATAGCACTCGTTACGCCGGGGACTTCCTCAAACGGCACGCCTGCCTCTTTGAGGACTTCGATTTCCTCCCCGCCGCGGCCGAAAACAAAGGGGTCTCCGCCTTTCAGACGGGCAACAACTTTTCCCTCTTTTCCCTTTTCTGCCAGGAGGAGACTGATATCATGCTGCTTCATGGTATGATTGCCTGCCTTCTTGCCGACATAAATATATTCGGCCTCCGGATTCATGAAGCGGAGAAGCCTTTTATCGGCAAGATAATCGCCAACTACCACATCAGCTTCTTCCAGGCATCTTTTCCCCTTAATCGTCAGAAGTTCCGGATCTCCCGGCCCTGCACCAATCAGATAAACTTTCCCTTTTTTCATAAAATTCTCCTCAAATACAATCAGATTTTCTGAAGCGTCTCCAGAATCTGTCTTCCCCCGGCATCCAGCAGTTTTTCCGCGATGGAACTTCCCAGTGATTCTGCAGCATCAATGGTTCCTGTATTCTCAGCACGATACAGTTCTTTCCCATCAGGAGAAGCAATAAAAGCCTTTACTTCCATATTTCCCTTCCCTGACGGTATGGCATAAATCCCCGCCGGCACTTTGCAGTCTCCGCCGACTTTGGCAAGAAAAGCCCGTTCAGCCCGGATGCAGGAAGCCACTTCCTTATTGTGAAGGAAAGAAATCAGATCCAGTGTACACTGATCAGAAGACCTGGCTTCAATGGCCATGACTCCCTGGCCGGCGGCAGGAATGCTGTCATCTGTGGAAATATATGAAGTAATCCGGTCTCCCAGCCCCAGCCGTTTCAGCCCGGCTGCAGCCAGAATCACCGCATCAAAATCTCCTTCATCCAGGTGGCGGAGACGGGTCTGTACATTTCCACGAAGGGATCGTACATCAAGGTCATTTCTCCAGTGAAGAAGCTGGGCCTGACGACGAAGACTGGATGTCCCCACCCGGGCATGAAGCGGAAGTTCTTTCAGGGATTTATATGTATTGGAAACAAAAGAATCTCTTGGATCTTCCCTGTCCGTAACGGCAGCAATCGTAAGGCCTTCCGGACAGGCTGCCGTCATATCTTTCAAAGAATGAACCGCAATATCCGCTTTCCCTTCCAGAAGGATGACTTCCAGTTCCTTGATAAAAAGACCTTTACCGCCAATTTCCACCAGGGGACGATCCAGTATCTGATCTCCTTTGGTGGTTACAGGTAAAAGTTCAACCTGAAGGGAAGGATACTGTTCCCGAAGTCGGTCAGCCACATAGTTTGCCTGCCAGAGTGCCAGAAGGCTTTCCCGGGTTGCGATAGTTATTTTATTTTTCAAGTTCCTGCCCCTTTCTGACGTCCAGTTTAAAGAGACGGGTAACCGCTTTCTTATCTCTCGATTCCCATTCTGTTCCCGCGAATTCATTCAGCTGAATCATGGGTTCTCTTAAAATTTTACGAACAATCATGTGAGTCATGTGAGAAAGCACACGGCAGTCTTCCTCCGTAAGGCCTTCTATTTTAGCAAGTCCCCTGCGCAATTCACGCTGCCGGATTTCCTCTGCCTTGTCGGAAAGAGAAACCATGACAGGCCGTGTACTTAAATAGCGGAAACGATCTTCAATGGATTTGATTTCCTCTTCCGCAATGACTTTGGCTCTCTCCGCCTCTTCTTTGCGGAACCGGATATTATTGGCTACGATTTCCTGCAGATGGTCGATATTATAAAGAGTAACATTTCTGATATTTCCTACTTCCGGCTCAATATCGCAGGGAACGGCGATATCGATCGCCACCAGCGGTTTTGCACCGCGCCGCATCATCAGATTCCGCACATCCCAGGCTTTGACGATATACTGGGAAGCGCCGGTTGCAGTGACCATGATATCCACGTCGTCCGCATGGGAAAGGGCATTTGTAAAAGGAACTGCTTCCCCATTGATTTTCTTTGCCAGTTCCTCTGCCTTGTCCAGATGACGGTTGGTAACAATGACTTTTTTCAGGCCTTTGCCCTGCAGGTTTTTCACCAGAAGCTCCGCTGCCTCTCCGGCACCAAAAACCATAGCCGTTTTTTCAGAAAGACTGCCAAGAATCTTTTCTGCCAGTTTGACTGCCGCATAACTGACAGAGACAGCGCTGTAGGAAATACGGGTTTCCGTGCGAACCCGTTTTCCGGTAGTAATTGCCCTGTGAAAAAGAGTATTCAGGATTGTCTTTGTTGCTTTTTCTGAAAGCGCCATGGTATAGGCAGTTTTAATCTGGTTTAAAATCTGGCTTTCACCAATCACCATGGAATCAAGGCCGGATGCCACTTCAAACAGATGGCGGATACATTCTTCCCCTTCAAAATAGAAGAAATATTCTTTTTTGGCTTCACTGTTCCCGGAAAGAGCGAGAAAGAATTTTCCCAAAGTTTCCTTTGCAGACTTATCTTTAAGAACAGCGTAAATTTCAGTCCGGTTACAAGTGGAAAGAACCACTGCCTCCTCTATGCCCTCCTGTTCATCAAGATGGCGGAGCCCGCTCCTGGCGCTCTCCTCGGAAATAGCAAACTGTTCCCGGATATCTACGGAAACCGTTTTATGGTTCAGTCCTAAAACGACCAATTGCATGACGTACACACTCCTCTGCTTCGTCCAACTTCCCTGAAAGGACCAGATTCATGATCTGGTCACTAAAAACGGAATGCCAGAAGCATTCCCTTGCCCGGCTGGAAGAGAGTTCATCCGGAAGCCCTTCCCGAATCACGCTCACCCGGTCAAGCCAGGCACCAAAAGAAGGGGGAATCTCCCTCTCCAGCCATGTTTTTATATATTTTGCCATGGCAGGAGACCGGCCATTGGTGGAAATGGCAAATCCGATTCCTCCCGTTTCAAAACCGGCAGGCAGAGAACAGTTTCCCAAAGATGGAAAATCCGCCCCATTGTACAGAAAAAAATGATTCAAAGCTTCTTTCCGTACCTGTTCTGCCACATTTCTTACTCCACAGGCTGTCACCACGAAATGATACCCTGCAGTATCTCCAGGCTTATAAAAAGCCTGCTTCCATTGGATGCGATTTTTCCGATACAATTCCATAAGTTCTTCCGAAAGAGCCGGTGCCAGTACCGTTACCTCTGCTCCTTCATGAAGAAGTTTACTGACTTTTCTCAGAGCTATATGGCCGCCCCCGATAACGAGGCAGCTCATATCCCTGACCTTGATGTTGACCGGATACAAATAGAAATCCTCCGCGGGACAACAAAAATTCATGGCATTTATGTTTTCATTATCTGCCACTTTTAAAATTGTAACACTCAAAAAAGGAAGTAGCAATAAAATCAGCGGACGCTTCCGAATTTTTAATCAAATTGTATTTTAAAATAATTATTTTTAATTTTATTATTGTTTTTTTATTATTGTTTTTTTGATTCATTCTTAAATTATTTATGGATTAATGTTGAACTCTTATATTATATTAGAAAATCTTTCCACCGCCTTGGCAAACTTGGCGATGGTCTCCTCCGCATTCCCCTGTTCGATACCATCCCGCACACAGTGCTGCAGATGACCTTCCAGAATGATCTGCCCCACCTTGTGAAGGGCCGACTTGGCTGCATTGACCTGTGTAATGATATCCTCACAGGGAATATCCTCATCTACCATCCTGTCGATAGCCTGAACCTGTCCGATAATTTTCTTTAAACGACGATGGAGATTTTCCGAATCCATACATTGTTTCATGGTATACTCCTCTCTAATATCTGCCCAGAACCATGCTTTTCACCGGTTCAAAACTTCTCCTGTGGATAGGAGTCACCCCCAGCTCTTCTAAAGCATGAATATGCTCTGCCGTACCATATCCCTTGTTTTTGGCAAAACCGTAACCCGGATATTCCCTGTCATACTCATCCATCAGATGATCCCGATATACTTTAGCCACGATTGACGCGGCAGCTACAGAAGCGCTTCGGGCGTCACCATGAATCATGGATACCGTGGGGAAGGGAAAATGGAGAGGCATGGCATCCACAATGACTGCATCGGGCTGCACTTTCAGGTTTTTTACTGCCTGATACATGGCCATCATGGTCGCTTCATAAATATTTACAGCATCAATCTCTTCCGGCGGAAGGCTGTAAATGGAAATATCCACAGCTTCCTCATGGATTTTCTTTGAAAGTTCCTCCCGGTGAACGGGCGTTACTTTCTTGGAATCATTCAACCCTGCCGCAAACCAGTGAGGCTTCAGAATGACAGCTGCCACCGTCACCGGCCCGGCCAGAGGTCCCCTTCCAACTTCATCTATACCGGCTATGAGATTCATGCCTTTTTTATAAAAACTGCTTTCCACCTCATACATGGATTCCACACGCAATTTTTCCCGGCTCAGCTTCTCAAGTCTTTTCATGTAGGCCTGCACAAGGTTCTGTACCCCTTTACGGGAATCGGAGAATATTTCCTGCAGTACTTCTTCCGGAACGTCATCTTTCTGCAATATTTCACGGATTTCAGCTATTTTCATGTCTATCCTCCGAAGGCAGGGGATCCAGGGTAATCCGTCCCAGCCTGCCGCTTCTGAAATCACGGAGCACTACCGTTTCCGCGCGATCATAATCGATGGCGCCTCCCGGAAGGAGACATCCTCTCCTGCGGCCGGCTGCTTCCAGAAGAAGCTGGGGATCCTGATGCACATCTTCTATGCGATACACTTCCTTCAGTACCTGCGGCGCCGTTTCTGCCAGAGAAGAAAGAAGAACCGGAACCACTTCATCCGGATTAAATACATCACCGGCAATAGCCCCGGTAGCGGCGAGCCGGAGAGCCGCAGTCTGGTCATCAAACTTTGGCCACAAAACTCCGGGCGTATCCAGAAGATCGAGCCCTTCTGAAAGACGAACCCACTGTTTTCCCCGGGTGTGGCCCGGCGTATTGGCCGTTCTGGCCGCCGCCGTGCCGGCAAGGAAATTGATTAAGGAAGATTTGCCAACATTGGGAATCCCCAGAATCATAATACGTACGGAACGGGCTTTAAGCCCTCTCCTCTGCCATTTAGCCAGAACCGGCGCTGCGGTCTCACGAATCAGCGCAAGCAGTTTCTTTTTATTTTTCGCATTCCCAACGCTCATAGGCACCACCGGAATATCCCTTCTCCGGTAGTAACTCACCCATTTATCCGTTTCCTTCGGATCTGCAAGATCCGCCTTATTCAGGATTACGATTCTCGGTTTTCCCTGTACCAGTTCATCCACCATGGGGTTGGCACTGGAAGCGGGAATCCTGGCATCCAGAAGTTCTGCCACCACATCTACCGCTTTCAGATGGGCTTCAATCATTCTTTTCGTCTTGGTCATATGACCGGGGAACCATTGAATCAGCATTTTGTCCTCCCTATACCCTGCCCGGGTTACCTATATCTGTCCTATTGTACCATATCCGGGAAATAAAACAATTTCAAAAGCGGCCGGCTTTCAGGGCAATCAAAAAACCGCAGCCTTCACTGCGGTTTTTGAATTTTTATCCCAGAATCTGCCGGATGATGAGATAAACAACAGCCCCCACCACGGCGGTGCAGGGAATCGTCATAACCCAGGCAGAAACCATCTGATAGGCCACGCTCCAGTGAACGGCGCGAAATCTCGTCGCCCAGCCTACGCCCATAATAGACCCCGTCACTACATGAGTAGTAGATACGGGCAAATGAAGCATGGTAGCGCTGAAAATAGTAATGGCCGAATTCAGGTCAGCAGCCAGACCATTCACCGGCTGCATGCGGAAAATCTTGTTGCCCACGGTGCGGATAATCTTCCACCCGCCCACAGAAGTTCCCAGTGACATGGCAAGGGCACAGGCCACTTTTACTTCCCAGGGCACTTCCAGCTGGCTGATATAACCGCCTGAAAGAAGAGCAAGTGTAATAATCCCCATGGACTTCTGGGCATCATTGGATCCATGAGAAAAAGCCATAAGCGCTGCCGAAACCATCTGGATATGGGTAGCCACATAATTCACGCGGGACTTTCCGACATTCCGGAAAAGCACATACAGAATCGTCATAATAATATAACCCGTTATAAGGGCACACACGGGCGAGCACACAAGCCCAATGACAATCGTCATGACGCCGGCCGCATGAATAGCCCCGGTGCCATAAGAAATAATAACCGCGCCAATAACGCCGCCAATAAGGGCATGAGAAGAACTGGACGGCATACCGATGCGCCAGGTAAACAGATTCCATATGATCGCGGATGCAAGAGCTGATGAAAGCACTACGGAATCGACCATCTGGGGAGAAGTGACGATTTCTCCGCCAATCGTCTTGGCTACACCGGTCGAAATCATGGCCCCCACAAAATTCAGTATGGCCGACATGATAATGGCCACCTTTGGACTGAGTGCGCGGGTAGCCACACAGGTCGCTATGGCATTGGCTGTGTCATGGAAGCCGTTAATAAAATCAAAGCACAGGGCCAGACAGATAAGGAAAGCGATAATGTACAGATCAGGCATATTTCATGACCACCTCTTTAATCAGGTTCCCCACCTTCTCCGCCCGGTTGGCCGTTTCTTCCATAGCTTCCATGATTTCCTTCCAGCGAATAATTTCCATCACTTCATGGGTGCCGTCGAAAAGAGCGGAAATAGTATTGCGATACACTTCATCTCCTTCACTTTCCAAAGCATTAATTTTCCTTGCCCTTTCACCAATTTCCGTTTCATTCTTGTCTATTTCCTTCAAAAGGCGGAAAAGCACGATGAGTTCGGATGACATATTGACAAGGATATCAGCCATGCGGAGAGCTATTTGTGAACCGATCCCCGCATGATACAGTTTAAGGCTCAAAACCACATCCTGGATATCATCCACGCAGTCATCAAGCGTGGTGGTCAGCAGAAAAAAATCCTCTCTGTCAATAGGAGTAATGAAGACGTGCCGCATCCTGGCTGAAATATTGTGGGTAACCTCATCAGCAGAATGCTCCAGATTCCTGACTTCCCTGATTGAACGTTCCAGTTTTGCGGGATCCTGAAGCACATCTCTGGCCAGAACCGTTCCTTTATGGAAATATTCAGCATTGGTGACCAGAAAATCAAAAAATTCTTCATGCTTGTTGACAAGACTAAACATAGGTGCCCTCCGTTATTGAACGCATACCGTTTATTTCATGTTACCCTATGTATGTAAAAATTGTGTAAAGTTTGTCGAATTCTAATAAATTATTCTCTGATACATCCGCCTCTCTGTCTTTTATTTTACAATTTCTTGAATAAAATAAATATATTTTTTCACAAAATATACATTTAAGTAATCGGAAAAATTTTACTATAACCATTCCAAAAAAATAATCAATTGCCTTTTATATGTCTCATACAAGTGCAAAAAAGCTATGAGTTTTATTGATTTGACTTTTATCGATAAAGAATTTATACTGAACTTATAAGGCAGAATATTTCTGATATCTGCTGTTATTCCTGCTATTTTAAAAGGAGGACTATTATGTACGACGATAACTTTGTTGAAGAAATGAAAAAAGTTGCCGGCACCCAAACCGAAAAAAATCTGCGTGCTGCCTATGCCGGTGAATCCCAGGCTCACGTAAAGTATACCCTTTTTGCTGCCGAAGCGGAAAAAGACCCGAAAATCTCCCGCCAGATTGCTGACATTTTCAGAGAAACCGCTCTCAATGAAAGAGCTCATGCCAAAATCTGGTTCTGGCTCGTAGGCGATCTGAAGAATGGCACTGCTGCCAATCTGAAAGCAGCTGCTGCCGGCGAACATGAAGAATGGACATCCATGTATCCGGAATTTGCTGAAACCGCTGAAAAAGAAGGTTTCCCGAAGATTGCCTTCCTCTTCAGAAAAGTAGGCGAAATCGAAAAATCCCATGAAGAACGTTATAAACTCCTTCTCGCAAACGTGGAAAACGAACAGGTCTTCAAGAAGGGTGAAAAGAAACTCTGGATGTGCGCTAACTGCGGCTACACCGTTGAAGCTGTGGAAGCTCCGGTAGAATGCCCTGTCTGCGGTCATCCGAGAAGCTTCTTCGCTGTCAAGGCTGAAAACTATTAATTTCTTCTGATACATAAAAACTCCTGAAACGGATATCCCGTTTCGGGAGTTTTTCAATTTTAAAAGCCCTTGCCCAAGTGGGAAAAGAGCTTTGAGAATCCACATCAGAATCAATCTTCCACAAATACCAGTTCGATTTTGAAATTCAGTTCCTTTCCTGCCATTTCACTGTTGGCATCGAAGGTAATGGTGGTATCGGTCTTTTCAGTCACCGTGACAGGGAATCGTCCCATGGGACCTGTCAGTATGACACGGGCACCAACGGAAAGCTTTTCAGAACCGGGCAGCTGTTTTAATCCGATGGTGAAAATATTTCTCGGATCCGGCATGCCATAGGCTTCCTCCGGCATGAGGTGAACATTTTTGATTTCCCCTACTTTCATATCCACTACCGCAGCATCAAAACCTTTAATCATCTGGCCGGCACCGCAGGTAAATTCCAGCGGCTTGCCCCGGTCATAGGAGGAATCAAACTTTGTCCCGTCATTAAAGGTTCCTTCATAGTGAACCCGGCATTTCTTGTTCAGATTGCTCATAGTCAACTCTCCATTTCTAAATTCATGATACAAAGCTTCTTTATTATACTATGGTCCGTGGAGTTTTGAAAAGTTTAAAAAGTATATGGAAATAAAAATGGCTCCCCGAGGGAAGCCATTTTATTTTATAAATCCTGAATCAGGACAGGCGTACTGCCGGTCTTGGATCGCCAAAACGATGGATGGTATCTACGAAACGGACCGTTCCGGTCTTGTAGCGGAGCACCAGGGTGGAAGTTCTTGCACCACCGCCAAAGTAGCGGACACCGCGGAGCATTGCGCAGTCGGTAATAGCGGTTTCAGAGAAAATGCAGTCATCCCCTTTGACCAGATCGTCCAGGGTAAGGACTTTGTTCGGGTCATCGATCCCCATTTCATGGAGTCTTCTCAGTTCTTCATCGGTATGGGGGAGCAGTTTTGCCTGCATATCGCCGCCAAGGCATTTCAGGCCTACTGCGGAAAGAACCCCTTCCGGAGCTCCGCCGGAACCCATGACCATATGGATACCGCTTCCCTGAATACCGCAGTCAATGGACGGAACCACGTCGCCATCGGTAATGAGGCGGATTCTGGCGCCGGCAGCCCTGGCTTCACGAATAATGCCTTCATGTCTTTCACGGTCAAGGATGACCACGGTGAGGTCGGAAATTTCACGGTTCATGGCATCAGCCACGTTTTTCAGGTTTTCCGTTACGGAAGCATTAATATCGATCCTGCCTTTAGCCCTCGGGCCTACGCAGATTTTCTGCATATACATATCAGGAGCATGAAGCAGGCAGCCTTTGGGAGCAATAGCCAGTACTGCAATGGCGCCATTCTGTCCTTTGGCTACCAGATTTGTTCCTTCTACAGGATCGACTGCGATATCCACTTCTTCTCCGCCGGCTCCCACGTGTTCACCAATATAGAGCATCGGGGCTTCATCGATTTCGCCTTCACCAATCACTACGGTTCCGGAAACAGGAGTCTTGGCAAACTGCTGATGCATCCCGTCAACGGCAGCCTGGTCTGCGCCTTCTTTGTCGCCAACACCCATGAGACGACCGCTCAGAAGGGCAGCCTGTTCAGTAATTCTTACAAATTCCATAGAAAGTTGTCTGTTCATTGTATACCTCCAATATAGTACACTTTCTCTTTCACAGTTGTCCTTATTGTATCACATTCAAAGTTATGATGGAGTATACCATTTATATTTTCCGGACAAAATTTTCAAGTTTGGACAACCGTGAGCAGAAAAATTTCTTTTCCGGAAATACCATTTGATTGCTGCACGAATAAGTCCCTGTAATTTCAGTTCTTTAAAACAGTTATCCTCATCAGTCTGTAAATAGAAAAGCCTCCCCTTCCGGAGAGGCTTTTTCTATAAAAGGTATTTTCGCAAGAAATAAAGAATGACTCCTGCCACGAAAATCAGGGCGCCGCCAATGGCAAAAACCCAGGCCGCTGCGATAGCAAATACAAGAAAAAAAGCAATGACAGCCACACAGATCAGGCCAAAGAGCAGCTTTTTCCATAAAGGCATGGTTTCCAGACTGACCACATGAACATGGACATTACCCACATGGATATCCTCATTGCCTTGAGGACCGGTTCGTTCTTCTTCGCCTTTTTCATTCAGGGTCAGCCCGTGATAATCACGGACATCATCTTCTGACATGGTACGGGGTTCTTCATGAACTTCCGTATACTCATCATCTTTGACCGGTTCGCTCATAAGGATTTGAGTTTCTTGTTCAAAAGTTCATTGATGACTCTCGGGTTGGCTTTGCCTTTCGTAGCTTTCATGATCTGGCCTACCAGGGCACCGACGGCCTTTTTCTTCCCTGCCTTGAAGTCTTCCACGGCCTTCGGATTTTCGCTGACCACTTTGTCTACAAGAGCCTGAAGAGCGCCGGTATCAGAGATCTGTACCAGCCCCTGGGCCTTGACGATATCTTCTGCCTTACCGCCTTCCTTCCACATGGTGGCAAAGACTTTCTTGGCGATCTTTCCGGAAATAGTTCCCTTCGCAATAAGCTTTAAAAGACCTGCCAGATTTTCAGCAGTAACTGGCGCTTCACCAATTTCGGTACCGTCGGCAGAAAGCTGGGATGCAAATTCGCCCATGAGCCAGTTGACGGCAGCTTTGGGGTCTGCGCCCGCTGACACCATGGCTTCAAAGTAATCGGCTGTGGCCTTATCATTGGTCATGAATACGGCATCTTCCGAAGAAAGGCCGAATTCCTTCATGTATCTTGCTTTCCTGGCATCTGGAAGTTCCGGGAGAGACTTACGAATGTTTTCGATATATTCATCGCTGACGGTAAAAGGTACAAGGTCCGGTTCCGGGAAGTAGCGATAGTCATTGGCTTCTTCCTTGGTACGCATGCTCTTGGTAACCCCTTCTTTTTCGTCCCAGGTACGGGTTTCCTGGACCACCTTGCCTCCCTCTTCGAGAAGTTCTGCCTGTCTCATGGCTTCATATTCGATGGCTCTTTCAACACCTTTGAAGGAGTTGATATTCTTGATTTCCGTCTTGGTGCCCAGTTCTTTCTGGCCCACCGGACGAACAGATACGTTGGCATCGCAGCGAAGGCTTCCTTCCTCCATACGGCAGTCGGAAATACCGACATACTGAAGGATGGCACGCATTTTTTCCATATAGGCAACGGCTTCTTTGGCGGAACGCATATCCGGTTCAGATACGATTTCCAGAAGCGGTGTACCGGTACGGTTATAGTCAACCAGAGAGTAATCGGAATCGGTAATGGAAGTGCCATGATGAACAAGTTTGCCCGCATCTTCTTCCATATGGGCACGGGTAATGCGGATTCTCCGTTTTTCCCCATTCACCTCCACATCCAGATATCCGTGTTCACAGATAGGAAGATCGAACTGGGAAGTCTGGAAGTTTTTCGGAAGATCCGGATAATAATAGTTTTTACGGTCAAATTTGCTGAACCGGGAAATTTCACAGTTCAGTGCAAGGCCTGCCCGTACTGCGTATTCCAGTACCTTCTTGTTCAATACAGGAAGGACGCCCGGAAGGCCCAGGCATACCGGGCACACATTGGTATTCGGATCTGCGCCGAAGGACGTCTTGCAGCTGCAGAAAATTTTTGTTTTTGTCTGAAGTTCCGTATGAACTTCAAGGCCGATGACTGCTTCGTATTTCATTCCTTAATCTCTCCTTTTGGCGCGGTCTTTGTCAATTCAGGATGGGCCTGTTCAAATGTATAGGCTGCCTGAAGGATGGTTTCTTCCCCCAGTGTCTTTCCGATGAGCTGCATGCCCAGCGGCATTCCATCTTTGAAACCTACTGGAATGCTGATGGAGGGCGCGCCAATCAGGTTGACCGGAACGGTGCAGATATCTTCCATATACAGGGACAGCGGGTCAGAGAAGGCGCCGAATTTAAAGGAGGTGCCCGATGCGGACGGTGCTGCAATAACATCGCATTTCTTGAAAGCTTCATCAAACTCCTGTTTCAGGAGGGTGCGGACCTTCAGTGCTTTCAGGTAGTAAGCATCATAGTAGCCGGCAGAGAGAACGTAGTTGCCCAGCATAATACGGCGCTTCACTTCTTCGCCAAAGCCCTGGCTTCTTGTCTTGATATACATATCGATAATATCTTTGCCTTCCGCCCGGAATCCATAGCTGACTCCATCATAGCGGGCCAGATTCGAGCTGGCTTCTGCAGGAGCAATGATATAGTAAACGGACACGCCGCTATTGATATGGGGAATGGAAACTTCCACGATTTCCGCCCCTTCTTTTTCGTAGAAAGAGAGAGCCTTATGGATAGCTTCTTTTGTTTCTTCCTTAATGCCTTTGCCGAAGAACTCTTTTGGTACGCCGATCTTCATTCCCTTCACATCGCGGACAAGGGCTTTCTTATAGTCCTTCTTTTCCAGAGGAATGGAAGTGGAATCTCTTTCATCATGACCCGCAATGGCATTCAAAACGATAGCCGCATCGGTCACATCTTTGACAAGAGGCCCGATCTGGTCAAGGGAAGATGCGAAAGCCAGAAGTCCATAACGGGAAACAAGGCCATATGTTGGTTTCAGGCCTACGATACCGTTAAAGGATGCAGGCTGACGAATCGATCCGCCGGTATCGGAACCCAGGGACCAGATGGCTTCATTGGCTGCAACCGCTGCCGCAGAGCCGCCGGAAGAGCCGCCGGGAACATATTCCGTATTCCAGGGGTTGCGGGAAGGGCCAAAGGCAGACCTTTCGGTGGAGGAGCCCATGGCGAATTCATCCAGATTCGTCTTGCCCAGGGATACATAGTCTTCTTTTTTCAGTCTTTCAATGACAGTAGCATCATAGGGAGATACCCACTTTTCAAGCATTTTCGATGCTGCCGTGCAGGTCTGCCCTTTAATGCACATATTGTCCTTAATGGCCCCCGGGATGCCGGCCATATCGGAAATTTCTTCGTCTCTTGCAATCTTTTCATCTACAAGGGCAGCCGTTTTTAATGCAGATTCATCACTGGTGGTCAGATAGGCATGGATTTCGCCTTCCACACTGTCCCGGTGAGCAATGATTTTCTTCGTCAGTTCAACAGCGGAGATTTCTTTCCTGACCAGCTGTTCATGGAGATCATGAATGGTATATTTCACTGCTCTTCCTCCTTAAATAATCTTTGGCACTTTGAAATAGCCGTCTTCACTGTCCGGCGCATTCTGCAGTGCTTCTTCATTGGTAAAAGATGTATGCGGTTCATCTTCGCGCATGACATTGTACTGTTCCACGGCATGAACCGTCGGGGGAACATCGCTGGTATCATACTGGTTCAATTCTTCCATATAGGTCAGGATGCTGTTCATGGAATCACGCATCTTTTCCAGATCTTCCGGTGAGAATTCCAGGCGGGAAAGGAGCGCAATCTTTTTTGCTTCTTCGGTGGTAATTTTCATAGATACACTTCCTTATGCTTACTTTGTGAATAGAAAATCCTTATCAATTATAACACACCAGATAAAGCGCCGTAAAAGGCAGGAACCAAATAATTCATCCTTTGATTTCTTTCGGTCCATAAAAAATCCCGGAAGCCGTGTTCCGGGATTTTTATGACCTGTGAAATTTAAGATCTTTCCTGATTAACGTCCCTGAACGCCGGCCCGGGCAAGGAATGTTTCTTCATCGATAATGGTAATTCCTTTGGCCCTTGCTTTTTCCAGTTTGCTGCCTGCATCTTCACCGGCTACCACGAGGGTCGTTTTATTGGTTACGGAAGACTGGACATCGCCGCCCTGCCGTTTGATGATGTCCCCGGCTTCTCTTCTTCCCATGGAAGAAAGTTTTCCTGTCAGCACAACCATTTCTCCCTCAAAGGCGCGTCCTTCTGCTTCCTGAACGACTTCTTCCATCAGGACTCCTGCATTTTTCAGTTTATTAATGATGGTCAGGTTTTTCACATCATGAAGGTAATCATAGAGGCTTCCCGCAATGACTTTGCCAATGCCTTCGGTTTCCTGGATTTCATCCACTCCTGCCGCAATCACTCTATCCAGTGTATGGAAACGGTGGGCAATGAGTTCTGCCCCCTTTGCGCCAAGGAAACGTACCCCAAGGCCAAAAAGGAGTTTGGCCAGTCCCCTTCCTTTGCTGTCACCTATGGCGGCAACCAGATTGGAGGCGCTCTTCTCGCCCATTCTTTCTATACCTTCTATATCTTCCTGCTTCAATGTATAGAAATCACCGGGATCATTGACAAGATGGGCTGCCAGCAGGCTGTCTACCACCGACGGTCCCATGCCTTCGATATCCATGGCGTCGCGGGAAGAGAAATGGATGAGTTTCTCCCGTACCACTCCACCGCATTCCGGATTGACACAGCGGTAGGCAGCCTCGCCTTCTATCCGCTGTACCGGATCTCCGCAGATGGGACAGGTTTCAGGCATTTCAAATATTTCTTCTTTTCCCGTTCTCTTATCAATGAGCACTTTGGAAATCTCGGGAATGATTTCCCCTGCCTTGTAGATAATGACGTGGTCTCCTACCTGGATATCCTTTTCATGGATGAAATCCATATTATGAAGGGTTGCCCGCTTGACCGTCGTACCGGCCAGATGAACCGGTTTCAAATCTGCAGAGGGAGTCAGTACTCCGGTGCGGCCCATGGTAACGATAATTCTTTCGACTGTGGTTTCCGCTTCTTCCGGCGGATATTTATAAGCCATGGCCCATTTCGGATCCTTTACCGTGGCGCCAAGCCGGTTCTGCTGGGCAAAATCGTTGACTTTAATGACCATGCCATCGGTATCATAGCCTAAATCGTGGCGTTTCAGTTCCCATTCATTCACGCCGCCAATGACGCCTTCAATGGAATCCCATTTCCTGTAGTTCGGATTGACCTGGAAATGGAAGATTTCCAGCTGTTTCAGGAGTTCTTCCTGGGAATGGATTTCCAGTCCCTGGATATCCCCCAGGGCATAGGCAAAGAAGGCAAGATTCCTGGCTGCCGTCACGTGGGGATCCAGCTGGCGGAGAGAGCCGGCTGCCGCATTGCGGCAGTTGGCAAAGGGCATGATTCCTGCCTCATCCCGTTCTTCATTGAGGGCGATGAAGCTTTTTCTGGGCATATAGACTTCGCCCCGGACTTCCATGTAGGGCGGCGCATTTTCGATATAGAGGGGAATGGTATGGATGGTTTTCACATTAGCCGTCACATCTTCCCCCACTCTTCCGTCGCCCCGGGTCAGTCCCTGGACCAGGCTGCCGTTTTCATAAATCAGATTCATGGAAAGGCCGTCAATCTTGAGTTCCGTAATGTATTCCACCCTGTCCGTGCCGAGCCCTTCCCTGACCCTGCGGTCAAAATCGCGAAGTTCATCGGCGCTGAATGCATTGGCGAGGCTCAGCATGGGCTTCCTGAAACGGACTTTGCTGAAATCATCGGAAGCCTTGCCTCCAACCCGCTGGGTAGGTGAATCAGGAGTCACGACTTCCGGATATTCCTTTTCCAGATCTACCAGTGCCCGATACATATGATCAAATTCGTAATCCGATATTTCCGGAGCGTCCTTCACATAGTACAGATAACTGTGATGGCGGATTTCCTTTCGAAGGGCCTCCACTTTTTGCCTGATTTCTTCCGGTACCATAACTTACCTCTATTCTTCTTTCGTAATGGGTGCATAGGCAACCATGAGCTGTCTGACCTTGTTTCCGGGAAATTCCACTTTCAGGACCATGCTCTTGTCCTTCCCTGTTACAGCCAGCACTTTTCCTTTCCCCCACAGATTGTGTACGGCAATATCACCCACCTGCCAGTCATACCTGGCTTTTACGCTTGTCTTTTTAGGCTTTGTGACAACGGCAGAATCAGAGAGGGCATAACGGCTTCTGCTTTCCTCCTGCCATCTCCGGGCGGTCTGCATCTTCACTTCCTGCCGGCGGACGATTGCCTGATCCACAAGATCCGGCGGTATTTCATCAAGAAACCGGCTGGGGATGTAGGGTTTCAGCTGTCCGTACATGGTCCTCATGCGGGCATTGGAAAGGTAAAGTTCCTTTTTCGCCCGGGTGATAGCCACATAACAGAGACGGCGCTCTTCTTCCAGCTTTGACTCATCCATCAGGGAACGGACCCCCGGGAAGATTCCCTCATCCATGCCCGGCAGGAAAACGATCGGAAATTCCAGTCCCTTGGCACTGTGCATGGTCATGAGGGTCACTTTGTCATCCGTTTCCTGATACGTATCCACGTCGTTCACCAGGGCTACCTGTTCCAGAAAATCCTGAAGGCCTCCCCCGGGATGGCTGTTCACGAAATCTTTTGCCACGGAAAGGAGTTCGCCCAGATTTTCTTCCCTGCTCTGGGCCTGAGGATCATCGCTTTCCTGGAGCTGGTTCAGATAACCGGTATCGGTCATGATTTTCTGAATCAGGTCAAACACATTGCCTTCGGTAGAGGCATTGAGGAAATCAAAGATAAGGGCCGCAAATTTCTGCAGTTTTGCCTGGGCCGCGGAGGAAATGGAAGATCCTCCCACGGCCATGATCCCTTCAAACATGGACATGCCGCCTTCATTGGCATAGTCATTGAGTTTCTGGACAGTTGTATTGCCAATCCCCCGTTTAGGCACATTGATGATACGGGCAAGGCTGATATTATCCCTAAAATTATTGATTACCTTGAGATAGGCCATGATGTCCCGGATTTCAGCCCGGTCATAGAACTTCGTCCCGCCTACCATGGTATAAGCGATTCCTCTTTTTACAAGCAGTTCTTCCAGGACGCGGGACTGGGCATTCATGCGGTAGAGGACAGCCATATTTCCATAAGGTTCCCGGTTTTCCTCATGTTTTTTCTTCATGACATTGACGATGAATTCAGCTTCATCATGTTCATCATCGGCCGTATACCATTGCAGATGGCTGCCGCCTCTCTGTGAAGTCCAGAGTGTCTTGGATGGCCGGTCCGGGTTATTGGCGATGACCGCATTGGCCGCATCCAGGATGGTCTGGGTGGAGCGGTAATTCTGTTCCAGTTTGATGATTTTCGCGCGGGGATAGTCGGACTTGAAATCCATAATATTTCTTAAGTCCGCGCCACGCCAGGAGTAGATGCTCTGATCCGCATCACCCACTGCGCAAATGTTCTGAAGATTTCCGGTGATGTATTTCGCCATCAGGTACTGGGCGTGGTTCGTATCCTGGTATTCATCAATCAGGATATAGTGGAACCGGTCCTGCCACCGTTTCCGGATGGTCTCATTGGCAAGAAGGGCCGTTGTGACGAAAAGGAGGTCATCGAAATCAAGAGCATTGTTCTGCTTCATGTGTTTATCATAGAGATCATAACAATCGGCAATGCGCTGATTGTAGAAGTTTCCTCCCACCTCTTTCCGGAATGCTTTGGGAGAAAGGAGTTTGTTCTTGGCATTGGAAATACTGCCCTGCACTGCATTGGGCGGGAACATCTTGTCATCCAGATTCAGTTCCTTCAGCACATTCTTGACGAGCTGTTTGGAATCATCGGAGTCATAGATGGTAAATTTTTCATTATAAGGGGGATAATTGTTGATTTCGCGGCGGAGAAAACGGACGCCGAAAGAATGGAAAGTGGAAATCCATATCCGGTCCGCTGCCGGACCGATAAGCCCATGGACTCTTTCCTTCATTTCCTTTGCGGCTTTATTCGTAAATGTAATAGCCAGGATTTCTCCGGGACGAATACCCTGCCGGAGCATGTAGGCGATACGGCAGGTCAGGGCTTTCGTCTTTCCCGAACCGGCGCCGGCCATAATGAGTACTGGTCCCTCCACCTGCCTGACCGCTTCCAGCTGCCGGTCGTTCAATGTATCTAAAAAGTCTGTCATTATTTCTCCTCAGTAAAAGAAAAACCCATATATGACAGGGTCATGTATGGGCTTTCAGGGCGAAACTCTTTATTCGCCATAAACCTTCAGAAGGAACGGTGCCACCTGTTTCTTTCTGGACATGACTTTCGGCAGGTAAACATAACCGTTTTCAGATTTTTTGCCAAAGGCTTTCTCCGCCTCCGGTGCAGCTCCTTCGGTAAACCAGAGATAGGTATCTTCGGTGAGGATATCAGTCACCATGAGGTAGGATGCTTCATAGCCCTTTTCAGCCTTAGTGGCTTCCAGGGCTTTCATGATTTCTGCTTTCTTTGCATTGATCGGTTCTACATCCATGACGGAAATCTGTCCGCAGCTGAAAGTTTTGCCGCCGGCTTCGAATTCCTTCGTGTCATTATGAGCCAGTTTTTCCGGCGGATAATCGGAAATGTCGGCGCCGGCCTTCAGCATGTCCATGCCATATTTCTCATAATCCACACCGGCGATTTCAGCCAGTTCTTTCACTGCTTTTTTATCTTCTTCCGTGCAGGTCGGGGAGCGGAAAAGAACGGTATCGGAAATGATGGCGGAGAGCATCATTCCTGCCACTTCTTTGGACGGCTTTAAGCCATGCAGCTTGTAAAGTCCGTAAATCACGGTATTCACGCAGCCCAGCGGACGGACGAGGATGAAAATCGGGGATTCCGTTTCGAAATCACCCAGGCGGTGATGGTCAACGAGTTCCAGCACATCTGCATCTTTGATGCCGTCCACGCACTGCTTGGATTCATTATGATCCACCAGGATGACTTTTGTCTTTTCATCTTCCGGATCCTTTCTGGCAACTGTTTCCAGAAGGATCGGTGCTTCTACCTTGAAATAATCCAGGGCAAAAGCGGTTTCCTTATTGGGTTCCCCTGCTCTTGCGGCTACTGCATCCATTCCCAGCTGTCTTTTCAGGTAAGAATAGGAAATAGCGGCAGCAATGCTGTCCGTATCCGGGGACTTATGACCGATTACATATACTTTACTCATGGTATCGCTCCTTTAACCAAATGATGCGTTTAAAATTCACTTCAACCATTATACCATGAAGGGCTGTCTATTTTCATCCCGTTATTAGAGCTGCAGAAATATTTCCAAAATAAAAATTCCTCCCTTTCAGGAGGAATTTTTAAAACCAGAAATTATTCAAACCGTTTCATTCTGTGAGTCAGGGCACTGCTGCCATAGAAGGCATCGGCATCCAGTTCTTCTTCAATACGGAGAAGCTGATTGTACTTGGCCACTCTTTCCGTACGTCCCGGGGCACCGGTCTTGATCTGGCCTGCATTGAGAGCTACAGCCACATCGGCAATCGTAGTGTCGGCAGTCTCACCGGAGCGGTGAGAAATAACGGCGGTATAACCGCAGCGCTGTGCCATCTGGACTGCTTCAAAAGTCTCGGTAAGG
Source organism: Dialister sp. (assembly GCF_036343215.1). Classification (GTDB taxonomy): domain Bacteria; phylum Bacillota; class Negativicutes; order Veillonellales; family Dialisteraceae; genus Dialister. The sequence continues at coordinate 93,854 of NZ_JAZASU010000002.1, forward strand.
GTACCGATCTGGTTCAGCTTGATCAGGATGGAATTGGCAACGCCGGCATGAATGCCTTTGGAAAGACGTTTCGTGTTGGTTACGAAAAGGTCGTCGCCTACGAGCTGGACTTTCTTGCCCAGGGCATCGGTCAGCTTCTTCCAGCCATCCCAGTCTTCTTCACCAAGGCCATCTTCGATGGAAATAATCGGGTATTCATCAATCAGTTTTTCATAGAATTCAATCATGCCTTCCGCAGTCTTTGCGGTATGGTCGCCGGCCAGATGGTACAATCCGTCATCACCAAGCAGTTCAGAAGCTGCCACATCAGTAGCCAGGACTACATCTTTTCCTGCAGAATAACCGGCTTTTTCGATAGCTTCGCAGATGACTTCCATTGCTGCTTCATTGGAGGGGAGATCCGGCGCATAGCCGCCTTCATCACCGACGGCAGTGGAAAGTCCTTTGCCCTTCAGCACTTCTTTCAGGGCATGATAAATTTCCGCACACATCCGGAGGCCTTCATGGAAGCTTGGCGCGCCTACCGGCATAATCATGCTTTCCTGGATATCCACATTGTTATCAGCATGAGCGCCGCCGTTCATGATGTTCATCATGGGTACCGGCAGATTATGGGCATTCACGCCGCCCAGATACTGATAAAGCGGAAGGCCGGCAGATTCTGCAGATGCATGAGCTGCTGCCAGGGATACGCCGAGAATGGCATTGGCTCCAAGACGGCTCTTGTTTTCTGTTCCATCCAGATTAATCAGGATATGATCCAGGCCTCTCTGGTCACTGGCATCCCAGCCAAGAACAGCATCAGCGATTTCGCCATTCACATGATTGACAGCCTTCAGTACGCCTTTGCCATTGTAACGGCTCTTATCTCCGTCACGAAGTTCGGTAGCTTCAAACATACCGGTAGATGCGCCCGATGGAACGGCTGCTCTGGCAAAAGTGCCGTCCTCCAGGACCATTTCCACTTCGACTGTAGGATTTCCGCGGGAATCCAGAATTTCTCTTGCGTGAAGATCAGTAATTGCTGCCATGCTCTCTTATTCCTCCTGTTAATTCTGTCATGGACTTGCCTTTTCAGGCGTTTTTATATATAGCAAGAAATGATTCGGGTTTCAGGCTTGCGCCGCCTATGAGCCCGCCATCAATATCTTTTTCTTTCAGGAAATCGGCAATGTTATCGGCATTGACGGAGCCTCCATAAAGGATGCGTACCGATTCTGCCGCTTTTTTACCGGCTGCTTCTTTCACGGTGTGACGGATGAAGGAAGAAATTTTCTCTGCATCCTCTGCCGTGGCCGCCCTGCCGGAACCTATAGCCCAGATGGGTTCATAGGCAATCACTATTTTTTCTATTTCTTCTTTCTTCAGCAGGGAAAAAGCGGCACCGATTTCTTCGCCGATCCGTTTCTTCGTTTTTTCCGCTTCCCTTTCTTCCAGTGTCTCTCCCACGCAGAGAATCGGAGTCAGTCCTTCCTTCAGGGCAGCCTGCACTTTCTTCGCTACGAATTCATCGCTTTCGCCAAGAATCTGGCGACGTTCCGAATGACCGCAGATGACATAGGTGCAGCCAAGATCCTTCAGCATGGATGGAGAAATTTCACCGGTAAAGGCACCTTTGGGAGATGGATATACGTCCTGGGCGCCCCATTTGACTGATGTTCGTTCCAGGAAGAAACGGGTGATCGGAATATCCGTAAAAGGAGGACAGAGCAAAAGCTCCACATTTTCCTTCTTCCGGAATTTAAAATTCTTAAAAAATTCCTCTGTTTCAGAAACGGTGAGATTCATTTTCCAGTTTCCTGCGATCAGGGTCTGCCTCAAAAAGCATCACTCCTTATCTGCAAGAATGGCTACTCCCGGAAGGACCATGCCTTCCAGCATTTCCAGGGATGCGCCGCCGCCGGTGGAAACATGAGAGAATTTATCTTCAATTCCCAGCTGGTCCACCACCGATGCCGATTCGCCGCCGCCAATGACAGTCGTCGCTTTAAGGTCAGCCATGGCTTCAGCAATGGCAAAAGTACCTTTGGAGAACGGTTTCATTTCAAATACGCCCATAGGCCCGTTCCATACAACGGTCTTCATCTTCTTCAGGGTTTCCACATAAAGCTCAATGGTCTTCGGTCCGATATCCAGTGCCATCCAGGGATCACCGAATTCTTCAGCCGAAAGAACTTTTGTCTTTGCATTTTCAGAGAAAGAATCGCCGGCCATGAAATCCACAGGCAGCATGATTTCCGATCCCATATCATGGGCTTTCTTCATCAGGTTGCGGGCAAGGTCAAAACGGTCCCGGTCCTGCAGGGACTGGCCCATATCATAACCCTGGGCAGCTACAAAGGTATTGGCCATGCCGCCGCCGATCAGGATGACATCCGCTTTTTCCATCAGGTTGGCAATGACCTGGATTTTATCGCTGATTTTTGCCCCGCCGATGATAGCCGCAAATGGACGGTCCGGATGTTCAATAACCCCGTCCAGGAAATCGATTTCCTTCTTCAGGAGAAGTCCGGAAACCATGGGCATGACTTTACCTACGCCGACTACCGATGCATGGGCACGGTGAGATACGCCGAAGGCATCATTGACTGCCAGATCACAGCCGTCAATGAGTTCTTTAACAAAATCAGGATTGTTCTTTTCTTCTTCCTTGTGGAAGCGGAGATTTTCGAGAAGAAGTATCTGTCCCGGTTCCAGTCCTTTTTTCAGGGCAGCTGCTTTTTCGCCGATGCAGTCATCCGCAAAAATCACTTCCCTGGAAAGAATTTCAGAAAGACGGACAGCCACAGGGGCGAGGGACAGTTCCTTATTCACCACTCCCTTTGGCCGGCCCATATGGCTGGCAAGAACAATGGCTGCCCCATGGTCCAGCAGGTAACGAATCGTGGGAACCGTAGCACGGATCCGGCGGTCATCAAGAATATGGCCTTCCTTGTCATGAGGAACATTATAGTCCACACGGACATATACGGTCTTGCCTTCCGGCTTTAAATCATAAATGGTCTGCTTGTTCATAATCAGAGTCCTTTCGTAGCCACGAACTTAACAAGGTCAATGATTCTCATGGAATAGCCCCATTCATTGTCATACCATGCGATGACCTTTACCAGGTTGCCATCCATGACCATGGTCAGGAGGCTGTCTACAGTGGAGCTTACGTCAGTGGTCCTGAAATCACTGGAAACAAGGGGTTCATCCGTATAGGCAAGGATGCCTTTGAGTTCTCCTTCCGATGCTTCTTTGAGAGCAGCATTGACTTCTTCTTTCGTTACATTTTTTCCAAGTTCAGCGACGAGGTCTACCAGGGAAACATCCGGGGTTGGTACGCGGATGGCAAGGCCGTTCAGTTTGCCCTTCAGTTCCGGAATAACGATGCCAATGGCTTTGGCTGCACCCGTAGAGGTAGGAATAATATTTTCCGCAGCAGCCCTGCCTCTTCTTGCGTCCTTCTTATGAGCCTTTTCCAGAATGGCCTGGTCATTGGTATAGGAATGAACCGTGGTCATGAGACCTCTCTTGATACCGAATTTTTCATGCAGTACTTTGACAACCGGCGCCAGGCAGTTGGTGGTGCAGGATGCATTGGAAATAATGTTATCCTTTTCCGGATCGTAAATTTCTTCGTTGACGCCCATGACGATGGTGGCATCATCATCTTTGCCCGGGGCAGTAATAATGACTTTTTTAACGGTCCCTTTGATATGTTTGCCGGCGCTGGCCTTATCTTTCAATTTGCCCGTCGATTCAACGACGATTTCCACGCCGTACTTGCTCCAGTCAAGGTTTTCAGGATCCCGGTCATGGAATACATGAACTCTCTTTCCTTCAATAATCAGGTCCTCGCCGTCGATTTCCACTTTCTTGCCAAGCCGGCCATGAACCGTATCATATTTCAGAAGATATTCAGCAGTCTCCACACCGCTTGGATTGTTGATTGCCACGACTTCCAGATCATCCCGGTCAAGCATTCCACGGAATACAAGTCTGCCAATTCTGCCGAATCCGTTAATACCGATTTTTGTCATGATTTCCTTTACCTCCTGTTTTCTGACTGCACGGCGGCTGTCAAACGCAATATTTCTTCTCCCGCACCTTCGTCAGTAATAAGAACACCTCTGAAACCTGCTCTTGCCATGGCAAGAATAGCTGCTCCCCTGCTTCTGCCGCCTGCGGCAATGAGTACACAGGGAATGGAAGATATATCTTCCCGGGAAATACCAGCGTTATAGAACCGGTAGAGCACTTTCCCGTTAATGTCTGCATAAATACCTAAAGCCTCGCCTTCCGCCTTTTCCTCCGTGATCCGCATTCTTACATCTGATGGAAGCTCGGGCCATCGGAACGGGGCCCTGGGCACATCGATACCGGTCAGAAGGATTTTGACTTCCGATGCCAGTTTCTCCACCTCCCGCACCCGGGGCAGTTCACTCCTGATTTTCAGGAAGAGTTCCGGACTGATACCATCAGGAATCTGAAGCATATGATAGCGCCCACCGAGCTTTTCAGCCATCCGGGCTGCCACGAAATCAGGCACATATTCCATCTGCCTGCCGGATCCCCCGCGCGCCGGAACGATATCCACGTTCAGGTGAAGCGAAGGCAGCGCTTCCGCAATGCCGGCAAGGATTCTTCCCCCGCTGACCGCAGCCACGTCCCCATCGCGGATCATGCGAAGAAAAATCATGGCTGCTTCCTGGCTGATTTCCTCATTCACCTCATCGGATTCATCAGAATTTCCGCGGACAACCACCACCCTCTCCATGGAAAGGACAGAGGCCAGATGATCCTCCATATCTGAAAGTGCCGGTGTCTTCTGAAAATAAGGTGCCAGCGGAACGATGAAGGACTCCCCTTTCGAGGTCAGCGTAATACCGGAATGACGGGAATATAAAAGGCCGGCCTTTTCCATTTTTTCGATGTGTTTTCTTACCGTGTTTTCGGAGAGTTTCGTCTGCACCGCAAGAAGATGCCTTCCCACGGGCTGCATATCATGAATCTGGCGAAGAATCTCATATCGTTCCTGCGCCTCTACTACCATTTCAGGCAGGAGAAGCATCATCAGGGAATCTTCTTTCACCAATATCCCTCCCATTAGTCAGAAAACAAACAGAACCAGCCGGGCTTTACCTTTTACAGTATATCACGCCTCGTTTAATACTACAACATCTATAAATTTTTCTCCCAATACGTATACTCTATTTATTAAATTGTATATTCATATAGAAAATGACTTTACAAATCATTCTGCCCCTATTTCCATTCTGACTATAAAATATTAAAAATCTTTCGCGCTTTTAAAGGCCGTGAACACAGGGAAACAAAAAGTTGAGTGATATGTTTATGAGATTTTATAATCAAGAAATGCAGGTTTAATGATTTTTTGGAAATATGATATACCTCTCCAAATGAAGAAAGTTTTTACGTTTCAAAATCATTTTTGCCGGGTAAAGTATCAGGCGGCCGTTAAAACTTCCTCCTTAACGAACCGGTCCCATCCCTGTATAATAAGAAAAAGAAGACGTTTTTTAATTACTTGTTTATTCTTATACGGGAGGGAATTATGGCCTGGAAAACAGGAATTACACGGTTATTGTCCATTGATTATCCGATCATCCAGGGAGGCATGGCTTACATTTCCGATGGTCTCCTGGCTGCGGCTATGGCCCATTCGGGCTGTGCGGGCGTCATCGCCTCCGGAGGATTTTCCACGGATCAGGTACTGGAAGAGATCCGTCGGGCCAAAGATATCCTTGGTCCGGGAAAAACTTTCGGAGTCAACCTGATGCTGCAGATGCCGAATAAGGATGACGTGGCCCAGGTCATCTGTGATGAAAAAGTTCCTTTCGTCACCATCGGGGCAGGCAACCCGGTGCCCTGGCTGGAGCCTTTCCATCATGCGGGAGTCAAATGTATTCCCGTCGTCCCCAGTGTAAAGCTGGCAAAAAGGGTGCAGCATGCAGGAGCTGACGCATTGGTTGTAGAAGGGATGGAAGCCGGAGGACATGATGGAAAAATCACGCTCATGGCGCTTCTTGAAAATGTACTCCCGGAAATAGAAATTCCAGTCATTGCGGCCGGAGGAATTGTGGATGGCCGGGGTATTGCGGCAGCCCTTGTCATGGGAGCTTCCGGAGTCCAGATGGGGACCCGGTTCATGCTTGCCGAGGAATGCCGTCTTCATCCTAAAGCCAAAAAGACGCTCATCGATGCAGAGGATACGGATTCCACAGTCACCGGTTTCACCACCAAAGACAGTGTGCGGGGTCTCAAAAACAGTTTTTCCGAAAAATACCTGAAAGCCGAATACAGCGGCGCTCCCCTCTCCGAGCTCATGGAAATGGCCAAAGGGACAACGAGAATGGCTGCCGTGGATGGAGATACGGAAAACGGATTTGTCCTGGCCGGTATGTCCCTCACCCACCTGACAAAGATCCAGCCCGTAGAAGAAATTGTGGAGGAACTCATCATTTCCACAGAGAAATGTCTTGCCGGGGCGCCTCATCTGATCTGATTTCCCTGTTTTCACCATAAAAAAATCCTTCCCCCTTGACGGAGAAGGATTTTTTATTTCCATTGATTTATTTTCATTAAATCTTAAAGCTGAATTTTTCGACCAGTCCTGCCAGCCGGGGTCCGATTTTCGGTACGCCCTGTACGTCTTCCGGTTTGACTGCACGGATCAAGACTATGGCAATAAGGTACACCAGTCCACCCGCCATAATGGCCACAAGGGTTGCCAGGGTATTGCTGTGAATAAAGCCTTCCATTCCATTATAAACGGCCAATACAGCGGCTCCCATGATTCCGGCTGCTATGAAAAGCTTGACCGTATGAATGATGTCCATCATATAATGGCGGAATTTATAAAGGAAAATGAGATTCAGAAGGGCTGCCACGCCGAAGTCGGCATTGGTCGCCCAGGCGGCCCCGATGACGCCCCAGCTGGGAAGAGCAGTCAGGTTCCAGGAAAGGAAAACTTTCACGCAGGCCGACGCCACCATATTCAGGAAGGGAATGGCCGTCTTCCCCATCCCCTGAAGAACTCCGGTAGTGACCTGCTGTACGCCAAGCAGGAATACGCCAAAACTCATGACGGCAATACAGGGGCCGGCATCGGGCGTTGCATAGAGCATGGCAGAAATAGGGGTGGCAATGACACACATCCCCACAAAGGCAGGAATGGTGATGAGGTTTGCCAGACGCATGGCCGTATCGGTCCGCTTCATGACCACATCGCCTTTGTGCTGGGCAACTGCTTCAGAAATGACCGGCACAAGGCTGGCCGCCAGGGAGGCAGTTACGATTGTGGGCATATTGACAAGAGCTGTAGCCATGCCGGTAAGATAGCCGAAAAGAGTGGTCGCTTCTTCTACAGCAAATCCTGCCACTTCCAGTCTTCTGGGAACGATGAAAAGATCGATATTGGAAACGATAGGAAGCATGATATTGGCAAGAGATACAGGGATTGCCAGAATCAGCAGTCTTTTAATGATGTGAAGGGCACTCTGGGGCTTGATGGAAGGATCCTGCTCACCGGCCAGTTCTTTTCTCCAGTTCCTGGTCATGTAATAGAAAACGATCAGTACCAGGATACCCATAAAAGCGCCCGGAGCCGCGCCAAAAGTTGCTCCGGCAGCGCCAAATTCCAGACCTGAAGGCAGGAGTATGATAGCAAAAGCAATCATCGTCACGACCCGGACAACCTGTTCAATGATCTGGGATACAGCCGTCGGAGTCATGAGCTGAAGCCCCTGGAAATAACCGCGAAGTGTCGCCAGAAGAGTCGCACAGAAAACGGCCGGCGAAAGGGCCAGGAGGGACCAGTACGCCCTGGAGTCACGGACAATTCCCTTATCTACAAGCCAGCCCGCTCCGAAGAACAGGAGACAGCTGAAGAAAAGTCCCGTCAGGATGAGGGCCGCCATGGATATACGGAATACTTTCTGTCCGCCAAAATAGTCATTCACCGCATTCCGCTCAGCCACCATAATGGAAATCGCTACGGGAAGGCCGGCAGAAGAGACGGAAAGGCAGAGCAGATAAATGGGATAAGCCATCTGGTAGAGCCCGATCCCTTCACCGCCCAGGAGCCGTGACAGATAAATACGACTGAAGGCGCCAATGAACTTGACGATGATTCCGGCCACCGTCAGGATCAGGGCCCCCTGAATGAATGAATTTTTACGCATTTTTCACCTGTTAAATTCAAAGATTTGAGATACAGCTCATATAGTCATATCAGATTTACAGGAAATTGTAAAGTTTTATCCTGTAATTTCTTTATACCGTTTTTTAATGATTCATGAACCCTGTCAGCGGGAGACCGGCTTCACGGCGGCCTTCCCATTTTTGACTTCCCGGTAAAGTTCGTCCATAAAGGTGGAAATCCATTTCATGGTATCTCCCGGTATCCCCCTCTTGTTAATATTGAGCTTCGCAGGGCTGCCGGAAAGGATCCTGATATAAGGAAGCCAGGTTTTGGGAAGAAGCATGGGATTCCATCCGCGCATAGGTTCCTCGTCAGCCCAGGTCATGACAAAATTCGGCCCGCTGTCCAGGATACTGCCTATGCCCAGAAGCCTTGCCTTGACACGGATTCTGGAAATACTGAACAGTTTTTCCACCGGTTCCGTGGGCGTCCCGAAGCGGTCGACCACCTCATCTATGAGATCGGAAAGAGACTTTTCATCTTCCACCGATGCCAGGCGGCGATAGATTTCCATTTTCTGTTCTTCGTCGGAAATATAGGAGCTGTCAAGGTACGCATCCTGCCGGAATTCGATGGTGGTATTGGGCAGTTTTCTCGGAAGGGGTCTGTTTTCCCTTTTGGCCCGAAGCCGTTCCACCGCCTCTTCCAGCATGGAACAGTATGTTGCAAATCCGATGCTGGCAATATTTCCATGCTGGGCAGATCCCAGAAGATTACCGGCCCCGCGGATTTCCAGATCCCTCATAGCCACCTTGAAACCGCTCCCAAGTTCTGTGAATTCACGAATCGTATCCAGCCTTTTTTCCGCCACTTCCGAGAGTACTTTTCCCTTGCGATAGAAGAACCAGGCCCTTGCGATTTTTTCCGACCGGCCCACGCGGCCCCTCATCTGGTAAATCTGGGAAAGGCCCATCCTGTCCGCATCATAAACCAGCATGGTATTCGCATTGGGCTGATCCAGTCCGTTTTCAATGAGTGTCGTGCAGAGGAGCACATCATAGCGGCCTTCATAGAAATCAAGCATCACCTGTTCCAGCCTTTTTCCATCCATACGGCCATAGGCAATACCGATGGTTATGTCTTCCGGAAGGATTTCCCGGAGCTGTTCATACATGGCCGGCATAGTCTCGATGCGGTTATAAATGAAATAGGTCTGCCCTCCCCTTTCCTTTTCTCTAAGGATGGCATCCTTCACGATGCGGCTGTCATATTCGGTCACATAGGTCTGGATGGCATGACGGTTCAAAGGCGGTGTCGTAATGGTCACCATATCCCTGACACCGGTAAGGCTCATATGAAGAGTGCGGGGAATCGGGGTGGCCGACAGGGTCAGCACATCAATCCCGGAAGACCAGGATTTCCATTTTTCTTTCTGCACCACGCCAAAGCGCTGCTCTTCATCCACCACCAGAAGGCCGAGTTTTCTGCATTTTACTTTTTTATTCAGCACGGCATGAGTGCCTATGATGACATCCAGTTCGCCGCTCTCCAGTTTCCGGAGGATTTCCCTGCGTTCCTTCACGGAAGTGAACCGGTTCAGGACAGCGAGGTTCACGCCGAATTGTTCCATACGGTCTTTGAAATTTTTGTAATGCTGGGCCGAAAGGACCGTGGTCGGACAGAGCACCATGGCCTGATAACCGCTCATGACGCACTTGAAAACAGCCCGCATGGCCACTTCGGTCTTCCCGAATCCCACGTCGCCGCAGAGTAGCATATCCATGGGAATGGGGCGTTCCATGGCTTTCTTGATTCCTTCGATGGCCGTCAGCTGGTCTTCGGTTTCAACAAAGGGGAAGGTATCCTCAAATTCCCTCTGCTCCGGTCCGTCCGGCGTAAAGGCAATCCCCTGTGTGATTTCACGGCGGGCGTAGATATCAAGCAGTCTTTCAGCCAGTTCTTCAATGGATTTCTTCGCTTTGGACCGTATCTTTTCCCAGTGCGCTTCTCCCATCTTGCTTAAGACAGGCACGCCCCCTTCAGGGCCGATATATTTTTCAAGAGTGGATATTTTTTCAACCGGCAGGAAAAGTTTGTCCGATCCGGCATACTGGATAGCGATGTAATCCCGATGGATACCGGAAAGTTCGATGGTCCGGATTCCAAGATACTTACCAATCCCGTGAACGTCCTGGACCACGTAGTCTCCGGGATTTAAATCGGAAAAATATCGGATCTGCCTTCCCTTCCCTGCCCGGCGGGCCCGGCGGATTTTCTGTCTGCCGAGAATGTCCCCGGAAGTGAAAAGAGCCAGTTTTTCATCCGGCAGTTCGACGCCCCGGGAAAGGACGCCATTGACCAGGGAAACCTGCCGGTCGCCAAAACCGTCAGAGAAAGAAATTTCATTATCTTTCAGAATCCCTTTCAGTTCCTCTTTTTCAGAAGGCCTGGGGATGACGAAAAGGACCTGCCATTCCTTTTTCAGATAAGATTTCAAATCTTCGATAAAGACGGGAATCTGACGCTGATAATTCGTCATGGTCTGGCCATGCCATACATGGACAGAGGGATGAGGGAAGCCTGTCAGTTCCCTGTTCAGGAGGGAAAGAATGATTTCCCCGTTTCTCCCCTTTCGCCCGAGATGAACGACGTCTTCCCAGGCCAGGGCCTTCTCCCGGTTTCCTTTTTCTTCACGAAAGTATCGCCGCAGATTTTCTTCTGACCGCTGCGGTTCATCATATATAAGAAGACCATCAGCCAGGTAGGAAAAAAGGATGGACTTCTTTTCCCCTTCCGGTGAAAGGGGAAGAATGTCCGCCCGGTCCAGTTCCTCGATGGAGCGCTGGGTATCTTCGTCAAAGAAGCGGATGCTGTCCACTTCATCGCCCCAGAGTTCGATACGGAGAGGATGGGCCGCATTGATTGGAAATACGTCCACAATATCTCCGCGAAGGGCAAAATGACCGCTTCTCTCCACCTGGTCCACCCGCTCATATCCCGCGCGGACAAGGCGGCCGGCCAGATCATCCCGCTCGTATTCTTTTTCTTTCTCTATGGAAATCAGTGAATTTTTCAGATCATCCGGATTGATGATTTTCTGCGCGGCTTCTACGGCAGTAGCAAGGATTACAGACTTTTTACCGGTAAGCAGGGCCGAGAGGGAACGCATGCGGTCACGAAGCCGTTCGGAACCGGAAAAAGTAACTTGAAAACCGGCTTCTTCCACCACAGGGAAGGGATAAATGTCAAGTTCCGGCGCAAAGAAGGCAAGATCTTCCTCCCAGCGGAAAATATCCTTTGTCTCCGGGACAATGATGACGGCCCGGTCACAGGATTTCAAAGCCCCTGATGCGGCAAGGGCTTTGGCGGCATCAGCAATGCCGGTGATCATCTCGGTATTTTTATTTCCTTCAAGGAGCCCATTCTTCCTGAAAAAGGAAAGCGTTTTTTCAGAAAGCGCCGAACCGGCTTTGCTGTCATTTTCAAAAGGTCCCTGCCTTGTTCCTGTCATGGCTTCCCTGACGCCGGAAAGAGAGGACTGTTCAATATCCATTTTCATTCTCCTTTCCTTCTGTCCATTCCCGTTTCACTTCGGCGTAGCCATGCAGTGAAAGGATTCTTTCATGGATTCCTTCCCCCCTGAAGGTAAATTCCGGAAGGATTTCCTCCATGGGCACCAGCACAAAAGGCCGCGCCCAGAATAAAGGATGCGGCAGATGAAGATATTCAGTATCTCGCCTTTCATATTCATTATATATCAGGTCCAGGTCCAGTGTCCTTGGCCCCCAGTGAACTTTCCTCACCCGGCCCATTTCCTTTTCCGTAAGAAGAAGGAAAGCCAGAAGTTCCTCAGGCGTTCCTTCCCAGCGGACAAGTGCGGCCGCATTCAGGAAATCGGGCTGATCCGTTTTCCCCCAGGGCTTTGTCCGGTAAAAGGAAGACAGTTTCAGCAACTTTAGCCCGGGATTCGCGGAAAGTTTCTTTATGGCAGCGTGGAGAATTTCTTTCGAATCCCCCATATTGGACCCCAGGGAAATCATATAATCTTTTCTATTCATCATAGCCTGCCGGAACTCCGGATACCGTTCCTGTGGAGTTCCATTCTACTTACCTTTCCTTGCTGAGCGTGACGGAAACATCGTCCAGGATTCCAGGAATCGGTGATCCCGGTTTGTGGACGGTGGTCGTCACCTTATTCACTTTGGGAAATAAAGAAAGAACATCGTCATTGATGATGCCTGCCAGTTTTTCAAGAAGTTTGAAAGGTCCCCCTTCGGCACGTCTTTTCACCAGCTCATAAACCGCCACATAGTTCACCGAATCTTCCAGTTTGTCACTTTCTCCCGCTTCCGAAAGATCCAGTTCTAATTCCATATCGATATAAAAGCGCTGGCCCAGTTTCGTTTCTTCCGGTTCATCGCCGTGATAGCCGAAGAAGGCCATGCCTGTCAGTCTGATACAATCCATAAAAGCCTCCTCTTAATGATTCACGTCGCGAAGGGCATCCCATACTTTCAGTGTCCGGGCCGTCATCTGTACATTATGTACCCGAAAAATCGTGCATCCCTTTTCCACGCCCCAGAGACTCGCTGCTGCGGTCCCTTCATCCCGTTCTTTCGCCGGAAGGTCCAGAATGGAACCGATAAACCGTTTCCGACTGACCCCGAGAAGCCAGGGGCAGGGGAAAAGGCGGGTGAGTTCGTCAAGTCTGGAAAGGACTTCCATATTCTGCTCAGCCGTCTTTCCAAAGCCGATCCCCGGGTCCAGAATGATATTTTCTTCTTTGACACCGGCTTTCAATGCGATTTCAATGGATTTCTCAAAGAAATGCTTCATGCTTTCCAGGACATCTTCCTCATAATCGTGATCTTCCCGGTTATGCATAAGAATGACCGGCACTCCAAAAGATGCGGATACGGATGCCATGCTGCCATCATCATGCTGGAATCCCCAGATGTCATTGACCATATGGGCTCCGGCGGAAAGCGCTTTTTCCATGGTTTCATAATGATAGGAATCGATGGATACAGGGACGGAACTTTCCTTCAGCACTTCCGGAAGGAAATTCATGAGCCTTTCCGTTTCTTCCCCGGCGGTAAGGGGCAGAGAGCCGGGGCGCGTGGATTCAGCGCCCACATCGATGATATCCGCCCCTTCTTCGATCATGGCATGGGTATGGGAAATGGCCCTTTCCGGGCTATCCCAGTTTCCTCCATCTGAAAAAGAATCGGGTGTCACATTAAGGATCCCCATGACCAGGGATTTGTCGGAAAGGGAAAGTTTCTTTCCATCTTTCCATTGATATGTGCGGACAGGTCGCTGCATTTCCAAAACCTCTTTTCCCAATAGTTTAAGGGTACTGCCCCATTATAACACGAACAAAACTTTAATTTCTCTGAAGCCAACAAAAAAAGCGGTACTACACCGCTTCCTTGTGCACGACGATCATTGAGGAGTATGATCAGTCCGCAGCCGGATTGATAATCAGGGAAATAATCATCAATAGAGCCGGATGGCCAAACCATCCCATGGCATTTCCTCCATGTATTTTTATTATACATGATTTTCATAAAAAATCCACTGAAAAGAGTATAAATTTATAAAATTTCCTTCATTCTTTATTTTTTTAATTGTTATGCGGAAAATGGGCTGCCTGACGGTTAAATCGTTCTCACATTCCCGTAATGAGTTTCTGCAGAAGCGGCACCATGCCGGCCACCGCATCCTGTGCTTCTTCCAGATCTTCAAAAATCATTTTCCAGTAAATCAGATATTTTGTATCCTCTCCGCCAAAGAGTTTCCGCATGCAGCTTCTGAAGCACTCGTCTCCCCGTTCCTCATAGGTATAAATCCTGTTGCAGCGCGCTTCCATTTTCATGTAATTCCGGCTTATATCCTCCGTATAGTCCATGGTCTTCTTCAATTCCTCCAGTGACGATGAGACGAGGCGGGCAGAAAGTTTCAATTCCTCCGGAGCTTCCCCCACCTGAATCATATCCAGCCGGGAAAAGACATCCTTCAGGATACCCACAATGGAGTATCCCCTGTCGATCATGCCCCTTGCCAGGTCCAGATCACAGGGATCTTTATAAGTTTTATACATTTTCTCTGTCAGCCTGCCGTAATTGTCCCTGCATATTCTTTTGATCTCAGATACTCTTTTATATCCTTCAGCGGGATCTGTCCGGCCTTCTGCCACCTCATTCAGGATAACGCCGGCGTCACTGATATATTTTGCAAATTCCCGCAGAGCTTCAAAAAATTTATCTTCTTTGCTCATGAAATTCTCCTTGTTTTCAATATTCAAGTTTCCTGCTTTACTCATTTTAACATATTTAAATGAAAGGGGCAGGGCTCTTGAAATATTTCAATAAAAAAAGCGCCCAGGCAGGAAGGCGCTTTCAATGAATTTCAATTTCAGAGTTCGATAGTCTCTCCGGGCTTTACGATCATCACGTCAATTCCTTTCTCACCGGCTGATTTCTTGAAATCTTCCGCATTCTGGGCAATCACCGGCCAGGTATTGTAATGAAGAGGAATCACATGCTTCGCCTTCAGGAATTTCGCCGCCAGCAACGCATCATCCGGTCCCATGGTGTAATTATCGCCAATGGGCATGATGGCATAATCAATATCAAAAAGCTCTCCAAAGAGTTTCATATCCCCAAAGAGCGCCGTATCGCCGGAATAGTAAACGGTAGGGCCGTCATTGAATTTAATGATGAATCCGCAGGGAATGCCGCCGGCAGCCCCACAGCTGTGCCAGGCCTGGACCATTTTCACGGTACCGAAATCCGCCTTGAACTGTCCCCCCAGATTCATGGGCTGGAAATTGGATACGGAATCGGAGAAAAGGCTGATGACTTCCGGAATAGCCACGACCAGTGCTCCGGTACGGAGGGCAATTTCATTGGCATCTCCAAAATGATCGCCATGGGCATGGGAGAGAAGGATATAGTCGCATCTCACTTTATCTGCCTTTACTGCCGCCTGGCTGTTTCCCGTAAGGAAGGGATCGAAAAGAAGTCTTTCTTTCCCCGTATCGATTTTAAAGCATGCATGTCCTAAAAATGTGTACTTCATCGCAATTCCTCCTTTATACATATAATCAGCCGGCAGCCCCGGCAAACAGCTGTTTACCTGTTCTTCCTTGCCATGATTTCCTTGACCACCCGCTGGGCCACATCAGCAATGGTAATGCCCCGTTTCATGCTGGTCTGCTGCATGCGGCGATAGGCGTCTTCTTCAGTAATATGATAGTAATCCATAAGGAGCCCCTTGGCCCGGTCCACGATCTTTCGTGCCGCCAGTTCCCGTTCCATGTTCTTTACGCGGTCCACCATATCCCGTTTCAAACGGTACTGGCCCACCGCAATCTGTATGGCGGGAAATAAAGTCCTTTCCTCCACCGGTTTCATCACATAACCGAAAACCATGGATTTCTTAGCTTTTTCAATCATGTCTTCATCGCCAAAAGCTGTGAGGAGGACGACGGGCGCCAAATTGTCATGAGCAATCATTTTGGCTGCCTGGATGCCGTCAAGCCGGGGCATTTTCACGTCCAGGATGGCAAGGTCCGGATGTTTTTCCTTCACCAGATCCAAGGCTTCCACACCGTCAGAGCCTACACCTACTACTTCATGGCCTGCCTCTTCCAGCATTTCTTTCAAGTCCATGGAGCTCAATGATTCATCGTCTGCAATTACAATTCTATATCGTTCTGCCATTTTACCCCTCCATCAATGGTATAGGACAGTAAATATCTGCCGCCACGAAACCGCTTTCATTCTGCACGGAGAACTTCCCTTTCAGTTCTATTTCAGCCAGGTTTCTCACAATCTGAAGCCCCAGATTGAAAGTCCTAGTGCTGAAATCTTCGGGCAGCGGATTTCCATCATTCCTGATATACACATGAATCCAGGTTCCCTCGATTCTGGTGCCTACCGTAAGAGTGCCTCTTTTCCTGTCCCTGAAACCATGATCAATGGCATTATGAATGAGCTCATTCGCCGCAATAGCCAGGGGCACGGCTTTTTCCGAATCCACAATCAGTCCTCTTCCGGCTTTTTCACGAAGAATGGTCACGGGAATGAGGGCCAGGCTGTCTACGGAGAGTTTCGTGATTTTATCGAGCAGTATATCCAAATCTATTTTATCACCACTCTGGTTGGCCAGGATATCATGAATCTGGGAAATACCGAGAATCCTGCTCACCGCTCTTTTCAGGGCATCTTTCGTATCCTCATCTTTAGCCCGCCTTGCCTGCATTCGGAGCATGCCGGCAATCGTATTAAGGCTGTTCTTCACCCGGTGATGAATTTCCTTGATTACCGAATCCTTGACAAGAATCTGTCTTTCCTTTTCCCTGATCGCCGTCACGTCCGTCAAAACGAGAACAGTCCTTGCCACCTTCCCGCCGGAAATGATGGGGAGCCCCCAGGCGGAAAGGGTCATATTTTCAGATACTTCATCGCCATAGGCAGGACGGCCTGTTTTCATGACTTTTTCCACAAGAGGAAAACGAACGATGGTATGGCCCACGATTTCCCGTTTTTCCACAGCCTCTTTATCGAGTACAAAGTACAGATCATCGGCCATATCATTGGCATAAATGATGCGGCCCAGAGAATCCAGTACGATCATACCGTCCTGAGGCCGGATGCTGTAATAATCATCCGCGCTGAAGGGCACCTGAAGGGCCAGATTGGCCGTATCCGTCAGCACCTGCTGCTGACGGAGGGAACCAGAGAGGAAACAGACCGCCGCAAAGGGCTGTCCCGCATTATCTACGACAGGATAAGCCGTTGCTGCGACTTCCAGTCCCTGATCAAGCCTTTTCCTGCCTACCACTTTTCTGCCCGTTGTAAAAACATTTTCGATCAGCGCCAGTTCTCCTTCCAGAAAGGTGTCACCGGACCTGAAAAAGGTGGAACCATGGGTATAGGAAGGTTTCACTGCTGCCAGGATGACGGAAATATCATCATTTTTCCCTCTGGCACACAAATACACCTGATTTCTGGAAACATCACTGGCCAGCTGGAGAGCCGCCTGCATGTGATCCAGGATTTTTGCCTGTACGTCAGTCAGATTTGTCGTATCACGGACCAGCGTGTAAAGCTGGCTCATTTCCAATCCCCGTGTCTGCATAAAAGTCTCCCATCCTCCCGATTCAGAGTTAAATCAGAGCTTCACCTGGTCTGCCAGGAAGGGCAGGCGGGGATCCGCATTAAGATTCATGGGCGCATAATCTCCCGCAAGGGCCATGTAATAAGCCCGGCATCCAATCATGGCCCCGTTATCCGTACAGAGCACCGGGTCCGGACGGCACATGCGGATACCCCGTTTATCGCATTCTGCTTTCAGCGCTTTGCGAAGCCCGCTGTTGGCCGCCACGCCTCCTGCCAGGGCAATGGTTTTAAGTCCTGTCAGTTCACTGGCCTTCATGGCTTTTTCAACAAGCACTTCGATGACAGCCTTCTGAAAAGATGCGGCGATGTCATTATAGTTCACTTCCATTTTTTTCATTTTAGCCGTATTGAGGTAGTTGATAACTGCCGATTTCAGGCCGCTGAAGGAAAAGTCAAAGTTATGTTCCTTCCCCAGTCCCATAGGGAAGGTCACGGCATCAGGATTTCCTTCCTGCGCCAGGCGGTCGATATGGGGTCCCCCTGGATAAGGATAGCCCATGACCCTGGCAATTTTATCAAAAGCTTCTCCTGCCGCATCATCTCTTGTCTGCCCCAGGAGCTGGAATGTATTGTAATCTTTCACGATGACGATCATGGTATGGCCGCCGGAAACGACAAGGGAAAGGAATGGCGGTTCCAGGTCAGGATACTGGAGAAGGTTGGCAAAAATGTGGCCTTCCATATGATTCACCGCGATCAATGGCTTATCCAGTGCCCAGGCTGCCGCTTTGGCTGCAGCTACTCCCACAAGAAGAGCTCCCACGAGCCCCGGTCCCTGGGTGACTGCAATGGCATCCATATCCTGCCAGCTGCACCGGGCTTCATCCAGGGCTTCAATGGCCACGGGAAGGACATCTTCTATATGGTGGCGGGATGCGATTTCCGGAACCACTCCACCAAATTTCTTGTGAATCGGCACCTGCGTGGAAATCACGTCGGAAAGGATTTTTCTCCCATCCTCGATCACCGCACAGGACGTCTCATCACAGCTCGATTCAAAGGATAATATCTTCATAACGACTCCTTATATTTCACGGGACATAATATAGCCGTCCTCTTTAGGAAGGTCATATACCCCTTTCCGCACCCCCAGGGAGCGGAAATTATATTTCTTATAGAGCGCCTGGGCCGAGCGGTTGCTGACCCGGACTTCCAGAAATATGGTTTTCATATTTCTGGCTTTGCATTCTTCCAGTCCTCTTTCCAGGATGGCTTCAGCAAGGCCCCGTCTCCTGTATTCCGGACGGACGCCGATATTGACAAGCTGCCCTTCGTCCACCACAAACCAGAAACATCCATAGCCGGCGATCTCACCGTTCAGGACGGCCACAAAGTATTCGCTGTGGTCTCCTTCCATATCATGGGCCACCGTATCCTTATGCCACGCATCGGAAAAGCAGAGCGTACCTATTTCATAAATGCTGTCCGTATCTTCGGCTCCCGCCTGACGGATCAGGATTCCGGATGCCGTTTCTCCCATAATACTTCTGCCTCGCTTCGACGAATATAGTTGGGAAGGATGCTCAATGGATTGTCCGTCTTTCCTGCTTTCAGTTTCTGGAATCCTGCCAGGGCCACACTCCCCGCCCGGCAGAGACGGCTGTGAGGAGGAGCCGGCATAATGCCTGCCGCAAGCAGTTTGTCCCTGTATTTATCGGCGCATTCTCCCACGGCAATTAATGGACCGCCGTGTTTTACGGCTGCCGAAATGACTTCATCAATGGGAGCCGCTTCTTCTTTTTCTTCCAGCCACATTTCATCAAAAGCGCCATAGAGGGCTGCATACACATTTCCCCGCTGGGCATCCAGAAGGGGAAGGATGAAGGCCCGGGAACCTGCCATATTCCAGGCCAGGGCTTCCAGGGTATCCACGCCTACCAGGGGCACTTTCCATATATAGGAAGCCATCTTGGCCGTGGCAAGGCCGATCCGGAGTCCCGTAAAAGAGCCGGGGCCGATGGATACGGCAATGGCATCTATTTCACTTTTGGAAATGCCCGCTTCCTTCATCATTTCATCCATATGAGGAATGAGCTGCTCGGAATGAGTCAGTTTTCTCTGTACTGTCCATTCGGCGACCAGTTGGTCTTCTTCTGCCAATGCACAGCTTAATACCAGTGATGATGTATCAATGGCAAGCAGCATATTCTTTAATCTCCTTTATGATTTCTTCCGGAGCCCTTTCGCCCCAGTGAATCCGTATATTTCTTTCCGTTTCTCCGGAAAGGGTGATTTCAATCTGTATACTTTCTTCAGGAATGAGGGAAGGAAACATATCCGCCCATTCTACCACTACGACGCCGCCCTCACCATATTCTTCCCAGCCTATATTCCAGAGATCATCTTCGCTATGAAGGCGGTAGAAATCGAAATGCTTGAGCGGAGTAGGTCCATCATAATAATTCATAATGGTAAAGGTGGGACTTCCTACGACTCCCTGCACTCCCATGCCTTCTGCCAGGCCCTGGACGAAATGGGTTTTCCCTGCCCCCAGATCACCGGTGAGGGCTATGAAAAGGCCATCCATCGCATGTTTTCCAAAGAAACGGCCCAGATTCATGGTTTCTTTTTCGCTTTTGCTTGGAATCACCACTTCACTCATAAAGCCACCTCATCATTTCATCAAACCGTTCCTGGCCCAGGCGATAGCCTTCCCCATGAAGCTCGCGAAGTTTTGCCACATTCCGTTCCGTTCTGGATACGGTGACCGGTTTTTCCGGACGGATGACGAAGACCTCTCCCGATTTTTCCATTTCAAGGACCCAATCCACTTTTTCATTGTATCTCGGCGGAATGGAACACATTTCCTCTACCACGGAAGGGAACTCCCGGCCATATTTGAAATCAAGAAGGCCGTGAAACCAGAAGGGAACCGGTTTCTTTCTATAAGTGACATCTCTTGTAAGGACATAGACGATTTTGCCATGAGGGAACGGGATTTCCTCGGGCATGGGAACCAGCGGCAGGCTGACGCCCCCGTCGACGTAATGCTTTTCACGCCATTTCACAGGCCTTGAAACCAGGGGGATAGAGCAGCTGGCTTCACAGACTTTCATATATTCATCCACGTCCATGGAATGGCTGGAAATAAAACAGGGTTCCCCGCTTTCTGCATCAGTAATAACGGTATAAAGAGTTTCCTTTGCCCTGCTGAAAGTTTCATAGTCAAAAGGCACCAGTTCATGGGCCAGATCGCCGAACATGAACTCCCAGTTAAAGAAGGACCCGCCCTTCAGCATATGGGAAAGACCCATATAGCGGGAATCAGTACAGTAAGTGGTATTGACTTTCCTGTTTCTCCCCCGCTGCCGGGAAATATAGCAGAGCCCCTGAAGGCAGCCGGCAGAAATGCCGATGACTTGCGGAAAATAGAAATTTCTGTCCATGAAGGCATCAAGGACTCCGGATGTAAAGATGCCCCGCATGGCGCCCCCTTCGAGTATGAGGATGGGCGCCCGATCGGGATCTTCATTTTTTCGAATCAGATGGATCATATCTTACTATAAGGAAAGCTTCCGGTTATCCCGGAAGCCTCCCGGCACCTCCTTATTTCTTTGCTGAAGCGGCAGACTGGTTTTTCACCGCATTGATTTTCGCTTTGATGGCTTCCTGATCGCCCAGGTATGCCACATCGTGAATGGTAAAGTCCGGGTTGATATGGTAAACGAGCGGAATACCCGTAGGGATATTCATGCCTGCGATTTCACTGTCGGAAATATGTTCCAGATGTTTTCTCAGGGCACGGATGGAATTGCCATGAGCGGCAATCAGGATCCTTTCTCCTTTTTCAATCTGCGGACGGATGACTTCCTCGAAATAGGGCGCTACCCTGGCCACCGTATCCTTCAGGCATTCCGTAAGCGGCAGCTGTACTTCATCTTTGAATTTCTGATAGGGCGCCTGGTTTACGGGATTTCTCGGGTCCTCAGCAGAAAGGGCCGGCGGACGGACATCGTAGGAACGTCTCCAGAGATGAACCTGTTCTTCACCATATTTGTCAGCCGTTTCCGTCTTGTTCAGTCCCTGCAGGGCCCCGTAATGGCGTTCATTCAGGTGATAATCCTTAATCACGGGAATCCAGTTGAGATCCATCACGTCAAGAGCCGTGTAAGCGGTATGAATGGCCCTCTTGAGTACGGAAGTATAGCAGCAGTCAAAGGTAAGGCCTTCCTCCTTCATGAGACGGCCTGCCTCTTTAGCCTCTTCAAACCCCTTATCAGACAGCTCGACGTCCGTCCAGCCGCAGAAAAGGTTCAGTTTATTCCATTCGCTTTCGCCATGTCTGATTACTACCAGTGTGTACATTTGTTGCCTCCCATTATTTCACAAAATGATCATAACCGTGAATTTCCAGAAGCTTCCGGCTTCCATTTTCTTTCAGATAAACACCATGACCTTTGCCGGTCACCCTGCCAATAACGGTAATTCCGTCCTTTCTTTCTATTGTATCAAAAGATTCAGGGAAAATGGTACCCGTCAGTTCATAATCTTCTCCCCCATTAAAAGCCCAGGAAAGAGGATTGACCTTTTCCTTCACTGCCAGCGCTTTTGTTTCTTCGGAAAGAGGAATGAGGGCAGGTTCTATTTCTATTTCCACCTGCGAAGCCAGGGCGATTTCATTCAGTTCCCTTGAAAGGCCGTCAGAAATATCATTCAGGGAATGGGCACCCGCTTTTCGCAGAAGGATTCCTTTTTCAATCTGAGGCTCCGGGCGCCGGTGCCTTTTGACAAGAAAAGGCCAGTCTTTTTCCATGCCATGAAGCAGGGCATAGAGCCCGGCGGCAGAATCGCCAATGGTTTCCGTCACAAAAACCAGATCTCCCACTTTGGCCCCGCTCCGGGGAACCATCTTTCCTTCAGGAACCATCCCCAGCACCGTTCCGGTAAGAATGATTCCTTTCGGGGAGCCGGTGACATCACCGCCAAGGAGATTGACCCTATATTTCCGGCAGCAGAGGCGAATTCCGTCATAAAGACTTTCCACCCATGAAACCGGTAAATCATTGGGAAGGGCTATGGAAAGGACAAACCCGTGCGCATCGGCTCCCATGGCAGCCATATCGCTGAAATTGGAGGCCGCCAGATGGTAGCCCACGTCTTCCGGGCCCATGGTCTCTTTTGTGAAATGAAGACCCTCCACCATGGTATCTGTGGAAATCACTTCATCGAAGCCTTCCGGAATACGGTATACACCGCCATCATCTCCGGTTCCCAGGCAAACCAGTTCCGGCCGGTAAATGAAATCATGAGTAATGCGGCGGATCAGGCCGAATTCCCCTATATCCCCTATCCTGTCTTCACTCATAAAGTCTCCTTATTTCAGGATTTCCACACCCTTTTCTTCCAATTCTCTCAGCGCTTTCACATGGTCCGCTTCGGATACGTAACCCAGTCCCGGTGCCAGGAGGGTAACTTTTCTTCCCGCCGAAAGAAGGGCCAGTACGGTTTCCTTCACACAATATTCGGAAGCAATCCCGCCGACATAGACATGGGCAGAAGCGATATTTCCAAGGATTTCTCCTTTTTCGCTGGTTCCATTGAAAGCGGAATATTCTTCCACTTTGTCATCTCTTCCTTTCAGGAAAAGATTTTCTCCCGAAGGCCGGTTGGAAGGTTCTTTGATTTTCTCCGCAAATGA
The DNA here is from genome assembly GCF_036343215.1 of Dialister sp. Classification (GTDB taxonomy): domain Bacteria; phylum Bacillota; class Negativicutes; order Veillonellales; family Dialisteraceae; genus Dialister. The sequence goes on from NZ_JAZASU010000002.1 coordinate 116,829, forward strand.
TTCATCCAGAGACGCCCCTTCCGTGCCGGCTACGCAGTGGACAGGCCATATGCCTCCATTTACTTTGAAAGAGCCGTTTGTTTTATTGTGCCAGTCTGATGTATAAAGGCAGCGCACTTTATGGGCATTGATAAAATCGATGAGCCATAATACCGTTTCATGGCTGTGGGCGCAGGCCAGCGACCCGTCAATGAAGTCATGCTGGCAGTCAACTATAATCAGATCATCCATGAGAAATTCCTCCTGTAATCCATGATTTTTATTTATTTTATCAGTTTTCACCATATATGTAAAAGCCATTTCCCATAAAGCCCCGGGGCTCCATACTTTTATGCTTTTATATTTAAATAAAATTTTCCTGTAACGAACCACCTTGCGCCAAATGGTCCCAACAGGTATACTAATGTAGTATGTTTTTATTAAAAGGAGATGGATGTTTTGAATTTTGCTGATGCAATTGTGGCCTTCCTCAATATAGGCCTTTTTGGTTCCCTGGTCAGCCGTTTTACCGGTGCCAATATGTCGATCCTCGTATTCTGTGCCCTCCTGTATACGGGCTGCGACCCCATCGAAGCGGTAGGCATCATGCTGACGTACCTGGTATTTATGCGCCTCACGATTTATACGCAGAATGAAAAGCTGAACTTCAAGAAGCTTCACTTCTTCAAAGGGTTCCGGATTTTCCTGCCGGTCCTCCTCATTCTGCTCTGCGTCTTTGTGTATCCTTTCGGTGCCCTGGCCATTTTCCTTCTCGTTTTTATGACGGAAGTCCTTTACAAACGCTGGACCAATGTTCCCGAGAATCAGCGTGCTTCTTCCGGTGAACTGACAAAATGGATCGTCATCGGTTCCATTCTTGCCACCATCGGCATGATCTGCGTGAAATTTATTCCTGCCTCCCTGTACTATATCATCGCCGGAATCGTGGGACTTCTCCTCTGCGTATTCTGCTGGTGGCTTGGTCAGAGCAGGGACCGTCTCTCTGACTGCTGGGAAAAAATCGTTCTCCTTTCCTTCCTCTTCTCCGGACTCTTTGGTTTCGATATGGGAGACTGGCTGGACGATATGCGCCGGAATATGAACCGTTCAAAGATTGCCTACAATTTCCCCTTCATTTTCCTGCCGGTCTTCTTCGTGGCCTTCGTCATGGCCAATCTGCTCTTCGGCATCTTCTCCATTTCCGGCCTGATCATTACCTTCTTCGGAGCCATCGGCCTCCGTCTCTTCGGCTATTATGAAATGTCCCGCAAAGGCAAGGCCAATCTGCTATCCCTCGGCATCACCATTCTGGCCGTCCTCCTGCTCCTCATTACGGCTCCGGAACCAACCGGTATTTCCAAGACAGTGGATGCCATTCTCCCGGTAGCCTCCTACGGATTCAAGGGCCTCCTCAATATGTTCTGATAACAAAATAAAAAGCTGTGGTCGAAAGATCACAGCCTTTTTTATTTTGGAAATATTATTTTTCTTCCACTTCAGGCCCTTTCCAGGGTTCTACATCTACCGTACAGGAGGGGCACACATTCTGGAGGAAACAGGTCTCACAGTCCGGGCGTCTCGCATGGCACACTCTCCTTCCATGCCAGATGAGCCAGTGATGGGCCGCGGACCAGTCTTTCATGGGAATGGCCTTTTTCAGTCCTTCCTCCACTTCATCCGGCGTCTTACCTGTGGAAAGTTTCAGGCGGTTCGAAACGCGGAACACATGGGTATCCACCGCAATGGCCGGATAGCCGAAAGCCACACTCCGCACCACATTGGCCGTCTTTCTCCCGACTCCGGGGAGTTTCACCAGTTCGTCAAAATCCTCCGGCACTTCCCCATGGTAATTTTCCATAAGCATATGGCACATGCCTAGGAGATTCTTTGCCTTTGCTTTATACAGTCCGCAGTCATGGATTTCCATTTCCAATTCGGCCTGCGTCAATTCTGCCATTTTGGCAGGTGTGTCAAGCCTTGGGAAAAGGCGCTGCGTAATGATATTCACCCTTTTATCCGTACACTGGGCTGAAAGCACCACGGCTACAAGGAGCGTAAAGGGACTCGAAAAATGAAGCATGGTGCCATCATTTTTATAGACTTCAGAGAGACGCCTGAGCTGTTCAGCCTTGATTTTTTTCGTCACCCTCATCATTCACCAGCCAGCATATACTCATGAGCCGAGAGGGCTGCCGCTGCCCCTTCTCCGGCCGCAATGATAATCTGTTTATTCTGGCAGTCCGTCACATCACCCGCCGCAAAAAGGCCGGGCATATTCGTGGCTCCTTCTTTATCAGTTATAATCTCACCCAGACTGTTTCTTTTCACTTCTTCAGGGAGGAAGGAAATATTGGGGATTCCTCCTGCTTCCACAAAGACGCCGTCCACTTTGATTTCATGGAGACTGCCGTCTGTTTTATTTTTTGCAACCAGGGTGGTTACTTTCTTCTCACCCACCACTTTTTCCGGTGTCCAGCCCATGAGGACTTCCACATTACTCAAAGCCCTCATGCGGCGGACAAGGATTTCCTGGGCCCGTATGCGGCTTCTCACAAGGAGATACACCTTGGGGGAAAGTCTGGAAAGCTCAATAGCCGCCTGAACGGCACTATCTCCCCCGCCCACGATGGCAACCGTCTTTTTCCTGTAAAAAGGCGCATCACAGGTGGCGCAGTAGCTCACGCCCCGGCCGGTAAATTCTTTTTCTCCCGGAATATCAAGGGTGCGGCTGCGCTTTCCTGCCGTCACGATGCAGGTCTTTCCGGTCAGTTCTTTCCCATCATCCAGAATGACCTTGAAATGGTCATCTTCTCTGGCCAGGGATTTGACACCAGAGTAAATGATCTCCACGGGATACTGGCGCACATGGGCTTCCATTTTGTCAGCCAGCTCGAAACCGGAAATGGAAGGAAAGCCCAGATAGTTTTCAATATCTTTCGTAAGCAGCATCTGGCCTCCGATGTCGGTGGTCACAATTTTAACGGAGAGTTCCTTACGGGCCGCATAAAGAGCCGCATTCAGCCCGGCAGGTCCTGCCCCTATAATCAGTACATCTGTCATTCAATCAACTTCCTCTCAATACTATCGATGATTTTATTTCTTATATTATATCTAAATTTTTCGTTATAATCAAATTTCCCGTTTCCTCTTGAATTTTCAACGATTAAGGAACGATCTTCCCAGACCTTTATAGCCTACAAATTCACGAAGGAGCGATTGATCCGGGACCACGGAGGCATCGAGTTCGCGGAATGGCTGGAGGAAATAGAGAAGTCTCTTTGCCTCCCCATAGGCAGGGCTGTCCGGCTGAATGCTTTCCAGAAGGGGTCTGGCCAGCTTTTTCAGTACCGGGATTTCATAGAGGAGGGCCGAATTGAAGACCACATTGGCCCGGTCCTGGAACTGGAATATATTTCTTTCCTCTCCCTGCCGCACATTATCCCATACAGTCAATGTATGTTCCAGGCCATTTCCGCGGAACTGGAAATCCCTTACCAGGCGCCGCAGCAGCCGGCTGTCGGAAGTGGAAATGCGATTGTGATCATTAATCGTAAGCTGGGTCAGGGCAGAAAGATACACACGAAGGCACTGATAGCCGGGAACGAAATAAGTCAGTTCCGGATTCAATGCATGGAGCCCTTCCACCAGGATGGGCTGTCCTTCGCCAAGAGTTACCGTCCCCTCTTCCCACTCTTTTTTCCCCGTAATGAAATTGAAGTGAGGCAGATGGACCGGTTTTCCCTCCAGGAGAGAAGATACGGTTTCTTCAAAAAGGGAAAGGTCCAGAGCCTCCAGATTTTCCCAGTTTTCCCCTATCATCTCGTCCCGATTTCTGAAATAATCATCCAGGGACAGCATGACGGGGCGAACGCCATTCACCCAAAGCTGCACAATGAGCTTCTTCATGAATGTGGTTTTTCCGGAGGATGAGGGCCCCGCAATGCATACGAGGCGGATCGATGGTTTCTGGCCGCAGATGAGGTCTGCCAGTTCTGCCAGTTTCTTTTCCTGCAGCGCTTCCGCCGTAGCCACTAAATCATAAATAGAACCATTGTCAATGGATTTATTGAGCTCTGCCAGATTATGGCAGCCGATGAGCTCACTCCACCGCTGGGATTCAAGAAATACCCTGGCAAAGAGAGGATCATCCTTCTGGGGAGACAGGGTCATTTCACCCGGTCCCGGCAGCTGAAGGAGGAAACCCGGCGCATAGGAATGAAGGCCGAAGCACTGGGCGAATCCCATATCCGGCAGCATGGGGCCGAAGAAATAATCAATGAACCGGCCGCACTGATCTACATCCAGTTGTAAAACATCCATCTGTGATAGAAGTTCAGCATCCTCTATTCGCCCTTTCATGCGGAGGAATGCGATAGCCCGGTTTTTTCCTACCATAAGCTTGGTAATATCCCTTTTTTCATTGACAATCATCTTCATCCGCTCTGCCAGCCGGTTCAGTTCCTTCTGCAACGGAATGTGACCATCCCTGAATTCACAGTAAATGGATTTCCCAAGAGAATGCTTGACCTTTACGTCCGCATTTTCTCCATAGACTTCCTTGACTGCACAAATGAGGAGCATAATGGCTGTCCGGCGGTAAGCCTGGTAAGCCTCCGGCGCTTTAAGGGGTATCCATTTCACAGTGCACTCTTTCTTAAAGGGCGTCTGGAAATCGATGATATCGCCATCACAGTCCGCCAGGACCGCTTCCGTATTGTCTCTTGTCCCGCGGACGATATTCCACAAATTCTGGGGAGTAGCCCCGTCAAAAAAGTCAAAACTTCTTCCCTCACAGGTGATATGCATAGGAACCTCCTTGTCAGAACTCTCTCTTATTTCTAATTTTAACACAAAGAAGAAAGAAAACTTCCTCTTCTCCAAAATCCACGACAAAAAAAGCTGTGAAACCATTGGCTTCACAGCTTTTTAATCTCATTTATTTCACTACGATATTTACGATTCTCTTCGGTACGACAATGACCTTCACGATCTTCTTTCCATCGGTGAATTTCTTCACTTCCGGAAGTTCCTGTGCTTTAGCGCCGATTTCTTCACGGCTCATGGAAACGGGAACAGAAATGGTCGCCCGGACTTTGCCGTTGACCTGTACGCCCAGTTCCACTTCATCTACTATGAGAGCTTCTTTATCCACAGATGGCCAGGAAGCTTCATGAACGCTCTTTTCCGCTTCATCCATTCCCTGCCACAGTTCTTCCGTAATATGGGGAACAAAAGGAGCCAAGAGAATGAGGAGGTTTTTCAGCAGTTCATGAGCCAGGTCTTTTTCCACTACTTTATGGCTTTCCGCATAGTGGTACATTTCGTTGACCAGTTCCATGATGGAGGAAATAGCGGTATTGAAGGCAAACTTGCCGTCCAGGTCTTCCGTGACTTTCTGGATGGTCTGGTGCAGCTTTCTTCGGAGTGCAAATTCTTCAGGAGAAAGTTTTCCTTTTTCTTCCTTGTCCATATCCTGGAACCTGCCTACGATTGCCCAGACACGTTTCAGGAAACGGTAAGACCCTTCCACGCCCTGATCGGACCATTCCAGATCCTTTTCCGGCGGAGCGGCAAAGAGAATGAAGAGACGGGCCGTATCAGCGCCATATTTCCCTACGATTTCTTCCGGGGAAACCACGTTGCCTACGGACTTACTCATCTTTCCGCCATCTTTCAGTACCATGCCCTGGCAGAGAAGATTGGTGAAGGGTTCCGGATAAGCAACCATGCCTTCATCCTGAAGGACCTTCATAAAGAAGCGGGAGTAGAGCAGATGAAGGATGGCATGTTCAATGCCGCCGATGTACTGATCCACCGGCATCCAGTAGTTGGCTTTATCCTTATCAAATGGTTCCTTTTCATTATGAGGATCGCAGTAGCGGAGGAAATACCAGGAAGAGTCGATGAAGGTATCCATGGTATCCGTTTCGCGGATTGCGTCTGCGCCGCACTGCGGGCATTTCACATGAAGGAATTTTTCAGACGTTTCCAGCGGGGAAGTCGCTCCGGCTACGAAATTGACATCCGTCGGGAGGACTACAGGAAGATCTTTTTCCGGTACCAGTACATTGCCGCAATGGGGGCAGTGAATGATCGGAATCGGGCAGCCCCAGTAACGCTGACGGGAAATCAGCCAGTCACGAAGGCGGTAATTTACCTTTCCCTGACCGATACCCATATCCTCAAATTTCTTCGTAATCGCTTTGCGGCCTTCTTCGGAGGTGAAGCCATCAAATTCACCGGAGTTGACGAGGTAACCATCGGCATCATAAGCCTTTTCCATATCTTCCAGTTTCAGGCTGTGAGCTTTGTTCTGGACAACCAGTTTCATGGGCAGGCTGTATTTCTTTGCGAAATCAAAGTCGCGCTGGTCATGGGTCGGAACGGCCATAACCGCACCGGTACCATATTCATAGAGGACGTAGTTGGCAATCCAGATCGGCACTCTTTCGCCGGTGAGCGGATGAATCGCATAGCTGCCGGTGAACATGCCCAGTTTGGGCGCATCTTCTGCAGTACGGACGATATCGTTCTGGTTTCTCATCTCTTCGACGAAGGATTCCAGTTTTGCTTTTTCCGGGTTATTCTCAATCAGTTTCGGAACCAGCGGATGTTCCGGAGCCAGTACCATATAGGTAACACCGTAAACGGTATCCACGCGGGTGGTATAGACAGGAATGGATGCGTCCATGCCTTCTACCTTGAAGGAGAACTGGGTGCCGGTGGAACGGCCGATCCAGTTTCTCTGCATGATCTTGACCCTTTCCGGCCAGCCCGGCATATGGTCCAGGTCTGCCAGCAGACGGTCAGCATAATCGGTAATCTTCAGGAACCACTGGGAAAGATCTTTCTTCACCACCGGATTCTTGCAGCGCCAGCAGCGGCCTTCTTCTACCTGTTCATTGGCAAGAACCGTATGGCAGGTATCGCACCAGTTCACCTTGGCTTCTTTCTTGTAAGCCAGGCCCCGTTTGTAGAAAATTTCGAAGAGCTTCTGGGTATGCTTGTAATAATCTTCACGGCAGGTCAGGACTTTGCGGTCCCAGTCATAGGAAAGACCCAGCTCCTTCTGCTGGCGGGTCATATTGTCAATATTGGAGTAAGTCCATTCAGCCGGCGGAGTGCCGTGTTTGATGGCCGCATTTTCGGCAGGCATGCCGAAAGCATCAAAGCCCATGGGATGAATGACATTGAAGCCCTGCATCTTCTTGAAACGGGCTACCACGTCACCGATGGAATAGTTTCTGACATGGCCCATATGAAGATTGCCGGAGGGGTACGGGAACATTTCCAGTACATAATATTTCTTCTTATTGGGATCAGAATGAGTTTCAAATGCTTTGGTATCCTCCCAGATTTTCTGCCACTTTTTTTCAATCTGCTGAGGAACGTATTTATCACGCATAATTTCACCTTCCAGAATCAAAGATAAGTTCATTATCTTTAAATAATAGTTGCTCTTTATTATATAGCTCCGAAGGGGATATAGTCAAATATTCCACGCATCAGATGATTATAAAAATCACCCCACAAAGGAGTCCCTTTATGGGGTGATCTTTTATTTACAGATCCGGCATGGATTAAACAATCTTTTCACCGTGATACAGTTCGCCTTCGATATCCGGATTGGCGCCATAACCGATGGCCCATTCCGTCTTGTACTTGATGGCCTGGGCATGGATATTCTTCATACGGTCAATGGTCCGGACAACTTTGGCGGGAACGCCGGCAACCAGGGAATTCGGCGGAACTTTAGTCCCTCCCAATACGACGGCTCCTGCAGCCACGATGGAACCCCGTCCGATGACGGCTCCATCCATGACAGTAGCGTGCATGCCAATCAGGACGTGATCTTCAATTGTGCAGGCATGAACGACGGCGCTGTGTCCGATGGTCACATAATCACCAATGATGCAGGGATGATCATCAGCTACATGGAGGCAGCAGAGGTCCTGTACATTGGAACATTCGCCTACGGAAATATAATTGACATCGCCCCGGGCAACGACTCCCGGCCAGATGCTGGCGTATTTTCCGACTCTTACGTCGCCGGAGAGGAATGTATGGGGAGCAACAAATGCGTTTTCATCAATCTGCGGAGTTTTTCCGTTGAATTCAATGGTCTTTAAAGTAAACATGTCATCCTCCTGATCTCAAATGAACATATATAATTCCATGTATTCATTATACTATATGATGTCCACTTTTTCTATGATTTATTTAGATTATAGAGGCTTTGTAGAACATAAGCATATAGGAAATATTTCCAAAAGAAAAGCCGCAGGTCTTTTAGAACCTGCGGTAATACGAAATTTATTTTTCCACTTTTGCCGTATTTTCTTTCAGCTGCGGGAAATCGAGGGTAGCAAAGAGATCATAAAGGGTTTCATTCCTGCGGATCTGCTGGATGGAACCGTCTTCATGAACCAGGATTTCCTGATGACGGAGCCTGCCGTTATAGTTATACCCCATGCTGTGTCCATGAGCTCCCGTATCATGGATGACGATGAGGTCACCCGTTTTGATTTCGGGAAGTTCTCTCTGGATAGCAAATTTATCACAGTTTTCGCAGAGAGAACCGGTCACGTCATAGACATGATCTTTCGGCGCATCGGCCTTGCCAAGGACTGTGATATGATGGTAGGCGCCATACATGCCGGGACGCATGAGATCCGCCATGCAGGCATCCACACCGATGTAATCCCTGTAAATATGTTTATAATGAATGGCCTTTGTGACCAGGAATCCGTAAGGACCGGTAATGGCGCGGCCGCATTCAAAGCAGATTCTTGTATGGTCGAAGCCCTTCATCTTTTCTTCATAAAGCTTTCTGGCCCCGTACCCAAGACTTTCCAGGTCCACTGCGGTCTGTTCCGGACGGTAAGGAATGCCGATGCCGCCGCCAAAATCGATGAAGCTTACGGTGACGCCTTTCTTTTCCCGGATCTCATTGGCCAGGTCAAACATCATGGAAATGGTGCCAAGAAGGCCGGGAAGTTCCAGTTCCGCGGAAATGACCATGGTGTGAATACCGATATAGGAAATCCCTTTTTCCTTTGCCCAGTCCACGCATTTCATGAGCTGGTCATAGGTCATGCCATACTTGGCCTCTTCCGGCGTGCCAATAATGGCATTGCCCCTTGCCAGTTCCGGTCCGGGGTTGTAGCGGAAGCAGATCTTCTTCGGAATGATATGGAGTCTTTCCAGATCATCCAGGTTGGAAATATCATCGAGGTTGATGATGGCGCCAAGTTCACTGGCCTTCAGGAATTCTTCATCCGGCGTATCGTTGGAAGAAAATACGATATCATCATCCTTAAGGCCTACGGTTTCGGAAAGAACCAGTTCTGCCATGGAGGAACAGTCGGCGCCTACGTTAAGGTTTTTCAAACTTTTCATAAGCCAGGGATTCGGAGCCGCTTTGACTGCGAAATATTCATGGAAATCAGGACTCCAGGAAAAAGCTTTCTGGAGCCGTTTCACATTGTCAAGAATGCCCTTTTCATCATAAATATGAAAAGGAGTGCCGTATCTGGCAGCAATATCTTTAATCAGTTCATCAGAAAACGGAATGTTTTTTTTGTTCATGGAGAAGCCTCTCTTTCTGAAAGGATTACTTTCAATAGTTGATTCATTATAACATACGCACTAAAGGCTGACTATATGAGCTTATCAAAAAATTTTATCGACGATTTCTTTCACAAAAACGCCGTGGAGCAATGCCCCACAGCGTTTTATGCAGGAATATAGGAAGGCCATTTATTTCTTGTTTGCGTTTGCTACGGCTTTCTTGCTGTATTCTTCCGTCCATTTCTTGAAATTGCCGTTATTCGTATTTTCCTTGATGACTGCATTGATGATGGCGACCACATCTTCATTTCCCTTCTGAATAGCGGCAGCCGAATTCTTCACGGCATTCGGGAATTTGATGTCCGAGAACATGAGGTCATCGTTGAAAATGACATACTGTTCACCGACGATGCCTTCTACCACAAGGCCGTCGACTTTGCCCTGTTTCAATTCCAATACCACTTCCGGTACATGAGCCAGGCCTACAATCTTGGCATCCTTGATTTTTTCTTTAGCCAGAGCTTCCTGGGTGGTGGACTTCTGTACACCAATGGTCTTGCCATATAAATCTTCTACTTTCTTGTATTTGTCAGCATCCGCCTTTCTGATGATGACTTTCTGTTCCGTGGGCAGGTAATTATCGGAGAAATCCATGGACTTCCTGCGTTCATCCGTCGGATTGATCCCTGCGATAGCCACATCCACTTTTCCACCGGTGAGGGAGGAAAGAAGGGCCTGGAAATTCATATCCTGCACTTCCAGCTTGACACCCAGTTTGTCAGCCACCTTCCGGGCCAGTTCCATATCGATGCCGATAACTTTCTTGTCCCCCTGGGAGGTATCTACAAATTCATAGGGCGGATAACCGGATGCCGTGCCAACCACGATCTTGCCATTCTTTTTAATCTTCTGCATCAGGGCGCTTTCCTTCTGCGCCGGCGGGGCAGAAGATTTTGCTCCCTGATCACTGCCCCCGCAGCCTGCCATAGTGAGCGCTGCCGCTGCTGCCATAGCGATTGCCAGAATCTTTAATGCTTTTTTACTTTTCATCATCATACTGCACCTCTTCATTCATATATGCCAGGAATCTGGTTCCCTGTTTAACTTGCATAAATATTAGCATATTTATACATATATGTCAATATTTATTCATTACTTTTGGAAAATATCCGCAAGTCATTCACAAGCCGCCGAATTCCTTTCCACTCCAGCAAAAAAGATGCCCCGAAGAGCATCTTTTTGATTTAAGAAATATTTATTTCTTTGCCTTTTCCACGGCAATACGGCTGTATTCATCGACCCATTTTTCAAACTGGCCGGATTCCGTATCTTTCTTGATGATCTCATTGATCATCTTGACCAGATCATCATTGCCCTTTTTCAAGGCTACGGCAGAGACCTTATGGGCCCCCTGAAACTGCACATCGGCCAAAGCCAGGTCATCGTTGAAAATGAGGTACTGTTTCGCCACGACTCCTTCAAGAACGATGCCGTCCAGTTTTTCATTTTTCAGCTGCAGGATGGCATCGGGCACGCTGGAAAGGCCAAGAGCATTGGCCCCTTCTACTTTCTGGGCCGTCGCTTCCTGGGTAGTCGACTTTTCAGCGCCAATCGTCTTCCCTTTCAAATCCGCCATGGACTTATACACATGCTGATTTTTCTTGAGGACCAGCAGTTTCTGCTCCGTGGGCAAGTACTGATCGGAGAAAGCCATCACTTTTTCTCTTTCCGGAGTCGGGGATACGCCGCCGACAGCAATATCCACTTTACCGGCAGTCACAGAAGACAGGAGGGCGGAGAAGCCCATATCCTGTACTTCCATTTTTACGCCCAGCTTGTCAGCAATCTGTTTGCACATCTCCATATCCAGGCCGATGACATTCTTGTCCGGAGATTCGGAATCCACAAATACATAGGGCGGATAGCCGGAAGAGGTACCGACAATGAGTTTACCCCTCTTCTTGATGGTTTCCATCAGATTGCCCTGGGGAGCTGATTTGGCCGCGTCGCTCCTGGCCGGCGCTGAAGAGCCGCCGCAGCCCGACACTGCCAATGCCCCGATGAATGCTGCACCGAGCAGAAGTGCTTTTACAGATTTTTTCATAGTAGCCTCCTCTGAATAAAAATTCAGAAATCCTTATATTCATTATATATCATAACCGGGTGAATTGGGAGATCGTTTATCAGTATGATTTCGACTGGGCATTGGCTACGGCTTTCTTTGTCATCTCATCTACCCATTTTTCAATATTTCCATTGGCCTGATTTTCCTTGATGACTTCATTGATGACCTTCACCACATCGTCACTGCCTTTGGGGAGAGCCACGGCAGCACCGCCGGTATATTTCTCGAAATAAATATTGGTAGGCGCCAGGTCTTTGTTGGTAACAAGATACTGACCGCCCACGATGTTCTGAACCGGCACGGCATCCACTTTGCCCTGTTTCAGTTCAAGGAGAGCATCCGGAACTTTAGCAAGGGCCACGATCTGGGCTTCGGGAATCTGGGAATTGGCCAGTTTTTCCTGGATGGTAGACTTCTGGACAGCGATTTTCTTCCCTTTGAAATCAGCAAGAGTCTTATATTTCCCTTCGTCTTCCTTACGGATGAGAAGCGTCTGCTTCCCTTCCAGATAATTATTAGAGAAATCCACGGTCTTTTTCCGTTCGTCAGTCGGATTGATAGCGGATACGGCAATGTCCACTTTTCCCGTAGTAATAGAGGAAAGGAGCGACTGGAAGGTCATATCCTGGATTTCCAGCTTCACGCCCAGTTTCTTTGCTACTGCTTCGGCCAGCTTCATATCGATTCCGTCGATCTTCTTTCCGTCTTTCACGGACGTATCCAAGAATTCATAAGGCGGGAACCCGGAAGCTGTCCCTACCACCAGTTTCCCCTCTTTTTTGATTTTCTGCATCAATGCGCTCTGCTGACCGGCATTTGCAGAAGAAGCAGAAGATGCCGCTTTTTCACCACCGCAGCCCCCCGCAAAAAGAGTGCCCGCCGCAGCGAGACCCAGAAGAATCCATTTTATTTCTTTTTTCATCATAAACCCCTCCAAAATGAAAATGTGGTTCCGTTTGTTATAAATATACACCCATGTGAATTAAAATTCAATATATACAAAACTTATGCATAAAAAAAGATGAAGCCGAAGCTTCATCTTTCACTGAATTTATTACCGCTTTTCATTTCTGTTTTTTTCATAAAGCAGGAGAAGCCCCTTCAGTGTCAGCATGGGGTCTACCACATCAATGGTGCGGGAAGATTTGGCAATCAGCGTTGCCAGGCCGCCGGTAGCGATGACTTTCACATTCGGTTCATTCAATTCTTCCTTGATCCGCTTTACGATTTCATCAATCTGGCCGACGAAGCCGTAATAGATCCCTGCCTGCATGGCAGAAACCGTGTTGCGGCAGATGATTTTCGGGGTCTTCACCAGTTCAATGCGGGGCAGTTTGGAAGCGCGCTGGAAAAGAGCTTCCATGGAAATACCGATACCCGGTGCCACGGCGCCGCCCAGATAATTTCCCTTCGCATCGATGGCGCAGAATGTGGTGGCCGTACCCATATCGATGATGACGAGGGGGCAGTCATATTCAGCCACTGCCGCCACTGCATTGACGATGCGGTCAGCTCCCAGTTCCTTGGGATTATCATAAAGGATATTCAGTCCTGTCTTGATGCCGGGGCCCACCATGATGGGTTTGACATGGAAATAGCGCTGGCACATGGTCTCCAGAATCGGGATGATTGGCGGGACTACGGTGGAAATAATGGCATCTTCCACATCTTTGAAGCTGAGACCGTTCAGCGTAAACAGGGTTCCAAGAAGAGCTGCATAGCCGTCGGCAGTCTGCAGTGTATCAGTCGCCACGCGCCAGTGCCTGATCAGTTTCCTGTCCTTATACACGCCGCATACGATATTTGTATTTCCTACATCAAAAGCAAGAAGCATCTGAATCTCCTCCAACATAATGACTGAAAGTCGAGGGTGAATGACATCAAAAGTATAATGCTACAAAGTGACAATTCTGTCAAGGGAAATCATAACAGATTCCTTAAGTTATTTCAAATATATATACAACAAAGAATTTCCATAATGGAAAAGTTATATTTCCACAGGAAAAGCAGCCGCAGGCATTCTGCAGCTGCTTTATGATTTGCGATGATTAATGTTCCGTGGATGGATAATACCCGGCCTGATTCAGGGACTGGCGGATTCTCGTCCCGCAGATAACGCCAAGCACCACTTTGATGAGATCAAAAGCAACAAAGGGGAATACGGTCAGGGTGAGGGCTGTCCAGAGGGGCATATCTTTTCCAAGGCCGAAATGGAAATAAGCCACGAACCAGACAAGGCCCAGGGCATAGCAGCAGACAAGTCCCAGGACGGCTGAAGATACCTGGCGAAGAAAATGTCCCTTTTCAGCCAGGCGGAAACCGGAAATCCAGGCCATGATAACAAACCCCACATAGTAGCCGCCAACCGGGGAGAGGAATATACCGGCTCCTGCTTTGCCCATGGTGAGAATCGGTATGCCCATGAGGCCCAGGATCAGCCAGACACCTATGGAAATGGCGCCCCATTTTCGTCCCAGCACACCGCCGGCCATCGCGCATACGAAGCTCTGTAGGGTAATCGGTACCGGCCCGATGGGGAATGTGAACTGCGACAGAATCGCCATAATACCTGCAAAAATAGCCGCACTGATGATGTTGTGCAATTTTTCTTTTTCCATAGGAAACCTCTTCTCCTTTCAAATGGCCGTCCGTGGTTCAGACATGGAGAGTGAAATGCCCGGAACGGTTATTACTTATTTCTCCCGAAGTTATCTTTTCGGAAGCGGTGCGCCCACCGGACGGATGGAAACATCCCCGGCAAGGACACGGTTGATGCCTTTTCCTGTATCTACCAGGAGGCATCCGTCTTTATCAATATCGATGGCTTTGCCCGTATAACTTTCATCACCCATGATGACACGGACTTCCTGGCCAATGGTGACGGAAAGGGTCTTCCAGTCTTCCAGCACTTTATCAAAGCCTTCATTCTGGGCAATGGCATATTCCTTCTCCAGTTCATACAGGATGGCTGCAAGCAGATCTTTTCTGGACACATCAATGCCTTCATTCAGGAAGGAAGTGGCGCCTTTGCGGAAGTCTTCCGGGAATTCATTCTTCTTCATGCCCGTATTGATGCCGATGCCTATGACGATATAATCGATTTTTTCCATGGAAGCGGACATTTCCGTGAGAATGCCTACCAGTTTCTTTCCATGGTACAGGATATCATTCGGCCATTTGATCCCTGCGTCCGTAAGACCCAGTCTGCGAATCCCCCGGCAAACGCCGATGGCCGCAAGGAGGGTGCATTTCGCAGCTTCCATGGGGAAGAATTTCGGCCGGAGGATGAGAGAGAACCAGATCCCTTTGGCAAAGGGGCTGTAGAATCCGCGAGTGAGGCGGCCATGGCCTGTCGTCTGTTCTTCGGCTACCACAATGGTCCCTTCTTCTGCGCCTTCTCTGGCAATCTTTTTGGCTTCTTCATTGGTGGACTGGGTAGATTCCATGTACACCACATGACGGCCAAAGGTATCCGTGTGAAGAGCTCCTTCGATTTCCAGCGGTGTCAGCAGGTTCGGCGCATAAATGAGCCTGTACCCTTTTCTCGTGCTTGATTCGAAAATATAGCCCCGTTCTTTCAATATATTGATATGTTTCCAGATAGCTGTCCGGGACACATGCAGGTCTTTCGAAATCTGCTGCCCGGAAACGAATTCTCCGTTTGCTTTCCTGAAATAATCCAGGATTTCATTTCGCATAAAGAGCCTCCTAAATGAACAATGATGAAATCAGCAATCCTTTGATACTGTATTTTATTATAAACAGTTGTAAACCATTGGTCAACCTGAATCATGAATTTGCTTGACATATAAACAGGAGAAATAAAAGGAGCCCTGCCGCCTTTGCCGCAAAGCTCCCTTTCCGTAAATGATTTACAGTATATAATTGGAAATATCGATATTCTCCGTAATCTGTCCAAGCCTGTCTTCCACATACCGGCTGTCAATCGTGACGTTTTTGTCTTCCAGATCCGGCGCGTCAAAGGAAAGTTCCTCCAGTACCCGTTCCAGAATGGTATACAGCCTCCTGGCCCCTATATCTTCCGTTTCCGAGTTCACCCTGGATGCGATGGAGGCTATGGTATCCAGGGCATCATCCGTGAAATGGATGGAAACCCCTTCTGTTTCCAGAAGAGCCGTATACTGACGAATCAGGGCCTGCCTGGGTTCTGTCAGGATTTTACGAAGATCCTCTTTGGTCAGGCTGGAAAGCTCCACACGGATAGGAAAGCGGCCCTGAAGTTCCGGAATCAGGTCACTTGGTTTTGATACATGAAAAGCCCCGGCTGCCATGAAAAGGATATGATCCGTCTTCAGTTGGCCGTACTTCGTCTTGACAGTAGCTCCTTCCACGATAGGAAGAATATCCCTCTGTACCCCTTCCCTGGATACATCGGGGCCGGCGCCATGTCCCCTTCCGGCTATTTTATCAATTTCATCGATGAATATAATTCCCCGTTCCTCGGCATAGCGGATGGCTTTGTCTTTCACTACTTCCATATCCACCATTTCATCTGCTGCTTCTTCAGCAAAGATTTTCTTTGCGTCCGCCACGGTGACTTTTTTCTTTTTCATCTTTTTCGGCATCATACCGGCAATCATGATGGAAATCTGGTTGGTCTGCTCATTATCCGATTCCGGTGTGCTGCCCTTGTCTTCCACTTCTATTTCCACCATACGGTCATCCAGCTCGCCTGTGCGGATGCGGTGTTCCAGATCTTTCCTTCTCTGCTTTTCCCCTTCGTCCGGTTTGGATTCTTCTTTCTTTTCCCCAAAGATAATATCCATGGGACTTCTTGTTTCCGGTTTCTTTGAAGGCCACATGGCCTCGGCCACCCGTCTGACCGCTTCTTCCTCAGCATCTCTGCCATGACGGGAAGATTCCTGTTTCTTTACAAGCCGCACTGCTTCTTCTGCCAGGTCCCGGACCATGGATTCCACATCCCGGCCCACATAGCCGACTTCGGTATATTTCGTAGCTTCCACTTTGACAAAAGGCGCATTGGTAAGGGATGCGATCCGTCTTGCGATTTCCGTCTTCCCCACACCGGTGGGACCAATGAGAAGGATATTCTTCGGGCTCACCTCTTTTTTGAGCTCGGGTGGAAGCTTTCCTGCCCGCCAGCGATTCCGGAGGGCCACGGCCACGGAACGCTTGGCATCATTCTGTCCGATAATGTACTGGTCCAGGTAGGCCACGATTTTACGGGGTGTCAGTTCTTCCATCAGATTTCCTCCACAATGATGTTATGATTTGTATATACACAGATATCCGCTGCTATATGAAGCGACTTTTCCGCGATTTCCCGAGCCGACATGGACGTATTCCGGGAAAGAGCACGGGCTGCTGCCAGGGCATAATTGCCGCCGCTTCCGATGGCCAGGATCCCGTCATCTGGCTCAATGACTTCGCCGCTGCCGGAAACGAGGAATAAATGCTCTCCATCCGTGAGAATCAGAAGAGCTTCCAGTTTCTGCAATACCCGGTCGCTCCGCCAGTCCTTGGCAAATTCCACGGCTGCCCGCACCAGATTGCCATTGCAGTCTTTCAATTTTGACTCAAACTTGTCAAAAAGGGAAAACGCATCGGCCACGGAGCCTGCAAAACCGGCAATAATCTTTCCGTGATAAAGCCGCCTGACCTTCCGGGCTGTATTTTTCATGATGACCGCATTGCCCATGGTGACCTGGCCATCCCCGGCCATGGCGGTATGACCGTCTTTGCGGACTGCCAGTATCGTTGTCGCTGTAAACATAGTTCCTCCTTGCACTCTCAATCTATCATTTCTGCATAAAGCAGGAAAATTTCCTTATCTATTATACGTTACGGAGACGCCTTTGAACAACTGTCCCACAAAAGGGCAATATAAAAGAGTGAAGAAACGGGCCTGATTCTTCACTCTTTTATTTTACAGTATACAGGAAATCAGATCTTTGCGAGAGCCTGTTCCACATCCTCCAGCAGGTCATCGATGTTTTCAATGCCTACGGAAATACGGACAGTGCCTGGAGTGATGCCGGCAGCCCTCTGTGCTTCCTCATCCAGCTGCTGATGGGTGGTGGAAGCAGGATGAACGACGAGAGACTTGGAATCGCCGACATTGGCCAGATCAGAGAAAATTTCAAGACCATCAATAAACCCTCTGGCAGCCTTGTATCCGTCCTTCAGTTCAATGGAGAAGATGGATCCTGCGCCTTTTGGCAGGTATTTCAGCTGCAGCTTGTGGTACGGGGAGGATTCCAGTCCCGGATAGTTGACTTTTGACACTTTAGGATGCTTTTCCAGGTATTCTGCCAGCTTCTGGGCATTGGCCGTATGGCGTTCCATGCGGAGAGAAAGGGTTTCTGTCCCCTGAAGAAGGAACCATGCGGCAATTGGGCTGATAGCGGCCCCGGTATCGCGGAGGACTTTGGCACGGATTCTGGTTACAAAACCGGCTCCCGGTATGTCGGTGGCAAAGTTGATGCCATGATAGGACGCATCGGGATTGGCAAAGTGAGGATATCTTTCCGGCTGATTCCAGTTGAACTGTCCATTTTCGACAATGGCCCCACCCAGGGTAGTCCCATGGCCGCCGATGAATTTGGTTGCAGAATGGACGACTACGTCAAGGCCATGTTCCAATGGGCGGAAAAGATAGGGTGTCGCAAAAGTATTATCGATGATGACAGGAAGATGATGAGCATGAGCGATATCGCGGATGGCGTCAAAGTCCGGAATATTTATGGCCGGATTGCCCAGGGTTTCAATGTAGACAGCCTTTGTCTTTTCGTTGATCAATCCTTCAATTTCTTCCGGGCGATCGGGATTCACAAAATGAGTATGAATCCCCAGCTGCGGAAGGGTATCGGTGAAAAGTTCATAAGTGCCGCCATAGAGTGTAGATGCGGCAATAATTTCATCTCCTGCCCCCGCAATATTCAAAATAGAATAAGTCACGGCTGCAGCCCCGCTGGCTACGGCGAGTCCTGCCGTACCGCCTTCCAGAGCAGCAATTCGCTTTTCAAATACTTCCTGGGTCGGGTTGGTGAGACGGCTGTAAATAAAGCCCGGCTTTCTCAGAGCAAAGAGATCTTCCCCTTCCTGGGCGTCATGAAATAAATAGGCGGAAGTCTGGTAAATCGGCACGGCCCTGGCTCCTGTCGTGGGATCGGCCACCTGGCCTGCATGCTGCTGAAGGGTTTCAAAACGATATTTTTTGTCTGCCATAATGATTTCTCCTTGGTTTTAATGTTTTGTACATACACTCATTTATTTCTTTTCCATCATCCTACATCGAAAATCCATCATATCCCATTTCCTCCTCTTCCTGATTGCAAGGATATAAGGGCACGTCTATCATGCCCCTGCGCTGTAACGGGCGTCTCCCGATTTCACACGAATCCCGGAATAGGTATAAAAAAACTCCCGCCCCTATCAGGACGAGAGATTCGTGTTTCCACCTAATATTCATGCATACGTCACCATATGCAGCTCCAAGGGTACCTTATTCATACCCATGCCCTGTATCGGGAGCTCCCGGGAAAGCCTACTCCAGTTTCAGCCTGCCAAACTCAGAAATGCACTTCAGTCCCCTGTCCATGTCCGCTCTCACCATCCGGACTCGCTTTGCCGTATTCGGAAAACCTACTCTTTTCTTCCTCGTTTAAAGTTGTGATAACTGTACCACGATTCATAAGATACTGTCAAGTCAGAAATTTTAAAATTTCCCGGAGAGGCGCCTGCCATACATCCTTCAGTCTGCTTTGCGGACTGCCTCTATAAAGGCATGTATTTTATGAAAATCCTTTCCTCCCTCCGGCTTTTCCACGGAAGATGAAACGTCCACCATATCCGGATGAATCAGATGGATGGCATCTCCCACATTGGACGGATTCAGGCCCCCCGCGAGGACCCACTTCCTGTTTCCTCTGGGCACACGAGAAAGGGCATTCCAGTCAAAAGGTTTGCCGCTGCCCGGTTCTGCCGCATCAAAAAGAAAGGCCTTGATTCGTGGATGTATTTCCAGTTCAGGCACCCCGTTTTTAATGTTGACTGCCCGTATAATGGATATGGACGTTTTCTCCAGAATTTCGTCTTCCAGAGTGCCATGGACCTGGAGGTAATCAAATCCTGCCTTTTCAACAGCCTGCACCTGCTCCAGGTTCGGCGAAACGGTAACCGCCGTCTTTTTGATCCCCGAAGGCACGGCAGCAAGAATTTTCTTTGCCTGCTCTACGGAAACGGACCTCCTGCTTTTCGGGAAAAAGAGGACGATACCCATGAAATCAATATCTGCCGGATTGAGATTTTTCACTTCATCCGGCGTTTTAAAGCCGCAGATTTTAATCTTCGTTTTCATCCATGCCGCCTTCATTCATACCGGCCCCGGAATATCGTCAATCCGGGGTTACTCCTGTAACTATGGTGAGTTTCATCGTTTCCACCGACATTCCCGTGGTATATTCGATTTCTCTCTGAACCGCATCCCGCATATCATGGATCACTTTCCTGATTTCCATAGGTGTTCCTGTGCGGACTGTCACATCAAGATACAGGACAAGTCCATTGATCTGGCTTTCACTTTTCTTGCTGCTCACCCGGCGAAGCCTGATCTTCTTCATCTTCCGCACGGAATAGCGGACCAGATCTTCAATCACTTTATCTGAAAACGTAAGTTTTCCATAATAGCTGAAAACAGGACGGACCACGGACCGTTCATCCCATTCACTGAACCGTTTTGATTCCTTTTTCCTGTTACGGAGAAAGCGGAGCGGGTCCACCAGGTAGCCTTTGAAATAAGGCTTGAGCTCCATGGTGGGCACAGGGATAACGTGTTTTCCCTCCTTATGCCTGGCCTCGCTGGCCTTCAGCATATCCTCCGGTCTTGCCACATCTTCAATGCGGATATATCTTGCCGGCCGGGGAAGTTCCAGTGCTTTGGCGATGGTATTGACCATACGGTCGGAAGTGCCCAGAATCAGCACCCTGGCCGGATTGATTTTCGCCAGAGCCGCCTTGACTTCTTCTTTCTGTTCTTCATCCCAGAAAATAGCCCGGCGAACGGCCTTAAGCCTGCTTTCCTCCCGTTTGGCCGACTTTCCTGCCACGATACGGCTATGGTAGATGAGAATGCCATCATCAATAATGCAGGATGCTTTATTTTCATAGGCCACCACCAGGGCCCGGTCACTTTTACCGGTACCGGGCGGGCCATAAAATCCGATTACTTCCATAGTTTCCCTTTCCGGACAATCATCCTTCGAAGATACGCAAAAAGGCAGGTGCCGGCACCTGCCTTTTCATATAACTCCGGGGTTAGCAGGTCCCGGTCTTACTATTTACAGAAATTATTCTTCTCCCACGATCTGCACTTCCGTATACAGATCAACGCCATAATTTTTCTTCACTTTATCCTGCACGTCATGAATCAGGGCAAGCATGTCCTCACAGCTGGCATGACCGTTATTGATGAGAAAGCCGGCATGTTTTTTGGATACCTGCGCGTCCCCATACCCATAGCCCTTGAGCCCCAGTTCTTCAATCATCTGCCCTACAAAGTGGCCCTCCGGACGCTTGAAAGTGCTGCCGGCGCTCTTTTTCTCCAGAGGCTGTTTCGTGCGTCTCCGATGATTCAGGTCATCCATGAGAGCTTTTATTTCCTTCTGATTGCCATATTTCAGGGAAAGAGTAATATCCACAATCACTTCCCCACTTTCCATAAAACGGCTGTGGCGGTAAGAATAGCCCAGATCTTCTGCACCGTAGGAAATAAAATCTCCCCTGCCGTCAATGGTGGTGGCAGAAACGATGATTTTCGACATTTCCCCACCGTAGGCCCCGGCATTCATATAAGCCGCGCCACCGATGGAGCCCGGAATGCCGCTGGCAAATTCCATACCGGAAAGGCCGGCGTCATAGGCTGCCTTTGCTGCCCTGGCTGTGGAAACGCCGCTGGAGACCTTAAGCTGATTTCCGTTTCTTTCAATATTCTGAAGACGACCGGTAAATACCACGACCCCGCGGATGCCCTTGTCCCGGACAAGCAGATTGGCTCCTCCGCCAAGAATAAAGAGGGGAATATGATTTTTATGGGCAAGTCCCGTGACAGCCCTGAGTTCTTCCGATGTTTCCGGTATTAAAAAACAATCCGCGGGCCCGCCGATGCCAAAGGTGGTATGACGGCTCATGGGTTCATTGATTTTTATCTGATTTTCACCAAGCAGAGAGGTGAAAATTTCTGCATATTGATTATCCATACATGTTCCTTTTTCCAATGAATCAGTTACTTCTATTATTATAAAAAAGCCACGTTCCCTCGTCAATGGAAATCGGCACTTCCCCCTGGAAATTTATCACATGACCGACTTTTTACCCGGATATATTTCCACGCAAAAAGACCACGGGCAGATGCCCGCGGTCTTTTCGGGTTGTCAATTTATTTCAATTATTTCTTTTCTACCAGCCTAAGATCTACGGCAATGTTCTTTTCCACATTTTCGCCTTTAGCCAGTTTGAGTGCGATATCTACGCCGATTTCACCCATCTTGTCCGGCTGCTGGGCAATGGTAGCAGCCATGGAACCATCATTGACTGCCTTTACGCCGTCATCAGTTCCATCAAAACCGATAACGAAAATCTGCTTGTTGGCAGCTTTGGCAGCACTTACTGCACCAAGAGCCATTTCATCATTCTGTGCGAAAATAGCCTTTACGTCCGGGTTGCCCTGGAGAATATTTTCAGCAACGGTCAGGCCCTTGCCGCGATCGAAGTCTGCATTCTGTTTAGCAAGGACTTTCAGTTTCTTGTCAGCTACATTATGAAAGCCCTGGCCTCTTTCACGGGTAGCAGATGCGCCGGGGATACCTTCCAGTTCAGCCACCGGAGTCTGTTCACCCAGTTTGGAAACGATGTATTCGGCTGCCATTTCGCCGCCTTTGACATTGTTGGAAGCGATGTGGGCTGCCACTTCGCCCTTATCAGCGGAACGGTCAATGGTGATAACCGGAATCTTTGCCTTGTTGGCTGCCAGTACAGAGTTGGAAACTGCAGCGGAGTCTACCGGGTTAACGATGAGGACGCTGATATTTCCCTGAAGCAGATCGGCGATATCATTGGACTGTTTAGCCGGGTCATTCTGGGCATCAACAATCTTTACAGTCACACCTGCTTTTTCAGCAGCTGCCTTGACGCTGTTGGCCATGGTCACGAAGAACGGGTTGTTCTGGGTGGATACGGAAAAGCCGATGGTCATCTTTTTAGAACCGGATGCAGCACCATCTGCTTTTTTATCAGAAGAGCCGCCGCAGCCTGCTGCGGAAATAAGAGCTGCGCCAATCATGGCAGCCAATGCGATTTTCTTTAACACTTGTTTTCCTCCTTAGTTTTTCTTACGATCCATAAGTACTGCGAGCAAAATAACGATACCTTTGACAACCTGCTGATAGAAGCTGGATACATTCAGTATATTAAGACCGTTATTCAGGGTACCGATGATGAGTGCGCCAATCAGGGTGCCGGAAATACGGCCTTTGCCGCCGGAAAGGGATGTGCCGCCCAAAACGACTGCCGCAATAGCGTCGAGTTCATAACCCATGCCGGCTGTCGGCTGGGCACTGTTCAGGCGGGCTGTCAGGATGGCGCCTGCGATAGCGCAGAGACATCCTGTAAGAGCATAAGCGAAAATCTTGATTCTGTCAATCTTGATGCCGGAAATATAGGAAACCTTTTCATTGCCCCCTACTGCATAAGTCTGACGGCCAAGAGGAGTCTTCTTCAGGATGAAGTACAGAATGAAGAAAGCGATCAGCATAACGATAGCCGGCACAGGAATATCCAGGATAAATCCCTGACCGAAAGCGGTAAAAATCGGATCTTCGGAAAGGCCGGAAATCGGGTTGCCGTGAGTATATACGAGTGTACTGCCGCGATAAATGGTCATCGTTGCCAGGGTAGCAATAAAGGGGGCTACCTTGCCATAGGAAATAATAATACCGTTAATAGCGCCAAGCAGGATACCGATGAACGCGGAAAATACGATAGCCATTTCCGGATTCGTGCCTTTGGCGATCATGCTTGCCATAAGTGCGCTGGACAAGGCCAGGATACTGCCTACAGAAAGATCGATTCCGCCGGTCAGGATGACAAAAGTCATACCGAAGGCGATGAGGGCATTGATGGAAATCTGGCGGGCCAGATTCTTCAGGTTGGATGGATCGATAAAGCTGTCATTTAATGCGGAAATGACGATAAAGAGAAGGATCAGTCCAATCAGCGGACCCATTTCTCTTACCATATTTTTGATTTTTTCGGAACTCATGCTTATTCTCCTCCGGTTGCAAGTGTCATAATTCGTGTCTGGGTGGCATCTTTATGTTCCACGATGCCTGCCACTTTCCCTTCATGAATGACAAGAATCCTGTCGCTCATGCCGATGACTTCGGGAAGCTCGGACGAAACCATGATGATGGACACGCCGCGGGCGGTGAGTTCATTCATCAGATCATAAATATCTTTCTTGGCCCCGATATCAATCCCCCGGGTCGGCTCATCAAGAATCAGGAGCTTCGGCTTCATGCCCACCCATTTGGCGATAACCACTTTCTGCTGGTTCCCGCCGGAAAGGGTGCTGGCAGCCAGATTGATATCCTGCGCCTTGACGCCGAGCCGTTTTGACAATTCCTGTGAGAAATTGAATTCCTCTTTATCATTGATTACATGGCCTTTGGCCAGTCTTTCCTCACTGGGAAGGGCAATATTTCGTTCAATAGAGAAATCAAGAATGAGTCCTTCGGTCTTTCTGTTTTCCGTAATGAAACCGAAATCATGACGGATGGCATCGAGGGGATTCTTGATGGTGATTTCTTTGCCTTCCAGATACAGCTTGCCCGATTCATGAGGATCCACGCCAAAGATGGCACGCATGATTTCCGTACGGCCGGCGCCCATGAGCCCTGCCACGCCCAGGATTTCCCCCTTGCGCAGATTGAAGCTGATATCTTTGAAAACTCCGGGCTGGTTGAAATGTTCCACCCGGAAGACTTCGTCTCCCGGCACGTTGGTGCGGGCCGGATAGTATTCACTCATCACACGGCCGACCATATCTCCTACAATCTGGTCCATATTCGTTTCTTCCGTGGGCCTGGAGCTGATGGTCTGGCCATCGCGCATGACCGTAATAGTATCGCAGTTGGCAAATACTTCTTCCATGCGGTGGGAAATATAGATGATGGAAACCCCTTTCGCCTTGAGTTTCCTCATGACTTCAAAAAGGCGGTCCGTTTCGCGTTCTGTCAGTGCTGCCGTTGGTTCATCCATGATGACCGTTTTCGCATCCAGCATGAGGCTTCGGGTGATTTCAGTCATCTGCTGCTGGCCCACGGAGCATTCGCCTGCAATTTCATCCAGCGGAAGATCGATGCCCACTTCTTTGCATTTATCCTCTGCCATTTTTCGCATTTTTTTGTAGTCGATCAGGCCGAATCCTGTTTTGGGCTGATTGGTAAGAAAAAGGTTTTCCAGTACCGTCAGGTTCGGCCAGATGTTCAGTTCCTGATGAATAAAGGCGATGCCGTGTTCTTCCGCATCCTTATTGTTACGGAAGGTCACTTCTTTCCCATCCACCATGATCGTCCCGGCATCGGCTTTATGGATACCGGTCAGAATATTCATTAACGTGGATTTGCCGGCCCCGTTTTCGCCCATGAGGGCATGAACCTCACCGGGACGGATGTGCAGATTGACTCCGCCCAGTACTTTGTTCGTACCGAAGGACTTGCAGATCCCTACCATATTTATATCCATAAGTACTCCTCTTTAGAAGATGACTCCGGACTGGAGAATAATATTGGAAAACGGAGTGACTTCACCGGTGCGGATCACCGCTTTGCAGTCCTTTTCCCGGGCTTTCAGTTCTTCATGATCTTTCAGCAGGACCCATTCCACCTTGTCTTCCGGGAATACTTCCTGCAGCGCTTTCCACTGGGCCGGATTCTTTTCCTTTGTCTCCGGCGCCAGATAGATTTTTTCGATCTGCATGTATTTAGCCATCTCTATGACCACTTCAATGAAAAGAGGCTCCCTGAACCGGAGAGCAAGGTCAATCTTCGGTACTCCTGCCGGTACCGGCAGGCCGCAATCACCGACGCAGATCTTGTCTGTATGGCCCAGGTCTGCCAGCACTTTGGCAATATGACTGTTCAGAATTCCTACTTTCTGCATGTAAGCATTTCCTCCACTTCTTTACGCCAGGGCATTCCCCCCTGGGCACCAATCTTTCCGACAGAGAGCGCTGCAGCCGCATTGGCAAAACGAATGGCCTCCCGGATGGAAAGGCCCTCACAGCGTCCGGCCGCAAAAGCTCCATTAAATGTATCTCCGGCACCGGTCGTATCGACTACAGGGACATGAAAACCGGGAACGTGAACAATTTCATTTTCTTCCCCATAAACCACGCCTTCGCTTCCCACGGTCATGATGACTTTGCCCGCATGGGATTTCAGGATTTCATTCCGGTCCATGCCATGGAACATGAGGGCCGCTTCGTGTTCATTGGGGGTGATGTAGGTCACTTTGTCAATCCAGTCAGACGGGATGTCCATATAGGGCGCAGGATTCAGCATGACCGGCACATTTTCCTCATAGCAGCGGTCAATGATATAGCCGATGGTATCCATGGGAATCTCATGCTGCAGCATGACCAGATCCGAAGTACGGATGATATCAAAAGCGTCATCCACCACTTTCCTCGTTACCCGGTCATTGGCCCCCTTGAGAACGATGATACTGTTATCCCCCTCGGCCAGAATGATGTGGGCAGTCCCTGTATTCACATCATCCAGTACAGATACGTAGTCAGTCTTTACCCCGCTGTTTTGGAGAGCTTCCAGCATACCTTTCCCATAGGCATCATTGCCCACGCAGCCGATCATGTATACTTCTTCGCCCAGCCTGGCTGCGGCAACGGCCTGATTGGCTCCCTTGCCGCCGGGAGAAACAATGAGTCTCTTCCCTATGACGGTTTCGCCGGCCAGGGGCCTCCGGTCCGCTTCCACGGTAAGGTCCATATTGCAGCTGCCGATTACAGATATATGACCCATACAACCTCCTGTATATAAAAATATAATCTTATCTATTTTATAACAAGTGAACGTTACTATTCTAGCACAAAACGGGTTCAAATGGGGGACGGACCAATTTTTTCTTCACGAAAATATAACATAATGGAAATAAAATATCTTTATAATGACCAAAGAGTAAGGTTTCTTTTATTATATAAGATAAAATCGGACCCGTTAAGGCCGGTTCTGTAAAGGAAATGTAAAACATGAAATAAAATATTTTATTTCCCATCATGAAACAAAAAGCAAATATAAAACAGGATGGATTCGATCCACCCTGTTTTATATTTGCTTTTATTTATCTGTCTACATTGGTCATGTCTTTCGGTACCACCCAGGCATCGAATTCTTCTTCCGTCACATAGCCAAGCTTCAAAGCAGCTTCCTTGAGGGAGCTCTTGTCCTTGAAAGCGGTCTTGGCGATGGTGGCAGATTTTTCATAGCCGATGTGTGGGGAAAGAGCGGTAACGAGCATGAGCGATTTATTGACCAGTTCATTGATCCGTTCCAGGTTCGGTTCGATGCCTACAGCGCAGTGGATATCGAAGGAATGGAGCACATCGCCCAGAAGGCGTACGGACTGGATGAAGGAATGGGCAATGATTGGCGCATATACGTTCAGTTCGAAACGGCCCTGGGAAGAAGCGAGAGCAATGCAGGCCTGGTTGCCATGGACACGACAGGCCACCATGGTCACCGCTTCACACTGGGTCGGATTGACCTTGCCCGGCATGATGGAAGATCCCGGTTCATTGGCAGGAATGGAAAGTTCTCCAAGGCCTGCGCGGGGGCCTGCGGCGAGGAGGCGGAGATCATCCACCATCTTCATGGCATCCGTAGCCAGGGCTTCCAAAGCGCCATGACAGAATACGAAATCGTCACGGCCGGTCAAAGCATAGAATTTATTGGGTTCGGAGTAGAAGTCGATTCCCGTTTCTTTGCTGATGGCAGCAGCGACTTTTTCGCCGAAACCCTTCGTCGCATTGAGACCCGTACCAACGGCAGTCCCACCAATGGCAAGTCCATGGAGATGGGTTTCTGCCTGCTGGATCATGGCTTTGGATTTCTTCAGCATTTCAGCCCAGCCGGAAATTTCCTGGCCCAGTGTAAGGGGCACGGCATCCTGGCAGTGGGTACGGCCGATTTTGACAATATGCATGAAATCTTCACTCTTCTGATCAAGGGTGGCAATCAGCTCATCCAGCTGTTGATACAGTCTTTCATGAAGCACCTGGACGGCAGCTACATGGGAAGCCGTGGGGAATGTATCATTGGAGGACTGGCCATGGTTGACGTCGTCATTCGGATGAACCCGTTTGGAGCTTCCTGCCTTTTCCAGTTTTGCATTGGCAATATGAGCAACTACTTCGTTCATATTCATATTGCTCTGGGTACCGGAACCGGTCTGGTAAATTTTCAGCGGGAATTCATTGGGCCATTTGCCATCAAGGATTTCATCGCAGGCTTCCATGATGACTTTTGCCTTGTCCGGATCCAGCTCGCCTTCTTCCATATTGACGGCAGCAGCGCTCTTCTTCAGAATGGCAAAAGCCCGGATGATTTCACGGGGCATTTCCAGATTGCCGATTTTGAAATTTTCAAAAGACCGCTGGGTCTGGGCGCCCCACATATGGTTGGCCGGTACCTTCACTTCACCAAGGGAATCATGCTCGATACGATATTCCATAATCATACTCCTTTGCAGAAAATGTTACAGGAACTGCTAATATTATTTTACCATAGACCGACTACCCTGTATTCGTTTTTTCAAGGGCCCATATTAAAGATTATATTTATAGGCCGCCATAGCGTTTCCGTCCCGCGCAAAAGCGCCGGAGGTCATCCCCCGGCGCTTCAATCACAAAGATTTGATGAAATTGATAACTTCGTTTTTCTTTTCTTCCAGAAGCGGCCGGTCATGTTCCGTTTCCATATTGAAACGGATCAGGGGCTCCGTGTTGGACGGGCGGAGGTTGAACCGCCAGTTGTCAAATTCCACTCCTATGCCATCGGTAAGGTCGATATGGACCGCAGACTCTGCGTATTTCTCCCTCACTTTTTCAATGACATAACTGCTGTCACTGACCGTGAGATTGATTTCCCCGCTGCAGGGGAATTCTTCTTCCATGGCCGCCACGAGCTCGCCCAGATGCTTTCCCTTCTCACTCATGATCTGGGTCACAATGAGCCAGGGAATCATGCCGGAATCGCAGTAGGAAAATTCACGGAAAAAGTGATGAGCCGAATTTTCCGCGCCATAAATGGCTTTGACTTTCCTCATGGTCTCTTTCATAAAAGCATGACCGCCCTTGGATTCCACACCCTTTCCGCCAAGGTCATAGCAGATTTTCCCGGTACACCAGAAGACGCGGGGATCATGAACGATGGTCTCTCCCGGATTTCTCTTCAGAAAATATTCAGAAAGGAGGACCACCATGTAGTAGCCTTCCACAAAATGACCATTTTCATCAATGAAGAAACAGCGGTCAAAATCGCCGTCCCAGGCAATACCAAGGTCAGCTTTTTCTTTCAGCACTTCTTCTACAAGAGGCTTCCGGCATTCTTCCAGCATGGGATTGGGAACGCCATGAGGGAAAGACCCGTCAGGCTCCATATTGAGTTCCGTAAATGTAAAGGGCAGCCGGGTTTTCAATTTTTCAAAAACCACATTGGCACAACCATTACCGCCATTCACCACGATATGGAAGGGCTTTATTTTCTCCGTATCCACGAAAGAAAGGACTGTTTCTACATAATCATCCAGTATTTCCTTTGTAAAAAGTCTTCCCTTCGCCGGTGCATCCTCAAAATTTCCGGAGAACGCAAGATTTTCGATATCCTTCAACCCCGTGTCCGCACTGACCGGAATGCCTTCCTGACGGACAATCTTGATGCCGTTATAATCGGAAGGATTATGACTGGCAGTAATCATAAACCCGCCATCCATGCCATAATAGAATGTCCCGAAGTACATCATTTCCGTGCCGCAGAGTCCTATATCATAGACATCCGCTCCGCCATCCATGAGTCCTTTGGCTGCAGCCGCTTTCATACTTTCTGAACTTGGACGGACATCGCAGCCGATACACATGGTTTTCGGATGATACAGGGAAGCATAAGCCCTGCCTACCCGGTAGGCAAGCTCTTCATTCACCTCCGTGGGCACAATGCCGCGGATATCATAGGCCTTGAAACCTTCATGGGAAAGATCGAGGGGCTCCATTATTTCTCCTCCTTCTCTGCCAGCCTTTTCAGCACGGTAGCATAGCCGTCAGCGCCATATTTCAGGCACCGTTTCACCCGGGAAATGGTGGCGGTACTGGCACCGGTTTTCTTCTCAATCTGGTCATATTTCTCGCCGGCCTCCAGCATTCTGGCCACTTCCAGACGCTGGGACATGTCGCGAAGTTCGTTGATGGTGCAGAGGTCTTCAAAAAATTCATAGCATTCCTCTCTTGTCTTGAGCTGAAGGATGCCGTCAAAGAGATTATCTGCCAATGGGTTGATCAGTCTCTGGTTCACGCTCATACTTACCTCCTTTATGAAAGAATCCCGCCCCTTTCAGGACGGTCTCATTTACTTTAGTATATTATAGCATTAGCGTCTAAATGGCGCAAAGAGTTATTGTGCTGAAACAGGAAAATCCGGTAAACAGATTTTAAAAGACGCCGTGGCAAATAATATTTCTCATGTAAAATGCCAAAATTTTTAAGGAAGCCGCAAAGAATGTCGCCTTTTAAAAAAATTACTATTGACATTATCAATTATTAAGAGTACTATAATTTCAACCGCACAAAGTGCGGTCCATCTTCATACAGATTCATCATGAGTGGCGGAGGGACTGGCCCTTTGAAACCACGGCAACCATTCTCAGGAAACGGTGCCAATTCCAGCGGATTTGATCCGAAAGATGATGCAAAAATCCCCTTCATCTTTCATGAAGGTTTTTTTATTATAAGGAGTCACAATGATTGAATTAAAGCATATAACGAAATTATATGGCAGTTTCAAGGCACTGGACGACATCAACCTGACTATTAAGGACGGTGAAATCTTCGGTATCGTCGGGCAGTCGGGCGCCGGGAAATCGACCCTGGTCCGCTGCATCAATATGCTGGAACCCCCGACATCCGGCGAAGTCCTCATCAATGGAAAAGATATGATGAAGCTCTCCAAAGGTCAGCTTCGTGAAGAAAGAAAGAAAATCGGCATGATTTTCCAGCATTTCAATCTGCTTTCCAACCGCACCGTGGCAGGAAATGTGGCATTTCCCCTGGAACTTTCCGGCGTGCCGAAGGCGGAGCAAAAAAAGAGAATCGATGACATTCTCGATGTGGTAGGACTCACGGAATATAAGAATAAATATCCTGCCCAGCTCTCCGGCGGACAGAAACAGCGTGTGGGCATCGCCCGTGCCATTGTTTCCAACCCGGACGTCCTTCTTTCCGATGAAGCCACCAGCGCCCTGGACCCGGAAACAGTCAAATCCATACTCTCCCTCCTGAGAGATATCAATAAGAAACTGGGCATCACGATTATCCTCATCACCCACCAGATGGAAGTCATCAAGGAAATCGCTGAACGGGTGGCAGTCATTGAAAAAGGGAAAATCATTGAAGAAGGTTCCGTGGTCGACCTTTTCACGAACCCCCAGACGGAAACGCTGAAGAAATTCGTGGGCTCCGTCATGTCCTCCGACGTACCGGAACAGCTTTCCCACATGAACATCACTCCGGAGAAAAAGTCCGATGCCGACCAGACTGTCATCTCCCTCAAATTCCGGGGCGATGTGGCCAATGAACCGATCATTGCCAACCTGATCCGACAGTACAATCTGGACGTCAGCATCCTCTACGGTTCCATCGATTATATCCAGAATGTGTCCTTCGGCCGGCTCATCATCATGATTGACGGTGATGAAGGAAATATGAATGATGCTCTCAATCATCTGAAAGAATTGCCAATTACAAGCGAGGTGATCGGATATGTCCGCAGTGATAACTAATCTTCTTCTGAAATCCCTGGCAGAAACTATTTACATGCTGTTCTTCTCCTCCCTGATTTCTGCTGTTGTGGGCATCCCCCTCGGTATCCTCCTCGTAGTCACTGAAAAGGACGGAATCCTTGCCTGCCCGGTTCTTAATAAGCCTCTGGCATTTATCATCAATATGGTCCGTTCCATTCCATTCATTATCCTCATGGTTGCCATCATCCCGTTTACCCGGCTGATTGCAGGCACTTCCATCGGGACTACGGCAGCCATAGTTCCTTTGACCCTGGCAGCCATCCCCTATACGGCCCGTATGGTGGAAACTTCCATCCGTGAAATCCCGTCGGGCCTCATTGAAGCTGCCGAATCCATGGGCGCTTCCCCTCTCCAGATCATCTGGAAAGTCCTTATCCCGGAAGCTCTCCCTTCCATCATTGAAAGTTTGACCGTAGTCATCGTATCCCTCATCGGCGCCTCTGCCATGGCGGGTACCATCGGCGGCGGCGGCCTTGGTGATCTGGCTATCCGCTATGGATATCAGCGTTTCCAGGCCGATGTAATGATTGCTACCATCATAGTCCTGGTCATCGTGGTCCAGCTTATTCAGCTCGTCGGCAGCAATCTGGCCAAGAAAATGGATAAACGTTAAACAGGTATGTAAATGAGCGGTCATCTGCTCTTTATATAAACCGCATCCTTACATGCGGCTCATTTTAAAAAGAGAAAGGAAGTATTAGTATGTTGAAAAAATTAGCAATCGCCGGCCTTTGCGCACTCTCCGCAGCAGCATTCATTACCGGCTGCGGTTCCAGCCAGAAAACGGCAGCTTCTTCTGCAGCCGCTGCTCCGCAGGAAAAGAAAGAAATCACTGTCGGTGCCACTGCAGGCCCCCACGCTGAAGTCGTTGAAGCCGCTGCCAAAGAAGCAGAAAAGAACGGCCTCAAAGTAAACGTCAAAGAATTCTCCGATTACATCACCCCGGACCAGGCCCTGGCAGATGGGGATATCGACCTCGTCGTATACCAGCATGAACCATTCCTGAAGAATTTCAACAAACAGCACAATACCGACCTTGTGTCTATCGGCAAAGCCATCCTCATGCGCATGGGTATTTACTCCAACAAATACCGTGATCTGAAAGCCATCCCGGACGGTGCCGTCGTTTCCATTCCTAACGATCCCACCAATGAAGGCCGCGGCCTGGAACTTCTGGAAAAAGCAGGTCTCCTGAAGCTGAAGGAAGGCGTCGGCATGAAAGCCACTCCGGCCGATGTAGTAGAAAACCCGAAGCACCTGAAATTCAAGGAACTGGAAGCTGCCCAGCTGCCGAGATCCCTGGATGACGTGGACCTCTCCGTCATCACCATGAACTATGTCATGAGCGCAGGCCTTTCCCCGAAAGACCAGGGCCTCTTCTGGGAAGATGAAAATACCCCGCTGGCCGTCATGATCATCGCCGCAAGGAACAAGGACAAAGATCAGCCGGCTTACCAGAAATTCGTCAAGTATTATCAGTCTGACTCCGTCAAGAAATTCATTGCTGAAAAATACAAAGGCACCATCGTTCCGTCCTGGAAGTAATCGAATCATAAAGGAAATAGAAAAGCAGCCCGCTTTGGCGGACTGCTTTTTTTACTGGTAGATGCTCCCGGAATGTCTTCAGATCAGAAATGGTATTCTCAGCCCAGTTTTTCGCTCCCATCGGAGAAGGAAAAACTGGTTGGCAGGAACGGCTTGATAGCGTCCGTGGACGATGCAGAGGCCGCTTCCGTGAATGCTTCAAAAATAGCCATATCCAGACCATCATAGACATAGGAGCATTCAGGGTGCCACTGGACTGCCCACAGGAACTTTTTGGACGGTGCGTAAACCGCCTCGATCAGCTCATCTTCGGAATAGGCCATGGGAACGAGGCCGGGAGCCAGTTTCCTGATGGCCTGATGATGAAGGGAATTAACGCCCATGCAGGACACGCCCAGACGGTCATGCATCGGAGTCCCGGGGATAATGGTATTCAGATGAGCCACCCAGTCATAGGAGAAATCCATATTGTGCTCCAGCCCGTGAAGCGACGGGCGTTCCGTATGAATATCCTGATACAGGGTGCCTCCCATCAATACATTGAACAGCTGCAGCCCCCTGCAGATTCCCAGGGCCGGTACATCCCGCTCCAGGCAGTAACGGAAAACCATGGTTTCCAGTTTATCCCTGTCCTCACAGACATACCCGCAGAGTTCGGATTTTTCCTCTCCATAAAGAGAGGGGGAAATATCGGGACCACCGGTGAAGAGGAAGCCGTCAAAATCATCACGAATCTCTTTAAAATCCTCTTCAGAAAGGTGGAGGGGAAGGATGACCGGTATTCCGCCGGCTTCACGGACCCCATCCATGTAGCCCGGCAGCATCCATATACTGTCCTTCTTTTCATCCCACAACGGCATAACTCCAATCTTTGGCTTTCGCATAGTAAGCACCTCCAGTAACGATGGCGGAAAGCCTCTGCCGGAAGCTCAATCCGCCGAAATCAGGATGAAATAAAAACCATAAACCCATTTCCTTCCTAAAAAATAGCGGCGCCTGCCCGGGAGAGCAGCGCCGTTACTGACCTTTTAAGCAAAAGACGCTGCTCCATGAGCAGCGCCCTTGCTTTTATGAATTTCTATGCCTGAATTATATTTGATTTCTGCTCCTTTGTCAAATGATTCCCTGTCTAAAATTAATCTATAACGATATACAAATGATTTAACCGACTAAAATCATTTGTACACCCCTATGATATAATATTAGTGTTTAATCTATATTGCATAGTAAAGGACCATCTTATGCGTCTATTGCAGCTATTCCCTGCTCTTACGGTAAAAAATTACAGGATCTTCTGGATCACCCAGTGGGTGGCCCTCATCGGATTCTGGCTCCAGCTCACGGCCCAGCAGTGGCTGGTGTACACCATGACCGATTCCGCTTTCCTGCTCGGACTCCTTTCAGCCTGCCAGTTTGCGCCCAGCCTTCTCTTTACCCTTTTCACCGGCTTCTGGATTGACCGGCACAACAAAAGAAAAATCCTTCTTGGCACCCAGTGCACCTACATGGTGCAAGCCGCTCTTCTGGGGCTGCTTCTCTGGACAGGAAATGAAACGTACCTCTGGATTCTGTTTTTTGCTTTTTTCGTCGGTTCCATCGATGCCTTTGATATGCCTGCCCGCATGGCCTTCATGCCCGAGCTGGTGGGGAAACAGGCACTCCACAGCGCCATCAGCCTGAATTCCGCCAATTTCAACCTCACCCGCATGATTGGACCGCTGCTCGCTGCATTCCTGCTGAATTATATTTCCTACAGTTCCATTTTCTTCCTCAATGCCCTCTCCCTCATCCCCATTGTCATCGCCTACGCCCGGATGAACGTCAATTCGGTGGTTGAGGAAAAGCCGGAAAGCCACCCGCTGAGGGAAATCAGGGAAGGTCTCCTCCAGGCGCGGAAAAATCCCATTATATTCAAAAACCTCATTGCTGCCGGTCTGGTGAGCGGCCTGATATTGAACCTGGGGACCTATGGGCCTCTCTTTGCAGACAGAGTCCTTCATGCGGGTATCAATGGATTCGGATCCATTCTTTTTGCCGCCGGCACAGGCTCCATGATCTGCGGCGTCCTCTCGGCCACGGCGAGCCGCCAGTTCTCCCGGAAATTCATTTTTGGAAACGCCATCGCCTGCGGTCTTATTCTTATGGAGGTCAGTCACGTCAGTTTCCAAATTCCTGCCCTCATCATATTCGGTATCCTTGGCTTTTCCCTGACTCTTTTCCTCATCAACTGCAATGCCTCCATCCAGGTGGCCTCTCCCAAAGAATACCTTGGACGCATCATGGGACTTTATACCTTTGTATTCCTCGGAAGCGCTCCTTTTGGTTCCCTTCTCGTATCCACGATTATCGAATTCATCGGAACATCCATGGGACTCCTCGTAGTAGGAGCTTTGGAAATAGGACTCCTTTCCATCTTCGCCCGGCCCGATGAGAAAAAGTGATAAAAAATAGCAAAATCCATCAAAAATCTTCATTTTAAAATAGTTTTATCCCCATAAAAAAAGCAGTGAAAGCACAAGCCTTCACTGCTTTTTTATGGAAGAAATACAAAGCTCTCAAAGCGTTATTTTTCCAGCTTTTCTGCCTTTCTTAATGCTTCTTCTCCCGCTTCAATGACTTCTTTCAC
>NZ_JAZASU010000003.1:0-98925 GCF_036343215.1 Dialister sp.
CCATCTCGTAAGAGATGGGATTTTTTAGTGCATCAATTAGCATGCTGATGGGTGGTGTGGGTTTAGTAGTTACCTGGGATTGAGAAACATACGGTATTCGTGAGTCAGCCTCATCTCGGCGAGCCCCATTATAGGCATTTTCGAGATTTCGTGGTTCGTGATTCGTGGTTCGTGAAGGTGTCGGTCTGAGGACCGACGAATTTTTTATGGGGGATGTGCACAGGCGGGGTTGAAAAGCACTTTTCGATGGTTTACATTGTGTGGCTTTGGATAGAGACAATTTCGTTTTGCGTGATTCAAAGTGGTTCGTGAAGATGTCGGCCTGAGGGTCGACGAATTTTTTACGGGGAATATGCACAGGCGGGGTCGAAATGCTCGTTTGGGCGCAGGATAAGTAGTTATTTTGGATTGAGAAAAAGGCAATATACCGGTTTATCGCAAATGCCCGGAAGCGGACGGGGACAGGCTGCCGGAATCAATGGTAAAGTGTGAAGGCTCTTATTTTTCTGTGATTACTTTTTCTCCAAAGAGGGTCCTGAATCGGGATGGGTTATTATCATAATCCGGCCTGGTCAGGTCATTGGATGGTTCGTCATAACCGGAGAGTTTTATTTCCATAAGTCCCAGCATCAGGTTGAAGATGAGATCATTTGTGAAGATATGATTTTTATGATTCTGAAGTGCAATCATTTTATCCGGGCTGTTTTTCATGTATTCATCTGAAAATGCCATATATAAGGGAATGTATGTCATGTCCCATGTAAAGATGGAGGCATTATGGTCCAGGCCTTCGTCGATGCCTTCACTGTGATCGGAGAAATAAATCATGGACTGAAAATGAGGTATGATTTTCACTGTTTCATAAATATCGGACAGTACTTTGTCCGTATAGAGAATGGAATTGTCATAGGTGTCGGTAAGCCAGTTGTCACCGTGGAATACCGCATGGTTTTTCGGGTATCTTTCCCAGTAGGCACGGTGGCTGCCCATGAGATGGATAATAAGAAGAGCGGGTGAGGAAATTTTCAGGTCCCTTATATGATTGACAATTTCTCCATCATAGACTTCTGTTTTAAGGTCTGTTCCCATATTGTGGTTGAGCCATATTTCCTGATCTGCTTCGGAGGCAGTGACTGATGTGGGGGTGTCATAGATGGAATATTTTTCCTGGTTGCTGAGCCAGATGGTCCGATATCCTGCTGCTTTGGCGCATTCGATAATGGATGGGGCTTTTTCCAGTGAAATTTCATTGTACTGGTTCTTCGCAGTCAGCGCATAACTCAGGACCTGGACTGTCTGGACGTGGCAGGAATAGGCCCCGGAATATAGGATGAAATGGGGGTCTTTTGCTGCTTTTTCTAAAAAGGGTGTGGTAGGCCGGTTATAGCCATAAACGCTCATGTGCTTCCGGTTTTCTGATTCCCCGATGACCAGCACATAGAGGCCTTCAGGAGCAGAGGATTCGGCATTCAGTACTTCCGCAATCTGTCTTGAACGGTTTTCCATTTCTTCCTGAAATCTGGTATAAGTCAGCTGATAGTCCCGGGCCTGTAAATAAATGTCCGTGAGCAGATTGTCTCTTGAAACATACAGGAGATAAAAGCTGGAGAGGAAAATCAATGAAAGAAGAATCCTGAAGGTTTTTAAACCGGCGTTTTCCTGGGATATTGCCAGTTTTTCAGCGGTAAATCCTGCATAGAAACAGATGAAAACTAGAAGCAGGACGGAAGCGATGGAGAAATGGGACAGACCATATTCCAGCGCTTCCCTTCCGTTTGTCTGGAAGATGGCAAGGAGAGCGGTGTAAATGGGCCAGCTGTCATGGATAAAATAGTAGGACCATAAGACAAGGGGAACCAGGGGAAATGAAAGAATCGGGAGAAATAAAAGGTATTTCTTCGGACCTGTTTTTGAAAGCAGGTACAGTATTCCTGCCCAGAGCCCCCAGAGGCCGGCAGAAAAGCCCGTAAAAGGCATGAAAGACAGGAAATGAAGGGGTTTCCCGGACAGGGGAAAGATGCAGAGAGAACCCAGCAGCAGGAAGAGGGGCAGGACCAGAATGGAGAAATACTTTTTCCCAAGCACGACAAAGCAGCAGGAAATAAGGAGGGCAGTTATTTCCAGTGTAAAATAGTCCGTGTCCGGGGCAGGAAATCCTGCCAGCCGGTCCATGTATAAGTAACTGCAGCCCAGAAAGAGGGCATAGAGGAGGCAGAAGAAAGCTGCCTTCTTTAAGAATGTCTGATTTCTCATTAGTTTTACCTTTCTATTTCCCAAATTATAAATGGAATTATGGAAAAAGTAAAAGTCAGACCAGCTATTTTTTGACAGCTCTTTTATAATGAAATGAGAATAGTTTGTAGATATTCTTTTGTATACCAATAAAGAGGAAAATTATGGATAAAAAAGTAGAAAAGAAACTGGATGATTTATTCGATTTTTTCCGTGAAATAGACAAAGAAAAGCTCATTACGAGACAGACTTATCTTACCGGCGCCGTGCGCTATGAAAATGATGCGGAACATGCCTGGCATATGGCGGTGATGACATTGCTCCTTGCTTCATACAGCAATGAAAAAATTGATGTGCTGAAGACGATTTCCATGCTTCTCATTCATGATCTGGTGGAAATATATGCCGGCGATACCTATGCTTATGCAGGAGTTTCCAGGGAAGACCAGCATAATAAGGAGTCACAATCTGCGGATAAGCTTTTTGGTATGATTCCGGAAGAAGGGAAGAAACTCAGGGCGCTATGGGATGAATTTGAAAGGGCCGATACACCGGAAGCCCGTTTTGCCCATACTATGGATAATATCCAGCCCATGATGCTCAATGACTATACCAGAGGAAAGGCATGGAAAGAGCATGAAGTCCATCTTCACCAGATATTGAAACGGAATGAACATACGGCAGAAGGCTCAGAAGTACTTTTTGAATATGCAAAGAAGAAGATTCTTGCGCCCCATGTAGGGAGAGAAGTAATTGACGATTGAGGGTGCTTTTCCTTATGAATTGAAATCATTCTATGGCGCCTCTTCCGGGGCGTCTTTTTATGGACAATTTACAAATTTTCATCCCGGCTGTGTTAAAATATAGAAAAGTAACTGTTCGACTTAAAGGAGTGATAAAATGAATGATATGATTCTTACGGAAGAAGGCTTAAAGGCAGCAAAGCAGACCATTGAAGTATTGAAAGGAACGGTAGAAGCTCTGCAGGTGAACCTGTCTCAGGAACGGGATAATAATGAGGGGCTGAATCTTACTGTGGAAGCGCTGCAGGATGAAAACGGAAGACTGCAGGAAAAAATTTTCCAGCTGGAAGCCGAGCTCCAGACAGCAAAGAATTCTGTCCCGGAAATATCGCCGGTTATGGAGAATGGAGAAGATCAGGAGCTGCTGGAAAATCTTGGCAGCAAACTGGGCTATTATTATAAGGATTTAAAACAGCTGGACGACAAAAAGCTCACTGCCGAGGACAGTGAGACGCTGTATAATATCCTGGATTATACTTTCAAGGCACTGAAAAAGGCCGGGGTGAAATTGTAAAAGAGCTGATGTAATCATGCGACTGAATGACTGTACTGAATGACTGTTTTTAAAAAGTTATCAGTTCGCGATGATCGGTGCAGGTGGGCACCTGAATACAGGGTGCCCATTTTTATCATTCTCTTTATTGCTATTGGAATCAGATAAAAATCCATCATATATTCCGCTTCTGATTTTAAATGCGGACCATTTTTCTGAGAACTGATATCCTTAAAATACGGTTGTTTTTATCACTGCTTCTTAAGGGTGCTGAAAAGTAATGTCACAACCGCAGTTTCGTCGTCTGGGCGAAAAAGAAGAGGTACTGCTGAATAATACCGGCCTCTTTTCCATAGGCAGGGAATGGATTATTTCCTTCGTAGCAGGTATCGATGACCCTTTGAATCCATACATCGACAGGGGCAAGCGCTGTCCGGTGATATCCAAAGAGGGCACTGCAGCCTGCTACTTTAATGCCTACGCCGGGGAATTCCATGAGCTTTTCCAGAATCTCTTCATCAGGGAGTTTTTTCATGTCTTTCAACAGATGAGCCTGCTTTTTAATCATATGGGCAGTTTCATAAATATAAGGTGCCCGGTATCCAAGAGAGCATTCTTTAAGGTCATTTAAAGATAAGGTACAGAGTTCTTCCGGTGTGGGGAAGGTGTAGAGACTTTCATAGGGGGTCTCCATTTTTTGACCTGCTTTTTGAGCGAGTTTTTCTACGGATGTCCGGATGGCGGGAATGGATTTACGCTGGGAAATGATGAAGGTGATGAGCATTTCCCAGGGATCCTGATTAAGAATCCGTATGCCTTTGCTGTAGTCGGCGGCTTTTGTGAGGAAAGCATCTTCTGCAGGAATTCTATTTCTAAGGGCAGCGTAGTTAAAGGATAAGTCGAAATAAGGTTTCCATACATGATTCCAGACGTATTTTGAGCTGGATACATGATAATGCATCCCTTTGACATGGGAAATATAAAGTACATGGCGGCCGGAAATAAAGCGGAACTTCCCCGGGTTTATTTCCACAGCCCGGAAGCACTGACCGCTGTTTATGATTTTAATTAAATCGAAATCGTCACGAATAAGGACGTTCATGTGGATTCCTTTCGTTTTTTACTGCGAACTATTTACAAAATATTTCCATAAGTATGATACAATAAAATAACATAATTTTGAAAGAGGGATAGTATGGGCAGGAAGCTTCTTCTGATTAATGATCTCCCGGGTTATGGTAAGGTGGCTCTTTCGGCCATGATGCCGGTTTTGACGCATATGGGCCATGAGATTTTCAATCTTCCTACGGCCCTGGTGTCGAATACCCTGGATTACGGACGTTTTGAAATACTGGATACGACCAATTATATGAGAAATACCATCGGTGTATGGAAAGCGCTGGGTTTTTCTTTTGATGGCATTGCCACCGGTTTCATTACTTCTCCCCTGCAGGCAGCCATGATTGCCAATTACTGCCGGAAAGAAAGAGAGAAAGGAACGAAGATTTTCGTGGATCCCATCATGGGAGATGAAGGTCATCTTTATAATGGACTGACTTTTCGGACTGTGGAGGGCATGAAGAAACTCATTTCCAATGCGGATTATATGGTACCCAATTATACGGAAGCCTGTCTCTTGACAAACACTCCTTACCATGCCGGGGGAATCGGCTGGATGGATATGAAGAGGATTCTTGGAAAGTTGTACATGATGAGCAATGGTTCAGTCGCTATTACTTCGGCAAAAGTAGATGGCAAAGATGCGGTAGCAGGCTATGATACGGTGCAGAGAGAATTTTTCCTCCGCACTTTTGATCTTATTCCTGTCCGCTTCCCGGGAACGGGAGATATATTTTCTGCCATTTTCATGGGCAGTGTGATGAATGGTATATCCATGATGGATTCCGTGGATAAAGCCATGATTGCTGTGCGGAAAATGATTGTCATGAGTCAGGATGTGAAAGATAATTTCAAGGGAATTCCTGTGGAAAACTGCCTGGAGGTACTGGACTGATGCCGAGAAGACCAAAGATACGGATTACCTGTGTGGACAGGAAAGGCCCCTGTCCCTGCCATCGGGGCCATCGCCCCGGGGATTCCTGGGATTTTGATACGGAAAGGGGCAGGCTCTGCCCCATGGCCATGCATGTGGCATTTCCCTATATAGATATCCTTCGCTACGGCGGTGATATTCCCCAGCCGGGGCAGGAAAAGGGAACGGCCCTCTTCTGCTGCCCGGACGTAGAGACAATTAATGTGTTTAAGATTGAGAGAATTGACGAGAAATAGGGGTTTGAGTCACTGGCGATTTTCGTTCTTCGTTCTTCGTGATTCGTTGTTCGTTTTTCGTGAAGGTGCGCCGCTGGCGGCAAAAATTGATAGTATGTAATGAGCGGGGATGTTTCCTCCTCTTTGAACCAGGAAAGGTGTAAAAAATGGAACAGATGAAGTTTATCCGGAAACTGCCGGAACCAATCGAAGTGAAGCATGAGATTCCGTTGAAGCCGGAATTTCAGAAGCTGAAGGCGGAAAGGGATCAGCAGATTGTAGATATTATGACAGGAAAGGATGACCGACTCCTCCTCATTATCGGGCCCTGTTCGGCAGATAATGAACCGGCAGTCCTTGATTACTGTACCCGACTTGCCCAGGTGGCAGAAGCGGTAAAAGACAAGATTTTTATCGTACCCCGGGTGTATACGAATAAACCGAGAACCATCGGTAAAGGCTATAAGGGTATGCTCCATCAGCCGGATCCGGAGGGAAAGGAAAATATGATGGAGGGAATCAAGGCCATCCGCCGCATGCATGTTCATGTGATTGAGGAAACCGGCTT
Source organism: Dialister sp. (assembly GCF_036343215.1). Lineage (GTDB taxonomy): Bacteria > Bacillota > Negativicutes > Veillonellales > Dialisteraceae > Dialister. The sequence continues at coordinate 6,365 of NZ_JAZASU010000003.1, forward strand.
TACCTGTGCTGAAGAAATTCTGTATCCGGAAAATCACCGCTATCTTTCGGATCTTCTTTCCTATGGGGCTATCGGTGCCCGATCTGTGGAAGACCAGCTCCATCGTATGATTGCCAGCGGGGCAGGCATTCCGGTAGGCATGAAGAATCCGACTTCCGGGGACCTTTCAGTCATGATGAATTCCATCGAAGCCGCCCAGAGCGAGCAGGATTTCCTCTTCCATGGCTGGGAAGTTCACACGACGGGCAATCCTTATGCCCATGCCATTCTCAGGGGCTATGTGAACCATTTCGGGACGTCCATGCCGAATTACCATTATGAGAGCATCCGGAAGGTAGCGGAAATGTGTGCTGAAAGAAATGTGAAGAATCCGGCCATCGTGGTGGACTGCAATCATAACAATTCAGGGAAGAAATATCTGGAACAGATCCGCATTGCCATGGATATCATGGCCAGCAGGAATTATTCGAAGGACATCCGTCATATCGTGAAAGGTCTCATGATTGAAAGCTACATCGAAGACGGTAACCAGAAAATCGGGGAAGGGGTCTATGGCAAATCCATCACCGATCCCTGCCTGGGCTGGCCAAAGAGCCGGGACCTCATCATGGAACTGGCGGAGAAAGTGTGATTTCGCACGACTTTCTGGCAATTCTTTTCCAATACGGAAGGTAAAAAGTTATCAGTTCATAGTTCTCAGTGATCAGTGAAGGTGGCCTGCGACATTTGAAAGCAGGCCATTTTATTATTGGTATTTCAGACATTACAAAAAGGTCCGCTTCCCTTTGGATGCGGACCCTCCTTCACTGACAACTGCGAACTGATAACTGATAACTTTTAATCCCGGCGATTTGTCAATATATTTCCTTCACCATTCATTCACTTTCAAATGTCCCGGGGGCATTTTTTGGATGGGTATTGTATAATTAGGATAACGGAATCGTAGAAATTCATTTTTTAAAGAAAGGATGAAATCAGATGGAATTCAAGGTCAAGTATTTCAAAGATTATGTTCCCTTTCATGTGGATGACTGTCATCATCCCATCGAACTGAACCCGAAGGAATGCCCGAAAGTGGAGTCTGAGGCAGCAGAAGTGCGCCGGGCCCTGGCAAACCCCATCGATACTCCGAGGCTTTGTGAAATCGTGAAACCGGGAGAAAAAATTGTCATCGTGGCATCGGACGTGACCCGTCCTTCCCCTTCCTGGGTCATTCTTCCCTGCGTGCTGGAAGAATTGGGAAAGGCTGGAGTGAAAGATGAAGATGTAACAGTGGTTTTCGGTCTCGGTTCCCATCGCAGCCAGACGGAAGAGGAAAAGAAGCGTCTGGCCGGGGAAGAAGTTTATTCCCGGGTAAAATGCATCGACAGCGATCCGGATAACTGTGAACACATGGGAACCTGCAAGAACGGGACTTCCGTGGATATCTTCAAACCGGTAGCCGAAGCGGACAGAATCATCCTCACGGGCAATGTGGAATACCATTACTTTGCAGGCTATTCCGGCGGCATGAAAGCCATCATGCCCGGCGTTTCCTCCAGAGAAGCCATCCAGTCGAATCACAAGAATATGATCCGTCCCGGCGCCTATGCAGGAAATCTGGAAGGCAATCCGGTCCGGGAAGATATCGAAGAAGTCTATGATTTCCTGCCCGTCGATTTCATTGTCAATGTAGCTTTGGATGACCATAAACAGGTCGCTTTTGCAGCTGCAGGAGACAGAATCCTGGCCCATCGGGAAGCCTGCAAATTCCTGGACTCCATTTATAAGATTAAAATTGACAAGCCCGCAGACGTGGTCATCGTTTCTACCGGCGGCTATCCGAAGGATATCAATCTATACCAGGCCCAGAAATCCATCGATAATGCCAAACATGCCGTGAGAGAAGGAGGCATTATGGTCGTCGCCGCATCCTGTAAGGAGGGGTACGGAAGTGACGTATTCGGTCGGTGGATTCAGGACTATGATACCCCCGATGACCGGATCAAAGCCATTCATGAACATTTCGAACTGGGCGGCCACAAATCGGCAGCTCTCGCCCTGGTACAGAAGAAATGTGACATTTACCTCGTCACCGACATGGAGGATTCCCTGGTAACCAAAGCCAATATGACTCCCTTCCATGACCTCCAGACTGCAGTGGATGCGGCATTGGACAAAATGGGAAAAGATGCCAGTGTCTACGTCATTCCGATTGGCGGATCGACTTTGCCGATGGAATGAGATGACTGAAATTCCATACAAGTCGACCGGCTTCAGGAAAAGTTCTCAGTTATCAGTTCGCAGTAATCAGAATCACGATTATTGCCGGTAAACTTTTTAGAAAAATAAAAGCTGTGAAATCATGATGGTTTCACAGCTTTTTATTTTGAATCATCCGGGGAATGGGGGGATTGATATACTGGTCGGATGGGAGCCGTCAGGAACTGATCCCTGAAAACTGATACCTGTCTTTTATGAACGATATAGGGTACCAATATAAGGAGGGTCTTTCAATGGTATACCTGAATTACAGGGCTTGTTATGAAAAGTTTAAAGAAAGGACTTGCAAAATTTTCGTAAATAAGGCATAATAGAATGCGTCAGAAATATGGGCGATTAGCTCAGCTGGGAGAGCGTCTGCCTTACAAGCAGAATGTCAGCAGTTCGATCCTGTTATCGCCCACCATATAGAGTCAATCCGAGATCCGGGTTGACTCTTTTTCGTTGCGTTTTCCGGTCTCAGGCTGAAACCGAAAGGAAAATGTAAGGCAATGAAACTTTTAAAATCGGGGTGCGGGATGCGGGGAGCGGGGTGCGGGAAGGTGCGCCGCTTTCGCGGCGAAGTTTATATGAGAATTCAGTCTCCTTCGACTGGTACCATTGAACAACCTATCCGTCTGCTTCGCAGACACCTTTCCATCCCAGGAAAGGTGGTGCCCGATTGTCCCGCATGTGCCGGATAGGCTTTGGCTTGATATCATGAATATTCTTCTTTGTATAGTTGATCAATCCGATCATTTTTGCGGCTTTCTGTTGCTTGATAGTATCCAATACCTGCTGCCTGTTGACTGAGCCTTTCCATACGCAGTTTGTTCATGGTAATTTGAATTTTTTCCATCAGCCATTCTGAGAACTGAAAGATTCTAATTGGTGTGTGCTAATATATTTTTAATAAAAAACCAGTTGCATAGACTCATAATATTTGTTATTATAATCAACGTACTCACGTACAGATTCCTGAATAGCTCAGCCGGTAGAGCGCGTGACTGTTAATCACGATGTCGCAGGTTCGAACCCTGCTTCAGGAGCCAGTGGCCTGTTCGTCAAGTGGTTAAGACACCGCCCTTTCACGGCGGGTTCGCGAGTTCGAATCTCGCACAGGTCACCATGGGCGATTAGCTCAGCTGGGAGAGCGTCTGCCTTACAAGCAGAATGTCAGCAGTTCGATCCTGTTATCGCCCACCACAAAGAAAGCCAATCCGAAGATTCGGGTTGGCTTTTTTCGTTGTCTTACAAGGTCCTGAACCGGGGATGGAAAAGGCGGACTTTATGGAAATAAACCTTTTGAATCGGGAATGTCGGGGGTATCGGGATTCTCGGGACTTTTGGGGAGGTGTGCCGCTTGGGCGGCACGAATTTTTATATGGGAATTTTGTCAATCCCGCCGCGTACCTGCAGAACAACCTGCCTGGAGCTGTTCAATAATTACACCATATGTTGAACTGTGGGGAATTAAAAAAGTTATCAGTTCATAGTTATCGGTGAAGGAGGCCCGCATCAATTTAAATGGCGGGCGATTTTTAACCATAATTCTCATTGAAAATGGTTAAACTTTATATAAAAAGGCTGTCTCTGCGGTGTAAGGGCGGCCATCCAAACTGCGAACTGATAACTTTATCAATATAGTTTTCAGAACATAAAAAACCGTCCCGAGGTTCTCGGGACGGTTTTTGTGAAGTCAGATGAAGTTTATTTCTTCACTTCTCCTCCTTCTACGACGAGGCTTTCCGGATCCACTGCGCTGCCGTATACGGGAGCCAGGGTTTCCTGATAGTCTTTGTGGAAGAAGTTTTCTTTGCCCAGTTTTTTGATTTCATCGTTGATGTAGTTCAGGAGTTCTTTATTTCCTTTCTGAACGGCAGGAGCGATGGTATCGAGGTCACCCAGGGACGGGATGCCTACTTTGAAGCCCGGGTTCTGCATAGCCCATGCGAGGACTTCCGTATTATCGGTGGAGAAGGCATCGCCTCTCTTGTCGAGGAGGGCATTGTAGGTTTCGGTGTACTGATCGAATTTCAGAAGTTTCACTTCCGGATGTTTCTTTGTGAAATAGGTTTCAGCGGTGGTGCCTTTGGCGACAATCAGGGTCTTGCCTTTGAGCTGGTCCACAGAGGTGATGTTGTCTTTTTCAGGAGATACGACACCGAGGGCCACTTTCATATAGGGCAGGGCAAAGTCGACCTGTTCAGCTCTTTCTTTGGTGACGGTGAAATTGGCGAGGACGATATCCACTTTACCGGTTTTTGCGTATTCCACGCGGTTGGCCGGTTCCAGAGATACGTATTCCGGTTTTACGCCCAGGTCTTTGGCCAGGCGTTCTGCGAAGTATACGTCATAGCCCTGATACTTGCCTTCTTTATCCACATAGCCGAAGGGAGCTTTATCGGAGAATACGCCGATAATGAGTTTTCCGCTCTTTTTGATTTCATCCAGGGAGCGGAAGCTGCCTTTCTGGGCAGAAGATGCGCCGGAAGCGGGCTTGGCTTCCTGATTTTTGCTGCCGCAGCCTGCGGTAAAGGCTAAAGTGAATACGGCAGTGACTGCTAAAATGGCATAAATGATTTTTTTCAGTAGTGACATAGGTTTACCTCTTTTCATGAATCAGGCAGGGCTCTATATTTCCTTTGGAAGGAGAGGAGGTGCCTTTGAAATAGTTTCCGCTTCTGGGTTTTACTGCCGGAGCGGAAATGGCAGGATTGCAACAGGGACAATCGGGGTCGGACATCTATTTCTCACCTTCCTTCAAATCGTCAAACCGGAAGGAGTCCAGGAATTTCCTGGTCCTTTCTTTCTGTGGATGATCAAATATTTCTTCCGGGGTTCCTTCTTCTTCGATGAAACCCTGGTCGAAAAACAGGATCCTGTCGGCCACGGCTTTGGCAAAAGCCATTTCGTGGGTGACGATGAGCATGGTCATTCCTTCTCTGGCAAGTTCTATGATGACGTCCAGGACTTCCCGGACCATTTCAGGGTCCAGAGATGCGGTGACTTCGTCAAACATCATGATTTCGGGCTTCATGATGAGGGCACGGATCATGGCGATTCTCTGTTTCTGGCCGCCCGAGAGTTCTCTTGGCCAGGCTTTTTCCTTGTCTGAAAGTCCTACCCGGGCCAGCATTTTCCTTGCTGCCCGGAGGACTTCTTCTTTATTCCTGTGCTGCACCTGGATGGGGGCAAGGGTGATATTGTCAATGACGTTCAGATGATTGAAAAGGTCATAGCTTTGGAAAACCATGCCAATTTTCTGGCAGATTTCACTTCTGGAAACCTGACCATCGGAAATGACTTTTCCATCCATGGTGACGGAGCCGCCGCTTAAGGGTTCGAGGCCGTTGATACATCGGAGAAAGGTGGATTTCCCGCAGCCCGAGGGGCCGATGATGACGATGACTTCACTTTTATGGACATCAAGGGAAATATCTTTCAGTATTTCATGGGGGCCGAAGGCTTTTTTCAGATGTTCGATATGAAGGAGAGATTTACTCATACTATTCATTCCATTTCTTTTCTAAATACTGGGCCGCTTTCGACAGGGGATAGCAGGCGATGAAATAAAGGAAGAAGATGGTCCCGTAAATCCAGAGGGGCGCATCGGGGACGGTATAACGGTTAGCCTCGATAATCTGCTGGCCGATTTTCAGCATTTCCACTACCCCGATCATGACGATGAGGGAAGCGGTCTTGATGATTCGGGTGAAAAGGTTGATGGCCGGCGGAATCAGGCGGCGCAGGGACTGGGGAATAATGATGAACCGGTACATCTGCCATCGGGAAAGGCCCAGGGCTTCGGCGCTTTCATACTGGCTTTTCGGGATGGAAATCAATGCCCCGCGGACGAGATCGCCCATTTCTGCAGCTCCCCAGAGGATGAAGACTGCCACGGCCACTTTGAATCCTGAAATATCGATACCCAGAGCTTTCGTGACGCCAAAGTAACCGATAAAGAGGAGGACCAGCTGGGGCATGACGCGGATGAATTCCAGATAAATTCTGGAAATAATGCGGGCCGGCCAGTTTTTCATGGCCATGATGAGGCCTGTAAAAAGGCCCAGAATGATAGATCCCGCCACGGCCAGGAGAGATACTTCCACCGTGATCCACAGGCCTCCCAATAGTCGGATACCGTTGGATCCATCAAAGAGCACTCGAATTCCCAAATCTTCCATAGCGAAGCTTCCTTTCCAGAATGCTGGCCCCAATGGAGATGGGGAGCAGGATAATGAGGTATGCAATGACGAGCATCCAGAGGGTTTCATCGGTTTTGTAATAAAGTCCGATCAGATCCTTGGCGACGTACATGAGGTCCGGCACGGCACACACCGAGAAGACCGACGTTTCCTTGATGAGGAAAAGCACGTTGGCGCAAAGGGGCGGGATGGATACGGTGAAGGTCTGGGGGATGATGATGAACCGCATGATCTGAACTTTCGTGAATCCCAGGGCTTCGGCCGACTCCGTCTGGGAGAAGGGAATCGATTCCAGTCCGCTCCGGAAGGCTTCGGCCATGTAGGAAGTCCCCAGGAAGGCAAGTCCGATGGTGGCACAAACTTCTCCGGAAATGTGGATTCCCAGCTTCGGGAGGCCGAAGTAGAGGAAAAAAAGCTGGACCAGGAGGGGCGTATTTCTTGAAAGTTCAATATAAGCGCCGCATATTTCCGTGAGTATGGGAATCTTATGGTATCGTATGATGCTCATGGCCAGGCCCAGCACCAGAGATATGGCGATTCCCATAAGGCCTATATAAAGGGTAATGCCTGCAGCCTCCACAAAGAGGGGGGCATACTGAATCATGTAGTCAAAGTCCAAGATATCCTCCGGAATAAAAAAATCCCGGAAGCGTGCGCTTCCGGGATGGAATTCTTCTGGTGACTTTACACCGTCCGATGAATTTCCTTACAAAGCCTTCCATGAGACTTTGATTCAGAGGCACACGCAAAATAGCTATGGCAGCAGCAGCAAGCCATAGGACAGCAGCAACAAATTGCGTATGCTTCAAAGCTCATGAAGAAGTCTCCTTTCATCTCATTCAGATTTTCCTCATCATAGCATGATGAATTTGCACTGTCAAGACTGATTTTGTAATCGATTGTAAACAGGAAAGGGGAAGTATGATTTGAAAGAATAAAAAACAAAGGGATTTATCGAAGGTAATTATGATTGAGATTGGCGCCATTGTTATCTGCAAAGAGGAAGGAATGAAAGGAGGCCCTGCCGGTGTCTTCCGTTCCGGGGGGGTATGCTTGACAGGGAAATGTTAACGTGCTATATTATTTAAGCTTGATGCAATGAAGAAAGAGAGTAGGTCTCCCGAAAAATCAGCGAGCCCGGAGAGTGAAAGCGGGCAGGGATGCTGAAGTGCATTTCCGAGCATGGAAGGCGGAATGAAGTATGCCTTCCCGGGACTTCCCGATACAGAAGAAAGTTTCAAAAGAAACTATGGAGGCAGGACCGGCGACGGTTTTGCGAATCCGGGTGGAATCACGAGTCTCTCGTCCCGTTGGGGCGGGATTTTTTTATTTTGGAAATAGAATCTCCCGGTGAATCTATTTCCTGACAGGAGGTTTTCATGAAAGAAAATGGGGAAGTCCAGGCAGCCGCAAAGAAGGCCATGGACGCAAACAAAAAGAGCCGGCAGGGGAGACAGTTCATGCTGTGGATCCTGGCTCTGGTCATTGGTGCCGTTCTGGGATGGCTCGGCATCAAACCGCTGAATGATTTATTTACTTTTATTGCTACCGTATTTACGAGACTTTTCCAGTTCATCGCCGTGCCGACGATTGCTTTGGCTGTCATTACGACTCTGGCCCAGCTCGGGGCTAAAAAAGAAACGGGCCGCATTTTTGCTCATGCCGTGACTTACACACTTTTGACTACCATCTGTGCGGCAGCCATCGGCCTTGCCATGTATCTCTGGGTGGCTCCGGGAAATCTTCCGGCCGATATCGTAGGTGCCGGGGCTTCCAATGTGCCAAAGAATCTGGGTCATCTCTCCTATTATGACCATATCCTTTCCGTCATTCCGAACAATCTCCTCCAGCCCTTCCTGTCCGGAAACGTTCTGGCCGTCATGCTGATTGCCGCTTCTTTCGGCCTCGGCCTTGCCTTTATGCCGAAGACGGAAAACAGGGAAGTCCTCATGAAGGGAATCCTTGGCTTCCAGGAACTCCTTTTCACCCTGATTCGCGCCCTCCTCTTTGTACTCCCTGTGGGGATCCTTGCCTTTTCTGCCCAGCTTTCCGCTCAGATTGAAGCAGGCGTCATTGTAGGGGCTTTGGGGAAATATACCCTGGTCATTATGGCCAGCAACTGCATTCAGTTCTTCATCGTGCTTCCGATTTTCCTCGTATTCCGCGGGCTGAATCCTCTGGACGTATTCCGCAAAATGTCCCCGGCCATTGCCGTAGCCCTTTTCACCAAGAGCTCTGCCGGAACTCTTCCGGTCACCCTGGCATCGGCCGAACACAATATGAAGGCCAATCCTTCCGTCTCCCGCTTTGTCCTTCCAATCTGTACGACCATCAATATGAATGGGTGCGCAGCATTTATTCTCGTCACCTCTCTTTTCCTTATGCAGAACGCAGGATTTGAACTATCCATGACCACCATGATCACCTGGCTTTTCGTGGCCGTCCTGGCAGCTGTAGGAAATGCGGGAGTCCCCATGGGCTGCTATTTCCTGACTTTGTCCCTTATGAGCGGCATCGGGGCCCCCATTGGCATCATGGGTGTCATTCTTCCGATTTATACGATTATCGATATGATCGAAACCGCTGAAAACGTTTGGTCCGACTCCTGTGTATGCGCCATGACCGATCATGACCTGAAGGGAAAAATCGACGACCCCGGAGTGCAGGGAGAAGCGGCGTAAGAAATAGTGAAAAGTGATAAGTGGTAAGTGATCAGTGTTGGTGGCGCCTTAAAATCATAGAGGCGCCATTTTTATATTTCCAGAAATGATTTTACCTTCACCGAGAACTGCGAACTGAAAACTGATCACTAAAAAGCACCGATTGCTTTCCCATCGGTGCTTTTGATTTGTATTTTTATTATTACAGTTCCACTGCCTTGCGGAGGGCCAGGAGATTTTCTTCCGGCGCTTTCGGATTGACTACGCAGCCCGGACCCAGGATGAGACCTCTGCCTTCGACCTGATTAATCGCATCTTTGACGTGAGCCGTGATTTCTTCCGGGGTCCCATTAAGAATGATATCGTCATACTGGAGGACTCCGTCCACAAAGTAGGGGGCAGACTTGATGCCGGCCAGGAGGCATTTGTCCGTGAGCTCCCGGGCTTCTTTCAGGCTCGGCCAGGTATGGCGGTCATGCCAGTTGATACAGTTGATGGGATATTCGGCGATTTCATTGAAATACACGTCATTGCCATGGATGTGGGCCGGATTGAACCAGGTTTTCTTCACATAGGAATTGATGACCTGGAGGTCATAGAATTCGCCGAATTCTTCAAATTCCTTCAGGTTCATTACGTTTCTTGATGCATTCTGGGTGGCAAAGAAGAATCCGTCCACCCCGGCATCGATATTGTAATGAACGAAATCAATGGTGGTCGCTGTAATGGCAGCCAGAGCATGATGGACAGCTTCCGGGAAATTGATCATATCCGTGAGGAGTCGGTCGCCGGCCATCTTTTTCAGGGTGGAGAAAGGACTGAAAATGGTCTGGATGATAGGGGTGCCCGGAGTTCTGCGCTTTGAAAGTTCCCGTGCGAATTCGAACTGTTTGCCATAGGTCCCCATGATGGCGGGAATGGCTTTGAGGGTATCATAGTCAGCGGGAGCCTGAATGGCGAACCTCTTAACGATCGGTTCCTTATAGGGATCGCAGTAAATGGTAATCTGGTTGCCAAAGTCCTGGGTACTGTACAGACCGAAGGGCATCATTTTGATATAGTCGAAATCATATTTTTCGGTAAGTTCCACTTCTGCTTCTGCCAGGGAAATGGGGTCCTGATCAAATTCGGAAAGGTGCATCCATGCCGCTACCGGTACATGGTCTACTTCTTTACCTTCCAAAGCAGCTCTCACGCGTTCCTCTCTAGTCATAGTACGTCTCCTTTCGAAAATGAATTCGTATGGTTTATTATAGCATAACTTTGTAAAGGGAATTAAAACTTTTGATGAAAGCAGGGAATAAAAGCTTTTGAATCGGGAGTGTCGTGGGTGCCGGGGTTGTCAGGAAAGTGTGCACTCTGCGGGCGCAGTTATTGTATCGGGATTCAGCTTTCAAATGGTCAGGGCGGCTGAGGGGCGAAGGAATGGGATTTCATGAAGATCGAAAACTGAAAACTGATTGCCAGCGGCCAACGGCTGGAAGCTAGTGGCTAACAGCTAACGGCTCTTCTTCCTTGCCCCAGGGTCTTCTACAGTAGATATGCTTTTCTTAAAAAGGTATAATATTTCCATACAGTGAAGGTGATTATGGAATGAATCTATATAAAGGCCGCCGATGGATGGCGGCGCTCGTGGGATGTCTGTCCCTTCTCATGGGGTTCTGTGAATTTTATACATATCGCATCGGCTGGCATCCCGGGTCTACTCCCTGGAACCGGGAGGCACTGCTGCATGGTTCGAATGTGCCTTTTATCATGGCTTTCGGGGCCGTGACCTTTGTATGCCTGTCCATCCTTTTAAAAATGCTGGGACCGGTGCCGGTGCTTTCTGAAAAGCCGGGGCCTGACGGGAAGCCCACGGATGCGCCTTTTGCGTTTATCGCCTTTTTCCTGCTTCTCTGCTGGATGCCTTTTTTCCTCGTCTTTTATCCGGGAACGGGAATGAATGATACCACCGATATCATGCGGGCCGGCATCTGGGCCACGGGGCAGCATACTTTTATTTACTGCATGTATATTTATGGCCTCACCCAGGCGTCGGATTTCCTTTTCCATACGACTTCCTATGGCATCGCGGCGGCGTCTCTCATCCAGATGGTTCTCTTTGCCCTGGGCATTGCCTACTGCCTTTCCTGGCTCTACCGCAGGACGGGACGGATGTGGATTTCCATGATCCTTTCGCTCTATTACGGCCTTCTGCCCATGATCTGCAACATGTCTTTTTCCAATGTAAAAGACGTGCTCTTTTCAGTCACCATTCTCCTCTGGGTGCCCCTCATTACGTCATTCGTGTCAGGGTACAAGGAAAATGCCTGGCGGGGAAACCGGAGACTTTTCATCCTGGCCGGTCTTGGCATGATGCTCCTGAGAAATAACGGGATTTTCGTATTTCTTGTGATGGTGCTCATTCTTTTATTTCTCATGAAGAGCATCCGCATGAATCTTCTTTTCACTTCAATCCTCATGATCGCCCTGGCCATTACGCCGGATGTGGCGATCAAACAGATTCTGAACCTGACCCAGCTTTTCCAGGAAAGGGTGGGGATTCCGCTCCAGCAGTTTTCAAGGGCCGTGGCCCTGGGGGCGCCTTTGACGAAAGAAGAGCAGGAGTATGCCATCCGCATGATGGTGCCGGGGATGATTGAGAAATGGTATGACCCATTCACGGTGGACCTTATCAAGTGGAACAGCAATTTCAATTTCCAATTCTTCAACAGCCATCCCGATGATTTCTGGAAAAACTGGAAATCCCTGGGCAGAAGAAATAAAGATATTTACGCCGATGCCTGGCTCTACGCCACTTATGGCTTCTGGGCCTTTCCTGCGCCGGATGAAATGACCCAGTCCCGGTTTACCTGGGCTTTCACGGAGGAGGACCTGCGAAATGGCCTTTCGCCGGACCATAACAATGGCTATCAGACAGGCACCATTCATCCTTTCTTTGGGAAAGAAATACAGGAGAAGCTGGGACAGTATCTCTGGAAACACAGCCGCTATCCCGGGGCAGGGACCTGCCTCTGGATCACGCTTTCCCTGGGACTTCTGCTTTTTTACCGAAAGCAGTACACAAGGTTTCTGGTGCTCCTGCCGTCCTGTCTCCTATGGGGGACTCTGATCCTTGCTGCTCCGGCGGCATTTGTTTATCGATATGTATATTTCTTTCCTTTATGCATGCCTTTCTTCATCCTGCTTCCCTTCCTGCCCAACGGTAGGTATGGGGAGACAAAATGGGCGGAAACGATGTTTCTGCAGAAGAAAGAAGAGGAAAAATCAGGAAATATTTCCAGAGCCGGTGACGGCTATACGCACTGGAAGGACTAAGAGGAGAGATTATGAAGGTTTTCAGGTGGGATAAGGTCACGAAAGGGGCCATGGCTTTCAGCCTGCCCCTGGCTTTTGCCCTATGGTATACCCTGCAGATTGGCAGCCTTGGCAAGGCCGTGGGCCAGGGGGGAGGGCGGTTTTTATCCGCTCATGACCCTTTGGGGATCCTGGGCTGCTGGGTCTATTTCACCTGCCTTGTCACCGTAGTATTGAGGATGGTTCTTGACCGTCAGCTGACTCCTGCGCCCGAGGCGGGAAAGAAACTGTTTTTTTCTGCCTTTCTGGTGATGGCTCTCTGGCAGCTGCCCTTCCTTCTGGCTTTTTATCCCGCGCCGGGCATGAACGATACGGCTTTCATGATGGACAATCCCCTCTGGGCCATCGTACAGTTTCCCTGGTTCTATTCCCTGATCTATGGATATGGCACGGAGCTGGGGAGGTATCTTTTCGGAACGGGAGAGCCGGTCATTTTTGCGCTGGCCCTGCTGCAGCTTCTGGTTTATACCTTTGGCCTCACCTGGATTGCCTTTTGGGTGAAGGAAAAGTTTGGGAAAAAGCCGGGCTTTCTCCTCTGGGCTTATTTTACTTTTTTCCCCATGATTGGAAATTACGGCATTGCCGCCGTGCGGGACGGCATATTTTCTCTGTCCCTTGTGGTCTGCATGGTCCTTCTTATGGATGAGAAAGATTGGACCAATAAGAAATATGGCTGCCTTACCCTGTCTTTCCTGGGCATGGCCCTTTTCAGGAGCAACGGGCTCATGATTGCCCTTGCCGCAGCTCTTGCGCTGGGCTATAGGTGGAGAAACTGGAAAAAACCGCTCATGGTTTTTCTCCTCTGCGCCCTGATTTCCATGGTTTCCGGGAGGGCTATCCTTTCGTATCACGACTGGGAGCCCCAGTTTCAGGAATCCATGGCCATCCCGATCCAGCAGCTGGGGAGGGTACTCGTCATGGACGGTTACCGGAGCGATGAGACGAAGGAGCTCATGAATGAACTCCTTCCTGATGAGAAATGGAAAAACAGTTATTATGCGGAAACCGTGGATTTCGTGAAATGGCATGATGACTTCCGCCGGAACGTACTGAACCGGGAAAAGAAAAAGTTTCTTGCCTGCTGGCTGGATACGGGCCTTCACAATCCGGGTATCTACCTGGAAGGATGGATGACGGAGACTTTTGCCCTGTGGAATCTGGCATACAGCGCGCCGGACGTGCAGTCCCGTTTCGGCTGGGCCCTTTCTGATGAAAATACGAAGAATATGAAGTCCATCAATAATGATGAAATGGCAGTGGGCGATTTCCCCATGCCCATGAAAGCGAAATCTTTCCTGGCTGCCCTGCAGTGGGAGGGAAGCCATTTCATCGGCCCGGGACTCTGCCTGTGGCTGACCCTTTTCTTCTGCATCGTATTTTATATTAGAAACAATAAAAGATATATCCTGGCGGCCATTCCTCTTTTCGCCAATACGGCTACCCTTCTGGTCTCGACCCCGGCATCGGCCGTGTTCCGCTATTCTTTTGCCTATGTGCTGGGGCTGCCCATTCTTCTCATCTATTTCCTCTATAAAGAAAAATAATGGAGGTGCTTCATGGATCCCATCAATAATGTTTCCCAGCAGGAAGCCATTCATGCCAAAGGTCCCACCCTTGTTATCGCCGGCCCCGGCACGGGCAAGACTTTTACCATCATCCAGAGAGTTCTCCACCTCATTCGGGATGAAAAGGTAAAACCGGAGGAAATCATGATTGTCACCTATACGGTGAAGGCATCAAAAGAGCTCATTACGCGGCTCACCAATGAGCTTTCCCGGCAGGGCATCGAAGTGAACCTCCATGAAATGTACATCGGCACTTTTCATCATATCTGCCGGCGGCTTCTGAAGGAATTTCGGGAATACACAAGACTGGAGAGAAATTACATCGAAACGGACCAGTTCGAACAGCAATACCTGGTTTATGAGCATCTGGATGAATTTGAAAGTATTGACCATTTCGAGGACGTAGTGCCATCATCCTGGATCAAAATGTCCACGGGAGAGGAAATACGGATTTCTCCCTGGCGCCGGTGCCGCAGGATCTGTGAATATGTAAACCGCCTTTCCGAGGAACTCATGAATCCGGAAGAACTGCTTCAGAGTGGAGAAATCAAAGAGCAGGTCCTTGGCCGGATGATGATGAAGTACGACAAACTGGCAAAGACGAAGAATTTCCTCGACTTCACCAGGCTGCAGACCGAGGCATACTATATTCTGTCGGAAAAGAAAAACGTCCTTCGAAGGGTGCGGGACCGGGTACGGTACATCCTGGTGGACGAATATCAGGATACCAATTATATCCAGGAAAAACTGGTACAGCTTCTCTCGGGAGACGATGGAGAAGTTTTCGTGGTGGGAGATGATGACCAGAGCATTTATCGTTTCCGCGGAGCCACGGTGAAGAATATCCTTCTTTTCCAGCGTCCCTACGGAGCCATCTGCCATGTGATCAAGCTGAATACGAATTACCGCTCCAATCAGGGGATTGTGGAATTCTGCATGAAATGGATGGCTCTCCCCCGGTGGTTCAACTGGGAAAGAAATGGCACCCTCTATCGCTACCAGAAGGGAAGAGTCCATTCCGCCGAAGGCCCTGTGGAAAGCCCGTCGGTAGTCCGCATTACGGCAGAAAACAATGAGCCCAATTTCCAGAAAAAAGTTTGCGATTTCATCGAAAAACTGAAAGAGGAAGGCTGCATCACCGACTACAATCAGGTAGCCATCCTCTTTGATTCGGTGAAAGGAGATATTTCCACCCGTCTCCAGTATGCCCTGCAGCACAGGGGCATTCCCGTCTATGCGCCCCGGTCCGGTCATTTCTTTGAGCGGAAAGAAGTGGCCTGGTTCTTCGGCTCCCTGCTCTATCTGTTTCCGAAGATCATGGACAGAATGAAACGGACCCATGTGCTGTCGGAAACGGAAAATATAGAGGAAAAGTACCTGACCTTCCTTTCCATGACGAAAGTCATGCTGGATGGAAATCGGGAGCTGAAAGAATGGCTGGAAAAGACAGGGAAGGAAATAGAAAAATCAAAACAGCTCCCCTCCGGCCTTCTGTCCCTGGCTTATGACATCCTCTGCCACAAGCCCTTTACGGATATTCTGGATGCGGCAGCAGAAGGGGAGTCAAGGGAGGCAAGAAATCTTTCCGCCATTACGAGGCTCATCAGCCGGTATGACTGCTTCATTGAGGAAAATCATGGCTATGGCCGGGAAACGGTGGAGGATATGTTTCAGTTCTTCGCAAGGTACCTGCGCCTCTGGTTTGAAAACGGGGTGGGAGAGTATGAGGATGAGGAAGCCTATGCGCCCTCGGGTCAGGTCTCTTTCCTCAATATCCATCAGTCCAAGGGTCTCGAATACCCCGTAGTCATCAGCGCCTCCCTTCAGGAATACCCGCGGGGAGAAGACAGCCTCATTTCCGACGTGGTGACCCATATCACGGGCCGGTCTTCCTATGAGCCGAAGAAGGACATCAAAGATTTTGATTTCCGGAGGAAATATTACACTGCCTTCTCCAGGGCGGAAACGCTTCTCGTTCTTGCCTGCAATAAAAAGCCCGGCAAGGTGCCGTCAAGAGAATTCATGGGGCCCCTTGAAAGCCTTCCCGAATGGGACGACCCTTCCGTGGATTTCACAAAACTTCATTTCCAGCCCGTGGAGCAGACCCATTTCAAACCCCGCTTTTCCTTCACCTCCCAGGTGGCCCTTTACGAAGACTGCCCGAGGAAATATAAATTCACGAAAGTGTACCGCTTTGCTCCCATCCTGGGGAAAGGCCTCCTGTACGGTACCCTTGTCCATGAAACCATTGAGGATATTCACCGGGCGGCTCTCCGGGGTGAGACGGATGCCCTGACGCCGGCCAATATTTACGCCTGGATGATGGCCGATTACCAGGGCCTTGCCAAGGCGGAAAACACCTGGCTTCCCCGGGCGGAGCTGGATCAGGCTTTTCAGGAAATCCTTGGCTACGTATCCTTCCGGCGGGGCGACTGGTCCATGATCCGGGAAGCGGAATATCCTTTGGAACTGGTGAAAGAAGATTACATCATGGACGGGACCATCGACCTTCTGCAGGAAAAGGACGGTTCCGTGGATGTCATCGACTTTAAGACGGGAGCCAAACCTTCCCCGGAGAGCCGTCTCATGAAACGCTACACAAGCCAGCTCCAGATTTATGCCTATCTTGTGGAACAGAAAATGGGAAAACCCGTAGGAAATCTTCTTCTCTATTTCACGGGAGATGAAGAAAATCCTCTCTATCCGGTGCCGGGCAATGATTTCGAAGTGGAAAAGCGGATCAAAGCTTTCGACGAGACCGCCGGGCATATCCTTTCCGAAGACTTCAACCACCGGGCAGAAAGAAAAGGAAAAGAAATGTCGGAGCCCTGCCGTCACTGTGAATGGAGGAAGTACTGCTGGAAAGAGGAGTAAAAAGTACGAAAGGTTGATGAAAGTGAAACAGGAAGTACGCTATCCGGTTATTTCCTATTGACAAGGTAATTATCAAAGATTATTATAATTAATAAGTTAAAGTTGCAAAGAGGCATCGGGTCATCGATGCCTCTTTGCGTTTTTTGGACAATGAAGGCCGCAGGAAATCCTGCGGCTTTTCTTGTCTGAAGGGGGGATTTAATGAAAACAGTAGATTTGAACAGTGATCTGGGGGAAAGCTTTGGCGCCTATACCATCGGCTGCGACAGCGAAGTGCTGAAATTTATTTCTTCCGCCAATATCGCCTGCGGATTCCATGCGGGGGATCCGAAGGTGATGCTGAAGACTGTCAAAACAGCCCTTGCCTGCGGTACGGCTTTAGGTGCCCATCCGGGACTGCCGGACTTGGTCGGTTTTGGCCGAAGAAAAATGGCCATTACTCCTGAAGAGGCCTACACCATGGTGGTTTACCAGGTGGGGGCGCTGATTGCCATGGCAAAGACCCAGGGGGCAAAGCTGCAGCATGTCAAGCCCCATGGAGCTCTTTACAATATGGCAGCCAAAGACGCTTCTCTTTCAGAAGCCATTGCTTCCGCAATCCATGATGTAGACCCGTCACTTGTACTCTATGGCCTGGCGGGCAGCGAAATCATCAAAGCCGGTGAAAAGGCAGGACTCAGGACGGCCAGTGAAGTCTTCGCAGACCGGACTTACCAGCCCGATGGCAGCCTCACACCGAGAAGTCAGCCGGGAGCCGTCATTACGGATGAAGAAAAATCTCTCGCCCAGGTGCTGTCCATGGTGAAAGACGGAAAAGTCACCTGTGCCGACGGGACTGTGATTGACGTGAAAGCGGAAACAATCTGTGTACACGGCGACGGGGTCAAGGCGCTGGCGTTTACACAGAAAATCAGGGAAACCCTGGAAGCCGAGGGCATCGGCATCAGGAATTTCCTGTAGTCCTATTTCTATTATCCCTGAGTAAAGAAAATTAGGGGAGGGGAACATTATGAACGAAGAACAGAGAAAAGCGCAGTGGAAAGTCCTTTTGGGGGCAGCTTTCCTGATGGCCACATCATCCATCGGGCCGGGGTTCCTGACCCAGACCACCGTATTTACCCAGAAACTGGGGGCAAGCTTCGGATTTGTCATTCTTCTTACCATTATTCTTGATATCATTGCACAGATGAACGTATGGCGCATCATCGGTATCTCCGGCAAGCGGGGCCAGGATATCGCCAATGCCGTACTTCCTGGACTTGGCTATTTCGTGGCACTCCTCATTGTAGCAGGGGGCCTGGCATTCAATATCGGCAACGTAGCCGGTGCAGGACTTGGCCTGAATGTGCTCTTTGGAATTGACGTAAAAATAGGGGCTGTCATATCGGCAGTCATTGCAGTCATCGTATTTACGGTGAAAGAAGCCGGAAAGGCCATGGATAAATTGACCACTTGTGCCGGGGCTGTCATGATTCTCCTGACTCTTTATGTGGCCACTACTTCCCAGCCTCCCGTCGGGGAAGCCATTGTGAGAAGCGTAAGCCCGGAATCCATTGATTTCATGGCTATCATTACCATTGTCGGCGGCACCGTAGGGGGATATATCACATTCTCCGGCGGCCACAGACTCATTGATGCGGGTATTACGGGTGAAGAAAATATCGGCCAGATCACAAAGAGCTCTGTCACCGGTATTCTTGTCACCGGTGTGATGCGTGTCCTCCTTTTCCTGGCAGCTTTGGGTGTCGTAGCTGCAGGACTTACTTTGGATGCAAAGAATCCTCCGGCCTCCGTATTCCAGCTGGCTGCAGGGGTTGTGGGTTACAAACTTTTCGGTATTGTCCTCTGGGCAGCCGGCATTACTTCCGTTATCGGCGCAGCTTACACTTCCGTTTCTTTTCTCCGCTCTTTCAGCAAAACCATTGATGTGAACTACCAGAAAGTCATTATCGCTTTCATCGTATTCTCCACCCTGGTCTTTGCAGTGATTGGCCGTCCTGTAGCAGTCCTTGTCATCGTAGGCACTCTCAATGGCCTGATTCTTCCGATTACCCTGGGAGTTATCCTTCTGGCTGCCTACAATAAGAAAGTCGTGGGCGATTACCATCACCCCATGTGGATGACCGGCCTTGGCGCTGTCGTTGTCATCATGACTGCTTACATGGGCATTATGACTGTCATCAATAATCTGCCGAAAATCATCGCTGCCCTGTAAGGCGATTTGCGAAAGTTGAGGCTTGTATGGAATATACATTACAGAATGTAGGCGAAGCTGCGGTGCTTGTCATCTTTGGAAATACGATCAGCGCGGACATCCAGAGAAAAATACAGGCATTGCAGGAATACACGGAAGCCCATCCTTTCAAAGGTTTTATGGAATGTGTGGCTTCCTATACGGGGCTCACGGTGTACTACGATCCCTGGGTCGTTTTCAATGAAAATCAGGAAAAACGGCCTGGCGAGACGGTGCGGGAGCTGGTAGAGTCCTATATCAAAGCAGCTGATTTCAATTCTTTTCATGAACCAAGACATATCGAAATCCCCGTATGCTATGGCGGCAGCTATGGCCCGGACCTTTCCTTTGTGGCCGAGTATCATCACATGACGGAAGAGGAAGTGGTGGAAATCCATTCGGCCACGGAATACCTGGTCTACATGATTGGTTTCTGCCCCGGTTTCCCCTACATGGGTGGTATGGATAAGCGGATTGCCACGCCAAGGCGTGCGAGTCCCCGGCTTCTTATTCCTGCGGGAAGCATAGGAATCGCCGGTGAACAGACAGGAGGGTATCCGATTGCCACGCCGGGAGGCTGGCAGCTCATCGGCCGCACACCGGTAGATATGTTCCGTCCGGGCAATGCGGAAGAACCGACACTTCTCCGCGCCGGGGACCGGGTCCGGTTCAAACCCATCAGTGAAAAGCAGTATATAGAAATACGGGGTGATCAGCCATGATGCATGCAATGAGCCACAGTCTGGTCACTACCATTCAGGACTTGGGCCGGATAGGCTATCAGAAATTCGGGGTTAATGTATCAGGGGCTATGGATCCCTGGGCTCTCCGGGCAGCCAACCTTCTGGTGGGAAATCCGGAAAATACGGGAGCCGTGGAAATCACGGTGATTGGTCCGGATGTGACTTTTGAAGAAAATACGCTTCTTGCCATTACGGGGGCCAATTTATCTCCTACTGTCAACGGGGTGCCCGTGCCTATGTACCGGCCGGTCGCGCTGAAAGCAGGTACAGTTCTTTCCTTTGGACGTCCTCAGCTTGGAGTCCGTGCGTATCTTGCCATTTCCGGAGGATTTGATGTACCGAAGGTCATGGGAAGCCAGAGTACCTATCCGAGAGCAGGTATCGGAGGCTTTGAAGGCCGTCCGATTCGTTCCGGCGATACGGTACCCACGGGGAAACCGACGGAACTGGGAGAAAAACTTCTAAAGAAACTGCTGACAAAAGACAAGCCGGTGGCCTGGACTGACTGGTTTGCGGGCCGTCTCTATATGTATGAAAGCGCATTGAAGGAACCCATCCGCTATACGGAAGGTCTCCAGTACCGGCTTTTTACGGAACGGAGTAAACAGCTTCTTGACGAAGGTCATTTCATTGTGACCACCAATTCGGACAGAATCGGTTATCGTCTTCAGGGACCGAAACTGGGTCTTACGGAACAGGTGGAAATGATTTCTGAAATGTGTGCCCTGGGAACGATCCAGGTACCGCCGGAAGGGTATCCCATCGTCCTCATGGCGGATCACCAGAGCTGTGCGGGCTATCCGGAAATCGGACAGGTTGCGTTGGTGGATATAGGCAAAGTGGCCCAGAAAGGGCCGAAGGATATGATTTCCTTCAAAAAAATCAGTCGTGAAGAAGCGGAAGATGAATATATTTTCATGGAACAGAAAATGAGGGAAATCAGAGAAGCCATTTCCTTCCTGGCTTCCAGGAGGTAAGTTATATGGAAAAAGAAAATCTGGAATCATTAAAAGAAATAGTGGCTCTCTTTGAGTCATCCCAGCTGAACCGTCTGAAAGTCTCCTGTGACGGACTGAAGGTGGAACTGGAAAAGGGAGGTGCTTTTACAGCTGCCTCGTCACCAGCCATTGAAACTCCTTCTCCGGAGAAAGAAGAACCGGAATCAGAAGGAGCACTCATTACGGTAACGGCTCCGCTGGTCGGGATTTACTACAGCGCTCCATCGCCGGATGATGATCCATTCGTGGCTGTAGGAGACAAGATTTCTGAAAATTCCACCCTCTGTCTCATCGAGTCCATGAAAGTATTCACGGAAATTCCGACCAGCGTATCCGGCGTGGTGGAGGAAATCCTTGTACATAACGGCGATTTTGTGGAATACGATCAGCCGCTCTTCAAGATCAGGACGCTGAAGTAATATGGGTAAAATCAATCGGATCCTGATAGCCAACCGGGGAGAAATCGCCCTGCGTATTATCCGTGCCTGCCGGAAAACGGATAAAGTATCGATTCTTGTTTACTCGTCGGCTGACAGCAATACGAAACCGGTGGCGGAAGCAGATGAAGCTATCTGCATCGGTCCGGCGCCGGCCGATCAGAGCTATCTGTCCATTCCAGCCCTTCTTACGGCGGCCCGGCTCACCAATGCCGATGGTATCCATCCGGGCTATGGCTTCCTTTCGGAAAATGCGGAGTTTGCCCATCTCTGTGAAGAACGGGGACTCATCTTCATCGGGCCTTCCTCGAAAGCCATTTCACAGATGGGGGATAAGGCATCGGCGAGAAGCCTCATGAAGAAGGCGGGGGTTCCTGTCATTCCGGGAAGCGACGGAGTTGTCAATTCCTATGAAGAAGCTTTGGCTGTAGCTGAGAAGATCGGGTATCCGGTCCTCATCAAAGCTACTGCCGGGGGCGGAGGGAAAGGCATGCGCCTGGCGGAGAACAGGGAAGAACTGGAAAAGGAGATCAAGGAAGCCCGCCAGGAGGCAGGTAAAGCTTTCGGCAATGATGCCATTTATCTCGAACGGTTCTTCACAAAGGTTCACCATGTGGAAATACAGATTATGGCAGATCACTTTGGAAATGTCATAGCCCTGGGCGAACGGGACTGCTCCTCCCAGAGAAGACACCAGAAACTCATCGAAGAATCGCCTTCTCCCCTTATGACGCCCTATCTTCGGAAATCTATGTGCGAAGCGGCAAAGAAAGCAGCTCTTGCCTGCCATTACTCCGGTGCCGGAACCATCGAATTCATCGTGACTCCGGAGAGGGATTTCTATTTCATGGAGATGAATACCCGTATCCAGGTGGAACACGGAGTGACGGAAGAAGCCACGGGTACAAAGTTGGTGGAAACCATGATTTCCATTGCCGATGGCAAAGAACTTCCCTGGAAGGAAGATCTCACGCCTGAAGGGTGGACCATGGAATGCCGCATCAATGCGGAAGACCCGCTCCGGCACTTTGCCCCTTCTCCGGGAAGGCTTATCGACTATCGACCGCCCTATGGGGAAGGCATCCGGGTGGACTCTGCCATGCGGAAAGGGGCGGAAATCCCGCCTTACTATGATTCCATGATTGCCAAGCTCATCGTTCATGGAAAAGACAGGGAAGATGCAAGAAATAAAATGCTCTCGGCCCTGGACAACTTTAAAATTACCGGCGTGAAAACGACCATTCCCCTTCACAGGGCCATCCTTTCCTCTGAAGCATTTATCCAGGGAGAAGTGGATACCATGTATGTGGAGCATCATCTGGAAGAACTGCTGAAAAAGGTGGAAAGTTATTGAGACAATAAAAATCCGTGGACCATTGGTTCACGGTTTTTTAGTCTGGAAATAGTGATTAGTGATAAGTGGTAAGTGGTGGCGGCGCTCGTCAGCTGAAAGCACGCTATTTTTATAGTGAGTGATTTCCTGTTACCAACGTCTGACTGCTTTTATCCCACATAGAAGTAATAGGCGGGGAAGAGGATGCAGACGAAGAATAAAGTTGTTGCGAGAAAGGCGGCAATCGTGATATTGACGTTCAGTTTGAAAAGTCTTGCGGTGATGACTGCATTGATGGCAGAAGGGGTGGCCGAGGAAATAAGGATGGCTCCCAAAAGGATGGGATCATCCGTATAGAGAGTGGCTATACCGGTAATGATGGCTGGTACAATGAGGAATTTCAGGGGAATGAGGACACAGGATTTTTTGAGGTACCGGGAGGCGCCGTGAAAATCAATGAGGCAGCCCACGGGCATGAGAGAGACCCAGGCCAGGATATGGACAAGGTAATGGAAAAACCAGCCCACCACGGCAGGCCGTTCTATTTCAAAAAACTGGAAAGAGAGGCCCAGGATCATGCCGAGAATGGAAATCTGATTCCTGGTGAGGAACATTTTCCTGAAATTGAAAGACCACTGCATGCCGGCTGCATTGGAGGCATATTTCCCGTAATAATACTGGGCCAGAGGGAAAGCACAGGCAACCATGAGCACATTCTGGGGCATGGCAAATAGCTGGACGTAGGCAAATCCTTCTTCTCCGTAAATAATGTAGGCACATATGCCCCCGATAGTACCGATGTTAGCCAGCATGGCACTCATGACGAGAGCTCCCTTGTCCCGCTCATCAGAGAAGATGGAAGAAAAGAAATGGGAAGCCATGAGACAGGAAATCAGGCACATGAACACGGAGAGAAGTGGGACCACGATGAGGGCCCCGCTGATGGGAAGGACCCAGAAACTCATGATATTCAATAGGGTCATCATGACAAGCACATTGAACAGGATGATCCGGTCACAAGTTTTGTCATTAATGATGCCTGCCTGCTTCAGGATATAGCCCGGCGCCAGGGGCCCGAGGATATCGATGATGATCAGGAATCCCATGTCTTCACCTCCCACAAAGTTTACATTCATGATACGGCTTTTTAAAAAGAGGCGCAATAAGGGCTTTCATTTTTATTTCGTCTTTTATATAATACATATTATCTATTCTCCGTTAAGGGCCTTCCGGCCCGGGGAGAGAGGGCATTTTTTCATCATAAAAATACCGAAATATCAGGGCTTCCTGTAATAAAATTTCTTTTAAAAATTATAGAAAATTCTGTTGACAGGGCCCCTTCAAAAAGGTATAATACTCCTTGTGAGATTTGTCCGGAAACCACTAGCCCCGGAGGAAGGACGAACTTGCGGCTCTGTTTTTTATTCAGGAGGAATCATTCATAATGAAAACGACATTTATGGCCAATGCGGGAAACATTACCCGTAAATGGTATATCGTAGATGCTGCAGGACTGACCGTAGGCCGCCTCG
Organism: Dialister sp.; assembly: GCF_036343215.1. Classification (GTDB taxonomy): domain Bacteria; phylum Bacillota; class Negativicutes; order Veillonellales; family Dialisteraceae; genus Dialister. The sequence goes on from NZ_JAZASU010000003.1 coordinate 30,549, forward strand.
CTGCCAACGTTGCCAAAGTTCTGTCCGGCAAAAATAAACCGACCTTTACGCCTCATGTGGATACCGGCGACAATGTAGTCATCATCAATGCTGACAAAGTCGTATTCACCGGCAAGAAAGAACTGAAGAAAGTTTACTTCCACTACACCGGTTACATCGGTGGCGACAGATACCAGAAAGCCGGAGATGCTCTCCGTGAAAAGCCGGTATGGGTTGTTGAACATGCAATCCGCGGCATGCTTCCGAAGAACAAGCTCGGTGCTCAGATGTATCGCAAGCTTCATGTATATGCAGGCGCAGAACATCCGCACGCAGCTCAGAAGCCGGAAGAATTAAAGTTTGATATCCGTTAACCGGAAGGGAAGGAAATAAGAAATGGCAGAAGCTACATACTACGGCACCGGCCGCAGAAAGACATCCGTTGCCAGAGTCCGTCTGGTACCGGGACAGGGTAACATCACTATCAATGGCCGCGATCTGAAGGATTACTTCGATCTGGCTACTCTCGAACTGATTATTAAACAGCCGCTCGAACTGACTGGCACAACTTCCGCATATGACGTTATTGCTAACGTTAAAGGCGGCGGCCGTACAGGTCAGGCAGGTGCCATCCGTCATGGTATCTCCCGTGCACTGCTCGACGTTGATGCAGACTACAGAAAAGTTCTCAAGAGTGCAGGTCTCCTGACCCGTGACCCGAGAATGAAAGAACGTAAGAAATACGGTCTCAAGAAAGCAAGAAAAGCAAGCCAGTTCTCCAAACGTTAATTATTGGAATACTGCAAAGGACACCCTTTATGGGTGTCCTTTTTGCTGGTTGAGATAGAGCCATTGGCGCTGATCGTGATTCGTGATTCGTGAAGGCGGTGTCCCTGACGGACGCACTTTTTGATATGGGAGATTATGCCGGATAAAAAGAGCCACTTGCGCTGGTCGTGATTCGTGAACGTGACGCTCCCGGCGGGGTACTTTGTTTGTGATCCTGCTTATTTCCACAATTTCAACTTGTAGCCATAAAAGGGGCTCATGTCGTATAATAAAATGGAAATATACTTTGAGGAGGCTTATTATGGTACCTGTTATGTCTGCGGAAGATATACATGATGCTACAGAGACGTTTGAAAGGTATGGCGTTCCGGCGGACCGCATTTTTAATGAGGTTATGCGGGCGAGGTATCTGGATTACGTCCTTTTTTTAAAACCGGAAAATGTGCAGTATGGTATTTCCATTGAAGATCTTTATGAAAATATGAAGAAAACCTCGGACCGCCTTGGACTCTATGAGGGCGATGAGGATCTGTATGTGAAGGCCTATACCTTTGCACTCCGGGTGGACCCCATGGTTTTTGCTCCCGGCGTGGGTGAGCGAAACCGACAGCTCCAGCTGCTCCTGGCAGAGGTGGTAGAGAAGGCAAAGAAGGCAAAGAGCAAGGTCCTTTTCAGCGGTGTGGAATCTTATATGATTTATCTCGCCCATATTGCCGACCAGCTGCCGGATAAAAGGCTTGCTTTTGCCGTAAAGGATGAAATATGGAAGAAGCGTCTCCAGCTCGTATTTCCAAGGTGCCGTCTCATGACGACTGCCGAAATTGAGAAGGATACCGAAACCTACGATTATATCTTTAATGAGGAAACGGAAAATGTGGGAAATACGGCAGATCTCCTGAAACGGCTGAGTGGGGAAGGCGCCATGGATACCCTTATTTCCGTGGAAGCCATGATGGATGAAAGCAATGAATCGGGATCGGCCAGACAGGAAATGGCGGATTCCGGGAAACTTTCCGCCTTCTATGACGCTGCCGTGGCAGGAAGGGAATATGATTTCCTGCGGTTCGTGCCATCTTCAGATACCATTTCCTTCGGGGAAACGGATTTCTCCGGGGAATCACTGAAGCTGGATGAGAAACTGTCCCTTCCTTTGGAAACCTTCAGAGAGGCAGGGGAATGGAATTATGATATCTATGCTTTCAATGGTTCTCCTGCCATTCAGGCCATTCTTTCTGCCAATGTGCTGCAGATGGAGCATACCGTGGGAAGTGAATATGAACTTGTAAAGCCGGCTCCGCTCCCAAAAGGCACTTATGCGCAGCTCCAGGCAGAAAATATCGAAGATTATGGTCTGGACCTTTCGGACGCAGCGGAAGGCACTTTTGATGAGGGAAATGAAGAAATCCTTCTCAAAGGGGGAGACCTGGCATTTACCCTCTATCGCGGACGGTTTACCATGGCCGTCATCCCGGAGGGACTGGAATTCCTGGCAGGCCATGGAGTCTATGGATTCCGCAGCAGGAAAGCCTATACGGCTCCATTCCTGAAACTTTATCTCGATGGTCCTGTGGGTCATCTGTTTCTTGAGAATATGAAGGCCGGGAATGGCTACAACCTGGCCGCATCCAGGGTCCTCCGCACACCGCTTCCATCGGCTGATGAAGAAACGATTTCCCAGGCCGACAGGCTCTGCAGGAATGCGGTTTCCCAGCTGGCAGCGGCGGAAAAGAAATGGAAGGATGCAAAGCGTCTTTCCGTGGGCCTTATGATGGGACATTAACAGGAGGCACTATGAAAATCGTTCTTGCAACACATAATGAAGGAAAAATCAGGGAATTCCGGAAAGCCTTTGCCGGAATCGGCTGGGAAGCCGTTCCTGTATCTGACGTGTCCGATGCGCCGGATCCGGAAGAAACGGGGACCACGTTTGAGGAAAATGCGCTGCAGAAGGCCCATTACTATGCCAAAGCTACCGGGCTTCCGGTGCTTTCCGATGATTCGGGAATCGTGGCAGACATCCTGGGGGACAAGCCGGGGATTTATTCCGCCCGCTATGCGGGACACCATGGAGATGATGAGGCCAACAATCAGAAACTGATTCGTGATCTGGCTCCCTATACGGGGGAAGACAGGAAAGGTCATTACGTCTGCGTGGTGGCCCTCGTGTGGCCGGATGGGAGGGAACTGACCGCTGAAGGCTCCTGCTATGGAATCATCCGTGATTTCTACCAGGGCACCGGCGGATTCGGTTATGATCCTCTCTTTTACCTCCCGGAATATGGGAAAACCATGGCGGAACTTCCCATGGAAGAAAAGAATAAAATCAGCCATCGGGGCAGGGCACTCCGCAAGCTTCTTGCAAAGCTGGCCGATGAGCCGATGGACTGATATTTCTACAAATGGATAGAGTTTATACTTATTGATACATAAAAGGTATACATGTTGGAAAACTGTTTTCAAAACAGGTAACCTTATGTTATAATTGGAATGTTCCATTCCAGAACAGGAAAAGGGGTGGCACTCTACGGATGAAAAAAAGCAAGTTAAAACTTTTTGGTTTCAACAATCTGACGAAGACCTTAAGCTTCAATATGTACGACATCTGTTATGCCAGCACAGAAGAAGAGAGGAATAAATACATCGCCTACATTGATGATGAGTACAGTGCCCCGCGGCTGACGGAGGTCCTGAAAAAAGTAGCTTCCATGATTGGCGCGCAGATTCTCAATATCGCCCAGCAGGACTATGACCCCCAGGGAGCCAGCGTGACCATGCTGATTGCGGAAGAGGAAGTGGAAAAAACGGGACCGGAAAAGCAGGATGTGGTGGCCCATCTGGACAAAAGCCATATCACCGTCCATACTTATCCGGAAATGCATCCCCAGGACGGCATCTGCACCTTCCGGGCAGATATTGACGTTTCCACCTGCGGCAAGATTTCTCCCCTGAAGGCCCTGAATTTCCTGCTCCGTTCCTTTGATGCGGATATTGTCATCACGGACTACCGGGTGAGGGGCTTCACCAGGGATGTGAACGGGAAAAAGATTTTCATCGATCATCGCATCAATTCCATCCAGAACTACATGGCACCGGACCTTCGGCACAAGTATGACATGATTGACGTGAATGTGTATCAGGAAAATATTTTCCATACCAAGATGATTCTTCATGATTTCCTGCTGGATAATTATTTATTTGACATGAAGGAAAAGGATCTGGACAGAAAAGAAGTCAAACGGATCCGCCGTCTGCTCAAGCAGGAAATGTATGAAATCTACAATGGCCGGAACATGCCGGCAATCAGAGACTGAATTCCATATTATTTTAAGGAGGAAAAAATGGATACAGCAAAACTGAAGGAAGAAGCGATTGCTCTTCGCAAAGAAAAACATCAGATGATCAAGACCGCTCTCAATGCGGACATGAAAGACGGCCATGACCTGGCCATCGTTTACACCCCGGGCGTAGCTGCTCCCTGCCTGGAAATCAAGAAAGATGAAGACCTGTCCCTGGAAATGACCTGGAGAGGCAATGTCGTAGCTGTTATTTCCGACGGCACCCGTGTCCTCGGCCTTGGTGATATCGGCGCTGCTGCCGCTATGCCGGTTATGGAAGGCAAATCTGCTCTGTACAAGAGATTCGGTCAGATCGATGCGATTCCGATTGTTCTCGATACCAAAGACAAAGATGAATTCATCCACACCGTAAAACTCCTGGAAAAGAACTTTGCCGGCATCAACCTGGAAGATATTTCTTCCCCGAAATGCTATGACATCGAAGATGAACTGAAGAAGATCATGAATATCCCCGTATTCCATGATGACCAGCATGGCACGGCTATCGCAGCCCTGGCAGCACTTTTGGGTGCCCTCAAAGTCACCGGCAAGAAGATTGATGAAATCAAAGTTGTCATGAACGGCGCAGGTGCAGCAGGTACCGCAATTGCCCGCCTCCTTCTGGAAGACGGCGTAAAACCGGAAAACATGACCATCCTTAATTCCAAAGGCATTCTCTATGACAATGGCAAGAGAGACCGCGTACAGCAGGAACTGATTAAGAAATGCAATCCTGAAAACAAGACCGGTACTTTTGCCGATGCCGTCAAAGGGGCAGATGTTCTCATCGGCTGCTCCGCACCGGGCGTATTCAACAATGATGCCATCAAGGCCATGGCTGATCACAGCATCGTATTTGCCATGGCAAACCCGGTACCGGAAATCATGTATGAAGAAGCCAGGGAAAAAGGCGTATACATTTATGGTTCCGGCAGAAGCGATATGCCAAACCAGGTCAACAACTCTTCTGTATTCCCGGGCCTCTTCAGGGGTGCCCTGGATGTAAGAGCACGCCAGATCAACGAAGAAATGAAACTCGCTGCCGCTCATGCACTCGCAGATCTTGCAGCAACCTGTGAAAATATGGATGCAAACCATGTAGTGGTTGACGTATTTGATGAAAGAGTTCCCTTCGAAGTTGCAAAAGCAGTAGCAAAAGCAGCTATTGCATCCGGCGTAGCAAGAGCCAAAGAACTTCCTGAAAAGTACAGAGACTGAATTCTGATTGATAACTGAAATAAAAACCGTGAGACAGGAAAAGTTTCACGGTTTTATTTTGCCCGGATGAATTTAAAAGTTTCTTCAAAAGCTCCGGCATCCCGTTCCCATTGCCCAAGCGGGCAATGAAGTATATAATAGATTTCATAAAGAATGGGGAAGTGTTTCCCGGAAAGGAGGGACCCATGGGCTTTTTGAATCATATTTCTTCCCATTTTCATAAAGATGAGCCGGCATATATGCCGGAAGAAGAGCGGGCAGGCCGTATCGATGATGGGGCACTGGCCATTCTTCGCGCCATGGAAGAGGAAGGAAAAGAAGCCTATGTGGTGGGTGGCTGCGTGCGGGACCTTTTCATGGGAAGGATTCCCAATGACTGGGATATCACCACTTCCGCCCGGCCATCTGAAACCATGGCTGTGGCCAGATCTCATGGCTGGAAAGCCGTCGATGGGGGAGGCCGCCGCTTTGGTACGGTGATTATCGTTCTTTCGGGAAACACCTATGAGGTGACCACATTCCGGAAAGAGTTTTACGGTGCTGATTCCCATCGCCCGGAACAGGTGACTTTCTCAGATACCCTGGAAGAAGATGTATCCCGCCGGGACTTCACGGTGAATGCCATGGCCCTGGACCGCAGGGGAAATCTGTATGATTATTTCCATGGTCTTGACGATTTGAAACATAAGAAACTCCGGACCGTGGGAAAGGCTTCGGAGCGCTTTCAGGAAGATGCGCTCCGCCTTTTCCGGGCCTGCCGGTTCCTGGGGCAGCTTGACTTCATGGCAGACAAATCTCTTGTGGAGGGCATGAAAGAAGCTTACCCGCGGGTGGCCGGGCTTTCCCTGGAGCGGGTGCGGGAGGAAATAGATAAACTCATCGTGGCTCCTCATGCGGCGAGGGGCTTTGACCTCATGGTGCGCATGGGACTCAATGAGACTTCCTGCCGGCTGAAAGTGAATGGTACATATAAAGAAATCCCCATCCTGCCGGAGCTTTCCCATCTTGTGGGGCTTCCGCAGCAGAAGGAATTTCATAAATTTGACGGCTGGTACCACACCCTGGCCGTCCTGGAAGCATCAAAACCGCTGCTCATCAACCGCTGGGCCGCCCTTCTTCATGATGTGGGGAAAGGAATGCCCGGGGTAAGGGCCATCCGCAATGGAAAATACACCGATTATGGACACGACATCAAAGGGGCGGAAATGGCGGAGGCGATCCTCAAACGCTGGGAAAGACCGGCCCGCTTCACAAACCATGTGGTATGGCTCGTGGCCAATCACATGAAATTTCATTATTTCGCCAATTTTGAAGAAGCCAATGGTGTCAAATGGGTAAGGACCCTGGCGAGGGAGAAAGCTTTTCCCACTTCAAAGGAACTGGCAGAAGCTTTCGTGGAAATGACGGATCTGGGCAATGCGGATATTATCGGCTGCGGCCGTCCGCTGTCGGCCACTGAAGGACACAGCGCCTTCGGGAAATATATGGAGGACCTGGCCCTCTCCATTCCTGTTTCCAGCCATGAGCTTCATTATGACAAAGAAGTGCCCAAAGCGCTGGGCAGCCATGTTTCTGACGGCATGGCCAACCTTCTTCTCCGCGTGCAGAACGGAGAACTGGAAAATACACCGGAGGCCCTCTATAATGCGGCCGTGCGATATGTGAGGAGGAGATCATGAGAAGAGGCATTCCCAGAAACCTGATGCGCAAACGAAGCTGGCGTATTGCCGGAGTCCTTTGCGCCTTCGGGATTGTCCTCATCATCCGCCTGCTCATTGTGCAGGTTTTTGAAGGACACCGGTATGAAGAAATGGCCTTTAACCAGACTTCCGGCCTTCAGACGCTCTACTCGCCCCGGGGGACCATTTTTGACAGGAATGGGAGGGAATTGGCTTTTTCCGTGATGGTGAAATCCCTCTATGCGGACCCGGGCATTATGAATGTGAGCCCGGCTGAGGCGGCCAAAGAGCTCTCTCCCATCCTTCATATGAAAGAAGAGGACCTTGTGGAACGGCTGTCACGGGATACCCGTTTCGTATGGCTGGAAAGGGTCATGGATCCCGAAGATTCTGACAAGGTCATCGAACTCATTAAAGAAAACAAATGGGAAGGCTTTGCCTTCGTCGATGAAAGCCGGCGCTTCTATCCGAACGGCGAAATGGCGGCCAATGTGCTTGGCTTTGTAGGCCTTGACGACAAGGGCCTTGACGGACTCGAAATGTCCCTGGACGATCTCATCAAAGGCGGGGCCAACAAACAGAGAATTCTCACCGATGCCAGGGGGAATCCGATCCTGAAATCGGCCATGGCTCCCTACAAGGCGAAAAAAGAAAAATCCGTCTATCTCACCATTGACCAGAATATCCAGTTCTATGCGGAAAGGGCACTGGACAGGGCTATGGCCAATACCCATGCCAATGGGGGGATTATCATCGTCATGGATCCGAAGACAGGAGATATTCTGGCCCTGGGGAATCGCCCCTCCTATGATCCCAATCATTTTGACAAGGCCACGGAAGCAGAATTCAAAAACCGCGCAGTCGTGGATATTTATGAACCGGGGTCCACATTCAAGCCCATCATTGCTGCCGCTGCCCTTGACGCAGGAACTTATGATACGGAACGGGTATGGCACGATCCCGGGCAGGTCTGGGCTTCCGGCCATGCCATCAAAAACTGGAACGATGAACCTTATGGCGATGTCCGTCTCGTGGATATCATCAAGTTTTCCATCAATACCGGGTTTGCTCATATCGGCCTTTTGACCGGCGGGGAAACCCTGACGAAGTATGCCAAGGCTTTTGGCTTTGGTGAACCCACGGGCATAGAATTTCCCGGGGAAGGAAGCGGCATTCTTTTCAATCCGAAAGAGATGCGGGCCATCGACGTGGCTACCATGTCAATCGGGCAGGGGATTGCTGTCACGCCCCTCCAGATGGTCCAGGCCTATAGCGCCCTTGCCAATGGGGGCAAGATGGTAAAGCCCCATATTATCGATGCCATCAGGAATCCTGACGGCACCGACTACCAGGTGACCCCGGTCGATTACATCGGCACTCCGGTATCAAAGAAATCGGCTGATGACGTCAAGGATATGATGGAAAAGGAAATATCCGAAGGCGGCGGCAATAATGCCCAGGTGCCGGGCTACCATATGGCCGGCAAAACCGGCACAGCCCAGAAAATCGATGCCCAGTATGGCGGATATCTGAAAAACCAGTATATCGCCTCTTTCTGCGGATTCGGTCCGGTAGAAGATCCGAAAGCAATCTGTCTTGTGGTCCTCGATACGCCAAAAGGAGCCTTTTACGGAAGCCAGGTAGCGGCGCCGGTATTCAAGGAAGCCATGACACAGATTATGCGTTACCTCAAAGTACCGACCATCGAAGATAAAGAGGCTCACGCTAAACCGAAAAACCGGGATATCGAGCTTTACAAGCCAAAACTTCCTTCGGAAGATACGAAAGAATTCCGTCTTCCCAGCTTTACAGGCTGGTCCATGAGGGATGTGGGCGAATGGCTCACGAGAGCCGGTCTGGGATTCCAGCCCGAAGGCAGCGGGTTTGCAGACAGCCAGTCTCCGGGAATCGGCGCCAAAGTCAGAAAAGGGGATAATGTGAAGGTACATTTCACCCATCACGACTGAAGGCAGAAAATTTCCAATCGCTAAAAATAATTTCATAAAGCCATGAAGAGGCGAAATACCCTTCACGGCTTTTATTTATGAAGAAAAAAACCATGTAAAATGTTTGAAAAATTTAATAATGCCCCGGCGTTCAGAGTCCATAAATTTCCATGGCAACTATGCTATAATTAAAAAAGATAGTTGTTTCCGTATTTCAAATGTTTTTATTCAAGGGGGAAAGTAAGCATGTTAAGCGATATTGAAATTGCACAGAGAGCAGAAATGAAGCCGGTTACTGAAATCGGCGCTTCCATCGGCATTCCGGCGGAAGATCTGGAAAATTACGGCCCGTACAAGGCTAAGATTTCTCTGAAATTCACCAAAGAACTGGAAAAGAAACCCATGGGCCACCTCATTCTGGTGACTGCTATTTCCCCGACTCCGGCAGGTGAAGGCAAGACGACGACTACTGTAGGCCTCGGACAGGCCCTGGCCCTTCTTGGAAAGAGAACCATGATCTGTCTCCGTGAACCGTCCCTCGGCCCCTGCATGGGAATCAAAGGGGGCGCGGCAGGCGGCGGCTATTCCCAGGTGGTACCGATGGAAGATATCAATCTTCATTTCACCGGGGATCTTCATGCCATCACGGCTACCCACAACTTGCTGGCAGCCATGGTAGACAACCATATCCAGCAGGGCAATGTCCTTGGCATTGATCCGAGAAGAGTGGTATGGAATCGTGTCATGGATATGAATGACCGTGTACTCCGCCATATCGTGGTAGGCCTCGGCGGCCATCCGGACGGTGTTCCCAGAGAAGGCAGCTTCGATATTACCGTGGCTTCTGAAATCATGGCTATCCTCTGCCTGGCAACCTCTATCCGCGATATGAAGGAACGGTTTGCAAAGATCATCGTCGGGTATACCTATGACAATAAACCGGTCACTGCAGGAGATATCCATGCCCAGGGGGCTATGGCAGCCCTCATGAAGGATGCCCTGAAACCAAACCTGGTACAGACCTTGGAACATGTGCCGGCTTTCATTCATGGCGGCCCATTTGCAAATATCGCCCACGGCTGCAATTCCATCCTCGCTACGAAAACAGCTCTTCACCTCGCTGACTATGTAGTTACGGAAGCCGGATTCGGTGCCGACCTGGGAGCAGAAAAATTCCTGGATATCAAGTGCCGCTTTGCAGGACTCAAGCCGGAAGCAGCTGTCTTAGTTGCTACGATTCGCGCTCTCAAGATGAATGGCGGCAAGGCAAAGAATGAACTCACCGAATCGGACCCGGAAGCCGTGAAGAGAGGCCTTCCGAACCTGCTCCGCCATATTTCCAACCTGAAGAAATACGGTTTGCCGGTCGTAGTAGCTCTCAATATGTTCCCCGCTGATACGCCGGAAGAAAAGAAAGTCATCGAAGATGCCTGCAAAGAAGCAGGAGTCGAAGTGGCTGAATCCACAGTATTTGTTAATGGCGGCAAAGGCGGACTCGAACTGGGCGAAAAAGTTTTGGCTGCTCTTGAAAAAGGCTCTGACTATAAACCGCTCTACGACGTCAATCAGCCTCTGAAAGCAAAGATTGAAACCATTGCCAAAGAAATTTATGGCGCCGCCAATGTACAGTATGACAGCGCTGCCGAGAAAGAACTGAAACACATCGAAGAAATGGGATTCCGGGATGTGCCTGTCTGCATCGCAAAGACGCCGGCCTCTTTCACCGATGATCCCACGAAACTTGGCGCTCCGTCCGGCTTTACTCTCCATGTGAGAGAAGTCCGCATTTCTGCAGGCGCAGGATTTGTAGTCGTTCTGACCGGTAAAGTCATGACCATGCCGGGACTTCCGAAACGTCCGGCAGCAGAACGGATCGATGTCGATGATGACGGAAATATTACGGGGCTCTTCTGATGGCAGTCATTCTGGATGGCAAAGAAACCGCAGAGCACCTGAAAGGGGTTCTTAAAGAGAGACTGGAAGCTTTGCGGGCCAAAGATTATGAACCCGTACTGGCCATCATCCTCGCAGGAAGCAGCAAACCTTCTGCCATGTATGCGTCCTTCATGCAGAAAGTGGCCAAAGGCTACGGTATCGGAGCGGAAATTTTCCGCAAAGGCGATGACGTGACGGAAGAAGAACTGGGAAAGCTCATTACCGACCTTTCCAATGACAGGAAATATACGGGCATCCTTATGATGATGCCCCTCCCAAAGGGTATTTCCGAAGAAAAGATGATTGCCCTCATCCATCCGGACAAAGACGTGGACGGACTCACCGATACCAATGCGGGCCGTCTCTCCTGCGGAAAGGCAGGACTCTTTGGATGTACGCCGAGAGCGGTCATGGCCATTCTCGATGATTATCATATCGATATGGACGGTAAAAAAGCCGTGGTCATCGGCCGGAGCAATGTGATCGGGAAACCGGTTTCCCTCATGCTCCTGAAGAAAAATGCCACCGTCACCATCTGTCATTCTCATACGAAGAACCTGGCAGAAATCACACGACAGGCAGATATTCTGGTAGCTGCCGTAGGCCATGCGAACTGCGTCACAAAAGATATGGTGAAACCGGGAGCCATAGTCATTGACGTAGGCATTAACCGGGTAGAAGGAAAAACAGTGGGAGACGTGGACTACGAAGGAGTTTCCGAAATCGCCGGAGCGATCACTCCTGTTCCCGGAGGAGTAGGAAGTGTCACGACCACTATGGTGATTGAGAATATCATTGCTGCCGGAGAAAAGCAGCTGGCACAGTAATATTTCCTCTTGGAAATCAAAAAGAATGTACTGAATCATTTCGGTACATTCTTTTTCTTTCTGTTCTGTGGTAAAATGGATAGGACTTTTTGAAATCCTGATTTTTCATGGAAAGGAAATTTATGGAAACCAATGCAGTAACCAAAGTGGTGACCGATGAAATCAGCATCACCGCCAAATTTATCAACGATATGAAAATGTTCGTCCTGAACAAAGGGATGGATATCGTGGAAGCCATCATCCTTTTCTGTATCGGCTATATCATCTGCCGGTATATCCGAAAAGTGGTGGAACACATTCTGGACCGCTCCAAAGTGGATCCTTCGGCAAAGACTTTTATTTCCGACATCATTTATTTCTTCTGCCTCGCCATCGTGACCATTGTAGCTTTGGGAACTGCCGGAGTGGCTGCTGGAACTCTGGCAGCTGCTTTTGGTGGTATCGGTCTGGCCATCGGCCTTGGTCTTAAAGACAATATCGGAAACGTGGCTTCCGGCATTTTCATCCTCATCTTCCGTCCCTTCAAAGTGGGTGACTATGTATCCATCGGCGGCGCCCAGGGCACGGTGAAGGAAATCAGAATCATGTATACCAATGTAGCTACCCTTAGCAACCAGATGATCGTCTTTCCAAATTCCAAACTCATCAGCAGCGTCATTACCAACTATTCCGCCTTTGAAACGAGAAATCTTGAATTTACTTTCGACGTCGGCTATAATACGGATCTTCGGAAATGCATCACTCTCCTGAAAGAAATCTTTACAGCCAATGACTATGTGCTGGACAAGGAAAACATACCCATCTTCGTCAGCTCCCTGGCAGAATCCTCCATCCAGATTTACGTACGGGCTCAGGTGGACCGGCTTAAATACTTTGATGCCCAGAATGACCTCTACATCAAGGTGAAAGAAGCCTTTGACGAGGCGGGCATCGATATCCCATTCCCCCAGGTCGTCGTTCATCAGGCAAGGGACTGATTTGTCTTTACATGATCATTCTAAGAAATAAAGCGTACCGTTCCGACGGCACGCTTTTTGATTTTTAACATATTTTTCAATTATCAACTAACGGCTAACTGCCGGCTGCTAACTAATAACGACCAACCTGTTTTTTCTTCTCATTGACATCCTAAAGGAGTAATGCTATACTCGAATCAATATAAAACCGATGAACGGGGAGAGTAGTAAAGAAGAGGCCATCCAAGGGAGCCGGGGAGAGTGGGAGTCCGGTATGGCGGTCTTTATGAATGGGCCCGGGAGGTGCAGCTTCGAGCCGTGCGGGGTAGAGGCTGACGGAAACCTGCCGTTACAGGAATGAGCCGGACTTATGTCAAATTGGGTGGTACCGCGGAAATATTCCTTTCGTCCCTTTGCTTTAAGAGCAGAGGATGAAAGGATTTTTTGATTTCTATTTTCAGGAGGTTATTATGGAACAGGTCAGGGATGTATCAAAGCTTGTCTACACCAAGGCGAGAGGGGGTAAATTCCGCTGGCTCACCATTTCTACATTGATGCTGGCTATCGGCATGATTCTTCATCTTGTATCACCGTCGGTTTTCGGCTTTACGCCGAACTGGATGATTGCCTGCTATGTGGTGGCCATCCTTCTCACAAAACCAAGCTACAAGCAGTGCCTGGGAATCTGTATGGTGGCGGCCCTTATGGAAGTCTTCACTTCCAAATCCGCTTTCCCCTATGGCGACTTTGCTTCGGAATTCTTTGGCGCCTATGTGGCCGGTTTCTTTGCCCACTCCGTGCCGCCCATTAAAATCGGAAAGCTTTCTCTCCGCCCCATGCTGGCAGGTTTTGTGACCACCATCGTTTCCGGTTTTACTTTTCTTTCCATCCTGACACTTGTCATGGGGATTCCGCTTAAAGTTTTCCTTTATGGCATGATGCCGGCCCTTTTCTTCATCGGTATCGGTAATGCAGTCATTACGCCATTTCTTTATTTCCCTGCCCTCCGCCTGTTCAAATCCATGCATTACATGGCAGAGTCTGATGTGGAAGACAGCGATCATACCGGTCTGGTACTGAAACAGCAGAATGAAGGAGTCATCAGTGTGGAACATCTGACCCACACCTATCCTTTTGCCAAAGAACCGGCACTGAAAGATGTGAATCTTTCCGTCGAGAAAGGTGACTTCATCGTCATTACGGGACCGAACGGCGCCGGAAAAACGAGTCTTCTCATGTCTATGGCAGGGGCCATTCCCCAGTACTATGGGGGAACCATGGAGGGTATGGTTTTCACTGATGGAAAAGCCGTGACCCAGCATACCATTGCTGATCTTGCTTCTTCTATCGGCGTCATCCTTTCCGATTATAAAGCCCAGATTGTAACTCTTACGGTAGGAGAGGAAATGGCCTTTACTCTGGAAAATCACGGCTTCCCGCCGGATGAAATCAGGCGCCGTTCCAGGGAAGCACTGAAAAAAGTTCATCTGGACGGACTGGAAGAAAGAAAAGTTTCCACCCTTTCCGGCGGTCAGTCTCAGAGATTGGTAGTGGCTGCAGTTTTAGCTGAAGAACCGGATGTACTGGTTTTCGATGAACCGACTTCTGCCCTGGACCCGGAAGGGATTCGGGAATTTTATGAAATGGTGGGCGAACTCAATCAGAAAGAAGGACTCACCGTTATTGTGGCTGAACATCATTTGGAAGCTGCCCTTCCTTATGCGACGAGATTTGTCCTCATGAACAAAGGCGAAATCGTGAGCCAGGGCGATCCGGAAAAAGTCATGCGGGCCATGGCGGAAAATCACATTTACGAAGAAGCCATCCCCGATATGTACCGGGCCCAGCTGGAACTGGAAAAAGAGGGTATTTCCTTTGATAAGCCATTCCTCAATATCCGTGATGCCGAGCATTCGGTGAATGAATATTTCGCAGAAGGAGGGGAAGCACATGCTTGAGATGAAAGATATCAGCTTCCGGTACGCAAAGAATACGCCCATCATACTGGACCATGTGAACCTTTCCTTTGACAAGGGCGAATTCGTAGCCGTTACTGGACGAAATGGTTCCGGCAAGACCACCATTACCCGGATCCTCACGGGCCTTGAAAAACCGGAATCCGGCAAAGTCCTCTTTAATGGAAAAGACGTGACAAAGGAAGATGCGGCCCGCTGCAGCCGGTTTATCGGCTATGTATTCCAGCAGCCTGACCGCCAGATGTTCATGCCCACGGTCCGTGAAGAAATCGCTTTCGGCCCCTTCCATCAGGGAAAACGGGGAGAGGAACTGGAAGAAGCTATCACGAAGGCTATGGAAGATACAGATACTACGGCCATGGCTGATGAATACCCAAGAACCCTTTCCAGGGGGGATCAGCAGAGAGTCGCCATTGCTTCTGCCCTTGCCATGAATACGGAATACCTGGTCCTCGATGAACCGACCAGCGGACAGGATGGGCGCGAAAAGAAACGACTCGTAGCTCTTATGGAAAGTCTTCAGAAAAAAGGAATTACCATCATCCTTGTCACCCATGATATGGATATCGTAGCCAGAGACTGCACAAGAGTCATCGTCATCGCCAATAAACAGGTGGCTTTTGATGATACGCCGGACATCCTGTTTTCCGATGCCAACCGCCCCGAAGACTGGGGCCTGGCCTATCCGCCGGCCGTCCTCCTGGGAAGGCGGCTTCCCGGGGCTCCATACTGCAGGGATATGAATGCATTCTGTAAAGAATTCCTGAAACGGAAAGGAGGCGCTTCCAGATGAGAAATCTTGTACCGCTGACGAAAATCCTTCTGACCCTGGGCACTGCCGTATGGGCCATCGTCCTCAAGAGGCCGGAAAGCCTCCTGGCCCTCTGCATTCTGGAAGTGCTGATCCTTCTCGTTTCCAAAGAACTTTTCAAAAATCTTAAAGCCCTCATTATGCTGATTATTTTTGCTGCCATGCTGGCAGCTATTGAAGTTTTAGGCGGAGGCACTCTCTATGAATCCATCGTAGCAGCGCTCCGTATGCTGGGCATGACCATTATTTTCATTTACCTTCTGGGGACGGTCAAACTTCAGGACCTGACGGCATCCATGGTACGCCAGCTGAAAGTGCCCTATGAATATGCCTTCATGTTCACCGCCGGGCTCCGTTTCATTCCTGATTTCATCGAAGAAAACCGGGCCGTAGCCGAAGCCCAGGCCTGCCGTGGTCTTGCGGTGAAGGGAAATTTCTTCAAACAGGTGAAACGGTACATGTCCATCGTTCGTCCGCTCATGCTCCGGTCCCTGGGCCGCAGCGAAACCATGGCCCTCTCTCTGGAACTCCGCGGATTCGGCGGCTCCAAACGAACCTTTATGGAAAGTGTGGCACCGAAGGGAAAAGACTATTTCTTCATGGTCATTACTTTCCTCATCACTGTGGCTGTGATATATGCCCGCATCAAACTGGGATATTGAAATAGAAATAAAAAGAGACTGTGGAAATCTATGTTTCCACAGTCTTTTTGCGTTGGAAAAATTAACTGCAAATGGCAAAAGGCAATAGCTAATGGTTAACTGCTAACGGCTGACCGCTGGCAGCTACCGATTATCCACTTTTTCCGGATTCATATCATGATGAAGGAGACGGAACCTTGCGAAATCTTTCCATTCAGTCCCTGGAATGCCATAGTTGCAGTAGGGGTCGATGGAAAGACCGCCGCGGGGGAGAAATTTGCCCCATACTTCGATATACCGCGGGCGCAGAAGACGAATGAGGTCCGTCATGATCATATTCACGCAGTCTTCATGAAAATCGCCGTGATTGCGATAGCTGAAAAGATACAGTTTCAGCGATTTGCTTTCCACCATGTACTTGTCGGGAATATAGGAAATATAAATGGTGGCAAAGTCCGGCTGCCCCGTCTTCGGGCAGAGGCTCGTGAATTCAGGACAGTTGAATTTGATAAAGAAATCCCGGTCTGCGTGTTTGTTGGGGATTTTTTCCAAAAGGGAGGGATCATAATCATAGGCATACTTCGTATTCTTATTGCCCAGCTGTTTCAGCTCATCCAGGCCTTCTCGTTTTTCCGTCATAGTTTACCTCGTATCAATAAAATTCTATGTAATATGTATTAAGAATATCACATTCAGGGTCATATGAAAAGAGTTTTCCCGGAGTACTTCATATGATATGATTGATTCAAAGGATTATTTAAAAGGAGACTCTTATGATACACAGAAGCGCAAAGACCGCAGCCATCCTTGCGGCATTTATGGCTTTGAACGGAACGGCAGCCCTGATTTCGGGCTGCGGACAGGAAAAGCAGGTGCAGGGGGAAAAGCTGACCGATGAAAACGGCAGGACCTATTACCTTATTAAAAATCCGGACGGTACGGAGACGGCCCGCTATGAGAATGGGGAGGAAGTGACTTTCCGGCGGGATGAGAATGATAATCTTCATTATATTTCCGGCATGTCCAATCTGCTTCCCCTCATGATGATGAGTTATTTCATGTTTCATGGCATGGGCGGCTGGTCCGGCCATTATGACAGGAATTCGGGCACCGTCATCAATGACCGTCCTGCCTATACGCAGCAGAAGAATCCGCAATATGGGTCCAATGGGGCAAAGCAGGCAAGTCCTTCCTATAAATCAGGGACTTCTTCCAATAAATCTACGGTGACTGCTCCATCCGGTGGCAAGACCGGCTTTGGCGGGGCCGGCGTGAGAGGGGGAGCGTCCTGATGGAAAAGACTTTTATGGATGATATAGACCGTGAAATATTTCCTTACGTGGAGTACCCGGGCTATCCTTTCCGTTATCCCACGCATCTGCCCCTCATTATGGAACGGAAACAGGTGGAGGAAATACGGCGGGTGAGCGGCGAGCTTTTTCAGATTTTCGTGAAGGCAGTCCGCCGGTTTCAGGAAATGAGCGATGATTTCTTTGATGCCATGGATATGCCCCAGAGGATGAAGCATTATCTCCATTCAGGAAATGCATTGAAGGACCTTCCCACCTGGCTTTCCCGTTTTGATTTTGTCATTGATGAAAAATCGGGCCGCATACAGATGGTAGAAATCAATGCGGACACGCCCTGCGCGGAAATCGAGGCTTACTATGCCAATGGAGTGGCGGCGAAGTATTTCCAAAAGGACAATCCCAATTCCTTTGAAATGAACGGTCTTCGTAGTTTCATGATGGATGTGTACCTTCGCTGCTGCGGAACCATGAGTATGGCAGACCTTTCGGCTCATCCCATCCTTTTCAGTTGTTTTGATGATTATATCGAAGACTACGGGACCACCCTTTTCCTCATGAATGCCATGAAGGAAGCGGTGCCCCAGGATGTGCGGGATCATATCCTTTTCGAATCTTTTTACAATCTGGCCATCATGCCCGACGGCTCTCTGGCCCTTCCAGACGGCAGGACGGTTTCCTTCCTCTATCGCATGCATCCCATGGAAATCCTCATTGAGGAAACGGCGGACCAGGATGGCTCTTCTCTGGGCGAACTCATGATGGACGGGTACAAGGCAGGCAGATTTAAAATGATGAATCCTCCGGAATGTCTCATTATGCAGTCGAAAGGTTTTCAGGCCTTGCTCTATGCCCTCATGGAGGAAGGCGGCTTTTTCAATGGCAGGGAAAAGGAAATTATCCGGAAATACATTCCGGAAAGTTATTTCCAGAGGGATTTCCGACTGGGAGATATGCCGGAAGATTCCGAGTGGATTCGAAAACCCATCTGGGGCCGCGAGGGAAAGGGAATCGAAATCATCAATGGCAGGGGACAGGTGATTTACCGGAAAAAGGTGGAGGAGCCGGAAGACGTGATCTGCCGGGACAGCGGGGCGAATCTGGTCCAGCGTTTCGTGAATCAGCCGAAAATCGTGACGAAAACGGATGTGGGCATCCTGGAAGGATACATCACCCTTTCCTGCTTCATGCTGGGAGAAAAAACGTCTGCCCTCTATGCGCGGTTCAGCGAAGAAAAGATTGCGGGCAACGAGGCCTACTGGATTCCGGTCCTCTATTAAAAGAAGCAGACCGGCGGGCTTTTGAAATTTGTCAACGCATAAATTTATTCAGTTGACAAATCAAAGAGCTCACTTTATAATGAAATCCATACAGGAGGCGGATTTCATTTATGAATAACAATCATACCATTCGAATGCAGGTTTTATGTGCCCTTTTTGCTGCCGTCACGGCAGTCTGCTCCCAGCTGACGATTCCAATCCAGCCGGTGCCGATTACCCTTGGTACTTTTGCGGTACTCATGGCAGGGGGATTTCTGGGGAAACGGTACGGTTTCCTTGCTATCGTCATTTATCTTCTTCTGGGAGCAGCAGGAGTTCCTGTCTTTTCCATGATGCGTGCCGGTATTTCGGTACTGGCCGGCCCTTCCGGCGGTTTTATCATCGGCTTTGCACCCATGGCTTTTGCGGTAGGCCTGGTTTCTGAAAAACTGGGTTATACCTTCAAAAATATGTTTCTTGCTACTCTGGCAGGGACTGCCGTATGCTATATCATGGGTATCGGCTGGTTCATGTTCCTGACAGGTACGGGCATCTGGCCGGCCATGGTGATGTGCATGTTCCCCTTCCTGCCCGGGGATTTTGCAAAAATCCTTCTTGCGTCCTTCCTGGTCAGCAAGTATCGCAGGAGACTGCTGGGAGATTTCTAAGACTTTCAAGACGGGAAGCTTTGCTTTCCGCCTTTTTTATTCGAGGTACTATGCACACAATCATTGAAAAGCTCTGCACCCTGTGGAAACCGGGATGGCAGGGCATGGTCATGGGGGAAATGAAATATAAAAAGGGAAATGGAAATTCCCGGGGACGCTATGAGGAGACATTTGACGGAAGACGTTTCGTGAAGCTTTCCGTCACCGATCAGGATACGGGTGAGAGGATTTCCATCCTTTTATTTCCATTTTCAGGAAATCAGGGAGAAAGTCCGGCACCTTCAGAGGTCAGGTACTGGAAGACCTTTACTCCCGAAGAAGTTCATGCGTACAGCCTTTCCCTGGGAGACCACAATGAAATCCATCTGACCTCCCATCCCGTGGTGAGCGGTTTTCAGCTGATGGAGGAACTGATGAGGCTCTATCCTGCAGAAAGCGTAAAGCTTCGTTTTCATCATCCCCTTTACAGCGGTGAACCGCTCTATCTCAGGGAAGAGGGGACAGGGATTCAGGGATTTACGGATGTTTTATGTTTCACTATGGAGAAATTATGAACAGGGTGTATATGCTGGGCGGCCTTCGGACCCATATCGGTGTAAGAAATGGCATTTTCAAAAGAGTAAGGCCCGAAGTCCTGGGCGGCCGGATTGTCAGGGCGCTCTGTGAGAAATATGGAATCAAAGGTCCTGACGCTCTTTTCTGTGGGAATGCGGTGGGACCGGGAGGAAATATAGGCCGTCTACTGGCGCTGGAAGGAAAACTTCCGGAAAGGACACCGGCCATGACCATTGACCTTCAGTGCGCATCGGGCCTTGCAGCCATTCACATGGGAGCCCTTTCCATCATGGCAGGAGAAAATGACGTAGTCTTTGCGGGAGGAACGGAAAGTGCCTCTCTCCAGCCGAGGCGGATATACGTGGAAAATGACGAGAGGGCTCAGGAAAGAAATCCTGAATTTACGGCGGCCCAGTTCATACCGGGAGAATTTTCCGATGATGCCATGCTCCTTGGCGCCGAACGGGCAGCCAAAGAAGCTCATATTACCCGGGAAATGGCGGATGAGTCAGCTCTCTTAAGCCAGAATCGGGCGAAGCAGGTGGAAGAAGCGGGACTTTTAAATTCCGTGATCCTTCCTCTCTATGGAAGCACGAGGGATGAAGCCATCCGCAAAAGAATGAGCGAAAAGCTTCTGGCCCGGGCGCCCCGGGTGACTGATTTTCCGGGCGGGATCCTGACGGCCGCCAATACCTGCACCATCAATGACGGGGCGGCTTTTGTCATTCTTGTTTCAGAACGGTGGGCAAGACGTCATGGGGTCATGCCTTCAGCGGAAATCATGAGCATGAAAATGATGGGAAGCGATCCCCTGGTACCGCCCCTTTCGGCAGACCGCTGTGTATCCGCCCTCCTTTCCGATCGAGGTTTGTTTTATAAAGATATCGATGCTTTCGAGTACAATGAAGCGTTTGCGGTGATTTCTGCGGACTTCAGGAAAAATCACCCCGACGTGGCAGAAAGGCTCAATCGCTGGGGCGGGGCCCTGGCCTATGGTCATCCCTATGGGGCCAGCGGCGCGGAAATCATGATTCACCTCATGGCTATTCTGTCTCATGAGGACGGGCGCTATGGAATCGCCTCCATTCCGGCGGCCGGCGGGGTGGCCGAAAGCATCCTCATTTCCCATGTGGATGAAAGCTTCTGGAAGGGTCGGTCCATTTTCAGGACGGCTGCGGAAATCCCATTTCCCGTGGAGGTCTGATGATGAAATTTTCTGACTATGTGTTCCGGTTTGCCGGGGAAAGGGGAGATTCTCTCTTCTTTTCCTGTGATGACAGGGAGATGACCTATGGAGAAGGAGCGGAAGAAATTAAAAAGAGGAGCTCTTTCTTAAAGAAAATTCAGGTTAAGGGAAAAGTGACAGCTCTCTATTTCACAGACCCGGCGGAACAGTTTCTTTATTTCCTCTCTGTCCAGGCGGCAGGAGGTATCCCGGTCCTGGTCCACGAATACCTGAAGGAAGAGGATATCTATCTGCTGCTGAAAGAAAGGCCAATCGACCTTTTTATTTCCGAAAAAGAATTTCCCTCCCTTTCCATGAAAAAGGAAAATTCTCTCTATGTCCGTGAAAATGGAAATCATGGGGAGAACGGCGATTTCGGTGTCCTCACGTCCGGCTCCACAGGAATTCCGAAGATTTTCTTCCGCAGGGGGGAGAGCTGGTCCGATTTCTTCCCGCTCCAGAACAGAATTTTTGAAGTGGACGGGAAGGCCCGCCTCTTTCTTCACGGTTCCCTTGCCTTTACGGGAAACCTGAACATGGCCATGGCTTTCCTGGCAGAGGGGTCATCTTTGTACTGCACGAGCCGCCTTCTCCCCAAGGCCTGGCTGCAGACCATAAAAAATGAAGAAATCACCCATGCGTACCTCATTCCGTCGAAGCTTTCCCCTCTGTCAAAGGTTAAAGGCATTTCAGAATCCCTGAAATATATCCTCACCGGTTCCCAGCTCATGACGGCGGTCCTTTTCCATCGTCTGGAAAAAGTATTTCCTCATTCCAGAATCATTCTTTACTATGGGGCCTCCGAGCTCAGCTATATTTCCTATATCGAAGGAAATGAAATCCTCCAGGCGCCGGATTCCGTAGGAAAGCCCTTTCCCGGTATTTCCATTTCCATCAGGAATGAAGAAATATGGGTGGATACGCCTTACGGGGTGGAGGGCATCGATCGGCCCTATACCTGTCATGATCTGGGCAGGATGGATGAGATGGGACATCTCCATTTTCTGGGGCGAAGGGAGGATATGTACCATATCCAGGGCAATCATGTGGCCCGGCAGAAGGTGCTGGCCCACCTCCTCATGATTCCGGGAATCGAGGAGGCAGAAATCTTGTCCATTAAGAAAGAAAATGGCGATGATTCCATCTGCGCATTCCTGTCGGGAAATGTGCCCGATGGGACGGGGCTGGTCCATATCCTTTCCGAAAATCTTCATCCCTGGGAAATCCCATCCCGCTTCGTGAAGGTACCTGCCATTCCGCGTACATCCACCGGTAAAACAGACAGGAAAAAATTGTTAAGCCTTATCAAATAATTCTCCATTGTCTTTGCAAAAAATGGGTATATAATTAAAATAGAACGTATTATGATTTTTCCTGCGTGGGAGGCTGCCATGAATGCAAAGGTACGAAGGGAAAAAATTAGGGATATACTGATTCAAAGTGATAAAAAAGTCAAGGGAAATGACCTGGCCGACCTGTTTCAGGTGAGCCGGCAGATTGTGGTGGGGGATGTGGCACTTTTGAAGGCCTCAGGCCTTCCTGTCATATCCACGCCCCGGGGGTATTACATCGAAAAGAACAGGACCGCCCATGCGGAAAGGACTTTTGTCTGCATTCACCAGAAACGGCAGACCGGGAGGGAAATGGAAATCATTGTGACCCATGGCGGGATTATCCATAATGTTTCCATAGATCATGAAATGTATGGCATCATGACGGCGGAGCTGGAAATCGAAAATGAAGAGGATATCCGTCTCTTCCTTGAGAAAATGAGGGAGACCCATTTCACTCTCCTTTCCGCCATCAGCGGCGGCATTCACAGTCATCTCATCGAAGCGGAAAATGAGGAAAAACTGGATGAAATAGAAAAGGCCCTGCGGGATGCGGGATTCCTCTATGAAGGGAAATAAAAATGAAATCCTGGATTGTGACTCCTTCAGAGGAAGGAGTCAATGGTTTGAAATATGTATGCCGCCTTCTTCCAGTGGCATCCATGGGACTCATCCGTAAAAGTCTCCGGAAAAAGAACATCACCCTGAACGGGAAGAAAATGGAAGGGAAAGAGCATCTCAAGGCAGGGGACGAAGTTGCTATCTGGTTTTCTGATGAAACTTTGTCAAAATTTATGGGAAATGAAAAGGTGGAGCCAAAAGCAGAAGGACTTCCTCATTTTGAGGATTTTATCATCTATGAAGATGAAAATATCCTCGCCCTGAACAAGCCGGCCGGCCTTCTCTCCCAGGGCGATTCGTCGGGGAGCCTTTCCCTCAATGATGGCGTCCTTTCGTATCTGAAAGATTTCATAACCCCTGCTTTCAAGCCATCCATCTGCAACCGTCTGGACCGGAATACGAGCGGCCTCCTGCTGGCAGGGAAAAATATGGAAGCCCTCCAGGTCCTGAATGACCTTATCCGGTCCAGGTCCGTCCATAAGTACTATGAAGCCCTGGTACTGGGAGAAGTTCCCGGGGAAGGCGTTTTCAAAGGGTACATGGCGAAGGACCGGGAAAAGAATCAGGTCTCCTTTAGTGAAAAACCGGTCAGGGGAAGCCTTCCCGTAGAAACGCAATTTGAACGGCTGAAGACTTTGGCAAAGAATGGCATTACGTTTTCCCTGGTCAAAATCCTTCTCGTCACCGGAAGGTCCCATCAGATCCGCGTTCACTTTCAAGCCGCCGGTCATCCTCTGCTGGGGGAAAAGAAATATGGCAGTGAAGAAAGCATTTCCGCCTCGGAAAAGCTTCATATCAGGCGGCAGATGCTCCACGCCTTCCGGCTGGAATTTCCGGAAATGAAAGGGAATCTTTCCAATCTCTCCGGCAAAGTGATGGAAGCGCCGCTGCCGGAGGATTTCCGGAAAGTGATGGGGATTCGTCGTTAGCTGTCAGCCGTTGGCTTATGAGCTGTATGCTATACGCCATAGGCTGCATGGTTCTATTTCCATATCAAAAAACCGTCTCGAGAGGAGGCGGTTTTTCTTTTGCAGAAAATGAACTTCTAATGGCCAACTGCTTTCAGCAGATCACATTCTTCTGATTCCCTGCGAGATAACTTTCCAGATTATCGAATACGATGACCGCTCTTCTGGCCATGGCTTCTTTCGTGTCAAAGCCTACGTGGGGAGTGAGGACGAGATTGGGAGCGGAAAGGAGAGAGTAATCAGCAGGAAGCGGCGGTTCTCCATCGTAAACGTCGATGCCGGCGCCGGCGATTTTTCCTTCTTTCAGGAGTGCTGACAGGGCTTCATTATCGATGACTCCGCCCCGGGCCGTATTGATGAGGATGGCGTCTTTCTTCATAAGGGAAAGCTTTTCCATATTGAGAATATGGCGGGTTTCGTGCGCCAGGGGGAGGTGGACCGTGACGATATCACTCGTTTTGAGGAGGGTATTGAGATCCACATAATCGATGGAAGGATTGTTTTTCGAACGGTTATAACCGATGATTTTAGCTCCGAAAGCTTTTGCCAGCTCTGCCACCCGGGAACCGATGGCGCCGGTTCCGATGATACCGATGGTGCGGTCTTTGATTTCGATGCCCACCAGACCTGCATTGTTTTTCCCGTTTCTTGTGGCGATTCCGCCTTCAGAAAGTTTACGGTAGAGGGAAAGAATCATGCCAAAGGCCAGTTCTGCCACCGATTCCGTGGAATAGCCGGCACAGTTGGAAACGGCAATTCCTTTTTCCCGGCAGAAGCCAATATCCACATGGTCCACGCCGGTGAAAGCAACGCAGATATACCGGAGGGAGGAAGCCTTTGCAAGAGCTTCCTTCTTCAGCGGATAATTGGCAATGACCAGAAGGTCTGCCTTTTCAATCCTGTTTCCCAGATCTTCCTGATCTTTGGGCAGGGTGTCATAAGCGGTAAGGTGGAAGCCTTTTTCTTCGAGATTTACAGAAAGGCTTTTGAGCATTTCTTCTGCAATGCCAAGGGGCTGGGCAATAACGATTTCTTTCATTTGATTTCTCCTTTCTGAAAGAAAAATGAACCGGAAATATGGGATTAGAATATGGATTTCCCTTTAATGAGCACGGGACTTGGCAGCTGGCTGAAAAATACGCCGGCAATCATGGCAATGACGCCGATGGACTGGGTGAAGGTGAAAGATTCATCCAGAAAAATGACGCCGAAAATGCCGCCAAAAACCATTTCCATGCTGAGAATCATGGAAGCTTCCGTAGGGGGCAGGAATTTCTGCCCCACGGCCTGGAGCGTATAGGCCACGCCGGTGGAAAAAAGTCCTGTATACAGGATGGGCCAGAGCGCCCCTTCGATACTGGAAAGGGTGGGAGTTTCAAAGAAAAAAGCAAGAATGAGGTTCAGAAGGCCTGCGACGAAAAACTGCCCTGACGAGAGGAGAACCGGCGGGAATCGCTGCGTCAGGTAATTCAATGCATGAATCTGGATGGTAAAGCCCAGGGCACAGAGGAGCATGAGTCCATCCCCAAGGCTGATCGTAAAATCCTCGGTAATGGACATGCAGTAGGAACCGATGATGGCCAGGAGGGCCCCGATAAGGTGATTCCGGTGAAGAGAAAGACCCAGAAGAAGACCAGTGATGGGCACGAGAAGGATGTAGTTTGCGGTTAGAAAACTGGCTTTGGAAGCGGTGGTGTACTGGAGTCCTACCTGCTGAAGGGTAGCCCCGGCAAAAAGGGGAACGCCGCAAAAGAGGAAGGCGGTCCAGAGAGGGATATTTGTCGAAAGGGGCGGCTTTTCTTCATGAAGGAAATGAATGACCGGGATAAGGGCCAGAGAACCCAGTATGAACCGGACACCGTTAAACGTATAGGGTCCCACCGTATCCATACCCACCACCTGGGCCACGAAGGCAAAGCCCCAGATGAGTGCGGTGAGGAGGAGAAGAAAGCGATATTTCATAAAAACTCCTTTTTCCGTTACAGAATGTTATAATAATCATTATAAAAGATAATCTGTAACTTTTCCATGTTTGACAAAGGAGTTTTTATGTCCATCCGTATGATTGCCATCGATTTAGACGGCACCCTTCTTCATGACGATATGACGATTTCCGCTTATTCCCGCTCCGTCATACGCCGGGCCCTTGCCAGGGGATTTAAAATCGTCGTGGCCACGGGCCGCATGTGGGATTCGGCGAAAATCAAGGTGGACCTGCTGGACCTGGGCAATGTCCCGGTCATCTGCTACACCGGGTCCTGGATCATGATGAGTGAAACCGGAGAACCCGTGCTGCAGCAGGGTCTTGCCCCGGAGCTGGCATCCCACATTTTATATTTTGCAAAGGAAAAAGGCTGGGGCACCACCATTTTCATGGATGATCAGATATACATGGAAAAACCGGACGGTACGGAAATCAAGTATCAGAAATACCGGTCCAAAAAGCCGCAGTTCCTGGGGGATCAATTTTTCCATCCCCATAGGCTGGTGACCAGGGTCATTTTCGCGGACCCTGTTATTGAAAAACGGATGATCATTCGCAAAGCGATTGAAGAAAAATTTGGGAATGAAGTGGATATCGTATTCCCAGGCGATGATTTCGTGGACGTTCATAAAAAAGGCGTAAATAAAGCCCAGGCCGTCCGGTATCTCTGTGAAAAAGAAGGAATCGGACCCGATGAAATCCTGGCTTTTGGAAATACGGAAAATGATGTGCCCCTCCTGAAATACGCGGGCCGGTCCTTTGCCGTATCCAATGCGGATGAAGTGGCAAAGAAAGCGGCCAAAGGGATCTGCCTTTCCAATGAAGAAGACGGGGTGGCAAAGGAAATAGAAAAGCTGCTCTCATGAATTTTATTTTGACCAGGGAACATTTTCAGTTATCCTTCTTCGTGATTCAACGTGATGGCTTCTCAGGATAGAGTCATCAGTAAAGTCAGAATTATTAAACTTACATATTTCTGCAAATAAAAAACCGTGATTCCCGGAGGAGTCACAGTTTTTTATTTCCCGATTTATTTTTCCCGTTTCTGAAAAAATTCGATGGTGTCTTTCAGCCCGTCGGCCAGGGTATAGGAGGGCCTCCAGCCGAGGATTTCATGGGCTTTGTCATTGTCCAGGGAGGAACGGTAAATATCTCCGGTCCGTTCCGGACCGTAATGAATGACCGATTCATCCCGTCCCGCAAGGCGCACCATTTCATGAGCCAGATCGTTCAGGGAGATTTCCGTTTTTGTGCTTACGTTGCAGATTTCTTCATCTCCCTTTGAAAGGGCGGCCAGGTTGGCCGAAACAACGTCATGGACGGAAATGAAGTCTCTTGTCTGTTCGCCATCACCGAAGATGGTGATATCTCTGCCTTCGGTCAGGGCTTTGGCAAAGATGTAAATGACTCCTCCTTCGCCATGGGCACCCTGACGGGGCCCATATACATTGCTGTAGCGGAGCACCGTATAGTGAAGACCGTATAGTTTGTAGTAAAGGTCCAGGTATCTTTCCGTGATCCACTTGGTGAGGCCATAGAAAGAGGTAGGCTCCGGTATTTCGTCTTCCTTCAGGGGAAGGGCCGGGTTATCGCCGTAAATGGCGGCAGAGGAGGAAAATATGACTTTCTTCACGCCTGTCTTTCGGGCAGCTTCCAGCACGGAGAGAAGTCCCATCACATTTTCATCAGCATCAAAATGTGGATTTTCAATAGAAACGGGAACCATGGTCTGGGCGGCTTCGTGATAAACCACATCAAAGTGACGGGCAAGGCAGATATCCTCAAGCGAAGCAGTCCGGATATCTGCTTCTATAAATTCGGCTTCTGGATTTAGAAATTCCCTTGTGCCTGTGGAAAAATTATCAATTACAGTTACTTGATGCTTTTTTTTTATTAAAGCATCGACCAGGTGGGAGCCAATGAAACCGGCTCCGCCGGTGACAAGTATATTCACTTGACATTCTCCTTTTCTTCTGCATGGAAGCGGTATCCGGATCCCCATACCGTTTCAATTCTCTCATAAGGCATTCCTGTAGCATTTTTCAGCTTTTCGCGGAGTCGATTAATATGAACGGTGACGGTGGAAGATTCACCAAGCGGTTCGAAACTCCAGACCTTACGGAAGATTTGTTCTTTAGAAAAAACTTCATTGGGATGACTGGCAAGGAAATAAAGCAGTTCGAATTCTTTTCCCGTAAGACTGATGGGGATGCCATTTACCGTTACCTGCCTTGCCTTGGGGCGTATATTGAGGTCGGCTACCATAAGACCTTTTTCAATATCAGAAAAGCCTTCGTCTTTTCCTAAAAGTCGCTCGTGGGTAGCCAGCTGAGCTTTCAGGTGGGCAATGAGAACGGTACCGCGGAAAGGCTTCACGATGTAATCATCGGCACCAAGTCCAAGCCCCCTTACTATATCTGCGTCTTCTGTACGGGCAGTGGCAAAGATAATGGGGGCATCGGTCATTTCACGCATTTTTCTGCACAGAGAAAAACCGTCATCCTCACCAGGCAGCATGATGTCAAGAATAATGGCATCAATCCGCTCACGCTTCATGATATTCATTGCTTCTTCCCCAGTGGTGGCAACAAATGGAGTATAACCGGAGCCCTCCAGAAAATCTCTTTCCATATTTGCAATTTTAGGTTCATCTTCAACAATCAGTACATTGGTCATTCCACGTTACTCCCTTCTGCCAGTGGGATATCAAAAATAATCTTTAATCCATTTTCACTTGTTGCATGATACCGTCCTTTGTGGGCAGTAATAATTTCAGCGACAATGGCAAGTCCAAGGCCGCTGCCATTGCTCGTTCGGCTTCTGGCTTCGTCAGTTCTGTAAAATGCCTCAAAAATATGAGGAAGTTTCTGGGATGGTATGCCGGGTCCGTCATCTTTGAAAGAAAATTCCGCATAATGACCGCTTTTTTTAATAGTAATCAACACATTTGAGCTGTCTTTTTCCCGATACTTAACCGTATTGGAAAGTAGATTGAAAATAACGCGCTGAAATTCTTTTTTATCAATCAGAGCTGTCAGGCTCTCATCTGTATCATAGGTAACAGTTACATTCCTTGAATTCAGGTACTGTTTATCTTCATTAATAAAATTTCGGATGACCTGACTGAAATTTGCAGGGTGGGGATGACAGATGACACGGCTGGTGGAAAGTTTGTTGTACAGGGAAAGTTCATCAATAAGCTTTGAAAGGTCATCAGTACAGGATGCGATAGATTCAAGATACTGCTGCTGCTTTTCAGGAGTTTTAGCCATGCCAAGCTGCAGGGCTTCCGTATATCCCATAATTGTTGTGAGTGGTGTTCTTAAATCATGAGCAATGCCGGAAAAAACGATTTTTCGGGATGTCATAGACATAGCTCGTTCTGCAATGGAGTTTTTCAGGTATAGCTGCATAGTTCTGAAGGCACTGCAGGCTTCTCCAATTTCATCACGGCTATAATGATCTACCACTACATTGTAATTTCTATACTGAATAGCATGGGCAGCTAGAGATAGCTGCTGCAGAGGGATTATGATGGAATTCTGCATGTACCTGTAAAAGGAAATATTGATTTTCAGGCTTATGAAAAGAATAAGCAGGATGGTTACAATAATCAGCCCATCGACAAAAGGATTGAAAGTAATTCCTTCCATCCGGGCATAAATAAACAGGCTAAGCAAAGCAGCAATGCATAAAAGGGCAGAAACGCAGATGAAAAGCATGGCGCTCAATACAACTTTGTGCCGGAGAATGCTTTGTGCTGATTCATTGTCCAATTGATGGTTTTTTTCCGGCAGACCACCTTTTTCCTTAGTGTTCATCAGCCCAGAACCAGTTCTACGGGGCAGTGATCACTACCCATAATTTCCGGATGGATGGCAGCCCCTTTGATATGGCATTTCAGGCTGTCAGAAACCAGGAAATAATCAATTCTCCAGCCAATATTGCGTTCCCTGGATTTGGCAAAGTAGCTCCACCAGGAATAGGCTTCTTTCTGATCCGGATGGAGGAGGCGGAAAGAATCAGTAAAGCCTGCCGAGAGAAGGTTTGTCATTTTTTCTCTTTCTTCATCGGTAAAACCTGCGTTTTTATGATTGGCCGCCGGATTGGCGATATCGATATCATTGTGAGCCACATTGAGGTCGCCGCAGAGGATAACCGGTTTGACTTTTTCCAGGTTTGTCATGTATTTCTTCATTTCCTCTTCCCAGATCATGCGATAGGGAAGACGGGCCAGTCCGCGCTGGCTGTTGGGTGTGTAGCAGCAGAGGAGGTAATGATCATCAAATTCTGCCGTAATGAGCCGGCCTTCCTGGTCATGCTCTTCTATGCCAAGCCCATAAGTAACGGAAAGCGGTTCCTCCTTTGTAAAAATGGCGGTTCCGCTGTAGCCTTTCTTGACGGCACTGTTCCAGTACTGATGGTAGCCCGGAAGATCCAGCACGAGCTGGTGAGGCTGAAGCTTTGTCTCCTGCAGGCAGAAACAGTCCGCGTCAAGACTTTCAAAAGCATCCATAAAACCTTTCTTCAGGCAGGCGCGAAGGCCATTCACATTCCAGGAAATATATTTCAGATTCTTCATGGGAGTCTCCTTCTTCTTGGAATTATTTTTCTTTTCTCTATTTCTAATTATAAACTTTTCATACTGGTTTTAAAAGTGAAAGAAGCACTATTAAATAAATGTTTATCCTTTGTTCAAACCTGTAAATGTCTGCCTCTCTTTCATGCGTTAATTTCATTAAGGGGAAAAATAAAATGGAATTTTCTCAATTTTGAAAATGAAACGGATTGGTACAGATTTTTCAGATTTCATCGTGGAAGGGCAGGGCCATGTGCTATAATGAATGCATAAAGGGAATCTGGTCCGGATTTTCCCGTATTCTGATTTCAGCTGATCGGAAGGAGTCATTATGAAAAAAATCGTAGTTACTGTTATCGGCGCTGACCGGGTAGGTATTGTAGCCGCCGTTTCTTCGGCACTGGCTAAAGAAAATATTAATATTCTTGACATTTCACAGACCATTGTAGATGATATTTTTGATATGGTTCTTATGTGCGATATGGAAAACGCTACAGGTTCCCTGAAAGAACTTCAGGATGATCTGGGTGAAATCGGCAAGGCCATGGGTGTGGACATCCGTGCCCAGCTGGCTGATATTTTCTATGCCATGCACCGGATCTGAAAGGGGGAGCCATGCTCGATATAGAAGATATCCTTGCAACGGAGCGCATGTTTGATCAGAATAAACTGGATGTGCGCACCATCACCATGGGCATTTCCCTTCTTGGCTGTGTCTCGGATGATGAAAAGACTCTCTGCAGGAAGATTTATGATACCATCTGCACGAAGGCAGAGCATCTGACAGAAGTAAGTCATGATATTTCCAGGGAGTACGGGGTGCCTATCATCAACCGCCGTATTTCCGTCACTCCTGTAGCCCTTATTGCCGGAGGACTTCGCGTCTCCAGCTATGTACCCATCGCGAAAACACTGCAGAAAGCAGCCGATGCGGTAGGAGTCGATATTTTGGGCGGATTTTCTGCCCTCGTGGACCGGGGCATGTCCTCCTCTGACAAAATCCTGATCGATTCCATTCCGGAAGCTTTGGCTTCGACTTCTTCCATCTGCAGCTCCGTAGCCATCGGCTCCACAAAAGCCGGAATCAATATGGATGCAGTGAGACGGATGGGTGAAATCGTCAAAGAAACGGCGGAGCTCACGAAAGATCAAGATGCCTACGGCTGCACGAAACTTGTTGAATTCTGCAATGCCGTGGAAGACAATCCTTTCATGGCAGGCGCCTTCCATGGGATCACCCAGGGGGATACGGCAATTCATGTAGGCGTTTCAGGTCCCGGGGTAGTGAAACGGGCACTGGAAGATGTCAAAGGATCGCCTCTTGATGTTGTGGCGAAAACGATTAAAAATACGGCTTTCATGATAACCCGTCTGGGCCAGATGGTGGCTGAAGCGGCTACGGAACGGCTTCATGCTCCTTTTGGAATCATCGATCTGTCTTTGGCCCCGACTTCGGCAGTGGGAGACTCTGTGGCCCAGGTCCTGGAGGAAATGGGATTGGAAAGCTGCGGAGGTCCCGGGACTACGGCTGCACTGGCACTTTTAAATGATGCCGTCAAAAAGGGCGGACTCATGGCTTCTTCCAGCGTTGGAGGCCTTTCAGGGGCATTTATCCCGGTCAGTGAAGATCTCGGCATGATTCAGGCTGTGGAGAAGGGAAGTCTTTCTCTTGAAAAGCTGGAAGCCATGACCTGCGTATGCTCCGTAGGCCTTGACATGATTGCCATTCCCGGAGATACGCCGGCATCCACCATTTCTGCCATTCTGGCCGACGAAGCAGCAATCGGCATGATCAATAACAAAACCACTGCCACGAGGCTCATTCCTGTTCCCGGCAAGAAACCGGGAGACATGGTGCAGTTCGGCGGCCTCATGGGCTATGCGCCGGTTCTGGGCATCAATCAGTTCCGGGCCGATGAATTCATTGCCAGGGGCGGCAAGATTCCGGCTCCCATGAGATCCCTCACCAATTAATTTCACCAGTCAAAAACTCCTGATGCGTTGGCACCAGGAGTTTTTTTATGATGCTTTCGATGAGCAGAAATATTTCCTGTAAAAATAGATACATATAAATACGGAAAGGAGGGAGCCGGCCGGGGTGGCAAGGCCCATGGGAAAGAGGGTGGCAGGGAAGAGGCGGGCTGCCAGGTAAGCGCCGGGAATGCGGATGGCGAATGTGGAAATCACATTATGGATGAAAGACAGGGTGGCTTTGCGGCAGGCCGAGAAATACCCGCTGAAACAGAAATGAATGCCTGCAATGGCACAGTCAAAACAGTAGGCATGGAAATAATCGCTTCCCATAGCGATGACTTTTTCCTCACCGGGCACGAAAAGCCCGATGATTTCCTGCGCCTTGAATAAAGCCAGAAGAATGCAGAGGAAGCCGAAGGAAATACAAGTGGTAATGCCATATGTAAGTCCCATTTTTCCCCGCTCATGAAATCCTGCCCCGGCATTCTGGGCAGTTGTGGCTGAAACAGTGGACATCATGGCCGAGGGCACGAGGAAGAGGAATCCGATGATTTTTTCCACAATTCCTACGGCTGCCGCCGTTTCCACACCCAGGCTGTCAGCTATGGAAGTGATGGCCAGAAAGGAAACCTGGATGAGTCCGTCCTGGCAGCAGATGGGAAACCCGATACCTAGAATCTGGCGGAGAGAGTCCTTTGAGAAATAGAAATCCTTTTTACGGACATGAAGAATCTTTGCTTTGTGATAAAGGTAAAAGAGGCAGAGAAGGACACTTAATATTTCTGCCCCCACCGTACCGATGGCTGCTCCTTTTGCACTCATGTGGAATGGTCCGATAAGCAGGTAATCGAGGCCGATATTCACGATACCCGAGAGGGCCACGAAAATCATGGGAGCCCTTGTATTTCCCATACCTCTTAAAAAGCTGCTCATCATATTATAGGAAAAAATAAGGGGAACCCCGAGGAAACAGATGAAAAGGTAATCAGCCGTGGCCTCCAGCGCTTCCGGGGGAGTCTGGAGGAGGGAGAGAATCAATGGCATCAGCAGGAGAAGCAGGATGGAAACGAGTAAGGAAAGGGGAATGAAAAAAGCCGCCGAAGTCCCCATGAGGCGGTAGGCATTTTTTTCATCCCTGCCGCCCAGGCTTCTGGCAATGGAAACAGCACAGCCTATGGTGAGCCCCGTAATCATGACGATCACCATGTGCATGACCTGGCTTCCGATGAAAACCGCGCTGACCGGAGCGGCGCCATAAAATTGTCCCGTAATGAAGAGGTCAGCTAAACCGTAAAAGGTCTGCAGGAAGCAGGCCAGAAGGTAGGGAATGGCAAAATTCATCATTTTGGGGAAAAGCTTTCCCTCTGTCAAATCGTTTTCCAGTATCATCAAATCACCTGCAATAAAAAAGTATCCTGAATTATTTTCAGAATACCATGAAGGGTGGTTTTTGTAAAAAGAAGAAAAGTGGAACCTTCAGCACTTTTTTTCATGGGCAAATTCAATGAGCGCCTGAAGGAGAGGGGAAAGTCTTCCCTTCCGGCAGATGAGTCAGGTCTTTTCAGCAAAAGATTTGTCCAGAGGAAATGCATACAGATTATCATAACCGGTTCCCGGTTTCAGGGGCAGGATGGCAAAGCCTTCACCAAGCGAAAGGCGGAGGAGCTGCTCTGAAAAGGTGGGGATTTTTTCCACTCTTTTGAAAGCAGTCCCGAAGGCTTTCAGAAATTTATTTCTGCAGGCTTCCACATAATCCGGGTCATCCGCTTTGGTCAGGAAGGGGAGGGAGGAAATGAGGCCCGCCATACTTTTTACCTTGTCAGCTTTTCCGGAGGCACAGACCAGGGACTGTGGAATGAGGACCAGTTCATGGGAAATAAAATTTTTCGAGAAAGGGATGGCTTCCGGTGCGATGATGGCATCGATTTCACCACGGGAGAGTTTCTTCTCCAGTATTTCCGGCGGTTCTATGCGATAAGAAACGGAAGGCTCCGGGTACTTTTTCAAAAAGAGGGGCATGAAATCGATCCCCCTGTATTCCTGGGAATCCAGCCCGATGATGAGGGATGGTTTTTCAGGAGACAATTCATGAAGGAGGAATTCAAAGGCCTGATGAATTTCTTTCATGCCCTCATAAAAGTGCCTGCCTTTTTCGGTGAGCGCCATGCCATTCGGGGTGCGGGTAAAGAGGAGGATTCCTGTTTCCTTTTCCAGGGAGGCGATGTACTTGCTCATGGTGGTCTGGACGATATGGCATTTTTCAGCGGCTTTTGTGAAATTTCCTGCCTCCACGGCGGCGAAGAAATAAGAAAGTTTGTTGATGTCCATGATGCACCCTTTCAGAGTTATATTTTCCTCAATTATATCATTTCCTCAGGGAACGGCGGTATTGTAAATTTCCTGTATAGAAAATAAATGATTTTTCCTGTATCCTGTGATAAAATATTTTAGTTATGAAGCTTGCAGGCAAGGCCTGTTTGTAATAAAGGTGTATGTATGAATCACAAGAAAAATACTATTTCCCAAAAAAATGAAAAAGGAACTTCCCTGCAGGAGAAAGATACAGGAACCGTGGAGAGCCCGGGTCACTGGAAAAGGTGGTGGCTCATTGCCACGATTCTTCCTTTCTGCCTTGCCTTTTTCTTTTCCTGGTACTTCGGTGCCTCCGGCGGCTATGAACTTTTCTCGCAGATAAAAATATTTCTGCTTTTCCTGCAGGTGGGCTTCGTGACGGCTTACTTTATCCGTCATCATCTGAAAAAAGCGGCCATTCACCTGTGGATGACCATCATATTCCTCTGGGCCTTATCCCTGGTGGTGCCCTATCTCTCTACCCAGACCGACGTGCTGCTGGATATGACCGACGTGTCCGGAGAGCTCTCGACGCCTCTTTATCTTTTTATTTCCTGTTTATCTGCGGCCTGGATCCTCCCCGGGAAATGGCGTATGATTGCCCGCCTTGCCTGCGTGGTCCTCATCGTTCTTTATGTGCTGGTCCAGTTTACCTATATCGGGTACTACACCATCACCCATTCCCTGATTTCCATCAATATGCTTCTCGCCCTGGCCCAGACGAATCTGGCGGAAACGAAGGAATATATCGAAGTCAATATTCCCTATGCGGAAATCATTGCCGGTGTGGCAGCCCTTCTGATTCTGGGCTGGCTTATATTCCATGCCAGCCGGTTCAGTTTCAACCGTCAGCAGGTCCCGAGAAAAGCCTGGTTTGCCATGCTGGTCCTTTTCTTCATCAATATCGGTCTCTGCTGTCTTTCCATCGGCGGCACCAGGCTGGCCCATGTGTATTATGAAACTTATGAGACTCTCCACAGCTTTTCCGATTTCCAGAAAATGGTGGAGAAACGGCGCCATATGCATATCAGGGATAAAGAACTGGTAGAAAAGCTTCGATCTGCGCCGGATGGACTCTATGTGCTTGTCATCGGTGAATCCCTGACCCGGGATCATATGAATGTATATGGCTATCAAAGGGAAACGACGCCTTTCCAGTCCGGGGCCATCAGTGATCCCCATTATGAATTTTTCAATCATGCCTATTCCTGCTATACCCAGACCGTGCAGGTACTGACGGAAGCGCTGACGGAAAAGAACCAGTACAATGATATCAGTCTCGTGGAGGCCTATTCCGTAGTGGATCTGGCCCGGGAAGCAGGATTCAGGACGACATGGATTTCCAACCAGTCCCGCTATGGCGTATGGGATACGCCGATCGGCGCCATCGGCTCTGCCTGTGACGATCAGTACTGGATCAATCAGTATGTGGGGACCGATGTGGTGACGAAGGATTATGATACCGCCCTCATTCCGTACCTGAAAAAGGTCAATCCCGAAAACCGCCGACAGCTGGTGGTCATTCATCTCATGGGAAGCCATGTGAGCTACTGGGACCGGTATCCGTCGGAATTCTATCGCTGGCCTGTGGACACGGGCAAAACAAGAAGCACCGAAGAACTCATGGTGGATGAATATGACAATTCCGTGCTCTTCAATGATTACGTCCTGGAAAGCATCATGAATGAGGCCACCAACGTCCTTCATGCGGACGGAGTCCTTTATTTCTCGGATCACGGGGAACAGGTGACGGAACGCCCGGGTCACAATGCGGACCAGTTTGACTATACCATGGTCCATATCCCCTTCTGGGTATACCTTTCCGACCACTACAGGGCCCTTTATCCGGAGAAGGTACGCCTTATGGATGAACGGAGAAATATGCCTTTCTCCAACGATATGCTCTACGATACGTTCATGGGCATCATGGGCCTTACGGCAGCACATTATGATCCCAAAGCAGATTTATTTGCGCCGGAATTTGACAAGGATGTTACTACCCTCATGACCATGTACGGGAATGTCATGATCCGGGACGACGTGGAACAGCTGGGTTCCGATCAGGAAAAGCAGGATGAGCTGTGGAATCGGAGGATTTCCGACCATGCCAGGGCTCATGGATACAGAAATTTTGACTGGAATACATTTGAACCGGTAAAGATTGCTTCGGAATCGATACCGGAAGTGGAAAATGAAGGCGTCAGCCTGGAAAAATGAAAAAAGCCGCAGCACCCGGGGAGGGCCTGCGGCTTTTCCGATGGAAATTTGTCATGCGTCCCGACCTGTGTTATAGTAAGATAAATTTATTCTATGAATCGGGAGGATTTATGAGGCTTCGCAGAAAACCCTGGATTGATGAGGCAATCAAAGATTACACATCCATTCTTTTCCTGGAGGAACCAAAGGACAGGAAAGGGAAATGGCATGAGCTCTTTCCCCATCCGGAGAATGAGCTTCATGTGGAATTCGGCACCGGAAAGGGCCAGTTCATCTCTGGCATGGCCGCCCTTCACAGAAATGTCAATTATGTAGGCATGGAAGTACAGGAAGGGGTCATCTATTATGCTGCGAAAAAGACGGCGGAAATGGATCCGCCCCTGGACAATGTGCGGCTCATCCTGGGGGATGTCAGTGAAATCCTCGACATTTTCGGACCCGGGGAAGTGGATGTGATTTATCTCAATTTCAGCGACCCCTGGCCAAAGAAGCGCCATGCAAAGAGAAGGCTGACTTACAGAGATTTCCTCAAACGCTATGCCCTGATCCTGAAAGAAAAAGGGGAAATCCGTTTCAAGACCGATAACAAGGACCTTTTTGATTTTTCCATTGAAGAATTTAAAGCCATGGGCTGGCAGCTCTCTGATGTGACTTATGACCTCCATGCCTGCCCGGTGGAGGGAGACGTGGAAACGGAGTATGAGGAAAAGTTTTCCAGAAAGGGGAATCCGGTATGTCGTCTCGTAGCGACACGTCCCTGATGGATATGAAGTATGCGCCCCGGAATCTGCAGAAAATGTTTATCGTGGCGGCCATACTGATTATACTGGGGGCATTTAATGTTTACAGTTCAACCTATTATATGAACCTGGAATCCGGCACCAGCCCCTATGACCATATCCTGAAACATATCGTGGTTTTGGCAGTAAGCGTAGGGGGAGCGCTGATTCTCAGCCGTTTCAATTATCGCCTTCTCCGGCGATTTGACGGTCTGCTCTGCTGCCTGACCATAGTGCTCCTCATCCTTGTCATGGTGGCAGGACGAACGGTAAATGGTG
This sequence comes from Dialister sp., assembly GCF_036343215.1. Lineage (GTDB taxonomy): Bacteria > Bacillota > Negativicutes > Veillonellales > Dialisteraceae > Dialister. The sequence goes on from NZ_JAZASU010000003.1 coordinate 68,739, forward strand.
CGACCCGCTGGTTTATGCTGGGACCGGTATCCCTCCAGCCGTCGGAAATCGCAAAAGTGACGGGCCTGATCTGGGCGTCTTCCTGCCTGGCGGAAAAAGTGGATAAGCACATGAAAATCACCGTTTTTGCCCGGTTTTTAAGACCTTTTATCCATCCGGCAAGCAGGAAAAAAGAAAATTCCATCGGCGCCATGATCCGTTATTTCTCGCCCATGTACATGCCCCTGATCATGGCATTTCTCGTCATCCGGCAGCCGGATATGGGTACGGCAGGCATGATCCTCATGTTTCCTGCGCTCCTTTATATCCTGGCCGGTATGCCGCTTTTTGAAATCATTTTCGGCATGGCCCTCACGGTCCTGGTTTTTCTGGCCCTGGCCATTGCAGCTCCTTATCGCCTGGCCCGCCTGATCGTTCTCTGGGATCCTTTTTCCTATGCCCAGGACATGGGATACCAGACTGTCCAGAGTCTCATTGCCGTCGGTTCGGGAGGACTTCTCGGACAGGGGATGGGTGAAGGCCTTTCCAAATTCCTTTACCTTCCCGAACAGTATACGGACTTTGCCTTTGCCGTATTCAGCCAGGAATATGGATTCATCGGTTCCTGCACCGTGGTCTGCCTGTACATGGCCTTCCTGCTTTATGGGTTTTCCGTGGCCAGGAAATTGAAAGATACCTATGCTGCCTTTCTCGTATACGGACTGACCCTGCTGATTTCGGTACAGGGATTTATCAATATTGCCATGGTTATCGGCTGTTTCCCGGTCACCGGGATTCCGCTGCCTTTTATTTCCTTCGGCGGTACCTCCCTTCTCGTCAATATCGGCGCCCTGGGCCTGATCTGGGGGACGGCGACCCAGAGCCTGAAGGAATATGATGAAATGGAACGGAAGAAACGGATTGCCGCCATGGAAGGCAGGCCCCTTTCCTTTGGCGAACTTTCCGGTGACGTCTATTCCCGCCGCCAGAGATGGCATGGATGATAAAAGCGCGTTCCCGGAGGACGCGTTTTATTTTGCGAGGTACTTATGGATGATTACAGGGACCTTTTAAGAGCTGAATTTCTGGATGCTGTGAGAAGTTCAGGTAAAAGCGGGCTCGCTCTTTCCGTATATGGCTTTTTCGAAAAGGAAAGTTTTTCGGGTCAATGTCTTTCCGAAGCAGTGAGGCTGCTTTCCGAAACCGGAATTTCAGTCCGCTTTTTCTCCGGGGGGCGGGATGAACTGAAAAAATCGCTCTGCGGGGAGAATCTGCTTGCCTTTGTAGACTGTCCGGAAAAGACGGGCCGCCTTGCCATGGCTGCCGATGCCCTTTGCCTTTCGGGAGTCGTGGTTTATGGAAATAAAATTTCCGGAGTTTCCATGGAAAGAGAAAATATAGTGACTCATTTCCGTCGCGGCATCTTTCATTCCGATTATGTGAAGACGAGCCGCTTTGCCTTTCCGGAAATCAGGGATGAAGAGCTTCAAAGTCTGAGTGCAAAGGAAAGTATGATTCCTGTCCAGCTGGTAGTGATCTATCTTGGCCTTATGCTGTACGCACTGGGAAAGGAAGGGGGACTTCTCCCGTCCATGGATGCCGCGAGGGCACTGTATAACAGATTTTCTGAATGAAATGATAAAAAGCTGTGAATCAGGATGTCCGTTTCACAGCTTTTTGTTTAAATCCGGAAATATCTTTTGGCCTGGGTCCAGGCAATGCCGGCGGCAGTCTGGAACAGGAAGAGGCAGAAGGCCTTTTTCGGATGGAACAGCCAGAAGGTTTTCGTGATGGGAGAAAGAGGTTTCAGGATATCCGGCGCTTTTTCCGTTTTCGTCACTTTTTCCTTCACTGCCTGGACCGGCTTTTTTTCTTTGACCTTTTTTGAGACTACGGCAGCGGCAAGAGCAAATATAAGGGCCTTGATCAATTTATCCATAGCGGGAGACCTCCTTCTTCTTTTCTTTTATTATCATAGCAAATGAACGTCATAAGTTCAAAGGAATCCATGAATTTCTTTGAAACCCGCTGCCGATGATAGTGCTTTAATTTTCTTTTATTTCAAAGTCTCCATGTGGTATACTCTTAATGGAATTCTATTTATTTCCCTCTGGGAATGGGTTGGAGGACTTTATGAGCGCAGATTCGAACATTTTGCTTTTACCTTTATGCTTTTTTGGATTATACATGATTCTTGAGGCCGCAGACTGGGGACTCTGCCTGGCGGCGCCCCTGGTTTCACGGAATGAGGAGGAAAACCACGCCATCCTGGGCCTTCTGAAACCGGGCCTTGACGGGAATGAACTCTGGTTTTTCCTGGGCATGTTCATGATGGGGGCGGCCATTCCTTCGCTGTCTCAGCAGCTGGAAGGAACCAGGACAGTCATGATAGTCCTTGTGGCCCTGGGAGCCCTTCTGAGACTGGCAGCCTGCTTTGGGAAAAAATTTCTGGGGAAATCCTGGATGATGAAGCTTAACGCTGCCTTTTCTGTCATCGTGCTGGCCGTACTGGGGTTGATTTCATCTTCCCTCCTCATGGAAGGCGGCAGCCTTATTTCCGCCATCGGCATTTTTACCGCTTTATGGCTGATCCTTTCCGCTTTCCAGCTCGGCTCGCTTTATGGAGCGGTGAAAGTGGTCAATCCCCTTGGAGAAAGGTTCCGCGCCTCATTCCTCGTATCCAGCGTACTGAATGTGGTGGTCTATATCATCCTGGCCATCCTCCTCAAAAATCATGCCGCTGAGTCCAATCTCTATGGCAGCTTTTTCTGGATCAGCCTGGTGGCTACGGCTATCCTTTTTGCCCTGGCCTTCTTCTTTACCCGCACCCGCCATGTGAAAGTGGGGCTGGCAGCGGTCTATTTCTCATCGTTCTTTGCCATTGCCATTTATCTTTCTGCCTATGCGGTCATGCTTCCGGCCCATTTTACCGTGGAGCTTGATTCTCTCAAGAATGCCATGGACGGTCTGCCGGGGACGGCACTCCTGATCATGGCCTTTGTCTGGACCCTGGGGACTTTCATCTGGAGACAGATCCGCAGAAAAGAAACATACGAATGGAAAGATCATATTTAAGGAGGAAATTATGGGAGAACTTTATAAAACGCAGCATACCATTGATGAAATGCTTGACCGCATGGGGGTCAAAATCGTTCTTGATTCCGAACACCTGACGGAAGAGGACCGGTTTGAGGCGGAAAAGCAGGGCGCTTCGGTGGTATTGAAAAAAGTGGAAAAGAAAGAAGAAAATAAGAAATGAAAAATACCGTGAAAGTTTGAAAGAGCTTTCACGGTATTTTTATTATGATTTTTGCAGCAAAATATTTCATCAAATAGAACATTTTTTCTATTTCTATGCTATAATAGGGCCATGAAACATAATTTCAGGAGGCGCGTATGGAAATAGGAGACAAACTGGATATTCTGGCCGACGCAGCCAAGTATGACGTGTCCTGCTCTTCCAGCGGCTCTGACCGGGCCAATGCCGGGGGGCTCGGAAATGGACATAAAAGCGGGATCTGTCATACCTGGACGGCCGACGGACGCTGCGTATCGCTCCTGAAGATACTGATGACCAATTCCTGTATTTATGACTGTGAATACTGCGTGAACCGGAGAAGCCACGATACACCGAGGGCCATCCTGACGCCGGAAGAAATCGTGCTGCTCACCGTGGAATTTTACAAGCGGAATTACATCGAAGGGCTATTCCTCTCCTCCGGCATCCTGAAGTCGCCGGACTACACCACGGAGCTTCTCATCCGGGTGGCAAAACTCCTTCGGGAGCGTGAGCATTTCAACGGGTACATTCATATGAAGGGGATTCCGGGAACGGATCCGAAACTTCTGAACGAACTGGGGCGCTATGTGGACAGGGTGAGCGTCAATATCGAGCTGCCATCGGAAAAATCCCTTCATCTTCTCGCACCCCAGAAGACGAAGAAGGCCATTATGGCGCCTATGAAATTCTTCAAGGAATCTATCGATGCCTACAGGGAAGAGAAAAAGCATCACCGGAAGATCCCCTCTTTCGTACCTGCCGGCCAGACGACCCAGCTCATCGTGGGGGCCAGTGGGGAAAGCGACCGGCAGATTCTTCTTCTGACGGAGGGACTTTATCAGAAAGCGTCTTTAAAGCGGGTCTATTATTCCGCTTATGTGCCGGTGATGAAAGGAAAAAACCTGCCTGCCCTCATCAAGCCGCCCCTGGCCAGGGAAAACCGGCTGTACCAGGCGGACTGGCTCCTTCGTTTCTATCAGTTCCGGGCCGATGAAATCCTGACGCCGGAGGAGCCGGATTTCGATGAAGAACTGGATCCCAAGTGTACCTGGGCCCTCCGGCACCGGGAACTGTTTCCTGTGGAAATCAACCGGGCCCCCTATGAGATGATTCTCCGGATTCCCGGAATCGGCGTGAGAAGCGCTCTTCGAATCGTTAGACTCCGCCGGTATGGAAATCTGTCCTATGACCAGCTGAAACGGATCGGCGTGGTACTTCGGCGGGCAAGGTATTTCATGACCGTAAGTGGCAGGTATTATGGAGAAAGATCGCCGGATTCGGAAAATCTGCGAAACCTCCTTATATCGGAAACAGCGGCAAGGGAAGTCAGGGAAATGAGCCTTTTTGACACCCAGATTTAAAAAATGATGTAAAATTGAAATCCTTCGACTATATCTGTAGAAGCAATTATATTCGAAGTTGAAGGAGGCATAACATGTATTTCCTCTATGACGACAGCTACCCCGGATTTCTTACGGCGGTGTATGAAATTTATTACTTCGGCACCAGCCAGCTGGAAGGGATTTCCACCATGAAAGGGGAAATGAGGCTGTTCGGCAAAGAATATGTGGTGAAGACCAATTTCCTGAAAGCAGAAAAAGTGGCGGCGGCCTTTGAGAAATCCTGCGGCAAAGAAGCGCTGCGATGGATGTACAGGGCCTATCTGTCCGATGATGAGGGCAGGGAACTCAAGATTTTCAATTTCATGAAGGAAGGTTTCCGCCTGGGGAAGAATATCTACACCCACAAAAAGGAAGGCTGGGTCATGGATGTGCTTGATATGTGCCGGGAAGTGGGCAATGAAACGGAAAAATTCCGGGGGATCCTGCGGTTCAGTGAGCTGGAGGACGGCCTTCTCTATGCGGCCATCAATCCCACCCACCGGATCCTGCCGGTGCTCGCAGTCCATTTCAAGGATCGCCTATCGGCGAAATGCTGGGCCATTTATGACGTGAACCGTCATGAAGCAGCCGTGTATAACGGGGAAAAGGTTTCTTTTGTCACGGTGGAGGAAATTCAAAAGAATCTGAAATACAGCAGGGATGAGGAAGATTTCCGTCAGCTCTGGCGGAATTACTATCGCCACATGGGGATTCAGGAAAGAAGGAACCCGAAGGAGCGGATGAATTTCCTGCCAAAGAAATACTGGGTGAACCTGACGGAAATGGATGATCCCTATAATGCCCAGGACCTGGACCTCAAGGGGATGGAAGAAAAAAGGCCAGGAAAACTTTCGAAGGTCATCTCTCCGGCGGAAATCGATGATGCCCTCCGGGTGGTGCAGCGGAAGCTGGACTTGCAGAATAAGAAAAATAAAGGATGAAATTTTACCGGAAACATTGTCTTTGTTTCCGGCTTTTCTTTATAATATAAGAAATATTTCATAATCAGCAAAAGGAGGAATTTTATGCATCCCATGAGAAGGAAAGACCGTCTGGTGACGGAGGAAGAGGAAATCCGGGCCATCCTGGACAAATGCGGCATTGTCCATCTGGGCCTTTATGATGAGAACCGCATATTCGTGGTTCCCGTGAACTACAGCTATGAATATGAGGGAGGAAAACTGACTCTGTATTTCCATGGCGCCAGGGGCGGGCTCAAACGGGACCTGATCCGGAAAGACAACCGGGCGGGTTTTGAAATGGATACGGGAAATCATGTCATTCCTCACGATCAGAATCCCAGCCGGTATACCACCCATTATGGCAGCATCATTGGAAGCGGCCGGGTGACCATCGTGGAAGATCCGGAGGAAAAAAGGGACATCATGACCCGGTTCATGAAGCAGATTTCCGGGAAAGACTGGGAAATCACCGATGGTCATGTGAATTCCATCGAAGTCTATAAACTGGAGGCTGAGGAATTCCAGGCAAAGGAAAATCCTCACCGGAACATGTAAAATAAAAAGACTTTCGCCTGGCGGAAGTCTTTTTGTTTTGGAAATAATGCCCAAAAAGCATTATGGGATTGCGACATCAGGTATTAGACAGGAAGCGCAGTCTGCCTTATGATGATGGCAGGGTGGAAAGATTTATTTTTTCAGCGGACCGGAAGGAATGAAGTGAAGGGTTTCATAGCCTTTTTTCAAATCCTCCGGCAATTGTTCCGGGAAAGAGGAATCCAGGGGAAAGGTCCCTGTTTTTTCCGCAGTCCTGTAATACCATAATTTGTAATCGACCACATTCATCATGGTATCCAGTTCTTTCTGCTTTTCCTCCAGCACTTTCTTCTGGCGGGTGAGGATGGAAAGTCTTTCACTGATGGTTTCGGGACTTTCCGGAGGGAGATTGACGAAAGTTTTGATGCCCTTCAGGGAAAGGCCTGTTTTCTTGAGGCACTGAATGAGTTTGAGTTCGGAAATGTCTTTTTCCCGAAACATGCGGATGCCTCCGGCAGAACGTTCCAGATCCGGCAGGAGTCCTTCCTTGTCATAATAACGGATGGTGGAGACCGGAATATCAAGAATCTTTGCGGCTTCCCCGGCAGTATAGAGCATAAAAGCCTCCTTGTGAAATACTTGACTTAAAGTTTGCTTTAAGGATTAAAATATACTTTAAGATGATTTCAGTATAAAAAATAGAGGTTCTCCCGTCAAGGGAGTGAGAAAGAGGGAGTACTATGAAAATATTGACAATTTATTATTCCAAGAGCGGCCACACCGAAGAGCTGGCCAAAAAGATTCATGAAGCTTTAGGCGGCGATATGGCTTCCATCACCGCAAAGAAGACCTATGCCGTTTCCTATGGCATGACGGTCCTGCAGGCGGGGTTTGACAAGCTCAGGAGCCGCCGGCCGGACATTGAAGAAATTCCGTACCATCTGGATGACTACGATATCCTCATCCTGGGGGCGCCTACCTGGTATTTCACCATGGCTCCGGCCATGCAGGTATTTCTGGATACCCATGACTTCAGGGGAAAGAAAGTGTACACTTTTTCCACTGACGGCGGGCAGCCGAAAAATACGCTTTCTGATTTCAGAAAGAAACTGGAAGAAAAAGGAGCCCGCGTGGCAGGTCAGTTTCATGTTTCCTACAAGAAGAACAACCGGCTCACGGGAGACGAAGAAATAGAAAGATGGATAGAGGGTTTAAAGGAGGATGCAGCCCGATGAAGGGGAAATGGATGGCAGCCCTGCTGGCGCTGTGGCTTATGACCGGTACTTTCGCAGGCTGCGGAGAAAATCTGGGCAGCGCCGCGCAAAATCCTTCTTCCAGGGTTTCATCGGGCCCTGTCAGGGAAACCATGAAGCCCTTCAATGTCCATCAGGTGGTGGCGGGAGACAACAGGAAGGGCCGCACCATTATGTGGGAACTTCCCACGGATCATGAAAACAGCCTGGAATACAGGGAAAAAGGGACGGAACCCATTTATTCCGTCTCCGCTTCCTCCAAAGGGCTCAAAGGAAACAATGGCATCAGGGATGGCACCGTCTATACGGCGTACCTTGACAATCTGGCAAAAGGAAAAGATTATGAATACAGGACCCGCGAAGGGGATACGGTGAGCAGCTGGTATCCTCTCAAAACCGATGGGGGCGAAGATTTCAAGGTCATTGTCACCTCGGACTCCCAGAGCTCGGACTATAGGGACTGGAAAAATCTCTTTGCCCATGCCTGGAAGGAAAATCCCGATGCCTCCTTCTTCATCGCCCTGGGGGACCTGGTGGATAACGGGGAAGATGAATACCAGTGGCAGACCTGGTTTTCGGACGTGAAAGACGCAATTTCAGGTATTCCCGTGGTGCCGGCACTGGGAAATCATGAGGCTTATTCACTGGACTGGAAAAATCATATGCCTGAGCGATACCTGACCCATTTCAACCTCCCGTCCAATGGAAATAAAGAATATCAGAGTCATTATTACTCCTTTGACTGGGGCGAAGTCCACTTTGCCGTGCTGGATACGAATCTTCGGGAAGAAGGAGAATGGCTGCCGGACCTTTTTGAAAAGCAGAAAGTCTGGCTGGACAGGGATTTAAAAAGTACAAAGAAGAAATGGAAAGTCGTCCTCATGCACAAGGATCCGCTCCAGTACGGCTTTGCCGATGAAGGAAGGCCGCACCGGGAAGAAGGATTTTCGGAAGAAGGAAATGTTTTCATGCCTGTCTTTGATGCCAATGGCGTAGACCTGGTGCTGTCGGCTCATCTTCATACCTATAGAGACCGCGGACGGATTTATGATTTCAAACGGTCCGAAAAAGGCCCTGTCTATGTCATTGACGGTCTTTCCGGCAACGTCCGTTATCCGGGACTCTGGAAACGGCATGAACTGGATGAATATGTGGCACCACAGCCGGAGACGGACAATTATTCCATTCTGGAAGTGACGGATCAGGAAATAAAACTCACCGGATATCTTCCGGATGGCACAAAACTTCATGAAACAGTAGTCAGAAAGGATTAAATGATGGAAAGAGCAAAAGTAATTCTTCACATGATGATTTCAATTGACGGGAAAATCGAAGGCTATTTTGCCGACGCCCCTTTGACCGGCGCCTGCGGGGAAGTCTATGACGAACTGATCCCGACTCTGGGGGATGCGGAAGGGACAGGCTCCTATACGGCCTGCCTGTACCTGGCCGGGGGAGACGGAGATTACAGCGCCTTTAAAGACACCGATGTGCCGGAGGGCGATTTCCCTGTGGTCAGTGAAAACAGGAAATATCTATTCTGCTTTGACCGCCATGGCAAATGCGCCTGGGAAGGGCCTCTTTCCGGCGATAAACAGGTGGTGGAAGTGGTGACACGGGAAGTGCCGAAAGAATTCCTGGCGTACCTCAGAAGTAAAAATATTTCTTATATCTTTGCCGGTGAACATGATCTGGACATTCCTGGCAGCCTGGTGAAGATTCATGAACTTTTCGGCGTGAAAACCCTGGTCCTCTGCGGCGGGGCCACCATTAACGGAGCTTTCTTCAAGGCCGGAGTGGTAGACGGTATTTCCCAGGTCATCGTGCCCTATCTGGAAGGCAATCATGACCAGAAAGGAACGGCGGAAACGGACGTATTCCTGCCAAAGGCATACCTTTTGAAAAAGGCAGAGCCTGTGGGAAAGGGCGGCGTCCACCTGCTTTACGAAGCGGAAAAGAAGTGAAATAAAAAATCCTGTCTCTCCGGGAGCAGGATTTTTTATTTGTCATGAATGATGTGCCAGTTGCGGAGAAGCACCTTTTTGCCCCGCCAGGCAAAGGCGTATTCTTTGTATTTCCTGTCAAAACCGCGGTTGGAGAGGCTTTCCAGTTCTTCACCGGAGAGGCAGGAAATACAGTTTTCATGGATTTCGGGAATCGGCGAGAGAGGCGCTTTCCTGTTGAAAGGGCAGCATTTCTGGCATTCATCGCAGCCGAAGATAAGGGAAGTTTTTTTGAGGATTTCTATTTCCACATCCGTCAGGTCTTCCTTTTTCTGGGTAATGCAGGATTTGCAGCGGGATGGCCGGAAGGGCTCCCGGCCAATGACTTTCCCGGGGCAGGCTCTTTCACAGAGACTGCAGTCTCCGCAGGAAAGGGAAAGAGGCTGATCCGGCTCCAGTTCCAGGGTGGTCAGGATGGCGCCGATGGTGACAAAGGAACCGTAAAGGGGATGGATCAGGCAGTGATTTTTCCCGAAGAATCCGAGACCTGCCGACCAGGCGAGCCACCGGTCCACCATGGGGGAAGTATCGGTGAGGGCGTAAAATCGGGCTTCCGGAAATTCCTCCTGAACGGTTTGAATGATTTTTTCCATGTACCGGTGGTTGATGACGTGATAATCCTTTGGCCGTGCATAGAGGGCGATATTGGCCTTACGTTCCTCTTCGGCCTTATAGGGGAAAAGAAGGACGAAGAAAGAGGAGGCTCCGGGAAGGAGATTTTCCGGGTGAAGCCGTTTTTCCGTATCCGCCGGGGCAAAGGGGATGGGGCCTGCCTTTTCCAGTTTTTCTTTCAGGAGAGGAGGAAAGAGGGCCGTTGCCGCTCCACAGGCATGGAGGCCCAGGTCGTGGGCGGCTTTGATCAAAAGCTCTTTTGCCTTGCTCATGGGATCTCCTTTCAAAAAAACTGTGAAAAATAAATTTTCACAGTTTGGAATCGATTTATTTTACCATCCGTTTGGCCAGCAGTTCTCCGACCCTTTCCGTAGGCATGTCATCGCTGTCATAGAGAAGGCCTTTCGGGCTTTTGATGATGAGCCGGTCCATGAGATTCTGGGAAATGAGCTCGTTTGTGGCGGAAAGGAAAGCGGTGCAGGCTTTATCGTGATGTTCTTTCGTGATCAGGCGGGAAAGTCCCGGCGCTTTCAATCGCTGCTGGAGGAAGAGCTGATGGATGGCTTTCCAGCTTTCCTTCTTCGGGCAGGCCCGGAGGAGCACGCAGATTTCATAGCCCATGCTCTTCAGGTAGGAAATATATTCTTTCGTGTGGGCCACGTTTTCAAGAGACCCTTCCTGAAGGATATGGTAACGGCCTGCGGCTGCTTTCTTCATGGTGAGGTCTGACAGGTACTGTCCCTGGTCCATGGAGAAATAAGCGCAGTACTGGCCGTATTTCTTCATGAGCTTTTGGGAATGCGGATGAAAAACGCGGAAATTATCGGTCATGCACTGGACGATATCGCCATTGTATTCATCGATGATCATGGAAGACATCCTGGTCTTTCCTGCCCCGGGCTGCCCGGCGATGATGAAGGCCATGGGGTGTTTTTTATTTCCTGTCTTTTTATGGGAAATGGCAGGCCATACGGTCCTGTCAAAAAGAGCATTCATTTCTTCCGGGGTGAAAGCGCTTTCTTTCCTGGCCAGCTGTTTGATGAGGATGGGGTTGACCGGACAGAATATCTGGTCCGCCATGTAGCGGGTCTCGATATTGTAAGCTTCCCGGAGCATGCCTACCTGGGTAGACATGGCAAGGCCGTGTCCTTTGCGGATTTCAATCAGTGACATTTCGCGGATGGTGCTCATCCACAGGCTGTAGAGGCGGGCCTCGTCCTGCGGTTTCACTTCCATTTCATCTTTCATGGCACAGAGGAGGTTATGAATGGTATTGAATATTTCCAGATTCACTTCCAGCTGGATCGCCATAGGGGTGATTTCCGCTGATTCACTCAATTCTTCCATGGTCCGCTCGTCATAGGGCATGCCGTACCAGCTCCTTTTTCAAAAAAGATTATTTCTTCTATCATAGCAAAGGTTCAGGATTTTGTCTAATTCCTTATGAAAAGGAAATAAAAGGTTCAGTCCTTTTTCCGCCTGAGATTTTCCAGATCGATGGCAGGAGGTGTGGCAAGGAGAGGGGACGCATTCCAGGGGTGGTCGATGTCCCGTACGCATTCCGTGACAGATTCGTAGGCCGCCCGGGCCAGGGAGGATCCCAGCTCTGAAAATGGGCCGGCATCGGTATAGGCCGGTCCTTCCGGATTGCATATGAATGTAATGCCATCGGTTCCTGTCCCCGTGGCCGGCTTTCCATTGTTTACGTCGGCAATTCCCAGATCCTGGAGGGCTGCCGTTTTTCCTTCGGTCAGGGTGATGAGGGCCCGGGCCATGATGCCCTCGGGAAGATTTCCATGGAGAAGGATCATCATATTGATGGTGCCAATGGGTCCAAAATTTCCATCTTTTTCCCGATAGAGAGCAGGGGAAGAGGCCCGGCAGGCCGTCTTTTCCACTCCTCCCGTAACGACGGATTCGACCAGTATATCACCGCTTCGGATGATTTTATGAGAATAAAGATTGACTTTGGCCGCCGTCAGCAAAACGGTACTTTCCTCAGGGCAGGCTCCGGCCTTTTCGGCACAGCGTTTCAGGTAGCCTTTCACCGAACCTCCCGGGAAATCCTTTTCCGAGGGATAAAATTCTGTCAGTTTCTGATTCAGGGCAAAACGGATCGTCCTGAACCCGCCGCCGTAAATGGCGGTGGACAGGGATTTCTGAAATCTATCGAACTGAATCATCAGCACCTCCGGCGTTACCATAAGCCGGCTGCCGGGGTAAGAGAGAGGAAGAATTTCCATGGGAGCCTCCACTATATTTTATTTCATGGGCAGGGAATGAATCATTGAAGTCATTTTAGAAATATGATACCATAGTACTGAATTTTGTGTATATTTTTAAAACAGGAGATTTCATGGTTATATTACCGTATCTTGTTCTGGCAGCCGTGGCGCTGCTGTTTATGATTTTATCCTACCTCGTGATCTGCGGTCTGCCGAAAAGGGAAAAAGCGGAAGGAATGCCATCTGATGAACCGACGATGGAAATCCCCCGTCCCCGGAAGGCAAAAAGAGAAGAGCCGAAGAAGCCGGTTGTGGATGAGGCCACCCGTATCATCCATGTGCCTCATCACCAGGAAAAATCTTCCGAACCGGAGGATAATGAAAAAACGAAAGTGTTTACAAGAGAAGATTTCGGCGAATCCAAATCGGCCGACGCCTTCTCCTCCAATGCGGCCACCGGGCCATTTCCGGCGGAACCGGAACCCCGTATTCTTTCCTCCATGCCGGATCTTCCCACGCTGGAAGAATATTTCATCCGTCACTTCCTGAACCGTTACGGCGCCGTTTCAACGACGGTTGAGCAGGATACACGGAAAGTGACAAGACACCTGATCGAAGGACTCCATATGTCAGGGAAAGAAGCCGTAGATACGCTGACTCATATTATGGTCCAGGAAGCCCTGCAGAATGCCCAGCGGACCTATGTGATGATGCCGACCCCCGTAGTCATGGAAATGGTGACGGATGCTTTTTCCGATGTGGCTCATGGCAGCCGTTCCGATACGAAGACGATCCTTGCCTATGATGCCCTGAAAGCCATGCCCCGCATGGAAGAAAGCGAATTCCATGCCCTTTCCCTGCTCCTCATTTTCCATTATTCCAGAAATACGGACAATGTGGACGGAGAGCACCTTAAAAAATATACGGAAAAATACATCACTCCCTTCCTGAATAAACTTCCTGACGAATACACGGGTTATCAGCAGCTGGAATACCTGCACTGCGTATCCCTGGAGAACAAGGATATTCCCTTCGGACAGGTACTCCATGATTCCTATCCCCTCATTTTCTCCTTCCGGGGCTGTATGAAAGCAGAACTTATCTCCCTGTACAAAGACTGGCCGGAAGGAACCCTTGTGGCGAGCCTGTATAATTCCTATATGAAACCGGCGGCAGTGGACGAATCTTCCCTTTCCGGACTTCTTGACGATATGGGCATGGACGATGAATTGACAAGGAGAAATCTTCTGGCCATCCTGGAATCGAGACCGGTTCCCTATGACAGGAAAGAAATGGCATCCATCCTGGACAAAATTTCTCCGGACCTTTCCAGACTGCAGGATATCTGGGATACCAGCATGATCCGCCGGTCCTCCCTCACCCTTATGGGCATGTATATCGCCAAGATCTGCATCCGCGAAACCATCGGGGAAGACTTTGATTTGAGTCACTGGATGTAAACTGGTATAATTGTAGAAGTGAAATAATTTCATAACCATTCGATGATGGATAGGCGAAAGCCATTCACGTTGAGGCAAAATCTGCCGCTTGCGGCAGATTTTTATTTTGAGAAAGGAAAAGAATATGGGCCTTTTTGACATCATCGGTCCCGTCATGATCGGACCTTCCAGCTCCCATACGGCGGGAGCTGCCCGTATCGGCCTGGCAGCAAGACGAATCCTTGGGGAACCGGTGAAAAAAGCAAAAATCACTCTCTATGGATCATTTGCAAAGACCGGGAGGGGTCATGGTACGGATCGCGCCCTGGTGGCCGGCCTCATGGGCTGTACGCCCGATGATACCCGGATACGGGATTCCATTCATCTTGCGGAAGAGCAGGGGATTTCCATACAGTTTGCTTTTTCCGATGAAGATATGGGTCACCCCAATGTGGCAAAAATTGAAGAAACCGGCATATCCGGCAAATCGGTCACCGTCGTCGGCCGCTCTCTTGGGGGAGGACGAATCCTCATTACGTCCATTGACGGCTATGATGTGGAAATAACGGGAGAAGAATATTCTTTCCTCACCAGGCATCATGACGTTCCGGGAATCGTGGCCGATGTGACCGCTGTTTTTGCAAAAGAACATATCAATATTACCACCATGCGGCTCTTTCTCAGGAACAAGAATGATGAGGCCGTCATGATCATCCATACGGACCGCCATATTTCCAAAGCCCTCTGTGAGGAAATAAAAAATACAAACAGCAATATTATTTCCACCCTGTCACTGGATCTGATTTGAGGAGGTCATCATGGTAGAAACTTATCACAGCCTGGAAGAACTCCTGATCATGGCAGACCGGGACAGCGTTTCCCCGGGCATCATTGCCTGCCGGATAGAGGCGGAAGAATCGGGGAGCAGCGCGGAAGCCGTCTGGAGCCGTATGAAGAGGATGCTTCCCGTTTTTCGGGAATCCATCAAAAAAGGGCTCACGGATACGGGCAAATCAGCAAGCGGCCTGGTGGGCGGCGACGCATCGAGACTGTATAACGGGAGCCTCCGGTTTTTGAGCCCCATCAATCGAAAGGCAGCTTCCTATGCCCTGGCCATTGCCGAAGCCAATGCGAAAATGTACAGAATCGTGGCCTGTCCTACGGCGGGTTCCTGCGGAATCCTTCCTGCCGTCATCCTGGCAGTGGGAGAAGAAAGTCACTGCAGCGATGACGAACTGACCCGTGCACTCTTTACCGCTGCCGGTTTTGGCAAAGTGGTTGCAGAAAAAGCATCAATTGCCGGAGCCGTAGGGGGATGTCAGGCAGAATGCGGGACAGCCTGTGCCATGGCTGCGGCGGCAGGAGTCGATTTGCTGCGGGGGAGCAATGAAGAAATGGCCAATGCCTTTGCCCTGGCTTTGAAAAATATCCTTGGCCTTGCCTGTGATCCCGTGGGAGGACTGGTGGAAGTGCCCTGTGTGAAGCGGAACGCTTTTCATGCCGTCCATGCCATGACAGCTGTCGATATGGCCATGAACGGGATAAAAAGCGTGATCCCTGCAGATGAAGTCATTGAAGCCATGGGAGATATCGGACGAAGGCTTCCGGTGGAACTGAAGGAAACGAGCCGCGCCGGCCTTGCCATGACGGCGACAGGAAAGAAAATCAATGCGGAGCTTCTGAAAAAAGCGCACTGCATGAAACGGTGAAATCTTTTTGAAATCGTGAGACTCCGGTCTCACGATTTTTTCATGGTTACGGTCTTTTCCTTTTACAAATGATTCTTTATGTGTCAAAATAAAATAGGTAAATTATATACAGGAGGCGCCGCATGGAGCTCAATTTCATATTTCTTGCTCTGGGGCTTCTCATGACCCTCTGGTCCTGGCATTCCGTTTTGGGAAAGAAGGAAAAGGACAGTCCGTACATGGTGATTTTTCTGGGAGCGGCCGTGACTGCCCTCATGTGGATTGCTGTTCTTTATATGTTTTAGAGGTGTAACTATGGCTGGTACCGTGATTCTTGCGTGCCCCACTCTTGGGGTTGAACTGAAAGAAGCAATGAAGGAAGAAAATTCAAAGGCAGTCGTCTATTTCATGCCTCCCGGACTTCACCGGGACCCGAAGGCCCTCCATCACTATGTACAGAATGCGGTGGATCATTTCTATAATATTGACAGGATCGTAGTCTGCACGACGGGCTGCGGGGGTGGAAATATTGGAATCAAAGCCACCACGGCTCCCCTCATTTATCCGAAAACAAGAGACTGCCTGGACATTCTCCTTTCCGGGGATTCCCTGAAAGACCTGAAACGGGACATGATGGGCGTCTTCCTCACGGAAGGATGGATGGAATTCATGAAGGAATCGGATATCGACTTTGATAAGCTGAAACAGAAAATGGGCGAAACCAAAGCAAGAATGTACCTCATGAAGCTGTACTCCGTGATTCATGATTTCTATATCATCGATACCGGCTGCTACGATATCGAACCGGTAAAGGAATACATTATTCCTCTCGTCAGACTGGTGGAAGGAGAGCTTCATATCGTACCCGGACATTACGGCGTTCTCCGCAAGATGGCAAGAGAGCAGTTTGATGACGATTTCTTTACTGTCCCGGTGGGAGAAACGGTGAAATCCGATTCCTTCCCCTCCAATTTCTGATTACAGGTGATCTTATGGCTAAAGATGAATTCATGACGCAGGAAAATCTGGCCCTCCTCCGGGGAAACAGTCCTTCCTGGAAACTGCTGGCATCAGACGATGCCCCTTTCTGCTGCGCATTTTTATATCATGAATTACTTGAAAATAATGTGAGAAATCTTCCCGAGGCCCGGCTGGTCCTGGATATGCGTGCCTTCCTAGAGGAAAAGCACAGCTTTATGAAGGAAGAAATACCACCTGAGGAAAGCTTATCTGATGAGGCACGTTTTTACCTTCGGAAATGGTCCGACGGCGATCATCGCTGGCTTCGGCGGTTTTATCAGAACCGGGTTACCTGCTATGACCTGACTGCGCCGGCCCAGAAAGCGGTGGAATGGCTGGAGAGCCTCAAGAGCCGGTCTTTCATCGGCACCGAATCCAGACTTCATACTTTCTTCCACCTGCTCCATGAAATCGAGCACCAGGCCAATCCGTCAAAGAAAGCAAGACTGGAATATCTGGAGGCACAGAAGGAAGAAATTGAAAATAAAATCGCCCTTCTAAAAAAGGGCGGCAAAGTGGATGTCCTGGACGACGTACAGATTAAAGAACGATTCATGGAAGCCGTGGATATTGCCAATGGCATCCTGTCCGATTTCCGTGAAGTGAAAGATAAATTCCAGCAGATTTATATGGAATTCCGGGATGAAGTGAACGAATGGGAACATGGCAAGGGAGCCCTTCTGGAGCAGTTCATCGCGGACCGCGAAATTATTGAGGAATCAGAGCAGGGAAAGAGCTTCCATGCCTTCTTCGACTATCTCATGGCTTTTTCCCAGCAGCAGGATTTTGACGAAACCATGAAGAAAATCCTCAGGCTGAAAGCCCTTGCCCGGGAGACGAACCGCTACGATGCCCTTCATATCCGTTCAGCCTGGGTGGACGGGGCGGAAGACGTGCAGGAAACGATAGCCAAACTTTCCGAGCAGATCAGCTGGTACGTCAATGAAAACAATCTGCAGGAAAAGAAAAATATTTATTTCCAGATCAAAGGGGTGGAGAAAAAAGCGCTGGCCATGAAAGGCTTCGAACCGAAGGAGAAAGACTTCATGTTTCTCAATGACGCGGCGCCCACGGTGTACCTTCCCATGGAAAGGACTCTCCATATGCCCCCGGTGAAAATGGAACTGGATGCCCATGCGCTCAAAGAAGGAACGTATTCCGGAAGCCTGGAAGCCATTTTCAATCAGGTTTATATCGATAAGCCGCTTCTCCGCCAGCATATAGAGGATTTGCTGGAAACCAGGCGTCAGGTGACGCTGAAGGAAGTGCTCGATGCCTATCCCCTGGAGAAGGGGCTCCTGGAGCTTCTGGCCTATCTGGAAATCGCAAAGAAAGAAAATCACCAGTTCCTGCCCGTAAAGGACCGGATATTTTTCACGGGAATCGATGGCCGCAGCCGTTTCGTGCTGATGGAACGGATCCTGTTTAAAAGGGAGAATATGAATGGATAAAACGGAGACTCTATTTTCGACAACCCTGATCAGCCTGCTTTCCGGAATCGTCATGAAAAATGGGAATGCGGAAATATGGAATACCATCATGAGCAAACAGTACCTTATCGATGAGTACATGGCAAAAATCGGTCTCTCCCTGGTCATTGATGAGGATGGGGGCTATGCGTTCCTGAAGCAGAATGACGGGGATGAACTGCCCCACCTGGTGAAGCGCCAGCCCCTCTCTTTCCGCATGAGCCTTTTTCTAGTGCTCCTCCGGAACGAAATCAATGAATACGACAGTGCCACGGGAGAAGGAAATCTGGTGGTGCGGGAAGAAGACATGGTCCGCCGCATGAAGCCCTATTTCCCGGAAGTCACGGATGAAGTGAAATTTACGAATTCCATCGACCGCTGTATTTCCAAAGCCCTGGAAATGAAAATCCTGATGCCCGTTAAGGACAACGAGGAGGAATTTGAAGTACAGCCCATCCTGCGCCGTCTGGTGGATGCGGAATGGCTGTCCGGCTTTAACAGGGAAATGGAACGATACATGGAAGAAAATGGTATTTCCATGAAGGAAACGGAAGAGGAGGATAAGAAAGATGAACCTGTTTAATCCTGCTTCCCGGAGAGGCGATGTACAGGCGGGTTTCCGCATGAAAAGGCTGGAAGTGTACAACTGGGGCACTTTTGATGGCGCGGTATGGCCTTTTGAGCTGGGCGGAGAGACTTCCCTTCTCACCGGTGAAATCGGTTCCGGGAAATCCACCCTGGTCGATGCCATCCTGACGCTCCTCATTCCCCAGCAGAAAATCACCTACAATAAGGCCGCTGACTCCAGCAGCCGTGAAAGATCCCTCAACTCCTATGTTCGCGGCTATTATGCGAAGAGAAACAATGCGGAAGGGGTGGAAGAACCGGTGGCCCTCCGCGATAAAAACCAGTATTCCGTCATCCTCGGAGTGTTTGGAGATGACATGAATGACACCCGGGTGACCCTGGCCCAGGTCTTTTATTTCACCCCGGGGAGCGACAAACCTTCCCGTTTCTATGTGGCAGCGGAACGGAATCTTTCCATAAAGAAAAATTTCGGCAATTTCGGCAAGAATATCACGGACCTGAAGAAGAAACTGAAAAAAGAATATGGCGTCCACCTGTTCAATGAATACAGCAGCTATGCGGTGAAATTCAAATCCCTTTTCGGCATCGTCCAGGATAATGCGCTGGACCTTTTCCAGCAGACCGTTTCCATGAAAAAAGTGAACGGCATCACCGATTTCGTCCGCAAAAACATGCTGGGCGAAGTGGATATGAATGAGATGGAAAACAATATCCAGCACCTTCTAACCCGTTTCCATGATCTGAAGAGCATTCATGATGCCATCGTGCGGGACCGGGAGAAAATGGATATCCTGGCACCTTTAATCGATGCCTCTGCCAAAGTGGATGAATGCATCCTGAAAGGGCAGCAGTATGACCTCATGGCCGAAGGGACCGAATCCTATCTGGCCAGGGAAGAGAAAAAACTGCTGGATGAAGAACTGGAGAAATGCCATCGTCTGGAAAATGACATCAACCGCCGCCTTACATCGCTGGAAGAAGATTCCATCCATATTTCCAACGATATGGATAACAAGAAAAAGGAAATGTGGGAAAATGGCGGCGCCCGTCTGGACAGCGCCAAAAGGGACCTGTCGGCCTATGAAAAGGACCTTCGCCTGGTGACAAGAAATGCTTCCGCTTTCCGCCTGCTGGCAGAGAAAATCGGCCTGTCCCTTCCGGAAAGCCTGGATGAATTCATGGATATCAGGAAACAGGCGGAAAAACTGTCTGAAAAACTGAAAAACGACTATGACCGGCTGGATGAGAAGAAATTTGAAGCCGACAGCCGGGAAAGGGATATCGTAGAAAAAATAGGCCAGGACAGGAGTGAACTGGAATCTTTGAAAAAACGGGATTCCAATATTCCTGAAAGATTCATTGAAATCCGTCATCAGCTGGCCATGGATCTCGTGGTGCCGGAAAGTGATATGCCCTTTGCCGGGGAAATTATGGAAGTGAAGCCGTCCCAGCAGAAATGGGAGGGGGCCCTGGAACGTCTCCTTTCTGAATTCGGCGTATCCATGCTGGTGCCGGAGTCCCTTTATGGAAAAGTCATTGGCTGGATGGAGCATCATTTCCTGAAACAGCGCATCGTTTACTACCGGGTAGACGAATATACAAGACCCGTAGCCATGGCAGATCTTCCTGAAAAGGCAGCGGCCCGGAAACTCAATATTAAAAAAGATTCTCCCTATGCCGCCTGGCTGGCATCGGAACTTTATCACCGGTTTGACCATATCTGCGCCGATACGGCCGGGGAATTCTCTGAAGCTCCCTTTGCCATTTCCCCGGAAGGCCAGATCAAATCCCAGGGGAGAAGACATAAGAAGGATGACCGGTACCGCATTGATGACCGTCGTCATTATGTGCTGGGATTTTCCAATAAAGAGAAAATCGTCCTCATCACGAAAGAACTGGCTGCCCTTGCGAAAGACCGTGAAAAAGCGGCCGCCGAAGTACAGAAGCTGAAAGGGGCAAGAGACCTCTGCATCGGCAGGATGAATGCAGCGGAATCCCTTCTCAAAACGGATAACTTCAAAGACATCGACCAGCATTCTTTTGAAAAACGGGTGGCAGAGCAGAAATCGCTCATTAAGAGCCTCACTGCCAATGACAACGTCCTTTCCCGTCTGGAAGTGGAAATCAAGAAACTGCAGAAAGAACTCGCTGAAAACCGGCACACCATGGACGAAGCCCGCAGCGAAAAAGGCAGGATCCTGAATCAGATTGAAACTCACGAGGCCAGGAAGAAAGTGGTGGAAACCATTCTCTCCAAGACGCCGGAAATCGTTCAGACAAAGGCCTTTGCCCTTCTGGATGAACACCGGCAGGACATCATCGGGAAAGGTTTCTTCACCCTGAAATCCATGGGCGACAAGACAGGACAGTACGGGAAATGGATTCGTGAAAACAGGAGTAAGAACGAGGCGGAAGAAAAACTTCATACCGAGGAAACCATGAAGAGAATGAATCAGTACCTCCGCTACCTCACCGAGCACAATGAGTCGGATCCGAACCTGACCACCGAAATGAACGGGGCCAACCGGAATGAGTACAAAGAAATATTCCGGCGGATTAAGGAAGACGATCTGCCTAAACTTCTTCCGAAATTTAAAAAACGGCTTCGTGAAAACACGATCCAGGACATGGCCATTTTCCAGTCGAAACTTCTGGGCACAAGAGATACGATTACCGGGAAAATCGACGAAATCAACCATTCTCTTTATGATACGGACTATAACGAAGGCCATTACATCAAAATCGAATGCCTCGAGACCACGAATCAGGAAATCAGGACGTTCCGGCAGGAACTCCGCAAATGCACGGACAGCGCCGTCTATGGCACCGAAGACAATTACAATGAGGAAAAATTCCTGGAAATAGAAAAAATCCTGGACCGCTTCAGCGCCAGCCGGCCGGGCTTTGCGGAAGATGATACGAGGTGGACCCGGTTCGTCACGGACGTACGAAACTGGTTTACCTTTGCCGTATCGGAACGGATCCGCCGCTCCGACGGCTCGGAAGGGGAGGAATTCGAGCATTATACCGATTCCTCCGGCAAGTCCGGGGGACAGAAGGAAAAACTGGCCTATACCATCCTGGCTGCCTCCTTTGTCTACAGCTTTGGCATTGAAGGCAGCGGAAGACTGCCCACTTTCCGCTTTACCGTTATCGACGAAGCCTTCCTCAAGAGCTCTGATGAATCAGCGAGATTCGGTCTTTCCCTTTTCCGGAAGATGGGACTCCAGCTTCTCGTGGTGACCCCGCTGGCCAAGATTCCTGTCATTGAACCCTTTATTTCCAATCTGGGCTATGTGAGCCAGAATGAAATGAGACAGTCCGAACTTCGCAATATGACAGTCGGCGAATACAGAAAGGAATTCCTTGCTCATGAGAAGAAGACAGTATGATGGGGAACTTCTCAAAAAACTGAAAAAACAGGAGGAGAAAGGAAGCCTCTATGAAGGTCTCGTCACGGAGGAAGAGGGCCCTTGGCTCCGCATGGTCCTGAAAAGACCGGAAGAAACAGAAGATGACTGGGGGAGCCTCCTTTCCTGGTCCGATTACTGGAGAAACCCTGTGAAAGACGGCATTCGTCCCCTCTGGCGCATTGACGAGGGAAGGAAAAACACGAAAACCTTCGGCCGCCAGACCCTGCCGGTCCGCGTTTTTATAGATACGGCAGAAGACGGGTTTGCCCTTCTGCGCATGAAAAAGGAGAAAAATGAATTTCTCGGCCGTCTCAAAGAGGTGGAAACAAAGAATCCAAAACTTCGGGACTGGTTCATTCATTATTACGTTCGGATCAGGGAAGAAGATTTTTATCCCCTCTGCTTTGCCATAGCGGAGTATCTCGAAAAGGATGAAGGAACTCATCAGTATCTGCGGGAGGCTTCCATTCCCGGGGTGGATACGAAATTCCTTGAAAATCACAGCTTCCTTCTCCGCACCCTCTGGAACAGTCTTTTCCCCGAGAGGCCTGTAGAGAATAATGACGAAATGAAACGGCATTTCTTCGTCAAAGCCGTCCCTGTGCCCGATATCTGCGCCCGCAGCCTGGATCCCTCCATCACATTCTTTGGAATGAGAAAATTTTTCCTCTCCAATGACGAAGTCAAAGATTTCAATCCGCCCCAGAAACGGATTTTCATCACGGAGAACAAAGTGAACGGCTATACGTTTCCCGACTGCAGAGACAGTCTCATCCTTTTCGGCATGGGTTACGGGGTGCTGGAGCTTGCCAGAAAGGCTCCCTGGCTTAAAGGCAAAGAAGTCTATTACTGGGGCGACCTCGATTCCGACGGATTCAATATCTTAAGTGCTCTTCGTCATCTGATTCCCCATGTGAAATCTTTCCTGATGGACCGGGATATCCTTCTTTCCTTCGTGGATCCTTCCATCAAAGATACGGGAAATACCGCATCCATTCCGGACAACCTCACGGTATCCGAAAAAATGGCCTGGAAAGAAGTCCATGACCATGGCTGGCGGCTGGAGCAGGAAAGGATTCCCCTTTCCGAAGTGGAATGGGCCCTCGAGGAAATGGAAGAGTAAAGTCCTATTTCCTTTGAGGAAATTTCAAAATCTCCGTCCGGTTCAAACCCCGGCAGCCTGTCACAGGATCCCATGATAGGAATTTCTATGGAGATTGATCGGGTTTTCCAGCTGAATTTGAAACATTTTACGAATTCTTTATTTCATAAAAACCAGATTTCCCCGATTCTGTCGGCATTTCCATGATTTTTTTCCATCCCTTGACAAAAGGGGCGAAAATGGATATACTATTCAAGTAACTTACGTGCGGCCCGGTGGTGTAGTGGTCTAACATGCCGCCCTGTCACGGCGGAGATCGTCAGTTCAAATCTGATCCGGGTCGCCAGTGCGGAAGTAGCTCAGTGGTAGAGCACAACCTTGCCAAGGTTGGGGTCGCGGGTTCGAGTCCCGTTTTCCGCTCCATATGGCGGCATAGCCAAGCGGTAAGGCAGAGGTCTGCAAAACCTTTATCCCCAGTTCGATTCTGGGTGCCGCCTCCATATTTTACCTATAACAGTCTTCATATATAAACCTGCCGGGGTGGCGGAACTGGCAGACGCAAGGGACTTAAAATCCCTCGAATCGTGAGATTCGTACCGGTTCGATTCCGGTCCTCGGCACCATTTGAACCATCAGTTGAAACTTCGGTTTCAACTTTTTTATTGCCTGAATAAAAATCGTGGAGCCCTTTGTCTCCTCGTGCTATAATAAATTCATGCTGGGGGAGTCTTATGACTGAGAGGGAAACCGACCCTTTGAACTTGATGCGGTTCATACCGACGTAAGGAAGCTTATGGGATTGTTCAAAGCCTGCAGAAGCAGGCTTTTTTTACTGGAGGAAACTATGACACAGCTGGAAGCGGCAAGAAACGGAATCATCACAAAAGAAATGAGTGCAGCTGCCCTGGACGAAGGGGTATCAGCAGAATTCATCAGGGAAGGGATAGCGGAAGGGACCATCGTCCTTCCCGCCAATATTTACCATACGTCCCTTCATCCCTATGCCATTGGCAAAGGCCTTCGTACGAAAATGAACGTGAATCTTGGCATTTCCTCCGATGTCTGCAACTATGACACGGAACAGGCCAAGGCAAAAATGGCCTGGGAAATGGGAGCCGAAGCCATTATGGACCTTTCCTGCTTTGGCGAAACGGCACCCTTCCGTCAGTGGCTGGTAAAGAACAGCCCTGCCTCCATCGGCACCGTTCCCATGTATGACGTCAAAGGGGTCCTTCACAAAGGACTCAAAGATATGACGGCGGATGATCTCTTTTCCGTAGTTGAAAAACATGCCAGGGACGGCGTGGACTTCATGACCATTCATGCAGGCCTGAACCGGGAAACGGCAAAGCATATCATGAGAAATAAGAGAATCACGAACCTTGTCTCCCGCGGCGGCTCCATCCTTTTTGCCTGGATGTACATGCATGGGAAAGAAAATCCTTTCTATGAACAGTTTGACCGGCTCATGGAACTTCTAAGGAAATATGATGTCACCCTGTCCCTGGGGGATGGCTGCCGGAGCGGAAGCGGACATGATTCCACTGATGCCATCCAGATTTCCGAACTTATCAATCTGGGAGAACTAGTCGTCCGTGCCAGAAAAGCCGGAGTCCAGGTCATGGTGGAAGGCCCAGGCCATATGCCCATTTCCGACGTCCGCATGAATGTGGAAGTGGCAAAAAAACTGACCCATGGCGCACCGCTTTATGTTTTAGGACCGATTGTGACCGACGTGGCACCAGGCTATGACCATATTACTGCAGCTATCGGGGGAGCCCTTTCTGCTTCTGCAGGAGCTGATTTCCTCTGCTATGTCACCCCGGCCGAACATCTCCGTCTGCCGGACCTGAATGACGTCCATGAAGGCATCGTAGCCTCCAAAATTGCCTGCCATGCCGCTGACCTTGCCAAAGGTGTCAAAGGCGCAGCCCTCTGGGATGAAAAAATGAGCTGGGCCAGAAGAAAAGTGGATTTCAAATCCATGATTCCCCTTGCTATCGATCCTGAAAAAGCAAGACGTTACCGGGAAAGCTCCATTCCTGAAGATGAAGCCACCTGCACCATGTGCGGCTCCATGTGTCCCATGAAGACCCTGGACCAGATTCTGAACAACCGGAACCCGGAAGACGATCCATTTGAAAAAGAATAATCTGAAAAGTGAATCTGAAAAACAGCCTGACCTGAAAGCAGGCTGTTTTCATTTTCTGCTAAATCGGATCAAAAAGTAAATAACAGTCATGATATAATAAATATAAAGCAGAGAGAGGAAAGGAGGGATGACCGTGTTTATTTCTCATATGGTCGTTGAAAATTATCGTACTTTCCGGCATGTGGAATTTCACTTTGATGACCGGGTGAATTACATCGTAGGGGATAATAATATCGGGAAAAGCAATTTCCTCACTCTTTTGAAAGACGTGACCCACGGCTTCGGTTTCCGGGAAAATGATTTTCTCAATCCCGATGAACCCATCCGCGTTCAAATGACCCTTTCTTCCTCTGATAACGGTCTGGATGAGACCCTTCATCTGGAGCTTGCCCAGCATATCCGGGAGGTAGTGCCCCGCCTTTACAATAAAGACGATGGCAGGGAGCTTCCCCTGGAATATGTGCGCTGCCTTTTCTACATGGATTTCAAGCTGGATGAAGTGCCGAGAAATATGCTTTCTGAAGGGGAAATGATGAAGACCCTTTCCATCATTGAAAATTACATGGCCGCACCGGATCATGTGAAGGAAGTGGAAACGCTCCTCAATGAGCGCGGCTTTCATCTCGATTTGCCGGACAATGATTCCCATAAAGCGGCCCTTATGCTGATGAGCGAGATTTTCCAGAGCTTTACGGTAGGTTCCTCTTATGACTCCACTATGAAGCTCATGATTGCAGTGGGCATTTCCCTCCTCATCAAAATGTTGAAGAAAAAGGAAAGCCGGGCTATTTCCTTTGAAAATATGGTGATTAACGATAAAAAGGGCAGGAGATACCTGCCGGTGACGGTCAGCATCGATGAACCGGAACTTCACCTTCATCCCTACCTGCAGCGGGCCATGCTTGCCTTCTGCCGTTCCATCCTGGGCAATGAGGAACCGTTCTTCCTGAAAATGGTAAAGACCATGCTGGGAGTGGACGGTCTCAATGGCCAGCTTTTCGTGGTGACCCATTCCACCGATGCCCTGGTCAATGATTACCGTCAGATCATCCGCATTTACTGGGATGATAAGAAGAAAGTCCAGGCCGCCTGCGGCGCGTCTTTCCATTTTGACAGGGAAATAGAAAAACACCTGATCATGCATTTCCCGGAAGTGAAGGAAGCCCTTTATTCCAAATGCACCATCCTGGTGGAAGGGGAAACGGAATACGGGTCCTTCGGCTATTTCGCAAGGACCCTGGGCGTTAATTTTGATTATCATGGCATCTGCCTCATCAATGCGAGAGGGGAAAGTTCTATTTCCAAAATTGCCCAGCTGGTGCGCCGTTTCCATATCCCTGCCGTATGCCTCTATGACCGGGACGTGATCGGTGGGAAAAACAATTCGCCCTATGTTTTCTTTACGGACTATATCTGCTATGAAATGGACGTGGTGAAAGCATGCCTCTCAGCCCGGAACCGCAAAATTCTCGACGCAGTGATTGGTGATGTGGAAGATGCGGGAGATGCGGTCAATACGGCACTTATCAAAAAAGCCGGAGCAAAGCTTGGTCTGCCGAAAGGTTACTATCCTCCGGTAAAACTCAAAAATATCAACCCCAGGAATCAGGAAGCTCTGGAATTTTATTATTTTGCCTGGCTCTATGGAAATAAAGGGGTCATCATCGGCAGGGCTCTGGGCGAAAGGCTGACGAAAAAAGAAATACCGAAAGCGTTTGCCCATGTCATTGAAACGGCAGTCCGCCTTTCCTGCGGAGATAGTATTTCCTGCCCCGTGATTGAAAATAACAAGGCCTGAGCGTAAAATTTATGTAATATAAAATTAATATAATTACTATTGAAAAAGTACACTGTACCTTTTATGATTATAGAGATAACTTATTTGTATTAAAAACAGGAGGCCGGTATGAGCGCGATTTCACTTAAGGGCCGTTCCGTTCTTGGACTGGAAGATTTTTCAGCCGAAGAAATCGAACGGATCCTTGACGTAGCAGCACAGATGAAAAAGATTGTGCTATCCAAGAACAAGAAAAAAGATTTTCTTAAAGGGAAATCCATTGTAACAGTGTTTTCCGAAGCATCTACCAGAACCCGTAGTTCATTCGAGCTTGCCGGTAAGTATTTGGGAGCCGATGTTATCAATATCACAAAGAGCGGCAGCTCGATGACGAAAGGTGAAAGCATGCGAGATACATTGCTTACCGTTTCCGCAATGGGAGTGGATGCAGTGATTATTCGTGATTCGTCAGAGGGGGCCGCTCTTTTTGCATCCAAAGTGATGAGCCCGAAAGTGAAGGTTCCGATTGTCCTCAATGCAGGCGACGGTGCCCATGCCCATCCGAGCCAGGCACTTCTGGAACTCTTTACCATGAAGGAAGCGGGCAAGAAGATTAAAGGCATGAAATATGTCATTATCGGCGATATCCTTCATTCCAGGGTAGCAAGAAGCGATATTTACGGCTTCTCCAAACTGGGGGCGGAAGTTCACCTCGTGGGACCTAGAACCCTGGTGCCAAAAGAACTGGAAGATATGGGCTGCATTGTGGATGACAATCTGGAAGATGCACTGAAAGATGCAGATGCTATCAATATTCTCCGTATACAGCTTGAAAGGGCGGCTGCAGGTTTTATCCCTACCACCAGAGAATATGCAAGGCTCTTCGGCATCAATAAAAAACGGCTGGCTCTCTGCAAACCGGACGTGGCCGTTATTCATCCCGGCCCCATGAACCGGGGAATTGAAATCGGTTTCGACGTGGCCTATGACGAAAAGTCCTGGATTCAGGAAGAAGTCAGGAACGGCGTAGCCGTACGCATGGCTCTTGAATATTTGACACTGACGGAGGGTAAAGACATTGATGCTCTTAATTAAAAACGGCACGGTGGTCAATCCGGCCAGAAAACAGCATGAAATCGCAGATATCCTCATCGAAAACGGGGTTATCAGAAAAATTGAACAAGATATTCCTGCATCGGGTGAAATGGAAGTTTTTGATGCCAAAGGTCTCATTGTGACTCCGGGACTCATCGATATGCACGTCCATCTCCGTGAACCGGGGCAGGAAGCTAAAGAAGATATCCACACTGGGACTCAGGCTGCTGCCGCAGGGGGAATTACCCATGTGGCAACTATGGCCAATACAAAGCCGGTCATTGATAACGCGGCTGTTCTCCGGGATGTATTGAAACGGTCAGAAGATGTGGGCGTAGTCAAAGTCAGCGTCATCGGTTCTGTTTCCAAAAATCTGGAAGGAAAACAGCTCTCCGAAATGGGAGACATGGCAGCTGAAGGAGCTGTGGCATTCTCTGATGACGGACACTATGTGGAAAATGCCAATTTCATGAGAAGAGCCATGGAATATGCGGATATGCTCCACAAAATGGTCATCGACCATGCGGAA
Source organism: Dialister sp. (assembly GCF_036343215.1). GTDB lineage: Bacteria > Bacillota > Negativicutes > Veillonellales > Dialisteraceae > Dialister. The sequence goes on from NZ_JAZASU010000003.1 coordinate 97,241, forward strand.
GATATGACCATGTGCGCCCAGGGCTTCATAAATGAAGGAAAAGTTTCCTACCGTCTGGGTGTCACCGGCCGTCCGGCAGCAGGTGAAAATATCGCCGTAGCCAGGGATCTTCTCCTCTCCGAGCTGACGGGCTGCCATATCCACATCGCCCATGTTTCCAGCGGAAAGGCAGTGGACCTGATCCGGGAAGCAAAGAAAAAAGGCGTGAACTGCTCCACCGAGGTCACAGCCCAGCATCTGTATTTCACCGATGAATGGCTGAAAGGTTATAATACTGCTTTCAAGATGGCTCCGCCAATCCGCACGGAAGATGACAGGAAAGCCCTCATAGAAGGCCTGAAAGATGGGACCATCGATGCCATCATGACGGACCATGCGCCTCACTGCAATGAAGAAAAAGACGTGCCTTTCAACTGCGCGCCGAACGGCATTGCGGGATTGGAAACGTCCCTGGCTGCAGTTCTCACCGTGCTCTACCATGAAAATGGTTTCAGCCTGGACAAAATCGTGGAACTCATGAGCGTGAACCCCGCAAAACTGCTCGGTATAGAAGGAGGCATCCTGAAAGAAGGAGCTCCGGCAGATGTGACAGTTTTTGATCCGGACAAAGAATGGACCGTTCACGGCAAAGATCTCTATACAAAAGCGCTTTTCACTCCCTTTGAAGATATTACCCTCAGGGGTAAGGCAGTCCTCACTGTGGTGGATGGCGAAATCGTTATGAAAGAAGGAAAGGTGCTGAAATGAAAGGACTCTTGGTTTTGGAAAACGGAGCCCGTTTTGAAGGCGACCTCCTCGGTACCGTGGAAGGACTGGGGGAACTCGTATTCAATACCGGCATGACAGGGTATCAGGAATGCTTTACCGACCCTTCCTATGAAGGCCAGATCCTGACCCTGACTTACCCGCTTATCGGCAACTATGGGGCCAATGACCTTTTCATGCAGAACAGGAAGCCGGCTGCTGCGGGCTATGTGCTTGACCAGATTGCGGAACATCCGAGCAACTGGGAATGCAGGGAAAAGATCACTGATTTCATTGAACGCTATCGTGTGCCCTGCCTGTACAATGTGGATACCCGTGCCGTAACCCGCATGGTTCGTACCCAGGGCGTCATGAAGGCGGTCATCGTGAGCGCTGACAGAAGTGAAGAATTTATTCAGGCAGAACTGGCAAAACCCCTCCATCATGACCAGGTGGAAAGAGTCACCACAGCCTATCCCTATACTTACGGAAATGGGAAATACCAGGTTTCCCTTCTGGACTGCGGCCTCAAGAAAAATATTCTTGTCAGCCTGGCAGCCAATGACTGCACAGTCCATGTATTCCCTGCCCATACTTCAGCAGAAGAACTGATGGCGGGCAATCCGGACGGCATTTTCCTCTCTCCCGGACCGGGGGATCCCCAGGATGTGCCTTATGTAGTAGAAACAGTTAAGAAACTGATTGGCGTTCGCCCGATTTTCGGGATCTGCCTGGGTATCCAGATGCTGGCCACCGCCCTTGGCGGCCATACTTTCAAGCTGCCCTTCGGGCACAGAGGCGCCAACCATCCGGTCAAGGATCTCCGCACCGGACGGGTCTATATTACGAGCCAGAACCATGGCTATGCGATTTCCGATGAAAATCTTCCGGACTGCATCGAAGTCACCCACAGAAGCGTCAATGATGGAACCATCGAAGGC
>NZ_JAZASU010000004.1:0-83117 GCF_036343215.1 Dialister sp.
CCCCTCGTATCATAGGTGTAGAAGCTAAGAAATATGGCTTCTACACCTATTTGAGCTTTATTAGAAGCTCTATTGTGCAAGGTATCCTGATGCTACAATCTAGGTAGATGGATTGTGACCGGGCAACGGCTTTCCCCCCTTGTGGCACCTTTATGGTGACTACTACGACAGCATGCCGCCTGCCTTAACCGTCACATACTGCGTACACAGATGTTGCACCCTGGGCGAGAAGAGGTTCCAGCAACATAATCTTCTACGGGGCACTGCTTATTTGCGAGGATTCGGTTAGCGGTTAGGATCAGGATACGCCTTGTCACAATCCAAAGTTATCGCCAGAAAGGTGGTGGAATGATCATGACAAAGGCGGAAGACACTTTATCGACGCTGTTTGTCGGGATTGATGTTGGTTCAAGAAATAATGTTGTAGCTCTCATGACATTTAATGACTTGAGGCCGTTTTCTACATTCACTATAACCAACAATCAGCCCGGCTTGGATCTGCTGATCAAGAAACTGGTCAGCTGTCTGAAAAGGCGAAAAGATCTCAGTAAACTGGTTATCGCACTTGAATCCACAGGTATGTACAGCCTGCTTTTTTCAAGCAATCTGGCCTGTGCTCCCGAGCTGAATGTATACGACTCGAAGGTATATATCCTGAATCCAAGGGCGACCAGCAGCTACAAAGGATCGTGTCAAACCATAGGTAAGACCGATAAAATCGATGCTTATGCCATAGCGGATTTTGCCCGTGCAGGGAAGATACAATGCAGGCCCTGGCGCGGAGCCCAATTTCTTGGTCTGCAGCGGTTAACCCGGCAGAGACTCCATCTCGTGAATACCCTAAGCAGGGAAAAAACCTACATGCTGTCGAATATTTATCTCAAGTTCAGCGAATTAACGATGCTGAAGGGAGATGAGCGTCCATTCTACAGCAATTTCACAGCGACAGGACTGTCAACCCTGACCGATTTCCTTTCACCCGAGGATATAGCCAGGACCCCGTTAGAGGAACTGGTAGACATCCTCAACAAAAAGAGCAGGAATGGCTTTGCGGATCCCGTGAAGACGGCAGAACTGCTGCAAAAAGCGGCCAGAAACTCATTTAAACTGGACCGCTGCGCCTACGAAGCATTGACTATTGCTATTGCATCCTCAATCAACCTGTGCAAGGCCATACAGGATGAAATAAAGGCGATAGATAGGGCCATAATTAAGGAGATTCGTGGCTTTGATCCACTTGCCTATGAGGTATTGCAGTCAATCCCCGGAATCGGTCCTGTCTATGCAGCAGGGATTCTTGCTGAAATAGGGAAGATTGACCTGTTCCCCAGGCAGGACTCACTGGCATTATATACCGGCATAGTCTGGAAACGTAATGATTCTTCTGAGTTTAAAGGGGAAGATACCCATATGGCAAAGCAGGGTAATTCTTACCTGCGATACTACCTGATTGAAGCTGCCAACCAGATTAAGAATTATTGTCCGGAATTCTATGAAACATACCATAGAAAATTTTCTCAAACAAAGACGCATCAACACAAGAGAGCCCTCGCACTCACAGCACGTAAACTTGTCCGGTTGATTTTTAGATTGCTGGCTAATAATGAACTGTACTCCCCGGAGAAGGCAAGAAGGCTAAAGTGAATTTAATCATTCTCTAATCTTTGATGGGACCCCCGCAGAGATAGTTTTAGAATACGCCAAATTCCGAATGCAATAACAAAAAGCTTCGGAATTTTTTTATTTTCCCTCTTGACATATGACCAGATTGCTGTTTGCAATAAACCTCCGCTAACATCACCTGAAAAGGCGCGCCCATCTTCTGCCGCGCACCATCTTCACTTACCACTTTTTCATCAAAAAAGCTGTCCCTCATAGGAGAGACAGCTTTTATATTTCCCAAAATCAGAATCCTGCGCCCGCTTCTTTGAATTCTTTTTCTATGGATTCATCAGGAGCTTTTGTCAGCAGGCTGACAACGACGATGAAGAAAAGGCCGGTCAGGAAAGCCGGGAGCAGTTCATAAATCCCGAAAACTCCGCCCATCGGTTTCACCAGGTATTTCCATACAAAGACCATGATACCGCTCGTTATCATACCGCAGATGGCACCGGAAAGAGTAGCCCGTTTCCAGAAAAGAGCACAGATCATAACCGGTCCGAAGCAGGCGCCAAAGCCGGCCCAGGCAAAGGATACGATGCCAAAGACAGAGCTGTTCGGGTCTCTGGCAAGAAGGATACCGAGAAGGGCAATGCAAAGAACGGTCACCCGGGCTGCCAGCATGCTCTTTCCCGGGGAAAGTTCCTTGTGCATGAATTCCTGAAGAAGGTTCTGGGATACGGAAGATGCCGCAGCCAGAAGCTGGGAATCGGCGGTGGACATGACGCTGGCCAGAATGCCGGAAAGAATGATGCCTGCCAGAATGGCCGGAATGATGCCGAAAGTGGCGATAAGATTGGAAATTTCAACAACTACCGTTTCCGTTCCTGATCCGTGCAGCATGGGAATGAGTCCATCCACAGACATTTTTCTTCCTGCAATACCGATGCATACGACCATCAGCATGGACAGGAATGCCCAGGTAGAAGCGACCCGGCGGGAAAGTTTCAGTTTTGCTTCATCTTTGATGGCCATGTAACGGAGAAGGAAATGAGGCATGCCGAAGTAACCGAGGCCCCAGGAAAGAGTCGTAATGATCATAAGAGGAGTGTAAGGTTTGCTTTCACCGGTGGCTTCGATATAGGTTTCATTCATGGAAAGATAACCCGGAAGCTGAGATGCATTTTCAATGACTGCATCGATGCCCCCGGCACTGATTACTGCTACGACCAGGACAAAGAAAAGAGCTGTAGTCATGAGGATACTCTGGATGAGGTCCGTCATGGAAGCTGCCAGGAATCCTCCGGTTGCCGTATATCCTACGATAACGACTGCGGAAATCAGCATGGCCGTCATATAATCCATTCCAAAGAGGGATGCAAAAAGTTTGCCGCAGCCCGCAAAGCCGGATGCCGTATAAGGAATGAAGAAGATAATGATGATGACAGCGGAAATCGCCGTCAGGATACATTTTTCATCATGGAAACGGTTCGCAAAGAACTGGGGCACCGTGATGGCATTCACAACCTGGGAATACCGGCGGATGCGCCTTGCTACCAAGAGCCAGGAAAGATAGGTGCCTGCAGAAAGTCCGATAATCGTCCAGCCCACATCAGCTGCCCCGGAAAGGTAAGCAAGTCCCGGAAGGCCCATCATGAGGTAACTGGACATATCCGACGCTTCTGCCGACATGGCCGTCACGAATGGTCCAAGGGACCGGCCGCCCAGGAAAAAGTCGGACGTGGATGACGTCTTCTTCGCGCACAGGAACCCGATCACAAGCATCCCCACCAGGTACACGAAGATGGTGCCAAGGATAAAAATAATGGATGTCTTCATATTACGCTCCCCCTTTGAGATATCCTCTATATGAGGACAATTATACCATAATTTCATGACTTATCGGGTTAAAAATTCAGAAAAATGATAGAAATATACGAATTTATTGGTTTCACGCATATTTCCTGCTTCCGATTCTTATTTTCTGATATAAAAAGGAGCCGTACAATAATTACGCCATATGTTGAATTGACGAAATTTATAAAGTGATCAGTTCATAGTTCATAGTGATCGGTGAAAGAGTCCCGCATCAAATTAGACAGCGGACCGATTTATAAACGGATCTCATTGAAAAAGTATAAATTTCATATAAAACGGCCGTCTCCCACTATCTGAAGGCGGCCACTACAACTGCGAACTGATAACTAATAACTATATTCCCCAAAATTTATAAAATGATGGTTTCTATTTTTGTACACCCTCTCTTTTGATTAAATTTCCTTCAGATACGACGTCAATCCATAGAGGGGCACATTCACCATCCAGTCCTGCTCCCTCCAGCCTGCCGTGGAGGTGCGAATGGCAAGGAACGGATGATATTTCCCGCAGTATACCTTGAGGCTTTTGGCCTGGAGATTGTCTTCCGCCTTCACCTCGATGGGCACTATATTTCTTCCCTTCTGCACCAGGAAGTCAAGCTCCATCCGGCTTTCATCGGACAGATAATAAGGCGTGAGCCCCGTATCCGAGACAAGCTGCTGGAGGACAAACTGTTCCGTGAGAGCCCCCTTGAACTCCGTAAAAATCTGATTTCCTTCCAGTATGGACAAAGCATCCAGTTCACTCAAAGCCCCCAGAAGACCGATATCCACCATGTAGAGCTTGAATGCGGTAAGGTCCACATACGCCTTGAGCGGCATGGCAGATTTGGTCACACGAAATACTTTATGAATGAGCCCGCAGTCCAGGAGCCATTCGATGGCAATTTCAAAGTCTTTCAGGCGGCTCCCCTTTTTGATCTGCCCAAAGAAGAATTTCTTATTTTCCTTTGCCAGCTGCAGGGGAATGCCATTCCACACCATGCGCAGCCTGGCAAGGTCCGTCCCCTTCACATGTTTGCCGAAATCTCCATCATACTGGGAAAGGATCTGCTGCTGCAGGCGCCGGACTTCTTTATAATCTTTATGCTCACGGAAAAAATCCACGATTTCCGGCATACCGCCCACATAGTAATAGTTTCGGAGCCAGAAAAGGAACCGATCTTTCCAGTCATTCCATAGATTCTTGTCCTCTGACGCCAATGCCCTGACCAGTGACGATTCTCCCATGGCGTCAAGAAATTCCCTGAAATTCAACGGATGGAGATCCAGCTCATCCACTTTGCCTACAGGATAGGAAATACCCTCATGAATGGCCACACCGAGAAGGGAACCGGCCGCAATGATGGGATACTCCGGCCCATTCTCACAGAAAAATTTCAAAGTCTCCAGAGCTCGGGGCGCTTCCTGGATTTCATCAAAAATAAGGAGCGTGTCTCCCGGCGTGATTTCCACACCGCTGGCAATATTGAGACTCATGAGCAGCCGGTCCATTGAAAAATCCTGATCGAAAATGGCTTTCATGGTCCTGTTGTTAAAGAAGGAAATATAGGCAGTCTTCTTGAAATAAAGCCGTCCGAATTCCTTCATAAGCCAGGTCTTCCCCACCTGGCGGGCTCCCTTTAAAAGAAGCGGTTTCCGGTTCGGCCGGTCCTTCCATTCCAGAAGCTTCTCCATAGCATACCGTTTCATAAGATTCCTCCTTTCTTCCTGCCGATTGATTTATTTTCATTATACACTTTTGCTTAGGACTTTTCTTCTATATTATACATTTTTGTCGATGACTTTTTGGTAATTCAATACATTTTTGTTTACAACTTTTAGCGTAATTATTACATTTTTCACTCGCACTTTGTTCTTGTAAATTCAATGCATTCAAAAAGCCCGCTCTCTAATTTTATGCGGGCTAACTTTCTCTGATCAATATGAACTGATTACTTTTCCATTCCCGTTATTTCAACATATGTGTAATAGTTGAGCATCTCCTCTTTATGATGAAAATTCCAAACTTGTTTACCTGTTTTCCACTTTTTTCACTTCAATCAGCACGATTTCCGGTTTATGGCCATTCCGGAAGCAGGCGCCCCAGGCTCCGTAGCCGCTGGTCACGATGGCGGTGAGGTTTCCGTATTTCTTTGTCCCGAAATAGAAAGGGAAATGTTTCCCCACGAAATAGGAATTCGGCCAGAACTGGCCTCCGTGGGTGTGACCGGCCAGGAACAGGTCTGCCCCTTTCCGGGAGGCGTCTTTCATATGCACCGGTTCATGCTCCAGGACGATATGGAATTTTCCCGGGAAGCTTTCAAAGGAATCATCGGGATGGTAGCTGTAGTCCATGACTCCCGTGAGGACGGCGCCATTTCGAAGTTCTTCCGATTCGCCGTGAAGTATCTGAATGCCTTGTTCTTTCAGGATGGTTCCTTCCAGCCTGAGATTCTGTCCATAATGGTCATGGTTGCCAAAGACCGCATAGGTCCCCAGAGGCGCTTTGAAATGGGCCAAGCCTTCCAGACTTTTTTCGCGGAGCACCGTGTTCAGGTCTCCGTCAATGATATCCCCTCCGATGAGGACAAGGTCCGGCTTCAGATGATTGATGCGGCGCACCATCTGCCGTGCGAAGCTTTTCCCAAGATGCGGTCCCAGATGGATATCGCTCACAAAGGCGATGGTGAAATCGTCCACATCTTTTTCCGTTTTCACCTTCACCCGCCGGACGATGGGATGATGACCATCCCAGATGCCCCTTACCAGGATGAGGAATAAAAGGAAGGCCGCTCCTCCGGCATACATGGAAAGAGCGCTTTCCTTATAGGGCAGGAGGGCTTTGAAGAAAAAGGAAATACGGAGGAGAATCCATGGAATGAGGAGGAGCAGACCGTAGTAAACATAAAAGAAAATATACCCGCCCAGGCGGCCCAGAAATTTCACAAAGGTTAGCGGCAGCCTGTGAGCCAGGGTATGGGGAATGACGAAAAGAAAGGGCAGCAGAAGAAATACAATGAGTCCCCCAACATGGTTGATGGAACGGAACCCATGGGAAAAGAGGGCCCAGAGGCCGCCGGAAATGACGGCGCCCATAAGGCCGAGGATGGAATAGAATATATCGCGGGGAGCCATGCAGTTTGTCTCCTTTTAGGGAAATAATGGATGGAGTCACCAGTCCGAATCGGGGTGCGGGGTGCGGGATGCGGGGTGCGGGGTGCGGGAAGGTGGGCGCCTTGAAATAATACAGGCGCCTCTTTTTATGCGCACATCAGGATGACCGGCTTTTGAACCGGGGCTGTCGGGAGGCTCGGGCGTATCGGGGTAGTCGGGAAGGTGGCGCCCTTCGGGCGCAAATTTAGACTTGGCCTTCGGCTCTCAATTGGCGGATCAAACGTTTTTATCAATAAAAAATAGAATGACGGTCAATTTCTTTATTTCTATTATACTATAGGTAAAAAGAGAAAAGGGCGTGTACATAAACAAAAATCATTATTTAAAAACTTTAGGAAAATAGTTATCAGTGATCAGTAATCAGTTCGCAGTTGTGGTGGGCCTTTTTATATAAGAATTTAAACATTTTCCAGAAGAACTGTGTATAAAAATGGCCCGCCATCCAAAGATGCGGGCCTCCTTCACTGAGAACTATGAACTGAGAACTGATCACTTTATAAATTTCAGCAATTCAAGTTTGTGCAATTATTGTACAGTTCCCTGGGGCAGGCGGTGAACCGGCTGTATTATATTTCCCATAAAAAAGGCAGCGCCCTATCTGAAGCGCTGCCGCCTTCACGAACCACGAATCACGATTCGCACCATGAGAAACTAAATGCCAACTGCTAACGGCCAGCTGCTAACGGCTAACTGCTAATGGCTAACTGCTAATGGCTAACGGCTAACTGCTAACGGCTAACTGCTAACGGCTAACTGCTAACGGCTAACTGCTAACGGCTAACTGCTAACGTCTAACCACTATTTCTTCTCTTCCTTTGCCTCTTTCCTCACTTCTTCGGGAATGGTGAAGTCCGTATCTTTTGGAAGGGCATCGAAGGTGATTTCCATGTCCATTTCGCTCTGGCTCAGAAGGCCTTTCATGAGGAGTTTCGTCCCTTCATCTCCCTGGAGGGTATCGAGGAACGCATTTCCCACATTGCGCACCGTATCGGTCAGGGGCAGGGCCATCTTCGTGATGCGGTTTGCTTTTTTATCGATGGACACATTGGCCGTAATCGATCCCTGCTTTGCAATAGCCGAAAGGACGGCGGCCACGGTCTTCTTCTGGTCGGCGGACAATTTGTCCCATTTCTTCTCGTCCCCCGGTTTATAGACGCCGGACACGTCAAATTCCACGGCATACTGGTTCTTGTAATCTTTTTTGACGGACTTCACGGATTTCATGAAGTTGTCCACGGCTGCGGAACCGGCATCTCCGGCGCGTTCGTAGACGGACATGGGGACTGTCTGCTTCAGCCACTGTTCTTTGCCGTTTTTATTGTTTTCAATGTAAATGATGAGGTCTTTGCCATCTTTGCTCTCTTCCGCATAGGCATAGCTTTCGGCGGACCGGTTCCCGTCTACCGTGACGGTCATCACGCTCTTTGCCTGAGTCGGATTTTTCTTCGCATAGATGACGTTGTGGGCAAGGACTTTCCCTACCAGGGGAAATTTCCCCTGCCCGTCGATGGTATACATGCCGCTTTCATCAGCAGTCATATTTCCGATAGCCGATGCCAGCTCGAGGGCCGGGGCGGAAAGGGTCTCCGACGGAGATTTTTTCTCCGTCTGCACTTCCGCAGCCGGTTTTTCTTCAGGGCTCGCAGAGGGTTCTGCAGCCAAAGTATTTCCTGTAAGGCCAAGCAGCAGAGCTGCCAGGCACATTGTTTTCTTCAGAGTATTCATAGTTACCTCCCGTATAAAGAAATTTTACCATAAAATCCGTCCCGAAAGTATATAGTATAATAAAGAAATAAGGAGGCATCCATGGCATACAGCGAACTCATCAAAAACTTTGACCATATCCGCGAATACCTGCGGGATTTTTTCGTTTATGGTTTCCATACCAGGGATGAATTTTCCGCCAAAAGCGGGCGGAGTTATGACAATGAGCGGCGGCGCATCGAAAATTACCTGGATGGCTGGGTTTCTTTCCGCCAGACCCCGACCGGGAAAACCCTCTTTATTTCCCCCGAAGGCAGCCGGGTCACCCACAATCCCCTGTACCGTGCCTTCAAGGCAAAGAGCTTCACCAGCCGGGATATTACCCTCCATTTCATGATTCTTGATTTCCTCTCCGATGGGAAGTCTTATAGTTTTCAGGAAATAGAAAATGTTCTCTACGACCGGTACCTGGCCCATTATGAGGGTCTTTTCTTCGATGAGTCCACGCTCCGGAAAAAGCTGAAGGAATATGCGTCCCTGGGCCTTCTGGTCATGGAAAAAGAAGGACGGAAGGTGACTTACCATATTTCCAAAGATGAAATCCGGCTTGAAGACTGCCGGGACCTTCTCCGCTTTGCTTCGGAGGAAAACCTCCTGGGCGTCATCGGAAGCTGTATGGAAGACCGCCTTGGCGAAGAGGAAAGTCCCCTCCTTTTCCGGAATCATTCCTTCATGAACATGCTGGACAGCGAGACGGCAGCCGTCATTCTGGGGGCCATCCGCGAGAAAAGGTGGCTCAAAATACGGAAAGTGAACCATCGGGACGGTTCGGAAAAGCTTCTCTCCACGATTCCCTGGAAAGTGTACGTGAGCCTCCGGAGCGGCCGGAATTACCTGCTGGCCGGGACTTCCCCGGGAAATCTGGTTTCCATCCGCATCGATTATATCCGTTCCATTTCTGCGGGAGATCAAGCAGCCGATTATGATGAGCTGGCTGCCCGCTGGAAGGAAACCGTTTCCCCCATGTGGGGCGTGGTCATCCGGAGACGGCTGGAACATATTTCCATGGATATCCATGTGGAGCCGGATGAAAATTTCATTGTCAGGAGGCTGGAGCGGGAAAAGCGCTGTGGGAAAGTCACCCGGATCGATGAAAAAACCTTTCGTTTTGAGGCAGACGTCATGGATTCCCTGGAAATGGTGCCCTGGATCCGCACCTTTTTCGGCCGCATCACAAGACTTTCCGCGGACAACCCACGCCTTCTCCGCTGGATTCATCAGGATTTGAAAGAAATGTCCTCCCTTTACGAGGTGAACCATGATATTCAGTGAAATATACAGCCTCTACTACAAGGCGGTCTCCCGGATCCTGGCCCTTTCGGTAGAAGGAAAGCTGACGGAAAAAGACCTGTACGCCATCTCGAGGGAAAATGCCTTCCCCGAAAGCGCCATGACCATCGTCCCCGCCCTGAGAAATAAAGAATGGCCGCTCCTCGCCGATGACCTTCATACGCCCCTTGAAAGAGCACCCCGCCTCCCCCTTTCCACCCTCGAAAAACGATGGCTGAAGGCGGTGCTTTCCGATCCCCGGGTCTCCCTCTTTGCACCTGAAATGAAGGGTCTTGAAGAAATAGAACCCCTCTTTGACCTGCAGGATATTGTCTGCTTTGACCGCTATCGGGACGGAGACCCTTTTACGAACGAAAGATACCGGGCCCGCTTCCGCACCATCTGGAAAGCCCTGAAAGAGAAAAAACTTCTTCACCTGGAATTCATCAGCGGAAAAGGAAATACGGTTTCCGGCACCTGCCTTCCATTGAAACTGGAATATTCCGATACGGACGATAAATTCCGTCTCCTCGCCCTGAAAGAAGGAGAAATCCGCACCATCAACCTTGGCCGCATTACCAGGACGGAAATCGGGAATCCCGCCCCCGACAGTGCCATCCCCGATGAACCTTCCCCGAAAAGAAACGCTGTCTTCATCATCACCGACGAACGAAACGCCCTTCAGCGGGTGCTCATGCAGTTCTCCCATTATAAAAAAGAAGCGGAAAAGCTGGACAAAAAGCACGTGAAAGTCACCCTCACTTATGACCAGGATGAAGAAATTGATCTCACCATCCAGCTCCTCTCCTTTGGCCGGTTCATTGAAGTCCTGTCCCCGGATTCCATCCGGAAAAATATAAGGGAAAGGATTGAAAAGCAGATTCAGTTCTTCAACAATTGACTCCGCCGGACTCATCCAATGACCGAACAAGCAGCAATAGGTAATGGCTGATGGCTATCGGCTAACTGCTAATGGCTAATAGGTAATGGCCTCCCCTGCGCACAAAAACCATGAGCCCATGGTTTTCCCCCGCCTGTGTACATTCCCCATATATAATCGTGCTGCACCAGCAGCACACCTTCCCGCGCCCCGCACCCCGCACCCCGCATCCCGATTCAAATAACCACAAGCAGAGTGAGGATGATACCAATGAACTGCTCTATATTTAGGATACTAAAAGTTGATGGCTCGGCTGATGGCCCGGCTGGCAGCCCCTCAGTTCGCACCTTTTTTTCCGTGAAAAAAAGGTGCTTTTATTTTATCCTTAAACCATCAGAAACGCCGATGAGTCAAAAGCAGGAGGAACCATGTGGAACGAAATGAAGGAAGAAGCCAATGTCACAAGAACCGAAAACGGGGCAAAGACCTGCCACTCCACCCTTTCCGGCTGCCTTGACTTCTTTGCCTCTGCCGGAGCCATGCGGCAGGCGCCGGACGCGGAAATCCGGGACCGGTTCATCCGTGCCTTTGCGGAAAATCCCACACTGGCCATGAAAATCCTCTTTTACGCAAGAGACATCCGGGGCGGGCTGGGTGAACGCCGTCTTTTCCGCACCATCCTGGAATATCTGGGTAATAACAGGCCCGATACGGTCCGTAAAAATCTCTCCCTCATTCCCTTTTACGGGCGGTACGATGATTTGCTGGTCCTCATGGATACGCCACTCTTCAAAGAAACATCCTGTTTTCTCAAAGAGCAGCTGGACAGTGATGTAAAGGCACTGGAAGGAGGGAAAGAAAATTTGTCCCTCCTTGCCAAATGGCTTCCTTCCATCAATACGTCGGATCCGGAAAAAGTCCGCAAAGCCCGGCACCTTGCCAGAGCTTTCGGTATGAATGAAAAGACTTACCGGAAGACTCTTTCCGCCCTGCGGAAGCGGCTGGACGTACTGGAACCCCGCCTCTGCCGGAAAGACTATACCTTTGATTACGAAGAAGTTCCTGCGAAAGCCATATTGAAATACAGGGCTGCCTTCAGGAAAAATGACAGGAAGAGGTACGACCGATTTCAGGATAAAGTGGAAAACCGGGAAGCCTTCATTCACACCGATACCCTTCTTCCCTACGAAATCATCCGTCCCCTGCTCAATGACTATTTCAGGAGGAGACCCACTCCGTATGAAAAAAACCGGACCCTGGAAATCCTCTGGAATAACCAGAAAGACTATGCCGGCGGCCAGAATGCCCTCGCTGTGATCGACGGTTCCGGCTCCATGTACAACGGGGGGAATCCCCTGCCCGCCGCAGTGGCCCAGTCCCTGGCCCTTTACTTTGCAGAAAGAAATACAGGGTCCTTCGGAAATCGGTTCATCACTTTCTCCGAAACGCCGCAGCTGGTGGAAATCAGAGGAAATACCCTCGCAGAGAAGCTGCACCATATTTCTACCTTCAATGAATGCGCCAATACAAATCTCAAAGCGGTTTTCGAGCTCATTCTGAATGCTGCCGTGAAACACCATATCCCGCAGAAAGAGCTCCCTGAAAAGCTCTACATCATTTCAGACATGGAATTCGACGACTGCATGGAAGAAGGGGATGTGACGAACTTCGAATACGCGAAGAAAATCTTCCGGGAGGCGGGCTGCCGTCTTCCTCAGGTCATTTTCTGGAATGTGGCTGGTGATACGAGGCAGTTTCCCGTGACCCTTCATGAAACGGGCACCCTTCTGGTATCCGGCTGCCATCCCATCCTCTTCCGCCAGATCCTTGAAGGGAAAACGGATCCTTATGCATTTATGCTTGAAATTGCAGGAGGTAAACGATATGAACCGGTTACCGCCTGAAATTTATAAAATGCCCCGGGGGCATGCCTGTCAGTCAGGACGGGCCCTGTCCATTCCTGTCAGCCGTTCTCCGCCTGACGCGTAGTTTTAAAAGTGGATATGACATCTGGATTGTCCCTGGTCATGCCATGGATGCAGATGCCAACAGCAAACTTCCAACATGTTACTGATCAGCATCGCTGCTGCGATTCACCATAAAATGCAGCGGCAGCCCTGCGCAGGAGATCAACGGATTCCTTCGGCGGAAGCCGGAAAAGAGCCGAATCATGCAGAGCTTCTATCCGATAAAGTCTTCATCTGGATCAATTCTTCAGGTGCTCACAGCCCTATTTCTTCCGAAGAAACGCTCATGAAGCAGGGCCCATACCCCGGGGCAATCCCATCATGAGTTGTTGAAAAACGCATCTGGTTCGTTTTGATTCTGCGGATGAACGCTTTTATCAGATCCAAAAAGACCGTACAGAATGATTTTCATTCCGTACGGTCTTTTTACGACAGTGATCAGGTCACCGATACTGAACAATTTGCTCTTAAAGTCATTTATGATTTTCCGGTTCTTTCATCTTTTCAGGCATACCGAATCAATCCACCGGAAGAGCTCTTCCAGGTCGTAATCTCCCCCGTGGCCCACGTCCCAGGGAGAGAAGAAATCCACTTTATACCCCGCATTCCGAAGTTTCAATGCCAGCACGGCAGGGACGGCAATGGTGGTATCCGTATCTTTCTCTCCGTGGCGGATGCGCCAATATTTCGCAGTATCCACACCTTTTTCCCCGATATAATTCAGAGGATTCATCATGCGGATGATATCTTTGTCCGCCATGCCCGGTTTCCTGGCGGTATTGTGATGGGAGGAAAAGCCGGTGAAATGGAGTTTGTCTTTCTTTGCCGTGCCGAATTCCTGATTTTCCGCCGAGGACAGATCGAAGGCGTCAAAGGCAGGGGTCCCCTTGAGGCGGCCCACGGTTTCTGCATATTTCTCAAGATCCACGTCATAGACGTTCCCATAGCGCACTTTGAGCCAGGTGAGGTCATTCAGCTTTTTACCCGCATACACCGCTTTCTGGGCAGAAGCTTCGTAGAGACCTGCGATATAATCGGCAAAGGGTCCCGTGCCGTCTTCATCGAGATAGAGCCAGCGCCCTTTTTCATCTTCCAGCGCCAGGTCATTGACGTAACGGATATACATCTTTTTCAGTTCTTCCGCTGCCCTGATTTCTTTGTCCGTGAGAGTTTTCACCTCTCCTGCCGGCGGCGCATTGTCCGGAAGGGTCTGGGACGGTTTTTCTCCGTTTTCCGCTGGAGCCCCTCCGGGAGATTTGTCTCCCGCGGGAGCGGCGGGCATTTTCCTGTTTCTCTGATTATAGGTATGGACGTGGCTGAACATCCACTCATAGGCCATATCCGCATGGTCCAGGTCCGTGATGGGGCAGTATACGGAGGAGCCATAAATATCGTCCCTTTCATCCGCGGCGCCTAAAGCTTTGAGGTAAGGTTCGTAATCTTTCGCATTGCCCGTGGCGCCGATCAGGGAAGAAAGAGCTCCGCCGGACGAAGTGCCGTTGGAAATTATTTTTTCCGTGTCTCCGGGAAGGATGCCTTTATTGTGGCGAAGATAGCGGACCGCCGCCTTCATATCCACGATACAGGCAGGAGCCTTTCCCGTATATTTCCCCTTTGCATCCTGATTCGTCCGCCCCCGGGCACCCGGAGCAGCCACTACATAGCCATGGTCCAGGGCAGAGAGAATCGCATTGGGCCCGCCGGTCATCCGGTCATTTTCCAGAGGCGTCCCCGCCTTCCCGGGCATGTAGCCTCCCACCGTATTGGGAAGGAAAATGGGCGCCGTTTCTGCCGTATAGCCATGAATCGTTTCCCCCTGGAAATACCCTTCGGGGACGTAAATATTCATGGTCTGGTACTCTTTGTCTACCGGTTTGGCCACATAGAGAAGGTTCCTATAGGCACGGAACGTCACGTCCCGGCCTTCCACCTTCATGGTCATGGTTTCATAATTGTCGGCAGAAAGGTCCAGCGGCGAGGCGGCTTTGATTTCCTGAAAAAGGGGCGGCACTTCTCCCCCTTTTGCCGAAACATTCCAGGGCAGGAGGAGAGCCGATGCCGCAAGAAGAGCCAGCCCGTATTTCCTTACCATTCTCATAAATGCTCCCTTTCTAAAACAAGAATCATCTATCTGTAAAGTATCATGAGAAATATGTTTTTGCAAGCAAAAAGCCCGGCTCTTTCGAGCCGGGCTTTTCGTTCCCAAGTCGTTAAAAAGGTAACACGAAGAAAACAGACTGTTTCCTGTCTCAAAGAATTTCCATCTGATTGCTGAAGATCTTCATTTCGGTACCGATTCGGGAAAAACTCATCGCTCCCCGTCCCGCATTCCATGGTTGCGCGCTGCGGGACCCTGCGGGGAACGATTTATTTCTCTCTATAGATATAGTAGAAAAAAATTGCGTTTTGTATCATTAATTTTTCATTAAGTCTACAAAATTCTCTGCCATCAAGGAGGATTCAATCTTCTCCCGCATGACGGATGCCGGTGTATTTGTGGATTTCTTCACTCGTCGTAATGAGGTCTTTTACGGAAAGGTCATGGATATCATGATGGCCTGTGACTCTGGCAAAAGAGGCCAGTTCGGAGAAAGCCACCTTGAAATAGTTGGCCACTCTCTGTGCCCCGATATCCACATGGAGACGCTTCCGGAGTTCCGGATCCTGGGTAGCAATGCCTACGGGGCAATGACCACTCCCGCAAATCCGATACTGCTGGCAGCCCAGGGCCATTAAAGCTCCCGTAGCGACTGCAATGGCATCAGCTCCCATGGCAATGGCTTTGGCAAAATCTGCGCTCGTCCGAAGTCCCCCGGTAATGACGAGGCTCACGTCGGAATGCTGTTCATCCAGATATTTCCTTGCCCGGGCAAGGGCATAAATGGTGGGAACCGTGGTCGCTTCACGGAGCAGGAAGGGGCTCGAGCCCGTAGCGCCGCCCCGTCCATCGATGGTGATGAAATCAGGCTTTGCAAAGAGGGCAAATTTCAGATCCTTTTCAATGTGCCCTGCCGCCAGCTTGATGCCGATCGGCCGTCCCTCGGAAATTGTCCGCAGTCTGGCAACGAACGCTTTCAGGTCTTCTTTCGTTTTTATTTCCTTGAACTTACTGGGGCTCTGGATATCCTCGCCCACCTTCTTGCCACGAATTTCCGCGATTTCCGGAGTGACCTTTTCTCCCGGAAGATGGCCGCCCATGCCGGGCTTCGTGCCCTGACCGATCTTGATCTCGATGGCGTCCGCTTCTTTCAGGTTCTTTTCCGTCACGGAGTACATATTCGGGATGATTTCAAAGATATACTTGTAGGCTGCCGCCTTTTCTTCCGGAAGGATGCCCCCTTCGCCGCTGCACATGGCCGTCTTTGCCAAAGCCGTCCCCTTTGACAAAGCCTCTTTGGCTTCCTTCGAAAGGGCGCCGAAAGACATGTGGGACACATAAACCGGTCCGTCAAGAATCATGGGCTTTGCCGCATGTTTGCCGATCACCGTTTTCAGGTTCACTTCTTCATCATCAAAAAGAGGCGCCGGATTCAGCTGCCCCCCCAGGAGAAGAATATCTTCCCATTTCGGAAGGGGAAGACGGGTGCTCATGCAGGCATGAAGAGTCTTTCCGGTGACCGCCATTTCATGGATTTCCCACATGGCACGGACCTTCGGGTCCTCCCTGGCCGTTTCAGGATCATAGGCAAGAGAAATTTCTTCTTTTGCCGGAGTCTCCGGAGCTGCCGGAGCCCGTCCTGCATCCTCAGATTCCTCAATCTTCACGAAATTGCTCACGTCTTCCCGGCACTTCGGGCAGAACTTCAGCTCGGAAATGGGCTTTCCTTCCTTTTCTTCATCATAAATATAACCACATATCCTGCACTTGTACCTGGCCATAATGGACCTCCTTTATAAAAATTGTTTCAGCCCTTCCCCAAGGCGCCTGAAACAGGATTTCCAATCGATGAAAGACAAACTCTTACTTTAATTATAACGGCAAAGAATTTTTTAATCAATAAAACGAATACATGGAAATGTTCATCGTCCGGGGCCTTTTCAGGCAAAGCAAAAGAGCCCATCCTTTCGAATGAGCTCTCATTGTGGCGGAGAGAGGGGGATTCGAACCCCCGTGACGGTATTCGCCGTCAACATAATTTCCAGGTACACCTGTTAACGTCCAACAAATATTTTTCTGTCAAGGTGTCGCAAAATACCCGATTTTATCGTATATTCTGTCACTTCGAATGTTTACGGATATTTCTTTATGCTGACATCTTTCCCATCAAAGCTGATGATGTCCCCTTCAGGAAGCGTAACCATTCTATTGCCGACATGGTCAGGATCGTCCATGCTGAAAAGGATGGATTCCCCAAAACCATGTCCTCCTGTTTCCTGTGCCGTCAGTGTTACAGGTTCTTCTGATTTCATTGGCCTTTATTTCACGCAGAAAAGACTTCTTCGTTGTTCACTCGCCCTCGTGATTCTACTTTTACAGCTTATAGCTCATACAATTGTATGAAAAGAAGAAGATGAAAAGGACACCGAAAATATAGAGCCAGATACCGATGTTGTGCGTACCACCCTTTTCCCTTTCCAGCCATCTGCTGAGACTGTATACCCCCAGACCAGGGACAAAAGCTCCTGGACCAGCCCAAAATGATTTCAGCACCACGACCAGTCAGGTTATAAAAAGCAAACTGCCCAGGCAGCTGATGAGATATGAAATCTGAAATCACAGCTGCCATGGGCAATCACCTTCTTTATACCAATTCTTTTTTTATTGCTGTGTCCTTATCCCATGACTTTCCCTATCCAGCCGCAGATGGTTTTGGCCAGGACTAATCTGGCCGTATCCATCCCGTGGTTAGAAGGCAACAGCACATAGTCATGTATGGCTTTAGTACCTGCGGTCTGCAAGGCCTTCCAGAAAGGATCCAGGATGACGGCAGGCGGTGTAACAGGGTCCTTAGTACCACCTATCAGCAGCAGATTGTGGTCCTTGAAATAAGGAGCGGAACCGGCAAATCTCCATTCTTCCTGGTGACTGATGCTATCCTGCCATAATTCTTCAAAATCCTTTACGTGGAGCACTGTGGCGAACTCCTTGAATTCCTGCTTCAGCAGAGGCTCGGTTTCATCTCCGTGCAATACCGTATGGTCCAGGGGACAGTAGGCAATGACCCCGCGGATAAAGGGGCGTTTTCTGGCCGCATTGATAACAGTAGAGCCGCCGGCGGAGTGACCAGCTAAAAAGATAGCATCCGGATCAATGCCATATTTTTCCACCCCTGTAGTCCGGGCCCAGTCTGTGGCTGCCAGGCAGTCTTCCAAACAATGGGAGAAGGTATAGTCCCCATCACTGCCCCAGGCGCCCCGGTGATACAGCCGGATTACCACACAGCCTATGCGACGCAGGCATTGGGCCAGATCATCAAAGTTGTTGGTGCCAGGAATCCCATGGCACATGATTACGGCAGGATGAGGAGCCTCATAGATACCACTGGGCAGATAGAGTTCTCCCAGCATCCGGTCTCCGTTTACAGGAAGTATGAAATCCAGGGAATCCGGGAGAGGAGCGTCTCCATAGTCCGGTTCCTGAAGAACGTAATTCGCATTAAGTATCATTATATAATTCGCCCTTTCCACTCAAATTTTTCTTATACCAGTCTTTACCGTGGAAGATACGGGTAATCAACATAGAGACAACCGTATCACCACAGGAGTTCAACAGAGTGCAGCCTGGGTCGAACAGTTCGATAACCATCAGCAGGATGGGGAAGGCACTTTCTGGCAGGTGGAACACGGACAAAATCATGGTTTCGCCGGCAGCACCGCCACCAGGAACAGAAGATGTAGCTACGGAGGAAGCCACACCGATGAAGATAACCAGCAAATAATCAAAGCCCATCAAAGGACGACCGAAGATCGTGGTTGCCAGAACCTGGGCATAAACCATGGCGATGCAGGCACCATCCATGTGGCAGGTAGCCCCCATGGAGACAACTACGGAAGAGATATCCCGAGGTATACCCAGCTTATCACAGGCTTCCATCTGCAGAGGAATGGTAGCTGCAGAAGAACGGGTACCCAGTGCAGTCAGAGCCGGTGCCAGGATAACTTTGAAATAATTCCGGATGCCCCAGGTACCGGCAGCCAGATAAGCATAGAAGCCAAGGAATACGAAAAAATATACGATTACAACGCCGTAGAACACCAGCATAGCGCTGCCATAAGTCTTCAGCAAGTCAACGCCATAAGTGCCGGTCAGGTCGGCGAAATAAGCACCTAAGCCGATAGGAGCGGCCTTCATGAGGACGGCTACCATCTTATAGCAGACGAGGGTCATAGCATTCATCCATTCTACGACAGGCTTTGCCGGTTCACCGACGAGGGTAACACAGAGTCCGAAGAAGATACTCAGGATGATTAAAGGAAGCACGTGAAACCGCGAAATCAGAAGGGGCATATCCCCTACGGTCAGGGTATCTACAATCTGCTGACCAATGGGAACGGGCTTGGCAGCCTGAGCTGTTTCAGGTGCAGCAAAGGAAGAAGGCACACCAGTGAATTGCGTGACAATAAGAATCAGCACACCGGAAATAATTGCCGTCAGAATGAAGATAATAAGGGTATAGCCAAGCATCTTCCCTACTTTGCCCGTATCCTTCGTATTAGCGATAGAACCGGCAATGGAGAAGAAAATCAAAGGTACGATGAGACAGAATAATAAGTTCAGGAAAATCTGACCGACAGGCTTCAGGAAAGAAGCCTTGTCCCCCATGGTGAGACCGATGATAGCGCCCGCTATACAGAAAGCAATCAAGATAAGAGGGCCTCGATAGTTAGACAGCGTAGATCGTTTTGACGATGATTCAGTAGACATAAAAACTCCCCCTTAAAAACATAATATATATTAAATTATATTCCTTTAACGGAGAAAAGGGAAGAGTATATAAAAGACAGTGTAGAGTACATTGCGGGGCTTCGCAAACCTGGAAGAAATTTTTCCTGACCAGACAGGATAAAAAGCAAACTGCCCGGGCAGCCAATGAAATTGGTAATTTATACAGTCTCCACAATGATCACCTCCTTTCTTTTAAGCAGTTTTACTATCATGTTGTTACTTGTAGGAAAGAAATTGATCATTGAATACCCGGTTATCCTTTTGGATTCATACCCGGAAGTAGTTTTCCGGCAAATCAGTTATGACGAAAAATTAAACAAATCCTCATTATTTACAGTTTTTACAACTTTCCGAAAAATTTCAAATCATTGTCAAAATGTTGTCAGTAACCAGAATTTTTGTGGATGTCACAATCAAAAGAGGCAAAGCAAAAGAGCCCATTCTTTCGAATGAGCTCTCATTGTGGCGGAGAGAGGGGGATTCGAACCCCCGTGACGGTATTCGCCGTCAACATGATTTCCAATCATGCACCTTAAACCGCTCGGACATCTCTCCATGCTGCTTATCCCTAGCCTTGTGACCAGCGACTTATTTGATTACGTCAGTGGTTGACTGACTTGATTAGTATAACAAGCGGGGCGGAATATGTCAAGGGATTTTTTTGAAATATTTTTATAGAAGTAATCAATGGGTGAGCATGCCGAATCATAGGAAATGATTCTTTTTATTAATAAGATTGGCTGGCGGCAAGCCAGCCACATCCTTCCCGATTCCCCCGATCACCCCGACAGCCCCGACACTCCCGAAACAAAAGTAAAGATACCCTGCAGTAATCCCTTCGAATCAGAAGTTTTTTCACTCCTTCAATACAGCACCTCCACCAGCGTCAGTCCCTGGGGAGGAGCCGTGAAGCCGGCTTTTGACCGGTCTCTGGCGGCAAGGATGGAGGAAATATCGGTATCCCTTTTCTTTCCTTCCCCGATTTCCACCAGGGTTCCCGTGATGATGCGAAGCATATTCTGCAGGAATCCGTCTCCCCGATAGTCGATCCGGAGTTCTCCATCCCTCTCAGTAATTTCAATGGTGGTAATGGTGCGGACTGCTGATTTCTTCAAATGCTTATTTCCACAGAAAGAAGTGAAATCATGGGTGCCGATGAGAAAGCCCGCTGCCACGCGCATGGCGATGATATTGAGATTCTCTCCCAGCTGCCACACATAGCGGCGTTCAAAGACGTTTTTCTCTGAGGAAATACGGATGCGATAACGGTAATGTTTCTCCTTCGCCGAGAACCGGCTGTGAAACCGTTCTTCCTTTTCCTCCATATGGGAAATGGAAATATCGTCCGGAAGGGCGCGGTTCAGTTTGTCCTGAAGCTCAGAGAGCGGCATGCTTTTTGCCATATGAACGTTGGCATACTGCCCCAGGGCATGGACTCCCGCATCCGTCCGCCCCGCCCCGATGACCTGCACCTTTTCTCCCGTCACCTTTTCAAAAGCGCTTTCCATCTTCCCCTGAATCGTCTCCCCCGTCCGTACCTGCCGCTGCCAGCCCTCATACCGAGCGCCGTCATAAGAAACGATGAAACCATAATTGATCATGCCTGTCACCTCGTAAATCTGATTTTTCTTCATTATAGCATGAAATGAGCCGTTAGCCGTCAGCAGTTAGCCGTTAGACGATAATCAGCCGTTTACGCTAATCCCATTTCTTCATTGAAACTGTACATTGGGGTTAATGGTTAATCGGCCGGACGGCTGTCATCTCATTTCTTCGTTGAGACTGTACATAGGGGTTAATGGTTAGCCGGCCCGACGGCTGTCATCCCATTTCTTCGTTGAGACTGTACATAGGGGTTAATGGATAATCGGCCGGACGGCTGTCATCCCAATTTCGTCATGGAAGCTGTACATTGGGGTTAATGGTTAACCGGCCCGACGGCTGTCATCTCATTTCTTCGTTGAGACTGTACATAGGGGTTAATGGTTAACCGGCTAACGGCTAATGGCTAACGGCTAACGGCTAATGGCTAACGGCTAACGGCTAATGGCTAACGGCTTTCTGCCTGGCTCAGGCAAAACCGGTGGGAAAGCAGTCTGTCTCCCCGCCTGTGCAAATCCCCCATATATACTCATGCCGCATCAGCGGCATACCTTCCCGCACCCCGCACCCCGCTCCCCGCACCCCGATATAAAGTTCATGAGGATTAAAGTTATTCATACCATGTTCCGCTTGACCCCATATATACTCCTCGCTGCATCAGCAGCGACACCTTCCCGACAGCACCGACATTCCCGAAACAATTCCCGAGACTCCCGATTCAAAAGCTTCAAAACCTTAAGCTGCCTTTTCTGAGAGCAGTTTCCAAATCTAATTCCCATAAAAACTCATGCCGCATCAGCGGCGCACCTTCCCGCTCCCCGCACCCCGTTATAAAGTGCATGAAGATGAAGTTATTCATGCCATGTTCCGCTTACCCCTATAAGAAAATGCGCCCGCAGGGCGCCACCTTCACGGACCACGGACCACGGAGCACGCCCCACGAATTACTCAATGTCTGATTCCCCGCCTGTGTACAGTCCCCATATATACTCCTCGCTGCATCAGCAGCGACACCTTCCCGTTAGCCCCGACACCCCGATAGCCCCGACACCCCCGATTCAAAAGTATTTCTTCCTTCCGCTTCCTTTCACTTTCAGCCAATCAAAAAATTAAATCCTTCGACTCCCGGTCTATTTATGGTATAATATAGAAAGGTATCAACCGAAATCGAATATGACGGGAATTTCCCGGGAAAGTGAGAATCCTATGAAAAAGTTTGTTATTGCCCTTGGCATGGCTGCTGCCATTGCTGCAGGCACCCTGTCTGTTTCCGCTGAAAATTTCTGGAAATACAGCGACACCATCACCATCGATATGGATGAAACAAAGGTGAAGCAGACCACCAATGGTCATGAAATCCTGAGTTTCGTAGCCGTAGAAGCCATCGAAGGCGGCACCTGCACCTATACTTACGCCTATGACCGTACCGCAGGTACCATTACTGTCGTAGAAATGGAAAAGGAAACGAAATCCCTCCACTATACTTCCAACTTCACCCCGGCCTCCATTAACTCCCGCAACCCGGTCATCCGCCAGCGTGCCAAGATGGCTGAAGACGTTTATCAGCGGAAAGTGAACAAGAAGAAATAATGGCTCTCCAGAAACCGGAGTCCCCGGAAGAAGTTTCCGGGGACCTTCTTCATTTCATCGCCCGATCTCCGTCCACCTTCCATGCCGTGCGGGGCATGAAAGCGGCTCTCCTTTATGCGGGATTTCGGGAAATCCGGGAAGAAGATGAATGGCATATCGAAAAGGGCGGGAAATATGTGGTCACGAGGAATGGCTCTGCCCTCATCGCCTTTTCCGTGCCCGAAGAGGGCGGGGAAAATTTTCATGTAGTGGCAGCCCACTGTGATTCCCCCACCTTCAAGATCAAAGAAAACCCGGAAATCAAAGCCGGTGCCTATACGAAACTGAATGTGGAAGCCTATGGCGGCATGATCATGTCCACCTGGCTGGACCGTCCCCTTTCCGTGGCAGGAAGGCTCATTGTCCGCGAGAATGGTCATCTGGCAGAAAAACTGGTGGCCATCGATGGGACCATGCTCGTCATTCCATCGGTAGCCATCCATATGGACCGGAATGTGAACCACAAAAAAGACTGGAATGTGCAGACCGATCTCCTTCCCCTCTATGGACTTTCTTCCGGAAAGACTCCTTTCATGGATGTCATTGCAGCCTCTGCAAAGGTGAAATCCGAAGATATCCTGGCCCATGACCTCTATTTATACAGCCGTGTGCCCGGGACCATCTGGGGTGAAGAAAGGGAATTTATTTCCTCTCCGAAACTGGATGACCTCCAGTGCGCCTTTGCCGCTTTCCGCGGATACACCATGGGCAAAAAGGAAAAGACCATTGCCGTCTATGCCCTTTTTGACAATGAAGAAGTGGGCAGTGAAACCGCCCGGGGCGCCGGTTCTCCCTTCCTTGCGACCGTCCTCACCCGTCTCTCCCTGTCCTTAGGAAATACGTACGATCAGACCATGGCCATGATGGCCCGGTCCTTTATGATTTCCGCAGACAATGCCCACAGCATTCACCCGAACCATCCGGAATATGCGGACCCGGTCAATCAGCCCGTCATCAATGGAGGCATCGTCATAAAATACTCCGCCCGCCAGAGCTATGCCACCGATGCCTTCTCGGCAGCTTATTTCAAAGACCTCTGCGGGAAATTCGATATTCCCACACAGATTTTTACGAACCGCAGCGATAACCCCGGCGGTTCCACCCTTGGAAATATTTCCAGTACGAAAGTTTCCATGCCTACCGTGGATATCGGCCTCCCCATGCTGGCCATGCACTCTTCCTGGGAAACAGCCGGCGTAAAGGATACGGAAAATCTGGTCCATGTCATTTGTGAATTTTTCGCCTGACATGACGTTCCTTGCAAGTAGAAATACTTGACGTTAAAAGTTATCAGTTCATAGTGATCAGTTCTCAGTGAAGGTGGCCCGCCTCAAATCAGAAGCGGGCCAATTTTTATATGAAATTTTATTTTTTGTAATGCAGCTATACCACATGAGCAGCCATACAACTGATAACTGCTAACTTTTAAAAATGGTATAATGTACTCAAACTTATCCTTTCGTTTTTTAAAGAGGTCACAACTATGAAACTACGAATCGGACTGATCCAGATGCAGGTGGAAATGGGAAACCGGGCGGCCAATTTCGCCCATGCGAAGGAACTTCTTGAAAAGGCCATGGAAAAAAAGCCGGATATCCTTGTGCTGCCGGAAACCTGGAATACGGGATTCTTCCCGAAAGACCGGCTTTTAGAACTTTCTGATGAAGAGGGAAAGGAAACAAAAGCCCTCCTTTCTTCCCTTTCCGGGAAATATGGAGTCAATATTGTCGGTGGGACGACGGCCGTTCGAATCGGAAAAGATGTATACAACAGAAGTTTTGTATTTGACCGGAAGGGAGACCTTGTTTCCTCTTTCGATAAAATGCATGGTTTCTCCCTTTCCGGAGAACCGGACTACTTCCGGATGGGAGACCATCTGGCCCACTTTGAGCTGGACGGCATCCCCTGCTCCATGGCCGTGTGCTACGATATCCGTTTTCCCGAACTCATCCGCCGGGAAGCTCTCATGGGCGTAGATCTTTTCTTCGTGCCCGCAGCCTGGCCGAAAATCCGGAATGCCCACTGGGTGGGGCTCAACCGGGCCAGGGCCATTGAAAATCAGTTTTACCTTGCCGCCGTCAACGAAGGCGGTAAATCGGGAGGCCTGGATTACGCGGGCGAATCTCTCCTTCTGGACCCCTGGGGAGAGGATATCTGCCATCTGGGCACGGAAGAGGAAATTGCTTTCGGCCGCATGGATACAGATGTCATTCAGGAAGTGCGGACAAAAATCAATGTATTCCGTGACCGCCGGCCGGAATGGGATATCGTAGAATAGCTGTTATTTTCAAATAATGCAATACAAAAAGAGCCGTGAAAATGATTTCATTTCCACAGCTCTTTTTATTTCCATCAGAAGTGATAATTGAGCCCGATACCGATACCGCCTTCGTTATCGATATCATCCCTGTCATAATAGGTGTAATTCACATCCAGATCAAAGGACGTGGGAACGATATCCAGCTGAAGGCCTGCCTTGTACTGTCTTTCTTCCTCGGAAACGAGGAGGCCTGCGTACGCATCGAGGGGTCCCAAGACTTTTGCCCTTCCTTCCACCAGGCCGAATACTTTCGCATCCCGGTCATAGTAATTTCTCGAACCGGCGCCGACATAGATATTTCCGATTTTATACTTCGCATACACATCGGTTTCATCGCCCCGGTGGTTCCAGTGACGATATTCCGCGCCGATGGCCAGTTTCGGAATCGGT
This sequence comes from Dialister sp., assembly GCF_036343215.1. Taxonomy (GTDB): domain Bacteria; phylum Bacillota; class Negativicutes; order Veillonellales; family Dialisteraceae; genus Dialister. The sequence goes on from NZ_JAZASU010000004.1 coordinate 25,340, forward strand.
TTGATTTCCAGATGGCCGCCATGAATGCCGTCAGCTGCCGTATTGTAACTGTAGCCTGCATCGATATCCATAATCCCGCCAATGGCAAATGCGCTTCCCGCACCCGAGAGTGCCAGGACTGCCGCTAAAACTAAAATCTTCTTCATAAGGACTCCTCCTTTCTGTAATTCTCTCTTGATTATTATATACCCGATTTCAGGAAAACGGATAGAAAAATTATAAAATTTCTATAAATAACGGTTAGAGAAGTTTGACACATATCGTGATTCGTTGTTCATTCTCCGTTGTTCGTGGTCCGTGGTCCGTAGTCCGTGAAGGATATAGCTATTTTGCGAACCAATCTTATATGGTGTCCGCTTCATGAATGGATGCGGCCTCCTTCACTGACCACTTATCACTAACCACGGTTTTATTCGTTCTTCGTAAAGATGCGTTAAAGAGGCAGGGCAGAATTATGGATTCTTCACAGGTGCATTATTAATTTTTAAGAGGGACTACAGTTATGGGAAAACAAAGGTACTTTTTCTTATCAGCATAATCGATCAGGTATTTCCGAAGGCAGAAATTGAGCACGAATGGGTAGAAGGAGTAAGTAAATGAAATTTATTTCTTATATTTTCCCATTGCTTTTAACAGCTTCGGATCTTCCCAGGAACGATAAACAGGATTATTCATCAATGAAATTTCCCCGGAACGTTCCAACACGCTTATCGCAAAATCATCCACAATTTCAAGATCCCGACCTTTACAGGTACTTATATCAACTTTAGCAAAAATATATCCCAAAAAGTCATACGGATTTGGAATAAATTGATCCGTACCACAATAATAGATAAACAACTGACAAAAATTAATTACATCTTCCTTTAATGTACACTTTTTTCTTAAAAACTCATTCCAGGTTTCAAAAATATCAGCCCAGGCATAACCTTCTATAACTTTTTCGGCACAATCAAGATGATCCGTATGATCTTCAGAATCAAAATTTTCGTCATTAAAATCATTATTAAACAAATAATCCGTATATTTTTCCAGTTCAGCTTCCTTTTCCTTATTCATTTTCATTTCTCCGTCTCTTTTTGAACAGAATTTGCGGTAATTTGCCAAATGCCTCATCAGCCACAGCCATAGATTGGGAATTTGGTTTATAATGTCCGCTTCGATTATCATATGAGTATATTTTACCCCCGTGAATAGATAATATTCCAGCCATTTTTACAACAGGATCTTTCCCTCCAATCAAAGTAGGATGGGGTGTAGGTAATCCATTTTCACCATTTCCATTTCGTTTCCCTACAATGATATTTCCATTTTTATCAATTACATAAGTCAAATGTTGCTCATTAAAATTTTTAGAGACAATGTAATTTCCCTTGATCATCTCGTTTAGATTTCTTGCTGTAGGATTCTTATCATAATGACCATCGTGAAATGTTTTATTTCTAACATCAAAGTCATGCATATGTTTTTCTACATGATACTCAGCGGCAAATGGTTGTGAAGAGCCGCTTGTTCCGCTGTAAGCTCCGCTGCTACCGCTTCCCATATTTCCCTCCATCCATATGTCTGATTTTGATCCAGTTATCATAATGATAAAACCGGGTGACATTACGATAATCTCCAAAAATACTATCCGGCATCGTTCCATAAACAAGAACAATTTCTGGTTCAAGAGTCTTTAGCATCTCTTCCAACCCACATTTAAAATTGTATTTTTCCAATTTGCTTTTAAGTTGTCCATATGTTCCAATAGAAACTATGCTATGTTTCACTATTCCCAGAAATGCCACTTGTTCCTTCAAGATACATTTGGTATAAGTTCTTTCATCTCCCCATCGAACTTGCGGAATGACATAACAACCTTTTTTCTGTAAATAGCTTCCAATGATACGGTTTCGATAAATATTAATCAGGTTGTTCATAAACGGTGCATCATAATACAAAGAGCAATCCGGAGTAATCACCGCAGTAAATTTCAACAATTCATCGACATAGTTCTGTGGATTCCTAATCAAATCAGCAAACATGATATCTTCTTCATAAAAGCCAATCGCCACTCTTTCCCTGCCAGCCTTTTTTCTTTCAGAAAAAGGAACAATAATGTCCGGAATGATAAAATGACTTGGCCTTTCAACAATTGGAAATTCCAAAATTCCATCAAATCTGGACCCTGCAAACAGTTCCGGATTACATCCATCATCAAGACTGAGTTTACGTCTGCGCATATTTTCACTTCCTTTGATAAATAAAAATAAGCCGCAATGACATGAATCACAGTTACAGCAGGAATTGCTGTTTTTCTGCGGTCTAGCACGTCAATGCGGCTTATCTGCAAGTAAGACATAAGAAGTCTTTTTATTCCATATATTATTGTTTACCTATAGTGATTACGATGTCCTTACCTCCTTTTGCAACACATTTCTTTAGCACCTGAATCGGCCACTTTAAAGAATTTTTAGTTTTAATGATGAAACAATGCTTTCCGATAGGACATTTGCGGTCACAATAAAATATTTCCATCTTCTTTTCCTCCTTTCCCTATCTCTATCTCTAATTTTAAAGGGCGAAAATCATGTGGAATAGTTATCTATACTGTTAACAGATAATCAGCAAGTAGATTTGCAAAAATGATTGAAAGTGGTTATACTCGAAGTAAAGTAAATTCAACAATTCGTAAATGAGTTAATCATATCGTAAACATAATATTCACGGTATCGTATTCAGGAGATAATGCATGGATCAAGATGACTTAACGCAGGAAATTGGGAAACATATAAAACATTACAGGAATGAACAGAAAATATCTCAACATGATTTAGCTGAAAGATCCTGTATTGCTGCGACAACTTTAAGCAGCTATGAAAACAATAAAAGAACGCCCAGTCTATATACGTTAGCTAAAATTGCCAACGCTCTTAATGTGACAATTGACGAACTTTATTACGGACGATATGACTATACCTCCACGCAAAGGCTGACCCCTGGCGAAGAGATTGCCAATGCAGTGTTTGTATTATGGAAAAACGATTCATTAAATCTCGAAAGATATAATGAACCTGCATCCAGGCTTTCTTTTAATTCTTATGACCATGAAATTCATCATCTGATCGGAGCCTTAAATGAAATAAGGGCTAGAAAAGATACGTATAATAATCCGGAAATGTTTTTGGAAGAACAATTGAGATCAGCGGCTACCGTTATGGAAAGGCTCTACGAACAGCGTGAAAGGATATTGAAATCGTCTTATAACCTTTTAAAATAATTTTCTAATTTTAGCTGCTTTTTAACTTCACTACAATTCCGGTAATTGAAATCAAACATCTATTAACTTTCACCGGAACAAAATACAAAATAAAACCCTGTCCGCAAAGCAGACAGGGTTTTATTTATGTAAAGTTCCAGAATGTATTACTGCTGGCTCTTCTTCACGTTGGCATTCTTATAGCGTGCCTGACGGGAGAGGACCATTTTTCTCATGCGGAGGCTCTTCGGGGTCACTTCTACCAGTTCATCATCGTTGATCCATTCGAGGGCGGATTCAAGGGTGAATTTGCGGCAGGGCGGCAGTTTGATGGCATCATCGGAGCCGGCTGCACGGGTATTGGTGAGGTGTTTCTTCTTGCAGGGATTGACGTCCATATCCTGGTCACGGGCATTTTCACCCACGATCATGCCTTCATAGACTTCTACGCCCGGTTCGAGGAACAGATCGCCGCGGTCAAGAACGGAGTTCAGACCGTAAGCAGTCGTTGTGCCTGCTTCGAAAGCGACCAGGGAGCCTCTGGTTCTTTCAGGAATATCTCCCTTGTAAGGAGCATAGCCCTGGAATACGTGGTACATAATGCCCGTTCCGCGGGTGGTGGTGAGGAGTTCATTTCTGAAACCGATGAGTCCGCGGGCAGGAATGGAGAATTCCATCTTCATGTAGCCTGCCAGTTCATCCATGGAAATCATTTCCGCTCTTCTCGGGCCAAGGCCTTCCATGACGGCGCCCATGAATTCCTGGGGAACTTCGATGGTGAGGCGTTCCAGCGGTTCACATTTCTTTCCATCGATGGTCTTGTAAATAACCTGGGGCTTGGAGACTTCCAGTTCGAAGCCTTCACGGCGCATGGTTTCGATGAGGACGGAGAGATGAAGTTCGCCGCGGCCGGAAACCTTGAATGCGTCGGAAGTATCGGTATCTTCTACGCGGAGGGCCACGTTGGTTTCGATTTCTTTATAGAGACGGGCACGGATATGACGGGAAGTGACGAAATCCCCTTCCTTGCCGGCAAAGGGGCTCTTGTTGACATGGAATACCATGGACAGGGTCGGTTCGTCGATATGAATGGTGGGGAGAGCTTCGGGATTGGTGGCATCTGCTACGGTTTCTCCGATATTGATATCTTTGAAACCTGCCATAGCGCAGATATCGCCGGCTTTGACTTCAGCTGCCGGGGTACGTTTCATTCCCTGCCAGGAGAAGAGGGAGCCGATATGGTCGGTGCGGGATTTTTCTCCATCCGTGATGGAAACGGTCATGCCCTGCTTTGCGGTACCGCGGGTGACACGGCCAATGGCCACTTTGCCCAGATAATCATCGGCTTCCAGGGTGGTCGCCATGATCTGAAGGCTGCCGTCCGGATCCACATCCGGGCAGGGGCAGTATTTCAGGATGGTATCAAAGAGGGGTCCCAGGTCTTTGCCTTCGTCTTCCATATGGAGTTTGGCAATGCCGTTTCTGGCGGAAGCATAGATCAGCGGGAAATCGAGCTGGTCGTCATCTGCTTCCAATTCGATGAAGAGGTCCAGGATTTCGCCTTCCACGTCGGAAATACGCTGGTCCGGGCGGTCGATTTTATTGATGACGACGATTGGCTTCAGCTTATGTTCCAGAGCCTTGCGGAGTACATACTTGGTCTGGGGCATGGGTCCTTCATGAGCATCTACCAAAAGCAGAACACCGTCAACCATATTGAGGATACGTTCTACTTCGCCGCCGAAATCCGCATGCCCTGGGGTATCAACGATGTTGATCTTTACACCATTGTGCATGACAGAGGTATTCTTGGCCAGAATGGTAATGCCTCGTTCTCTTTCCAGCGGGTTGGAGTCCATGACACGTTCTTCCACTTTCTGGTTTTCCCTGAATACATGGCTCTGTTTCAACATAGCGTCCACAAGAGTCGTCTTGCCATGGTCGACGTGAGCGATAATGGCAATATTGCGGATATCTTCTCTTTTCATTTCTTTCTTTTTCTCCCTCGGGTATACAGCAAAAAAATAATGCATCTTTGTCATTATACCATAGAAATACAAAGATGTTTATGGCAATTGTCAATACGGTTTATTATACCATGATTCCCAGGGGATTGCCAATCATTAATACAGGAAATTATCTACTGAAACAACTTTTATTTCAGGACCTTCAGCACCCCTTTTCAAAAGCTGTAACTTACTTCATTTCCTCTCCACTTTCCATGTTATAATAAAGAATACCCTATGTATGTAAAATTTAAATTTATTTACTTATAGAGGAAATAAAAATGCCTGAATCCATATATGGAATCCATAAAGATGTACTGCCAAAAGTGCTTGACAGACTGATTTCCAGCATCAAAGCTTTCAGTGACGGTCATAAGGAAAAAACCGGTGAAGCTGCCTATGAACACCTCATTTACAGGATCAAATCAGAAGACAGCATGCGGGAAAAATGCCGCCGAAAGGGGCTTCCCGAAACGGCTCATTCCGCCCTGGTGGATATTCATGATGCCATTGGCATCCGTATTGTCTGCTGCTTTCTCAATGACATTTATGAAAATATCGATTTCATCCGGTCCATTCCGGGTGTGGAAGTGGTCAAAGGCAAGGATTATATCCGGAATGCCAAACCCAATGGCTATCGCAGCTACCACATGATCATTACCGTGGAGGCTCCTTTCGAAGACCCGGAAGGAAATAATCCGGGAAAATTCTATGTGGAAATCCAGCTCAGAACCATTGCCATGGACTCCTGGGCCAGCCTGGAACACCAGATGAAGTACAAGAAAAATATCCGAAATCCGGAAATGATTACGAGAGAGCTCAAGCGCTGCGCCGATGAACTCGCCTCCTGCGACCTTTCCATGCAGACGATCAGGAATCTGATCAGGCAGGAACACTGACATATCAGTCCTGTTTCGATTAACGTGATCCGTGAATCGTGTTCCGTGGCCCGTGAAGGATATGGTTTTGCTTTGCAAAACCAATTTTATATCATGGTCCTTCGGACCATGACCTTTGGCTCTCATGAAACCAACATATAAAAAGGCGCCCCTATAATTTCAAGGCGCCACCTTCACGGACCACGGAACACGGACCACGGTCCACGATTAAGAAAACAGGCACAATCTATTGATCACATAAAGGAGAAAACATGAAATTACTCTACGCCGAAGACGAAAAGGACATGGCCAAAGTGGTCGTGGCCATTATGAAGCACCAAGGTTATGAGGTGGACTGGGCGGAGAATGGGCAGATTGCCGTGGACTTTGCGTCAAAGAGGAATTATGACTGCATGATTTTCGATATCATGATGCCCGTGAAGGACGGGATTGAAGCGTTGAAGGAAATCCGCTCATCCGGCGACTTGACGCCGGTGATCATGCTGACGGCAAAATCGGAAATCGATGACAGAATCACGGGCCTTGATTCGGGGGCTGACGACTATCTCACGAAGCCTTTTGCCATCGGAGAGCTGCTGGCCCGGGTCCGTTCCCTCACGAGGAGGGTGAAGGATTTCACCCCCTCCATTCTGACTGTGGGCTCCACTTCTCTCGATACGGAGGAACAGGAGCTTTCCGCCCATAATGCCATCCGCCTTTCGGGAAAGGAAACGAAGCTTCTGAAGCTTTTCATGCTGAATGCAGGGAAGCTTCTTTCCACGAATTATATTTTTGAGAAAATCTGGGATGATGAAAAGGATGTGGACGAAAGCGTGGTATGGATCTATATTTCTTACCTTCGTGAAAAACTTTTCGCCATCAATTCAGACCTTGCCATCGAGGGAGAGGAGGGGAAAGATTTCTGTCTCACCCAGAGGAAGGAGGACGCATGAATCCTATCCGCAAACTTCGCCGCCGGTTCATCGCTCTGGCCACCCTGGCTGTCTGCATTATCCTTATCGGGGCGCTGGGCCTCATCAATGGTATCGGCTACTATACCATGAAGAATCACTGCCTCGATACGATGGCTTTTATTTCCGAAAACGGTGGAACCATGCCTTCCCGGTATCACAGGAATCCCTCCATCTGGATTGAAGATATCCTCCCCGGATTCACCTGGGCCGAAGATACGCCGGAATTCGCCTTCCAGACCCGGTATTTCTCCATCCGTCTCAATGAGGACAGGGAAATCACGCAAGTCAATGTGAAAAATATCTATGCCTTCTCCGAAAAGCAGGCCGTAGAATTCGTGAAAACCGCCCTGACAGAAGATGAGGAGAGCGGTTTCATCATAAAAAACAAGACCCACTATGGATACATGAAAACAAACCTTAAAGACGGCGGTTCCCTCATCGTCATTATGGACTGCACGAGAGAATTCTCCGATGTCCATACCTTCATATCCTATTCCTTCTGGTTCGGACTCCTCTGTGTCATCCTTTACGTCATTATCCTGGCATCCCTTTCAAAAAAAGCCATCGAGCCCTTCGTACGAAATGCGGAAAACCAGAAACGGTTCATCACCAATGCCAGCCATGAACTGAAGACACCACTGGCTATTATTTCCGTCAATGCGGAAGCCATGGAAATGATGGAAGGGAAAAATGAATTCACCGAAGGAATCAGAAAGCAGGTGCGCCGCATGTCCGGCCTCATCAGCCACCTCATCCTCCTTTCAAAAGCAGGAGAAAGCACGAAAGCGGAACTGAAACCGGAAGTCTTTGCCCTGAAAGACGTACTCAAACGGAATGTGGAAGAATTTGACGTCCTCGCCCAGGACCAGCAGAAAAAACTCACCCTTGCCTGCGAAGAAGATTTCAAAGTGAAGACGGATGAAAAATTTCTTTCCGAAATCCTTCACATCCTCCTTGATAACGGCATCAAGTATTGTGACGATGAAGGGACCATCACCGTTTCCGCCGTGAGAGGCCCAAAGAAGGAAATCAGACTTTCTGTCTCCAACGATTACAAAGATGGCAAAGACGTGGACTATAAACGATTCTTCGAACGGTTCTACCGGAACGATGAATCCCATAACAGCAAAAAGTCCGGCTACGGTATAGGCCTCTCCATCGCCAGGGAACTTTCCGGTCTCCTCTCGATTCCCCTTACCGTAAACTGGAAGGATGGGAGGATATATTTTACTCTCATCATGAAAGAGGGAAACTGATCGGCCCTTTTGTGCTGAATCGTTGTTCGTTGTTCGTTGTTCGTTCTTCGTTGTTCGTTCTTCGTTGTTCGTTCTTCGTGATGGTGGGCGCCTTAAACAATACAAGGCGCCCTTTTATATTTTAAAAAATTTGCAGCCGAAGGCGGCCACCTTCCCGAGTTCCCCGACACTCCCGAAATGACTCCCGAGGCCCCGATTCAAAAGTTTCCGGATCAATAGCTTCGTTTCGAAAGAAAATTTAGAAACTTTTAATAAATGCCTTGACAAAAAGTTCCCGCCGCGTTATTCTTTCCCTTGGATGGCATGAGGCGTCCAATTCATATGGGTATCCCGGTGGGAGCTTAAAATGATGAGGATTCCTCGCTTCAAGGGAAAATTTCCCGGGCATCTGCGCAGTAACCGTCTCGGAGCTGCAGCGGGTCAGGGAGGAAATCGGACCGCAGATGTCTCCGACAAATTCATATCGCTTGGATTGTAATAACCGAGACGAATGCAGCGATTTCAAAAATACGGGCATCTTTCGGATGCCCTTTTTGTTTGGTCACCATGTGGCAAAGCAGGCATTGACGCATTCTCTTTGGAGTGCGTCTTTTATATTGAAATCCTGTCCCGTTGTTGCAGAAAAGCAGTAGGGAAAGCTGATTTCCCAGGAAAGGATGTCAAAAAATGATTATTGCTCACAAGATCAGCGAACTGAAAGAATTCGTTCACCAGTGCAAGAAGGAAGGCAAATCCATCGGCCTCGTAACCACCATGGGAGCCCTTCATGAAGGTCATGCTTCCCTGATCAAGGCTGCAAGGGCTGAAAACGATATCGTCATTACTACGGTATTCGTCAACCCCACCCAGTTCGGACCGAACGAAGACTATGCCAAGTACCCGAGAACCCTCGAAGCCGATGCCAAAGTAGCTGAATCTGCCGGCGCTGATTTCCTCTTCAACCCAGCTCCGGAAGAAATGTATCCTCACAAGGATCCGACCTGGGTCGAAGTGGAAGGACCGATTACCAAAGTTCTCTGTGGAAGAACCCGCCCGATTCATTTCAGAGGCGTTGCCACTGTCTGCACGAAATTCTTCAACCTCACGGAATGTGACCGCGCTTACTACGGACTGAAAGATGCCCAGCAGACACAGGTCCTCCAGCGCATGGTAGAAGACCTTTTCATGAATCTTGAACTCCGCATCTGCCCGATTGTCCGCGAAGCTGACGGCCTGGCAAAGAGCTCCAGAAACGTTTACCTCTCTGCCGAAGAACACAAGGCAGCCCTCGTCCTCTCCCGCTCCCTGAAGCATGCCAAAGAAGCTTTTGAAGCAGGCGAAAGAAACAAACAGAAACTCATCGACCAGGTCATCGCAGAAATCAGGACGGAACCGATGAGCGACATCGACTATGTAGAAATGTACGGCATGCCGGGCCTCACCGAAATGGGCGAAACCATCGAAGGCAAAGCGCTCCTGGCCTTGGCCGTCAAATTTGGCAAGACAAGACTCATCGATAACGTAGTACTGGAGGCATAAGCAATGACTTACACAATGATGCATGGAAAACTTCACAGGGCAACTGTGACGGAAGCCAATCTGAATTACATGGGAAGCATCACCATTGATGAAGATCTTCTGGATGCCGCAGGCATTCTTCCCGGTGAACTGGTACAGATCACCAATAACAATAATGGCGCCCGTCTGGAAACCTATACCATTCCCGGCAAACGGGGAAGCGGCGTAGTCTGCCTTAACGGGGCAGCTGCCCGCTGCACCGCAGTCGGAGATATCGTCATCATTATGGCCTATGCCCAGATGGATGAAAAAGAAGCCCGTGCTCTTCAGCCAAAAGTCGTCATGCTGGACGAACACAACCGTCCCATGAAGGTTAGAAGCCATGAAAAAGAAAGAGAAATCGGCTGATTCCATCATCATTGCAGAACTCCATCCCTGAAATTCCGGGTCGGGAAAGGGAATCCGAAATTCCTCCTTCCCCTGCCCTTTTCCATCTAAGGAGCTTTCACATGTTACAAAAAATCGTCCGTTTCTGTACGAAATATATGTCCGTCGGCGTCGTGCTGATCGGTATCTTCAGCGTATTTTTCCCGAGCGTCCTGAAACCGCTGGCCAAATACATTCCGATTATGCTGGGTGTCATCATGTTCGGCATGGGTATGAGCCTCACCCCGAAAGATTTCAAAAATGTTTTCAAGCAGCCCAAGAATGTGGCGCTGGGGACTCTTCTCCAGTTCATCATCATGCCGGCTCTGGCCTACATCCTGATTAAACTTTTTGCCCTTCCACCGGCTATCGCCATCGGAGTTGTTTTAGTCGGCTGCTGCCCCGGAGGTACGGCATCCAATGTGATTTCCTACATTGCCCATGCTGACGTAGCTCTTTCCGTTTCCATGACCATGGTGAATACGATTCTGGCTCCCTTCGTCACCCCATTCCTCATCTGGCTCATTGCCGGTGCCTGGGTTGATATTTCCTTTACTTCCATGATGATGTCCATCGTGAAAATGGTTCTCCTGCCACTCTTAATCGGTGTCGGCTTCAACTATTTCTTCCCGAAACAGGTTGCCAAAGTCACTACTGTGACCCCACTCCTTTCTGCCCTGGTCATCATTTTCACCGTAGGCTGTGTCGTATCCCTTTCCGGTCATACGATTATTGATAACGGTCTCATCATTCTGGCAGTCGTTATCCTTCATAACCTCTTCGGTATGATTCTCGGCTACTTCTGCGCAAAGAAATTCGGCATGAACAAATCCCAGATCCGCGCCATGTCCATCGAAGTAGGCATGCAGAATTCCGGCCTTGCTTCGACGCTCGCCCTCATGTATTTTACAGCTGCCGGCGGTATCGCAGGCGCTATCTTCTCCGTATGGCACAATGTGTCCGGTTCTCTCTTTGCTTCCTGGTGTGTAGGCCGGGATGAAGAAGAAGAACAGGATAACAAGTCCCTTGCCGGTGAAGCTGCGAAGTAAGATTTTAGTTTTTGGTTCTTAGTTATCAGTTATCTCATAGCAGCTGACAAACTAATAAAAAAGCCTTTCAGACGCTGTCAATTCTGAAAGGCTTTTTTTGATGAGGAAATATGAAATTGCAGCCTTCTCATCCCCTTCCCCACCTGCCCCAATCCCCGATTCCTGATTCTCAATCCCTCTTCCGCCAATATAAAAAGTGCCCTTATGCAGGCACTTTTACGAGCAGCGGTTCATTCCGCTTTTTCAACTCCCAGATACTTGTCTCTTCGTTCTGCCGTCTCATTCCAGGTCACAATGATTTCTCCCCCAGCGATAATGACCATGGCAGCCAGGCGGAACCAGATGAAGAGGACAATCAAACCGATGAGGGAGCCATAAGTAATGCCCATGGAGGAAATATGAAGGATATAGTACCCGTAAGCCGCGGTGAGGCCGAGCCAGATGAGGGTGACAAAGAAAGAGGCTGCGAGGACCCGTTTCCAGTTCGATCTTTTCCCGTCGGGCGCATACTGGTAGAAGAAGCCCAGGGACAGGGCGACGATGCTGAAAGGAATGGCAAATTTCGCGATGGTCCATAAATCCAGGAAAAGGGCAGGCACTTTGAAATAGTAGGCAATGGCATAGACCACGGCATTTCCAAAGACGATGAGCCCGAGGGAGAGGATCATGGCAAAGGAAATGAAAAGGGTGAAAATGATGGATTTCGCATTGACCATGAGGTAGGACTGCCGGTTCCGGTCTCCAAGGAAGGCTTCATCCATGGCACGGATGAGGGTATCCACGCCCTGGGAAGAGGTCCAGAGGGCACCGGCAAGGCCGACGATCAGCCAGATGGAGCTCCGGGCCTGAAGAATGCGGATGATATTCTCTTCCATGGTCTTCGCCACGTCGGCAGGAAGGTAGGTCAAAAGGCGCAGGATCAGGTTCATCTGGGGCGCCGCAAAGAAAAGGATGGCATTTACCATGAAAATCATGAAAGGAACGAGACCCAGGATGAAGTAATAGGTGGATTCCGCCGCCAGCGCCGTCACATTGTCATCATTGAACCGCTGGAAGAAACGCTTGAGGAAGAACATTTTCGTCCCGTCCGTTTCCTTCGGATAGAAGTCCTCTATGGTCATGGCCTTTCCTCCCTTCGTACTTTCTCTTAATAAATTCATTATACCTTTTTTCGAAGCTGTTGGCCAATGGATAAAATAGCCGTCAGCTGTCAGCACTTCTGTTTAGTGATAAGTGAAGGTGGTGCGCATCAGGTATGGAAGCGCCCCAAACGAAAAAATAAAACCCATCAGATTCAACCTGAACCTGATGGGTTTTATTTTTGAAATAATGAGGAAAATGATCTAATCGTCACTCAAAAGCCAAAGGCTCAGGCCCGAAGGGCCTTTTCATAAAATTGGTATCCGAAAGAAACTAACCCTTCACGAATCACGATTACGATAAAAGCCACTGAGCCTTTCCTGTCGCAAGTGAATCAGCCCCGGAAATACTTCACACCGGCTTCGATGAGGGGCTGGTATTTATTTCCGGAAATATTTTTGGCAATATTGGTGCCCCGTCTTTCGGTGTGACCCATCTTGCCCAGAACTCTTCCATCCGGGGAGGTAATGCCTTCGATGGACCAGCAGGAGCCGTTCGGATTGTACCGGCTGTCATAGGTGGCATTTCCGGAAAGATCCGTGTACTGGGTGGCAATCTGTCCATTTTCGGCAAGGGCTTTGATCTGTTCGTCGGAGGCGATGAAACGGCCTTCGCCATGGCTGATGGCAATGCTGTAGAGATCTCCCGGTTTGCAGAGGGAAAGCCAGGGAGATTTCGTGGAAACCACTTTCGTGGTGACATAACGGGAAAGATGGCGTCCGATGGTATTGAAAGTCAAAGTCGGCGCATCATCGGTCAGAGGCTTGAATTCACCGTAGGGTACGAGACCCAGTTTGATGAGTGCCTGGAAACCGTTGCAGATGCCAAGGGCGAGGCCATCCCTTTCATGGAGCAGTTTTTCCATGGCATTCTTCAGCGCATCATTCCGGAAGACCGCTGCGATGAATTTGCCGCTTCCGTCCGGTTCGTCGCCTGCAGAGAAGCCGCCGGGGAACATGACGATCTGGGCATGGCGGATCCGTTCTGCCATTTCTTCCACTGCTTCTTTGAGTTCTTTTGAATCCCTGTTTCTGAAGATAAATACATCGGATACGGCCCCTGCCCTTTCAAAGGCCCGGGCGCTGTCCACTTCGCAGTTGGTTCCCGGCATGGTGGGGATGAAAACTCTCGGTCTTGAGATATTCGTATGGACGTAGAAGACCGGATGGAATGTCTTGTCCGGAAGATCCGGTACTTTTTCATCGCTCCCTTTGGCGCGGCGCGGGAAAATGGGATCCAGCGGTGCTTCATAGGCTTTGAGGAGATCGGAGAGGGCAATGGTTTCGCCATAGGCTTCCATGGTATCTCCGCCTACGGTGCCAAGAAGCTTTGTATGAGGCTGTTTTGTAAATTCTGCTGCCAGTTCCGGCGTCGTTTCCACGATGATGGCACCATAGAAATTTCCGAAGAACTTCGGGAGCGGCAGATTTTCAGTGAGTTTCACGCCCAGTTTGTTGCCGAAGGCCATTTTAGCCAGGGTTCCTGCAACTCCGCCATGATCTACGGCTTTCATGGCTGCAATATGGCCTGCCTGTACTTCTTTATAGAGGAAATCGGCATGGGCTTTAAATACGTCCAGGTTTGGCATGCCTTCTTTATCTTTCGGCATTCCGAAGAGGACGAGGGCATCTCCTTCTTTCTTCAGTTCCTGGCTTACGGCTTCAGAAGCTTTGCCCGGAGCTACGGCAAAGGAAACAAGGGTCGGCGGGACATGAATATCATTGAAAGTACCACTCATGGAATCCTTGCCGCCAATGGCGCCAAGTCCCAGGGCTTCCTGCATATGGAATGCCCCCAGGAGAGCTGCGGCCGGTTTGCCCCAGCTCTTTTTGTCGGTGAGTTTTTCGAAATATTCCTGGAGCGTCAGATAAGCTTTTCTCCAGTCCGCCCCCAGGGATACCAGACGGGTCACCGAGAGGAGGACGGCATAGACAGCCCCATGGAAAGGAGACCAGGTGGCCAGTGCCGGATCATAACCGTGAGTCATGAAAGAAGCGCTGTCTGTTTCTCCCTTTCTCACCGGGAACTTGGCCACCATGCCGTCGGTCGGTGTTTTCTGATAAGCGCCGCCAAAGGGCATGAGTACAGTGCCTGCTCCGACGGTGGAGTCGAACCGTTCGGAAAGTCCCTGCTGGGAGCAGTTATTGAGGTCTCCCATGAATTTGAGCCAGGTTTCTTTCACCGATTTGATGGCTGCCGGATGGAAATAGCCGGCTTCATCAGGCTTTGCGATATAGGCGGATTTCACCTGCTGGGCACCGTTTGTATCGAGGAAGGCTCTGGAAATATCGACAATGGGAGTCCCTCTCCATTTCATGATGAGTCGTTTTGTATCGGTTACATTGGCAATGACGGTAGCTTCCAGATTTTCTTCTGCCGCATATTTGATGAACCGGTCTGCATCTGCTTTTCTGACAACCACGGCCATTCGTTCCTGGGATTCGGAAATAGCCAGTTCCGTGCCGTCGAGACCTTCATATTTCTTTGGTACTTTATCCAGATTGATATCGAGACCGTCTGTCAATTCTCCGACAGCCACGGATACGCCGCCGGCGCCGAAATCATTGCACCGTTTGATGAGACGGGTCACTTCTCCCCTACGGAAAAGGCACTGGATTTTCCGTTCTGTCAGAGGATTGCCCTTCTGTACTTCAGCACCGCAGGTTTCGATGGATTCCGTATTCAGTTCCTTGGAAGATCCCGTAGCCCCGCCCATTCCGTCACGGCCGGTCCGCCCGCCTACCAGAATGACTACATCTCCCGGCTCCGGAGTTAAACGGATGACATGATCTTCCGGGGCTCCGGCAACCAATGCGCCGATTTCCATGCGCTTTGCCACAAATCCGGGATGGTAATATTCCTTGACTTCGCCGGTGGCAAGGCCAATCTGGTTTCCATAGGAGCTGTACCCTTTGGCCGCCTCAATGGTGATCTTCCGCTGGGGAAGTTTGCCCGGGAGCGTCTCGGAAAGCGGAGTCCTCGGATCTCCGGCGCCGGTGACGCGCATGGCCTGATATACATAGGAACGGCCGGAAAGGGGATCCCGGATGCATCCGCCCAGACAGGTGGCTGCCCCGCCGAAGGGTTCGATTTCCGTCGGATGGTTGTGGGTTTCATTCTTGAAGAGGAGGAGCCAATCCTGCATTCCTTCTTCCGTATCCACTTTGACTTTGATGGTACAGGCATTGATTTCTTCGGACTGGTCGAGATTTTCGAGTTTCCCTTCTTTCCGGAGGGCTTTGACCGCTGCGGTGGCCATATCCATAAGGGTCACGGGGCGTTTTATATCTTTGCCGTAAATATGGATTCTCGTTTCTTTATATTCATCAAGTGCTTTCGCAATGGGCGCGCTGTAGGTACCTTCTTCCACGCCGATATCGGTGAGTTTCGTGGAAAAAGTGGTATGGCGGCAGTGATCGGACCAGTAAGTATCGAGCACTTTAACTTCGGTGACAGTAGGATCTCTCTTTTCTTCATCCCGGAAATAGTCACGGATCATGGCGAGATCGTCATGACTCATGGCAAGTCCCATGGATTGGATGAGGTCATCAATGCCTTTGTCATCAAGTTTTGTAAGGCCTTCCACTGCAGGAACCGGTTTTGGTTCTTCAATGGGAAGATCAAGGGTATCTGCCGGAGCCAGGGATGCTTCTCTTGATTCCACCGGGTTTACGAGGAATTTCAGGATTTTCTCCCGGTCTCCATCCGCAAAATGGCCATTGAAAACATAAACAAGGGCACAGCGCACTCTGGCGCCATCTTTTCCTGTCACAATGGCCAGGCACTGTTCGGCAGAATCGGCTCTCTGGTCATACTGGCCCGGCAGGAATTCCACCCCCAGCACCAGATTCCCTTTCGGACATTCCGTAGTGATGCTGTCTACCGGCGGTTCAGAGAAAACGGTGGCTACGGCCTTTTCATAATCTTCATCGGTGAGGCCGTCCACATCATAGCGATGGTAAATGGCAGAATCGGAAATGCGATCCCCCAGCACCTCGCGGAGCTGACTGGTCAGGCTTTCCTCTCCCTGGCGGAAACCTTCTTTCTTTCTTACGTACAAACGTCTGATATCAGACACTTTCAACACTCCTTCCCCTCGCGGGCAAATCCCGCAATGCTCAAGAAACAGCGAAAATGTTCATGGTTATACATTATTATATTACCACAAAGGGCCGCCCGCCTGCGATAAAAAAGTAGGGATTGGACCGGCCAGAATTTTGGAATTGTCATTCGCTATTCGGGTTTGCTGCTCATCAGATGTCAGCCATCAGTGAAATAACATTGGATATTTTAAAAAATCTACTCGGGATACCAGGAATGACCAGGTGTTAAAAAAGCTGTTTTCGATCCCATAAAAAGCCTCAAGCATCCAATATCCCTGCGGCCGGGAGGGAAATATTCCACTAAAAAGGATTCTCTCCTCTGAGAGAATCCTTCCACGCCCTACACACTTATTTCCCTGCTTCTTTCCCGTAAAGCCTTTCCATGCCTGCCCTGGTGATGAGCCAGACCCTTCCCGACTGACGGCATTCTTCTTTCGAAAACCGGGGCGGGTAGCCTTTCTGCCCCCGGCAGGCGGATTTCAGGGTATTGGGTGAAACATGCCACCGCACTGCCGCTTCTACGATTGTCATGACATCATCTATAATCATAGTCCTCCTTTGCCTGCGATTTTACTCACTTTTTCCGGTTCCCGATCTACGCCGGAGTCCTCCGGAGAGGCCTGTCTCTGCCCTGTTGAGGCTCTTCAGGGAGATAAAAAGTAATGTCAGGGAAATGATCAATGTAATTCTTTTCATGGATTCCCCTTTTCCACAACCATGAATCCTGCCCCCTCCTTTCCATCTTACAGAAACAGCATACCACCCGCCTGTGACAACATCTGTCATAATAAAAAAATATTTCAAAAATTTTTCAATAAAAAACCGGTTAGTCGGTTCTGCCGATTAACCGGATACTTTATCTTAAATTCCTGATGGCCGGGCTTCTTACTTCCCGTGGGACTCCATTTCTTTTTCGGCTCCTTTTTTCTGAGCATCTCCCAGGATTTCTCCCAGGTCTTTGTAGCCTTCCGTTCCCAGAAGTTCTTCTTTTGCCGCTGCTTTGGCCAGATCATCGATGGCATAGACCAGCGGACCTTTTCCTTCATCGGGTGTGAAAAGCATGAGGATTTCCAGGTATTTCCTGTCGGAAGAGGGGAAAAGATAGGCCCTGGTGTACATCGGAAGGATGAGTCCTTCCTCATCATAAACAACCCGGGCGCCGGCGGTCAGGACATAGGCTTCATTGGCAGTGAGCCGCCGGAGCGGTTCTTCCCCTGATATGTCTACCTTCACATTTTTTTCTGCCAGAGGCCCCACGGCATTCACGGCCAGGCCCAGCATGGTCTTTTCCATTTCTTTCCGGATTTTTGATTCCGGATCCAGGAAGGCGCGGTTCAGATCAGAGAGGACTTTCCACTGCTCTTCCCCCAAATTCATTCCGAAGAAAGACATCATGGATTCCGTGGACTGCGCAGGAACACGGGTGCGAACAATGTAGCCGGAAGAAAATTTCTTAGCGCTGTTCAGATTGACTGCCAGCTGGCCCATCTGGTAGGACACTTCTCCTCCTGCGAAAGGAATCTTTTCGGTACCGGGAATATCTTTGTAGGTAAACCGCTCCGGCAGGTTCTGATCTGCCAGGACCTGAATGTCATAAGCCATGGCCGCCTGCCCTGCCAGAAGGGAAAGAGCAAGAAGGAGGGATGTGATTTTTTTCATCAGCTTTCACTCCTTTTCAGACTGTAAAATCCATAGATCAGGATCGGTTCCATTTCCCTGGCGGTGGCATGGCTGCCATTCGTCATGAGCAGGAAATAGGTATCCCCTTCTTTGAAGAGAGCGGAATAAATCCACATAGGGAAGGAAAGACCTTTTTCATTGGTCATGACCACCCGCACCTCCTGGGCCCAGTGATAGGTCCCGTCATCTCCTTTATAGGCGCGCCAGGGTGTAAATTCCTGAATCCGCACATGCCCTTTTCCGCCTTTTTCTTCCATCACATGATCAATGAGACTCTGGAATTCGGAAATCTGGATTTTGGGAAGGCCGAAGAGAGAGGTGGGCCGCTCCGCATCTTCCCTGAAAGCGCTCCGCCAGAATTCCCTGGCCTTTTTCCTCCCTTCATGGAAGAAATCTTCTTCCGTCCCTTTGATGACAAAGAGGGACGCCGTATAGAGGCCGTCCACCTTTGCCTTCTTCAGCTGGTAAATATGGAGGGAATCATAGGGATAAGGAGGTTTCTCAGGATGGAGGTTCATGCCCGGTGGCACGGTAAGAATGGCCCACATGGCAGCTGCGGCGGATTTGCCATAGCCCTCGCGATGGGACCCTTCGATGAAAAACCGGTTAATCGCCGTATGCCCTCCGTCGGTGACGGAAACCCGCTGCCCGAAGGGAATCGTACCAAGGCCTTCAATGGAAAGGTCTTCAGCCTGTGCCATTCCTGTCCCGCCCAGAATAAGGGACAGGGCCAGCGTGATATTTCGAACTGTATGAAACATGGGAACTCCTTCCTTAAAAATTGAAGCAGTTTCTTTTATTGTATTGAAGTTTGGGAAAATTCTCAAGTGAAAGATTTCCGGTCCCCGGAAGGCTTCCTTTCCTCCGTTTCCGCCTTCCGGAATCTTCCGGCCCGGTGTTCTGCTTATGAGGACTTCCTTTCGCAGTCCGGCAGGAAATCCACTTCTGAAAAGGGGCCCTATTTCCATGAATGGCGAAGAAGCTATTTCTAATGAAAGTCTAATGATACAAATCGCGTTTTTTGCTACTATATGTACAGAGAAAGGAAAAGGCCAAAGCCTTCCACCTGATTCCATCCTGCAGCCCGGGAAGGATGGGCAGATGGAAAGCTTACATGTAAATTCTTTCCCTGCTGCGCAGCTTCATTATTTCCTATATTTTTTAAACACAAAACAGAAAATCCCCCAAATATTTCCGGATTCACAAAACCTCTGCTTCTGCCACCAACGTTGTATCACGGCAACGCATACGTATAAGCTAACGATTTCTGCACCGTTTGAGCCGCTATGCGAAGCTCCGGTTCCTGTCATTCCTCCGGAAAGTGGGGGGCTTTCTGCTGTCCAAAAGGCAGTGATTCCACGAATCACTGCCTTTTTTTCGTGCATGAATCCCCCGGTAAAGGGAAAAATCCTCCCCGGAATCCGACGGTGCCGGATCCGACATGTCCTGACCTCTCAGAGCGGTGCGATTCCTGTGGCTTTCGGGAAAAATAAAAAACATCGGACTCTGTCCGATGTTTTTTATTGGTTTATTCAGCTTCTTCTGCAGGCTGGGCAGCGGGCTGACCGTTATGAACTACATTGAGTTTGCGATAACGGCTGAGGCCGGTGCCGGCCGGAATCAATTTGCCGATGATGACGTTTTCTTTCAGGCCGAGCAGCGGATCTTCCTTGCCTTTGATAGCGGCTTCGGTAAGAACGCGGGTGGTTTCCTGGAAGGATGCAGCGGAGAGGAAGGAATCCGTAGCGAGGGCTGCCTTGGTTGTACCAAGGAGCAGGTTTTCGCCGCCGGCTTTCTTTCTGCCTTCATCTTCAAGTCTTTCATTGACAGCGCGGAATGCGACGATATCCACGGTTTCACCAGGGAGCCAGCCGGAGTCGCCCGGTTCGGTGATCTTGATCTTGCGAAGCATCTGGTGAACAATGATTTCAATGTGTTTATCATTGATTTCAACGCCCTGGCTGCGGTAAACTTTCTGGACTTCTTTTACGATGTAGTTCTGGGTAGCCTGTACACCGAGGACATCCAGGATATCGTGAGGATTGATACTGCCTTCGAAGAGACGGACGCCGGCTTCGATATGCTGGCCGTCAGTGACGGAAATCTTCTTGGCTACCGGAATCTTTTCGCTTTCCGATTCCTCATCATTGGTAATGGTGATGATCTTGACATTCGGATTGTCTTCTGCCGTGGTGATGGAGACAGTACCGGCAATTCTGGAAATAATGGCATTGCCCTTTGGTTTACGCGCTTCAAACAATTCTTCGACACGTGGAAGACCCTGGGTAATATCTTCTGCCGATGCTACGCCGCCGGTATGGAAGGTACGCATGGTCAGCTGGGTACCCGGTTCACCGATGGACTGTGCGGCAATGATGCCGACTGCTTCGCCGATTTCTACATGACGGCCGGTTGCCAGGTTTCTGCCATAGCATTTAGCGCAGACGCCGTGGGAGGAATGGCAGGTCAGGATGGAACGGACCTTCAGTGTTTCATACTGTTTTCCGATTCTTTCCGCCTGGTCATCGGTGATTTCTTCATTCTTCTTCGCGATGACTTCACCGGTTTCCTTGTCGATTACATCTTCCAGCGGGCAGCGTCCTGCGATACGGTCTGCCAGGGATTCGATGGGCTGGCCGCTTTCTTCAATCTTGGAAACTTCCACGCCTTCCATTTCATCCATGCGGACATGAATAACCGGAATGTCTGCGGAAAGCAGGGTTTCTGCTGTTTCGGTATCGATTACGGTACCGGCCGGGAGAATGACATGGCCCTGACGGTCAATGGCATCGTCTTCCAGCTTTTTGCCGGCGAAATGAACGGTCAGGTGATGGCGCATAGCGCGGTTGTATTCTCTCACTGCATCGGAAGTGCCGAGGTCAAAGGTCTGCGGCTTTTCTTCTTCAGTACCTTCAGCAGATGGAATGATGACCGTGACGGATTCTACCAGGTGATGATTGAGAAGGGTCACATCATCTGCATCCAGGGTTTTGCCTTTGACGAGGAGGATATCCCCGTTTCTGCGGTCAATGACATCTTCATCGAGAACTGCGCCGAGGAGTTTCGGTTTCAGGCTGAAAATCTTATTTCTTACTTCCGGCTGGGAAGCGATGATGCTCTGTTCACGGTCAAAGTTCAGGACCTGTACATCGCAGTCTTCTTCGCGGACGATGACATCCTGGGATACATCGACCAGCCTGCGGGTCAGGTAACCGGAGTCTGCCGTACGAAGTGCGGTATCAGCCAGACCTTTGCGGGCACCGTGGGAAGAGGTGAAGTAATCGAGGACGGTCAGGCCTTCACGGAAGTTTGCCTTAACCGGCAGTTCTACGGTCTTGCCGGAGGTATCGGCAATCAGGCCGCGCATGCCGGCCAGCTGGCGGATCTGGTTATCATTACCACGGGCACCGGACTGGGCCATCATGGTCAGCGGGTTGAATTTCACCATGGAGCTCTTCATGGCTGCGCCCACTTCATCGGTCTTTCTGGACCATACGTCGACGACTCTTCTGTATCTTTCATTATCGGTCATGAAACCGCGGCGGTAGGATTTCTTAATGCTTTCTACCTGGGCATCGCCTTCTGCCAGGAGTCTGTTCTTTTCAGGCGGTACAGCGACATCGTAAATACCGATGGAAATACCGGAAACGAGAGCGTAATGGAATCCGAGGGCTTTGACGGAGTCAAGGAGGTCACCGGTCGCTTTGAAGCCCAGTTTCTTGAAGCAGTCATTGACAAGTTTGCCCATCTGTTTCTTGCCGATGGTGATACCGAGGCCGTTATTGACGACTTCATAGGTATTTCCATCTTCGCCGACTCTCTTTTCATGGCGTTTGTAGAAGAAGCGGAGTTCTCTCGGGATCGCGTAGTTGAAAATCAGGCGGCCCGGTGTTGTGATGACAAGGTCTTTGTCATCTTCATTAAATCCATCAGGGCGGTCTTCTTTCGGAATCCGTACTTTGATGAAATCATGGATCCGGATTTCATGGAGCGCATAGGCCAGCATGACTTCGTCATAGCCGGTGTAGGCATGGAGACGGGAGGAATCCATTTCGTCTTCTGCCTTTTTCCATTCCTTCATGGGGTCGAATTTCTGGCCCGGTTTTGCTTTCTTTTCTTCATCAGTGAAGTCAACTTTGGCATCGTTCTTCGTTTCCACGATGGTCAGGTAGTAGGAGCCGAGGATCATATCCTGGGAGGGAATAGCCACCGGCTTGCCATCCTTGGTGGAAAGGATGTTGTTGATGGAAAGCATGAGGGTTCTTGCTTCCGACTGCGCTTCTACGGAAAGGGGCAGATGGCAGGCCATCTGATCCCCATCGAAGTCTGCGTTGTACCCCGGGCATACGAGCGGATGCAGTTTGATGGCGCGGCCTTCCCACAGGATTGGTTCGAAGGCCTGGATGCCCAGTCTGTGCAGAGTCGGCGCACGGTTCAGGAGTACCGGGTGTTCTTTGATGACGTCGCCCAGGACATCCCATACTTCCGGAGCCAGTTTATCGACTTTCTTGCGTGCTGCCTTCAGGTTGCTAGCAATGTGTCTATCAATCAGTTCATGCATGATGAAGGGCTTGAAGAGTTCGATGGCCATTTCCTTCGGCAGGCCGCACTGGTACATTTTCAGTTCAGGACCGACAACGATTACGGAACGGCCGGAGTAATCGACACGTTTACCGAGAAGGTTCTGACGGAAACGGCCCTGTTTGCCTTTCAGCATATCAGAGAGGGACTTCAGCGGACGGTTGCCCGGTCCGGAAACGGCCCTGCCCCGGCGGCCATTATCGATGAGCGCATCGACAGCTTCC
Source organism: Dialister sp. (assembly GCF_036343215.1). Classification (GTDB taxonomy): domain Bacteria; phylum Bacillota; class Negativicutes; order Veillonellales; family Dialisteraceae; genus Dialister. The sequence continues at coordinate 48,395 of NZ_JAZASU010000004.1, forward strand.
TGAAGCATGCGTTTTTCGTTTCTGATGATGATTTCCGGAGCGCCCAGTTCCATCAGTCTCTTCAGGCGGTTATTTCTATTGATTACACGGCGATAGAGATCATTCAGGTCGGAGGTGGCGAAACGGCCGCCATCGAGCTGGACCATCGGACGAAGATCCGGAGGAATGACCGGAAGGATAGTGAGGATCATCCATTCCGGTTTGTTTCCGGAATGAAGGAAGGCTTCTACTTCTTCCAGACGGCGGATGCATTTCACTTTGCGCTGGCCGCTGCCTTCTTCGATTTCTTTCTTGAGGGCTGCTTCCAGTTCTTTCAGATCCAGTTCACGAAGGAGTTTCTGGATGGCTTCGGCACCCATCTGTGCTTTGAAGGAACCTTTACCATAGGTTTTAACGGCGTCCTGGTATTCCTGTTCGTTCAGGACCTGTTTCTTGGAGAGGTTTGTGTCTCCCGGGTCAATGACGATGTAGGCTGCGAAATAGAGAACTCTTTCCAGCTGTCTGGGAGAAATTTCAAGAATCAGGCCGATACGGGACGGGGTGCCCTTGAAATACCAGATATGGGAAACCGGGCAGGCGAGCTGGATGTGGCCCATCCGTTCACGACGTACTTTGGAAGAGGTGACTTCAACACCGCACTTATCGCAGACAGTGCCTCTGTAACGCATCTTTTTATACTTGCCGCATTTGCATTCCCAGTCTTTTGTCGGTCCGAAAATCTTTTCACAGAAAAGGCCGTCGGTTTCAGCCTTCAGGGTTCTGTAGTTGATCGTTTCCGGCTTTGTGACCTCGCCATGAGACCATTCAAGGATCTTTTCCGGAGAGGCGATGCCGATTTTCATGGTATCAAATTCGTTTACATCTAACAATTGAGCGTTCTCCTTTCCGGTCAGTCATCAGAGCCATCATAATGGCTCATTTCATCATTTAAATCTTCTTCGGCAAAGCCGGCTTCCTCATCCGTGGGAGCATTGACTTCTGCTTCCAGGGTATCATTGAAGGAAGCTACATCGTCAGTGCCTTCTTCTTCTCCACCGTTCATGGATGTTTCCATGGCAGAACGGGAAGCATTCACGGCAGAAGTACCTTCCATGTCCTTAATCATTTCGTCCATGGCTCTCTTCTTCTCGGCTTCTGCTTGTTCTACTTCATCCCAGGCTTTGTCTCTGGCTGCTTTTTCTTCGTCCGTCAGGTCATGGTTTTCGGCACGGCGCCAGCCATTTCCTCCGCCGTAGCCCTGTTCCAGGTCACTTTCATCCAGTTCGCGGAGCACCACTTCGTCTCCGTTTTCATTGAGGATACGGACATCGAGGCCGATGGACTGAAGTTCCTTCATCAGTACTTTGAAGGATTCCGGAACGCCCGGGCTCGGGATATTTTCGCCTTTGACGATCTTTTCGTAAGCCTTGACACGGCCGATGACATCATCGGATTTCACGGTCAGGATTTCCTGCAGGGTGTAGGCAGCGCCGTAAGCTTCCAGCGCCCAGACTTCCATTTCGCCGAAACGCTGGCCACCAAACTGTGCCTTGCCGCCCAGAGGCTGCTGGGTAACGAGGGAGTATGGACCGGTGGAACGGGCATGAATCTTATCATCAACGAGGTGATGGAGTTTCAGCATGTATTTCCAGCCGATGGTGACCTGATTGTCCAGTTTTTCACCGGTACGGCCATCATAGAGGTCGGTCTTCGCATTGGCAGGAAGATTTGCCGCCTTCAGCATGGCAGCCAGATCTTCATCGCGGCAGCCGTCGAATACCGGGGTTGCGATATGGATACCGGATTCGGTAGGCTGGGGCATGCCGTATTTGTCAAAATCATAGCCGCAGTCGATGAGACGCTGCTTCATTTCTTCATATTTGACCGGATCCTTCAGTGCTTCGCGGATTTCTTCGCCCAGCATGTGGCAGGCCCAGGAAAGATGGATTTCCAGAATCTGACCGATATTCATTCGGGATGGTACGCCCAGAGGATTCAGTACCAGATCTACCGGACGGCCGTCCGGGGTAAATGGCATATCTTCTACGGGAAGGATTCTGGAGCATACGCACTTGTTTCCGTGACGACCGGCCATCTTGTCGCCTTCACGGATTTTTCTCTTCTGTGCGATGGAGACGCGGACCAGACGTTTTACGCCCGGAGGCAGTTCATCAGTGCCGCTGTTGAACTGTCTGACATCCACGACTTTACCGAATTCACCATGGGGTACGCGGAGGGATGTATCGCGGACTTCTCTTTCCTTGTCGCCGAAGATGGCACGGAGAAGCCGTTCTTCCGGAGTCAGTTCGGTTTCGCCCTTCGGGGTAACCTTGCCGACCAGGATATCCCCCGGTCTTACATCGGCGCCGATCATGATGATGCCGTCTTCGTTCAGATATTTCTTGGCTTCATCGGAAACGGAAGGAAGTTCACGGGTGATTTCTTCCATGCCGAGCTTGGTATCGCGGGCATCGCAGTCATATTGTTCAATATGGATAGAGGTATACAGGTCATCTTTGCAGAGGCGTTCGGAAATCAGAACGGCGTCTTCGTGGTTATACCCTTCCCAGGATACAAAGGCAACGAGCACATTATGGCCCAGAGCCAGTTCACCCTGATCGGTACCCATGCCGTCGGCCAGGGTATCCCCCGCTTCTACACGGTCGCCATTGAATACAATGGGGCGCTGGTTGATACAGGTGGACGAGTTGGAGCGCTGGAATTTGATGATGTTATAGGTATCCAGTTCACCGTTATCTGCGCGGACGAGAATCTGGCTGCCATTGACATGTTCTACGACCCCGCCTCTCTTTGCAAGAATGCAGACACCGGAGTCCTGGCCGGCAACCCATTCCATACCGGTCCCGACGAGCGGAGCTTCCGGACGGAGAAGAGGTACAGCCTGGCGCTGCATGTTTGCACCCATGAGGGCACGGTTCGTATCATCATGTTCGAGGAATGGAATCAGGGATGTACCGATGGAAACGACCTGTTTCGGGGATACGTCCATGAGATCTACTTCCTCAGGTTCTGCTTCCAATACATCGGCACCGCGGCGGCTTGCCACGTTCTTATGAATGAAATGGCCGTCTGCATCCAGCGGTTCAGATGCCTGGGCAATGATTTTATCTTCTTCAATATCAGCGGTTACATATCTGCATTCGTCGCTAACTGCGTGGGTCTCTTTGTTTATCAGACGGTATGGGGTCTCGATGAGGCCGTATTTATTGACGATACCGTAGTTGGACAGGGAGGAAATCAGGCCAATGTTCGGACCTTCAGGAGTTTCTACCGGGCACATACGGCCATAATGGGAATAATGAACGTCGCGGACTTCGAACCCTGCGCGTTCACGGGAAAGGCCACCGGGGCCGAGGGCGGACAGACGGCGTTTATGAGTCAGTTCTGCCAGCGGGTTTGTCTGGTCCATGAACTGGGACAGCTGGGAGGAACCGAAGAATTCCTTGATAGCTGCCGTTACCGGGCGGATATTGATAAGGGCCTGGGGAGTCATCTTGTCCTGATCGGAAGTGGTCATTCTTTCACGAACTACACGTTCCATACGGGTCAGGCCGATGCGGAACTGATTCTGGAGAAGTTCACCAACGCAGCGTACACGGCGGTTTCCGAGATGATCGATATCATCGCTCTTGCCATAGCCCTGCATCATGTTCAGCAGGTAATCGATGCAGGCAATAATATCGCACCGTTCGAGGACTCTGTAATTATCTTCCCGGTTGCCGGAAGAGCAGATGACTTTGACCGGGGTGCCGTCTTCCTTCTGGGTCATCACTTCTACCTGATCGAAGGAGGAGAATACCCCGCTTTCTTCAATCTTCCGGATGGCTTCCTCATCGATGATGCTGTTGCCTTCAATGACGATTTCACCGGTTTCCTGATTGACGATGGGGCCTTCTGTCCTGTGGCCGCGGAGACGGTTCTTCCAGGCCAGTTTTTTGTTCAGCTTGTAACGGCCTACTTTTGCCAGATCATACCGGCGCGGGTCATAGAAGAAATTATTGAGGAGGGTGGTACCACTTTCTTCGGTAGCCGGTTCACCCGGGCGGAGTTTGTGGTAGATTTCAATGAGAGCGGACTTTCTGTCCGTAGTGTTATCCTTCTTCAGGGTTTCCTCGATATGGATATCATGATCGAAAAGGTCAAGGATTTCTTCATTGGAAGAATACCCCAGGGCACGGATGAGGACGGTCACCGGCATTTTGCGGTTGCGGTCGATACGGACGGAAACAATGCCGGAAGGATCCGATTCCAGTTCGATCCAGGCGCCGCGGTTCGGGATCAGCTGGGCGCTGTAAATTTCCTTGTCGAAGGCATCCTTTTCCTTCTTGTAGTACACACCCGGGGAACGGACCAGCTGGGAGACGATGACACGTTCAGCACCATTGATGATGAATGTGCCGGTATCCGTCATAATCGGGAAGTCGCCCATGAATTCATCATGTTCCTTCAGTTCGCCGGTTTCCTTGTTTTCCAGACGTACCTGTACATAGAGCTTTGCTGAATAGTTGACGTCTTTTACTTTGCACTTTTCAATGTCGAAATTCGGTTCACTGAAATGATATTCGCCAAAATGAAGTGCCCATTTGTGTGCACTGTCTTCAATAGGGGAAATATCTGCCAATACGTCTTTCAGCCCTTCCTTGCAGAACCATTCGTAGGATTTCGTCTGCAGATCAAGCAAATGCGGCATTTTCAGAACTTCCTGTGATCTGGCAAAAGTGTACCTGTATTTCTGGCCAACTTTCACGGGTCTGAACATCTTGCTGTTAGGCATTCCTCGCCTCACCCTTTCATAAAAAACCGACCGTCCGAAAGAGGCTCCCCTCTTTCTTTCAGTCCCTTTACTTTGTATAAATAAATAAAAGAAGGAACGTTGCGAAAATCAATTTTACTACAGATAAAAGATGATTGCAAATGTTTCTTCTTTTTTGCCATTAAAGAAATATTGAATATCAGAATCACAATATTTTCTTTTATAAAATATTTTATTTCCGCTATAGAAATATTCTTGCGTTAAAAATTTCTCTTGATTTTTACGGCCTTTTTGTTCCACGGTATTGTAGCACGGTTTGTTTCAAATTGCAATACTCCGGAATGCGTACGAAAACCGGGCAGAGACTTCACCGCCATCCCATACGGTCACGTCCCCTTCCGCAGCGGGATGGAAACAATCGGTTTATAAAGGAGCGGGACAATCATCAGGCTGCCGGCTCCATAAGATGCAAAAAGGACATCCCCCAAATGAGGATGTCCTTTTTATTTCATGGGAACGGATTATTCAATCACCATGAGCAGATCGCCGGATTCGATTCTCTGGCCCGCTTTAACGTGAATTTCAGAAACGATGCCATCAATCGGAGCAGTGATGGTGGTTTCCATCTTCATGGCTTCGGTAACGATGACGGGCTGTCCTTTCTTCACGGATGCGCCTTTTTCTGCCAGGAGTTTAACCACGGAGCCGGAGAGGGTTGCGCCTACTTCGCCCGGGATATCTTTGTCTGCCTTTCTGGAAGTCACGGCAGATTCAGCCACATGCTTATCGTGGACTTTCAGTTCACGGGGCATACCGTTCAATTCGAACTGGATTTCCCTGTTGCCTTCGCCGTCCGGTTTGGTGATGTTGTCCAGTTTCACAAGAAGCATCTTGCCCGGTTCCACATTGACCCGGATTTCTTCGCCCGGTTTCATGCCGAAGAAGTAAGTCGGGGTATCGAGGATGGAGAGATCGCCGTATTTATGATACCGGTCGATATAGTCACTGAACACCTTCGGATAGATGCAGTAGGAGGAAACGTCTTCTTCCCTGGTGGGTAGATGTTTTTCCTTCATTTCCATCTTCACCTGTTCGAAATCCACATTGGCCGGTTTGCTTTCCAGATTCGGCTTCCTGCCGCGCAGGATGATTTCCTGCAGCTTTTCCGGGAATCCGCCATAAGGAACACCCAGTTTGCCGTCAAAGAATTCCACTACGGACTTCGGGAAGTCCAGGGTTTCACCCTTTTCATAGATATCTTTTTCGGTGAGGTGATTCTGGACCATGAAGAGGGTCATATCACCGACGACTTTGGAAGACGGGGTAACTTTGATCACATCGCCAAACATCATATTGACCTTTGCATAGACACGGCATACTTCCGGCCACTGATCGCCAAGGCCTACGGCAGTTGCCTGCTGGCGAAGATTGGAATACTGTCCGCCGGGCATTTCATGCTGGTACAGGGTGGTATTCGGGGAAGCCATTTTGGAATCTACGCCCGCATAGTACGGACGGACGCCCTGCCAGTAACGGTCGATGGTTTCGAGGGCTTCGATATCCAGTTTCGGCTGGCGCGGATTGTTCTGGAGCGCATAGTACATGGCAGTCATGGATGGCTGGCTGGTACCGTTGGAGAAGGCAGAAGTTGCCACATCCACAATATCCACACCTGCTTCAGCTGCTTTTGCATACGTATAAAGTGTGCAGCCGCCGCCTTCATGGCTGTGCAGGTGAATCGGAAGATTCACGGCATCTTTGAGGGCGGAAATCAGGTCATAGGCTGCTTCCGGTTTCAGGAGGCCTGCCATATCTTTGATGGCGATGATATTGGCGCCGGCTTTTTCCATTTCCTTTGCCAGATCGGTGTAGTATTTCAGGGAATATTTCTGGCGTTTCGGATCTTCGATATCGCCGGTATAGCAGAAGCAGGCTTCGGCCAGTTTGCCTTTCTTTCTGACTTCATCGATGGAAACGGTCATATGGGAAAGCTGGTTCAGGCAGTCGAAGATTCTGAATACATCGATTCCATTGTCAGCAGCCTGGTCGATAAAGTGACGGACCACGTTTTCCGGATAGTTAGTATAGCCAACGGTATTGGCACCGCGGGTAAGCATCTGGAAGAGGATATTCGGAGCCGCTTCTCTCATCTGTCGGAGACGATCCCAGGGAGATTCATCAAGGAATCGGTAAGCCACATCGAAAGTAGCACCGCCCCAGTTTTCAAAGGAGAAGAGCTGCGGTACATGAACGGCGGTGTAATGAATGGCGTTCATGATATCATGGGTTCTGACACGGGTAGCCAGGAGGGACTGATGGGCATCACGATAGGTGGTATCCATGAACATGAGCTCTTTCTGGTCCATCACCCACTTGGAGAATTTTTCCGGTCCCATTTCGTCAAGGAGCTGTTTGGTGCCCTTTGGCGCTTCTTCCTTGGACGCATCGAGGATGGGAAGTGGTACAAAATCCGGTTTATCCTGATGACCGGTGCCTGCATAACCATTGACCGTGATGTCGGCAATGTAGGAAAGAAGCCTGGTGCCGCGGTCGGAAATGAGGTCCGGTTCCTGAAGAAGCCAGGGGTTCCGGTCGATGTAATTCACATCGCATTTACCATCCTGGAAGTCCCTTGTGCGGAGCATATTCTGGAGGAAATAAATATTGGTCTTTACGCCGGAAATGCGGAATTCATCGAGACAGCGGAGCATCTTGTGGATGGTGTCTTTCGAATGAAGGGCATGAGCGGTAACCTTGACGAGGAGGGAATCATAGTAGGGAGTAATGACAGCGCCGGTATAAGCCGTACCTGCATCGAGACGGATGCCCGGGCCGCCGCCGGAGCGGTAGGCAATAATCTTGCCGGTATCCGGCATGAAATTGTTCTGCGGATCTTCGGTGGTAATACGGCACTGGATAGCTACACCTTTGTACCAGATTTCATCCTGCTGGCCGATAGCGATTTCCGGTCCGTCCAGAGCATAGCCTTCCGCAATGAGAATCTGGCTCTTCACGATATCCACATCCGTAATCATTTCGGTAACAGTATGTTCTACCTGGACACGGGGATTGACTTCGATGAAATAGAAATCCTTTTCATTCTGATCTACCAGGAATTCGACAGTGCCGGCGTTGACATAATGAACATGCTTCATCAGTTTGACAGCTGCATTACAGATACGCTGGCGGAGTTCGACAGGAAGAGACCAGGCCGGAGCCATTTCTATGACTTTCTGATGGCGGCGCTGAATGGAGCAGTCACGTTCAAAAAGATGAACCACATTGCCATGTTCATCCCCCATAATCTGCACTTCGATGTGCTTCGGATTCATGATGCACTTTTCTACATACAGATCTTCATCGCCAAAGGCCATTTTGGCTTCGGACTTTGCACGGTCATAGGCATCGCGGAGATCTTCCATGCGGTCTACATTTCTGATGCCTCGTCCGCCGCCACCGTTGACTGCTTTAATCATGACCGGGAAGCCGTTCTTTTCGGCAAAAGCTTTGACTTCTTCGAAATTCTTCACTGCCCCGTTGGTGCCGGGAATCATGGGAATGCCGGCTTTGGACGCAGCGATACGGGAATTGACCTTGTCGCCGAACATGATGAGATGTTCCACTTTCGGTCCGATGAAAGTAATGCCCTCTTCTTCGCAGCGCCTGGCAAGTTTTGCATTTTCAGCGAGGAAACCGTAGCCCGGATGAATGGCATCGACATCATGTTCCTTGCAGATGCGGATGATATCTTCGATATCCAGATAAGCATCGACCGGTTTATCCCCTGCCCCTACCAGGTAAGCTTCATCAGCTTTATTGCGGTGAAGGGAAAGAATATCTTCCTTCGAATAAATGGCAACGGTGCGGATGCCCATTTCGTTACAGGCCCGAAAAATGCGGATGGCGATTTCGCCTCTGTTGGCCACAAGGACCTTGCGGATGTGTTTCATAAAATCCTCCCTCAGATTTTCATTCTACCCCTTTCAGGAGTCCCCTGAATGTGGTTATTGTTATAAACTGCGCGGCATGGTGCCGCGGATGATTCCATTTTACTAAGGGTAATTATAAAAATCAATAGCTTTTTTGAATAAGTATGGATTTACCCATCGATTCATAAAACATATGGGTGCATATTTTAAGTTAAAACAATAATAATTCTTTTGAATCGTATTTTTATCTATAAATTTCTATTTCCATGTATTATATACTATTATTTCTTATCGTAAAAATGGAAATATTCGGGATTTCATATATTGAGCAGCTTATCAATCAGATAGTTCTCCCGAAGGATGTATGAAAATTCTAAACCATATCATTCCAGCATATCCGATATATTTCCATATATTAATAGGGAAATTGATATTTTCCCATTTCAGCCATAAAAAAATGCGCCGCGGAGCAGCGCATTTTTTTATTCCGATTATAACTTCTCACCGGCCAGAACCTTGTCACCTTTGGCAATATTTGCACGAATGGTAGCAATGCATTCCTTGAACCGTTTCATTTCATTTTCAGGAAGATTGTATTCCATGACTTCTTCAATGCCGTTGATGCCTACTACGCAGGGGACGCCCACGAATACATCTTTTTCGCCATATTCGCCGTCGAGCTGGGCAGAGCAGGGAAGAATTCTCTTTTCATCATGGAAAATAGTGCGGACCAGAGTAGCAGCTGCGGAAGCAATGCCGTATTCCGTACAGAACTTGCCGGAGTAAGTGACCCAGCCGCCTTTGATGGCTTTCTGCTGAACAAGGTCTTTATCAAACTGGAAACGGGGATCTTCTTCCATTTCTGCCAGGGGCTTGCCATAGAAATTCATCTGAGACCATGCCACCATCTGGGCATTGCCGTGTTCACCCATCATGAAAGCAAAGAATCCACGGCTGTCCAGGCCCGTTGCAAAAGACAGTTCATGGATAAGACGGGAAGAATCGAGAAGAGTACCGGTTCCCATGACACGTCCCTTCGGAAGGCCGGATTTCCTCTGGATCAGGTTGGCAATGACATCACAGGGGTTGGTAATATTGATGAAAATACCATCAAAGCCGCCAGCCATGACTTTCGGAACATAATCCGCCACCTGTTTCACGCTGTTGACCAGTTCATCATCGCGATTGCCCGATGCGCAGAGAGTAATGTCCCCTACCGCATTGACGATGATATCGCAGTCCTTAAGTCCTGCATAGTCAGCGATTTTATAGACGGAATGATTCGGCATGTACATTACTGCATCGTTCAGATCCTGACATTCACTGATCACTTTCTTTTCATTCAGGTCGCAGAGGAGAATTTCATCGGCAATCCCCATCATGCCCAGACAAAATGCCACATGAGCGCCTACATGGCCCAATCCTACTACGCCTACTATTCTTTTCTTAGCCATTTTATATCCTCCTTTGACTAATTCACCCATTTTTAGAGGGTATTGTTATACTTATAACATGGCTTTTATTTCCCTGTCAATCCCCCATGGGGGATATGAACGAAAATACGGGGCTGTATAATCATTACACCATACAGGGAACTGCCGGAAATTGAAAAGTGATCAGTGAAGGGGACCCGCATCTGATGAAATGGCATTCCATTTTTAACCATAGCTATCATCGAAAAGGGTTAAACTTTATATAAAAAAGCCGCCCCGGTGTAAAGATTCCCCAAAGCTGCGGACCGGCCACTATTTCCTGAAAAGTTTTGAAATCATGATTTCTATTTTTGTACACCCTCCAGATCTGCTATCAGGAAAGTAATTTCATACTTTTTCAAAAAATAGTTGAGTCCTTCATGGAAAATACGGTATAATGTATGAAATAAAATCATTTACTTTTATAAAGAAAGGAGTCTTCCCTCATGGGTATGCTCAAAGAATTCAAGGATTTCGCTCTCCGCGGCAACGTGGTAGACATGGCTGTCGGCGTAGTAATCGGCGCTGCTTTTGGTAAAATCGTTTCCTCACTGGTCAGTGACATCATCATGCCGCCGATTGGATTCGTACTGGGCGGGATTGATTTTTCCAACCTCTTCATTCCCCTCTCCAAAATCCCGGTAAGCACCCTGGCAGAAGCCAAAGAAGCAGGCGTTCCCGTCATCGCTTACGGCTCCTTCATCAATAATGTCATTGACTTCCTCATCGTAGCATTTGCCATTTTCCTCTGCATCAAACAGATCAACCACTTCTTCCCGAAAGCGCCGGCTAAAGAACCGAGAAAATGCCCCTACTGCAAAGAAGTCATTGCTGACGATGCCACCCGCTGCCCGCACTGCACTGCAGAACTGAAGTGATTTTTGTCTCACTTTTCTGAATCCCGATCATCTCAATCCGATGAATCGTGACCCCTGGACCGTGATTCGTGATCCGTTAAGGATATGGGGCTGCGCGAACCAATCTGATTGATAACGGCTGCTCACAACAAGAAAAAGACGCCCCTCACCGGACGTCTTTTTTTATGCTCTTTTATCATTTTGGAAATACGATAAAACCCCTGTCCATATAAAGTCCAATCAGAATTCATGCCGCATCAGCGGCACACCTTCACGGACCACGGGCCACGATTCACGGATCACGACCAGCACCATGTCTGCTCCATCATAAGAATGCCAATTGACACAACCCCCACGTCTAAAGCCTCCCTTTCGGGAGGCTTCGTTTGGAGACGTTGGATTGTGTAGAAAGATTGGTAACAATGAGCGGAATCACCACGGCCAATGGTGATTTCCTTTTTGTTTACGACTATAGGATACACCCTCCGTTATATATTGTCAAGCTGTTTATCTGTAAAAAATAACAATTATTTACAATCAAAAAAATAAGTTCCTTTCAGATACGCTTATTTCTCCCGTTGTTTACAGAATGGCCTGCAGCATTCCGGTTTCAAAGTCAGCCGGATTTCTTTATTTCATAAAAAAACCGACCTCCCTGGCCGGTTTTCTTTCAACCATCAGTCTTCAAGGACTTCAAATTCTTCTTTCGGAGCGCCACACATGGGGCAGATGTAATCTTCCGGAAGATCTTCAAATTTGGTGCCCGGTTCGATGCCGTTATCCGGATCCCCTAATGCTTCATCATAAATCCAGCCACAGATTTTACATACGTATTTTTTCATAACACGCCTCCATTTGCCTGCCTGACAGGACTTAATAATGGCAGATTGCCATTGATTTCCTTCATTATATCATATTTGGTCCGTTCTGCCTGTATATATTGGAAGTTTTAGATTCTAACAGTTTATTAATTTTATATCTGAAAATAAATCCCGATATTATCGAATTTTTACTGTATGCGTTTTAGTTATTTCTAATCTTTACCTATATCAATTTGGAAAGAAGCTATACCTCTTCGAAGAAATACGATATAATAAAGATGAAAAAGTCAATAAGGAAAGACCCTGAAGTCCTGGGGAGCAGGCCGCTCTTTCCCGAATTTATTTTAAAGAAGGAGGAGATCCGTATGTTCCGTTTTACATTGCCAAGAGATATTTATGTGGGGTATGGGGCCATTGAAAAGCTTTCCGTCCTGAAAGGGCACAAGAAAGCCTTCATCTGTACCGGCGGCCATTCCATGCGGCGTGGCGGCTTTCTTGAAAAAGTAGAGGATACTCTTCACTCCGTGGGTATTGAAACGAGGATCATGGAGGGTATCGAACCGGATCCGTCCATCGAAAAGGTCAAAGAAGGGGCAGCCCTCATGGATACGTTCAAACCCGATGTGATTGTGGCGATCGGAGGAGGTTCCCCCATTGATGCGGCCAAGGCCATGTGGATTTTCTATGAATATCCGAATATCACGTTTGATGAAATCAAGACGCCTTTTTCCCTCCCGCCCCTTAGAAACAAGGCCATTTTCGTAGCTATTCCTTCTACTTCCGGTACGGCCACGGAAGTAACGGCATTTTCTGTCATTACCGATTATTCTACAGGAATCAAGTATCCCCTGGCCGATTTCAACCTGACGCCGGATCTGGCCATCCTGGATCTTGATATTCCGTTAACGATGCCGCCAAAACTTACGGCCCATACAGGAATGGATGCTCTCACCCATGCCACGGAAGCCTATGTTTCCACGGAAGCCAATGGTTTCACCGATCCCCTGGCCAAACAGGCAGTATCCGATATTTTTGACAATATTCTGGAATCCTATAACGGGGATAAAGAAGCAAGAGGAAAAATGCACATTGCCCAGTGCCTCGCCGGCATGGCTTTCTCCAACGGCCTTCTCGGCATCACTCATTCACTGGCCCATAAAATCGGGGCTGTTTTCCACATTCCCCACGGCTGTGCGAATGCCATCCTCCTGCCCTATGTGATCCAGTTCAATAAAAAAGCGTGCATGTCCAGGTATGCAGATCTCGCAAGAGTCGCAGGACTTCCCGGCCGCACGGACGCCCAGCTGGTGCTCTCCTATGAAGAAGCCATTCGTGAACTGGACAGAAAACTCAATATTCCGCTCAATCTTAAAGAGTACGGCATCGACGAAAAGCTGTACCTGGAACACAAAGATTCCATCGCAGCCAACGCGGAACTCGATGCCTGCACGCCGGAGAACCCGAGAAAAGCCGATGCTGAAGCCCTCGGAAAGATTCTCGAATGCGCTTACTACGGGAAGACCGTTAATTTCTGAGCGTTTATCCGTCAGCAGTTTGCCGTTTGCAGTTTGATATAAAAGGAGCAGTAGAAAGCATTTCCTGCTGCTCCTTTTTATTGAGAAATTCACCGATAGACTATATCTCCATAATAACCCGCGGCCCAACAGGGCCGCCTCTTTCACTTGCCACTTTCTATTTATCACTTGCCACTTTTACGAAATACAAAAGACCGCAAAGCATCTTCTGTTTCGCGGTCAGCATGGTGCGAGCGAAGGGACTCGAACCCTTATGCACAAGGCGCAGGATCCTAAATCCTGTGCGTCTACCAGTTCCGCCACGCTCGCATGTAACATTTATTATAATGGACCCTTTCGGACTGGTCAATAGTTTTATTTTCTCCCTGCCCGACAGCAGAGGAATATTGATTTTCATCAAAATATCTATATGCACCTGGTAAAATTTCTGACCATAGATTTTGATAAAAATTCTCAAAGTCTCTTTCAAAAGATGTACAATATAAATAAATAGAACTTGCTCTACTCACTGGCCAAAACAGTTCCCGCCGAAAGACAGATCTTTTTATTTCATCCTCCTCCAAATTACGGGAACTGTTTTTCCTTGCCATTTTTGCGAAAAGTTCCGGTTTTATTTTTTCTGAAAACTGCAGGGAAAGTGATCCGTTCGCGGTTCTCATCGAAGGCGCGCACCCTTAAGGCATATTTTTTATAATTGATCTTCCTGCCCGGAAATGACAAAATATACATCCTGTCCCCGGGTATTTCCGCCGGGAATTGATCACCTTCAACAAAAAAGACACCCTCACGGAGTGTCTTTTTATTTTCATAAAATCCAAAGAATTATTCTTCGTCTTCATCTTCCGGAAGTTCTGCGTTGTGGTAAACTTCCTGTACATCATCCAGTTCTTCCAGTTCGCCGGTAAGGTGGTTCATGGTCTGAGCAGCGTCGCCTTCCAGTTTGACATAGGTGTCCGGAACCATAGCGACTTCGGATGCTTCTGCTTCGATGCCTTCTTTTTCGAGGGCTTCGGAAACAGTGAGGAAGTCTTCCGGAGTGGTGGTGATTTCGTAGCTGTCTTCATTGGAAGAAACGTCTTCAGCGCCTGCATCAAGAGCTGCCATCATGACGGTATCTTCGTCGGCAGCTTCTTTACTGACAATGATGGAGCCTTTTTTCTTGAACATCCAGGATACGCATCCCGGAGTTCCCACGGAACCACCGTGATGGGTAAATGCATGACGGATGGCTGCAGCTGCTCTGTTTCTGTTATCGGTGTTGCATTCAACAATGACTGCAACGCCTCCCGGGCCGTAACCTTCGTAAGTCACTTCATCAAATCCTGCGCCGGATGCAGCGCCTACGCCCTTGGCGATAGCTCTCTGAATGTTTTCCTTCGGCACGTTGTTCTGTTTAGCCTTGGTGAGAGCCAGTTTCAGACGCATGTTACCGACAGGATCTCCGCCGCCCATACGGGCTGCGATGGTAATTTCTTTGGAAATCTTAGTGGTGATTCTTGCGCGGATGGCATCGGTCTTGCCCTTTTTGCGCTTAATGTTTTCCCACTTGGAATGTCCGGACATATTATTCCTCCTTAGTATTCCACCAGGGTTCGCCAAGCAGGCGATCGAGGATGATGGCCACGGCGCTTCTCACGCAGAGGTGATTGTAAGTGCCGGCGCCATAAATCGGTTCCACGATATAATCAAATTCTTTCATCATTTCCTTGGTCATGCCGAAGCCTGTGCCAAAGAGAATAAAGATCGGGGTATCCTCTTCGTGGATTTTCCTGCGCATTTCTTTGTAGGATACGGTATTTGGGTATACCCTGGCATCGGTGGTGACAATGGCCGGTTTCTTTCCTGTTTCTTTTTCAATCCAGGAAATGGCATCTTCGAGAGATGGGACGAGTTCCGTCTCTTCAAATGCTTCCTTCCGGTTGGCATTGTAATGGACACCGCCGCCTGTTTTCCAGTGTGTCATGATGCGTAGAGCCATTTCACGCTGTGCATCCACAGGATGCACGATGAAATATTTCTTCACGTCATATGTTTTTGCCGTTCTGGCAATGTCATGGAGGTCATAATTGGTAAGCGCCGTAGTGACCACTTCCATGTGTTTGTTATAAATAGGATAGTGGATAAGCCCTATGTATACAGGTGCCAAACTACTCGCCCCTCTCTTCTTCCAATATTTCCGCCATCAGTTTTTTATCTTCTCTGGAAAGTTCCTGCCCCTTGAGGAGATCGGGCCTTGACCTCAAGGTCCGCCGGAGAGCTTCTTTCCTGCGCCATCTGGCAATATTCGCATGATGACCGGAGAGAAGTACGTCCGGTACTTTCCACCCATTGTATTCAGCCGGTTTCGTGTACTGGGGATACTCGAGAATCGGTTCGTAAAAAGAGTCTGTTGAGGCACTGCCCGCGTCTCCCAAAACTCCCGGTACCATCCGGGCGACTGCGTCGGAAATGACCATGGCTCCCAGTTCGCCTCCGGTCAGGACGTAGTCTCCGATGGAAATCAGTTCATCTGCCAGGTATTCTTCTACCCGGTGATCCACCCCTTCATAATGGCCGCAGATGAGTACAAGATGATCGTAATCATGGTAAAGCTGTTTTGCTTTATCCTGATTGAAGGTCTTTCCCGCAGGAGAAAGGAAGATCACCCGGTCTTTTAGTCCCTTTTCGGGGAGCACATGATGGCAGGCATCAAAAAGAGGCTGGCACATCATGAGCATGCCCGCTCCGCCTCCGTAGATGGTGTCGTCTACCTGACGGTGCCGGCTCTTTGTAAAATCCCTGGGATTGGTCACCGCCATTTCCAGGAGTCTTCCTTCCAGAGCTCTTTTGATGATGCTCTGGTTAAAGAAGGCTTCCAGAAATTCCGGAAACAGGGATAGAATATCAATTTTCACGATGGGCTCCTTTAGAGTGAAATCATTCCCACTCCGGCAGGCGCACCGTCATGCGTCCTGCATCGATATCCACGGATAGAACGCATGACGGTATGGCCGGAATCAGGATTTCTTTGTGATCTTCGCCTTCAATGACATAAACATTGTTGGCTCCGGTCTCCATGATTTCCTTCAGGGTTCCCACCTTTGTTCCGTCCTCGGTGACTATTTCCAGTCCGATGAGCTGAAAATAATAGTACGTTCCTTCCGGTCTCTTCGGGAGTTCACTGAATGGGACTTCCACCATTTTAGAGACCAGGGTTTCCGATGTATTCCTGTCGTCCACCCCTTCCACATGAAGGATGTATACATGCTTATGGGGACGGGCGGATTTCAGGGCGTACGGTTTCCCTCCGATATAGATGGTTTTGAGTTTTTTGAAAATCTCCGGCCTGTCCGTATCGGGTAAAATACGCAAATCACCCCGCACACCATGCGGGGCTACGATTCGGCCGACGATTATTTTTTCATCGGGTTTCATATCAGTTGCGGAAAGCGATAATCTTTCCGTCTTCAACCAGAATTTCGCCGCCGGTTAAAGTATTCATGTCATCCCCCACATGGATGGTGACAAGGCGGTTCATAGGCTGACGGTTGAGTTCAGCGCCGATGGCAAGTCTTTCCAGGTGATCTTTATCATTGAGGAGTTTGTCCTTCAGCTGCTGCATCCGGGCCTTCTGGGCCTCGAACTGAGCGCGCAGCGGAGCCACTGCCTGGATATTGATCTTTGCCTGTTCAGCCAGTTTGCCGTTGGCTTCAAATTCCAGCTGTGCCATATCATGTTCGACACGGCTGATATTCTGCCCGATTTCATTGAGCAGTGTGGTTTTCAGCGTCTCGGTGAGTTTGGATTTTACAGCCACCGGTACGAGAATCTGCATTTCTTCCATTGCTGCACCTCTCACATAATATCCACAGCCACTTTGCGGTTTTCACGCAGAGCGCCTGCTTTCACAACCGTGCGGATTGCATTGGCAATGCGGCCTTTTCTGCCGATGACTTTTCCCATATCTTCCGGAGCGACACGGACCTGGTAAATTTCCAGGCTCCCCTTCTGGATGACAGTGACAGTCACGGCGTCAGGGTTCCTTACGAGAGCCTTGACAAGTGTTTCCACTAATTCTTTCATAGAGGGCCCCCATTATTTCTTTGCTTCTGCAAACTTGGCAAGGATGCCGTTCTTTCTCAGGATGGAACGAACGGTGTCGGTCGGCTGTGCGCCTTTGCCCAGCCAGGAAAGAACCTTTTCTTCATCAATCTTTACCGGAGCATCCAGTTTAGCCGGGTCGTACCAGCCGATGGTATCGGTGGGAGCGCCGTTTCTGGCTTCTCTGGAGTCGATGACTACGATGCGGTAGAAAGGATTCTTCTTTGCGCCCAAACGGGTCAGACGAATTTTTAACATTGAAATTTCACCTCCTTGAAATGATCTCGATTATTTATTGAACATCCCGGGGAAACCGGTGAGGCTTCCCAGCTTGGATGGATCTAACTTTTTGCCGCCGCCTTTGCCCATTCTGCCTTTCATTTTCTTCATGGTCTTCTGCATTTCGGCAAATTGTTTCATCATGCGGTTCACATCCTGAATCTTCACGCCGGCGCCGTTTGCGATACGCTTTCTGCGGCTGCCGTTCAGAATCTTCACATTCGCCCTTTCTTCAGGAGTCATGGAAAGGATGATCGCCTCTATATGTTTCACTTCTTTCCCGTCCAGATCAATATCTTTCAGCTGATCCTTGAACTTGCCCATGCCCGGGAGCATACCGAGGATGGACTGGAAAGAACCGAGTTTTCTTACCTGTTTGAGCTGTTTCAGGAAATCATCCAGCGTGAATTCCCCTTTGCGGAGTTTGCCGGCCGCATCCTTCATGGCATCGGCATCCATATTTCTCTGGGCCGTCTCGATTAAGGTTTCAAGATCGCCAAGATCCAGGATTCTTCCTGCCATGCGGTCCGGGTGGAAATCTTCCAGCCCGCCGTCCAGTTTTTCAGATACACCAATCATCTTGATCGGCTTTCCGGTGACTGTCTTGATGGAAAGAGCAGCACCGCCTCTGGCATCGCCGTCCATCTTGGTGAGGATGGTCCCGTCAATGCCAAGGTTATCATCAAAGGCTTTTGCCGTAGTCACGGCATCCTGACCGGTCATGGAGTCCAGGACCAGGAGGATTTCATGCGGATGAACTTCAGCCTTGATATTTCTAAGTTCTGCCATCAGTTTCTCATCGATGGTGAGCCGGCCGGCAGTATCGAGAATCAGCACATCCCGGTTATAGGCTTTTGCCGTATCCACGGCATAGCCTGCAATGTGGACAGGATCCACATTGGGAGGCATACGGTAAACAGGAACATCGGTCTGCTGGCCGAGAACCTCCAGCTGTTTAATAGCTGCCGGACGATAGACATCGCAGGCTGCCATAATCGGGCGATGACCTTTTTTCTTGAACATCAGGGCCAGTTTGCCTGCAGTCGTCGTCTTGCCGGCGCCCTGAAGACCTACCAGCATGATAATGGTCAGTCCCGAAGAAGAAAGCGTGATCTTGCTCTGGGTTCCCCCGAGGAGCTCGGTCAGCTCATCTTTAACGATCTTGATTACGGTCTGGTCCGGCTTCAGGCTTCCGAATACTTCTTCACCCATTGCTTTTTCACGGACATGGGCGATGAAATCCTTTGCTACCTTGAAGTTGACATCGGCTTCCAGAAGGGCCCGCCGTACTTCGCGGAGCGCTCCATCGATATCACTTTCGGAAAGTTTTCCTTTCCCGCGGAGATCCTTGAACGCGGACTGCAATTTATCGCCTAAGCTTTCAAAGGGCATATGGTCACCTTCATTCCGACAAAACCTGTAACAATGTTTCAGCTTCATTCTGCTTTTCAGCAGGAATGAGATTCAAAAGCTCCCTTGCCGCCGCCTCTTTCTTCTCCCTGAAAGAAACAAGATGAAGGGCTTTCTCATAAGAGAGGAGCTGCTCCTCGCCATGGCGCATGGCATCATGCACCGCCTGACGGGAAATATGGAAATGCTGGGCGATTTCCGCCAGCGTCAGATTTTCATTATAGTATAAGTCCAGGCAGTCTCTCTGCCTTTCCGTCAGAAGTGCCCCGTAACAGTCCAGGAGCTCTCCCTTCCAAACGATATTTTCTATAGACATAGTATCACCACAACGTGTGATATTATAGCAGGTGCGGAAAAGGTTGTCAAGCTCTTTTGCTTTACAGGATTTCGTTTCAAAAAGCTTGCTTTGGAAATAGAAACTGCAGGATGAAATGACTTTTATATCGGGGCTTTCGGGAGTAGCAGGAATGTCGGGAAGGCAGTGCCTTACGGCGCAATATAGGAAGGAAATAAAAAATTCCTGCCGATCCTTTGGCGGGAATTTTTATTTTCTATTGGGAAATCATAACTTTTCCCCTGCCAGTCCCGGCTGACTGATTCTCCCGGTCTTTTCTTCTTTCTTTTCCGATTTCAAGGTAAAGGAGAAAATGGCACCCGGAACAGAGACTGCCCAGAGAATCTGGAGGGCGGGAACAAGTCCGAAAGTGTCAGCAGCGCGGCCGATAAGAGGAGTTACCAGTCCACCGAAAGTAGTGGAAAGGCCTAAAGTAATGCCTGAATCAAAGGCCACATTTTTACCGAGGTATTTCTGCCCCAGGACTACGCTGGCGCTGAAGGGGGCAAAGAGGGCAAATGATGCGGGGAGGAGAAGAATCATGGCAAGGAGGGTATTTTCCGTATGGATGAGAAGGAACATGGCGGGAATCATGGAAATAAAAGCGATGCGGAGCATACGGACGCAGCCCAGACGGTCGGCAAGAAGACCACCGAAATAAGTAATGATACAGCCCAGGGAGAAAAGGATAGTGAGGATGAAGCTTCCTTCTGAAGCATCCGCATGAAGGACCTGAATCCAGAAAACGGGCAGGAATGTTTTGCATACGGTAAATCCGATGGACCTGGCAAAAATGAGGACTGTGAGCTTTCCGAAGGATTTCCAGTCGTTCCGGGCTTTTCCGCGCCGAAGGCGGCCCTTTTCTTTTTTATGCCTGCCATATCGGAAAGGATTTCCGGGAGGAAGCGGAGAAATCCTTCCCCCTACCTGGTCCGCGAAGTTTCCCACGGAAAAAGCGCTTTCTATGACCCCGGATTTCACATCATGCACTGGCATGAAGAATTCCAGTTCATTTACGTTTCCTCCGGAAGCCTCACCGTGCATACCCTTTCGGACACGCTGAAGCTTTCAGAAGGAGAAGCTTTATACCTGGGGCCCGAAGTGATTCACTGCATCGAGGCACCGGTGGATGCCCACTATTACAATTTTCCCTCCTCTGCGAAAGTGCTCCGATTCTATCCGGGATGCCCCGCCAATGAGGACCTGTCCGCCCTTTTCGCAGAAAATTTCATTTCCTTTGCCCCTCTCTCCCCAGTGCTTCCCTGGGCCCGGGAATCCCTGGACCTGCTGAAAGACCTCGCCCGTTTTGAAAAGGACAAACCTCCCTTCTATGCCTGGGAAGTCATCCTCCGCCTTTTCCGGCTGCTCCTCTCTGTGCGAAAACATCATAACCCGCAGGAAAGGCCCGCCCGCGACGCCAATGCGGAAAAAGCAAAAATCATCCTGCAGTTTCATCGCAGACCATTATGACGAAGATATTTCCCTGGAAGATATGGCAGAAAGCACCCATTTGAGCAAATCCGGCTGCCTTCGGGCTTTCCGCCTTGCCATGCACACCACGCCCTATCAGTACCTCCTGGAATACCGTTTGCAACAGGCCGCAGAAAGACTCCTTTCCACCGATCTTCCCATAGGACAGATCGCCCTGGACACGGGCTTCCGTCAGGTCAGCCTCTTTGGGAAATATTTCAAAGAAAAAACAGGCTTCACCCCGAAAGAATACCGGGCCGCCCGGTCCTGAAAGAATTTCCCCGAACCACGGACCAACAATTCTCCCTATTGATAAATATAAATCTTTTCAATAAAGGCGATATAAATATGTATTTTATAATATAAGCGGTGTTTGTTTTCGAATATTTCCAAAGGAGAAACTTATGAAAAAATCCATTCTTGCTTTGACTCTGGCCGCCATGATTTCGGGCGGCACCGTATTTGCTGCCGATGCGCCTCGGGACAATTTCTACTGGCTGGGCCAGATCAATAAGGCTTCGGATATCATCAATACGTCCGAAGGCCTTCTGACACCGGAAGAAGGAAGAAATATCGCCCAGGGCATTCGGAAAGTCCTCGCCGACGGGTCCCGTCCCGGCGCACCCCGGCCGGCCAATGTAGTGGCCTTCGAACCCTACCTCATCAAGGCCGCAGGCCCCCAGGTGACGAAAATCCATGCAGGCCGCTCTTCCCAGGATATGCTGACCACTGTCGGCATCATGGAGCAGCGGGAACACCTGCTGGACATGGCAAAAGAACTGAACAAAGTGCAGGCCGACCTCATCCGTCTGGCTGAGGAAAATAAGGAAACCGTCATTCCGAACTATACGAATGGCGTCCAGGCCCAGCCGAACAGCCTTGCCCATTACCTCATCGCCTATGCCAATGCCTATAACCGGGATATGCAGCGGACCCGCGAATATTTTGCCCGCCTGAACCGCTCCCCCATGGGCTCCACCGTTTTAAACGGCACAGGCTGGCCCCTCAATCGTGACCGCATGGCCGCCTATCTGGGATTTGACGGTCTCGCCTACAATACCTACGACGCAGGCCAGGTCTTCCCCCAGGAAGCGCCCATCGAAACGGGAGGCATCACGAACTGCATTGCCATCCATACCACTTCTTTCATCGAAGAAATCATGCAGCAGTACGCCCAGCCCCGTCCCTGGATTCTTTTGAAAGAGGGCGGTGGAAATACCTATGTTTCCTCCGCCATGCCCCAGAAGCGGAACCCGGGCATCCTGAATTCCTGCCGCGGCGATGCTTCCACCCTTCTCGGCATGAGCATGGAAGCCGCTTTCCGCTCCCACAATATCCCCGCCGGCATGGCTGACGGAAGGCTGAACGGAAGACGCGACCTCATGCCCCAGGGGACAAAAGTCCTCTCCGGCCTGGACAGAATCCTCAATAATCTCGTCATCAAACCGGAACGGTCTCTGGAAGAGCTGGACCTCGACTGGACCTGCTCCCAGGAAATTGCCGATGAACTCATGAAAAATCACGGCATCCCCTTCCGCACAGGCCATCACTTTGCCAGCGAAATCGTGACCTATGCAAGAGCCAATAATATCACTCCGAAAGATTTCACCTACGATAAAGCCCAGATGGTCTATGAGAAACTCGCCAAAGACGATCCCGTCCTGCCAAAGGCATTCCCCATGACCGAAGATGAATGGAACCATGCCAAAGACCCCGTAGCCATCGTCCACAATAGAAAGGTCAAAGGCGGCCCCCAGCCCGCTGAACTGGAAAAGATGATTTCCATGGCAAAGAATGACCTCGCTGACAACGAAAACTGGGTAAAGCAGCAGGAAGAAAAACTATCGAATGCGGAAAATAAACTGAATGCGGACTTTCAGGAAATGCTGAAATAGTTTCTGTCAGGCTCATTCTGATGGCTTGAGTCATTATCGGTTTTCGTGGGTTAGCCTCACCGCGACTTGAACCTGTATACCCAGGCTTGCGCGATCGTGGTTCGTGATTCGTGATTCGGGTTGTCAGGCTCATGCCTATGATTTGAGTCACTAACGGATCGTGAGTCAGCCTCACCGCGGCTTGAACCTGTATATCCAGACTCACAAGATCGTGGTTCGTGATTCGTGAAGGTAGAGCAAAATAATTTCAATAAAAAGCGGCACCTTTTGCTGCTGCACCGCACCTTCACTTATCACTTTTCCCAATAACAAAAAGCTGTACAGTCTCATTTTGACTGTACAGCTTTTTGCTGACTGCTAACGGCTAATGGCTAACGGCTAACAGCTAATCATTCTTCCCCATTCTCATCATCTTCTGCGGAAAGCACGTCGATGGAGGCGATTCTGTCTCCTTCTTCGAGTCTCTGGAGGATGACGCCCTGGCCGCCTTTGGATTTCTTGGAGAGAATCTGACTGGCTTTTGTTTTGATGGTAATACCCTGTTCGGATACGCCTACCAGTTCATCTTCATCATCAGCAGCAACCAAAGCTACGACTTCAAAACCCTTCTTGAAGTTCCGGACACCGGTTCCGTTTCTTCCCTGGAGTCTGTATACACTGGCTTCATTTCTCTTTGCATTGCCATCAGCGGAAATGGTAAAGATATCTTTTTCGTCGGCAATGACGGCACCGACTACTTCATCCCTTTCTCCCAGACGGATACCATGGACGCCGGCGGCTCCCCGGCCCATAGGTCTGATTTCTTCGGTGGAGAAGCGGATGGCCATGCCAAGTTTCGTACCGAGGATGATATCTTCATCACCACGAATCTGAAGAACCTGGGCCAGTTCATCTCCCTCATTGAGACGAAGAGCGATGAGACCGTTTTTATTGATATTTTTATATTCTGAAATTTCCGTCTTCTTCACATAGCCCAGTTTGGTAACCATAAGGAGGAATTTCGTACCTTCGCCGGCTGCGTCGATATCGAGAAGTTCTGTTACCCGATCTCCTGCCATGATTCCCGGGATGTAATTGATAATGGCGCTTCCCCTTGCGGTGCGGGAAGATTTAGGCAGATCCACGGCCGTCTTCATGTAGACTTTGCCCTTATTCGTGAAGAAGAGGATCCGGTTATGGGTGGATGTATTCAAGAGTTTCCATACATAGTCTCCATCCTTCATCTTCATGCCCGAAACTCCGCGGCCGCCTTTCCGCTGTACCCGGATATCGGAGGAATCCATGCGCTTGATATAATTCTGTTTTGTCATGGTAATGGTCATGGGTTCATCGGGAACAAGATCAGTAATATCGAAATCATCCTGGGCCTCGGCAATTTCAGTTCTTCTTTTATCGCCAAAGTTGGATTTTTCATCCTGCAGTTCTTCCTTTACTACGCCCATGATCTTGTCTCTGCTGGAAAGGAGATCTTCCAGGTAGGCAATCGTTTCTTTCACGTCTTTATAGTCTGCTTCCAATTTATCTCTTTCAAGTCCGGTGAGCCTTCTGAGGCGCATATCGAGGATGGCGAGGGACTGCTTTTCGGAGAGGTCGAATTTGGACATCAATGCATCTTTCGCGATGGTATCGGTGCGGGATTCTCGGATCGTATGAATCACTTCATCGATATGGTCGAGAGCAATGAGGAGACCCTCCAGGATATGAGCCTTGGCTCTTGCCTTGTCCAGCTCGAACCGGCTTCTTCTGGTAATGACTTCTTCCTGATGTTTCAGGTAGTAGTACAGAATCTGTTTCAGATTGAGGATTCTTGGGTGGCCGTCTACCAGGGCGAGCATGATGGCGCCAAAATTCACCTGCATCTGGGTATGCTTGAAAAGATTATTCAGCATGATTTCCGGACTTACGTCAGCCCGGAGTTCGATGGCGATCCGCATGCCCGTGCGGTCTGATTCATCACGGAGCATAGTGATGCCGTCCAGCACTTTCTGACGCTGGAGATCTGCGATGGAGGAAATCAGGCGTGCCTTATTCACCTGGTATGGAATTTCCGTCACCACGATGCGATGTTTGCCGTGGGGCATTTCCTCGATTTCCGTCTTTGCCCGGACCGTGATGGATCCACGGCCAGTACGATAGGTATCCTCTATGCCCCGGTGACCGAGAATAATGCCTGCCGTCGGGAAATCAGGACCTTTGATGTATTTCATCAGTTCATCAATGGAAATTTCAGGATTATCAATCATGGCGCAGCAGCCATCGACCACCTCACCTAAGTTGTGAGGAGGAATGTTGGTAGCCATACCTACGGCAATGCCATAGGAACCATTGACGAGAAGATTCGGAATGCGGGACGGGAGGACCACCGGTTCCTGGAGAGAACCATCGTAGTTCGGCATGAAATCCACCGTATTTTTATCAATATCCCGGAGCATTTCCAGAGTAATCTTTGCCATGCGCATTTCTGTATAACGCATAGCGGCCGGAGAATCACCATCGACAGAACCGAAATTTCCGTGTCCGTCTACCAGCATGTAACGGGTGGAGAAATCCTGGGCCATGCGGACAGCCGATTCATAGACTGCCGTATCGCCATGGGGATGAAATTTACCGAGAACGTCACCGACGATTCTGGCTGATTTTTTATAAGGCTTGTTCGGCAGCATGCCCGCTTCATTCATGGCATAGAGAATACGGCGGTGAACCGGTTTCAGGCCATCCCTCACATCAGGAAGTGCCCGGGTAACAATGACACTCATGGCATAGTCGATGTAGGAATTTTTCATCTGCCCCTCCAGAGGGGTATTGACGATTTTACCTTCTTTCCAATCCATAAGGACTCCTTTATTCATAAAAATAAGACCCGAAAGCCCCGGGTCCTATAGGAACTCTGAAAACATTATAGCATAAAACGGCTTAAAAAGCCATTTAAGGCTTGTTTTGACTGTTTTTTGTATTTCTTACACAAAGTGAAAATATCGTTTGACATAAAATAAAGCCATTTAAATAGATTTCAAAAATTTTCTGCGTAAAAATATTTTTACAGACATCTTTTATTCTTTGTCCGTTTTTTATATAATAAGTCTGTGTGCTCTCAAAGTCTCGAAGGATGTGTAATTATGAAGAAACTGGCACTTTTACTGATTGCCATCATTATACTTATAGCCGGCGGATTCTTTATCTTCGTTCATTTCATCAGCGGCGGACCCTGGCAGGGTACCTGGTGGGGCGTGCAGGATGCAGGGATCAACTGGTCCGGTGACAATATCAAAAATCTGGAAACTGTGACATTTACAAAAAATGAAGATGGTACCATCGATGTGGACCATAAAGTCCAGCAGGGAAGCCGTGAGGTCAATGGATCCCTGGCAGGAACAGGAGTCGTTGACGGGGGCCGTCTCGTAATCACCCCCCAAAAAGGCGGCAAGAATCTGGTTCTTTCCTACAATACCGTTTCCAAAACCATGGATACCCCCTTTACCAATGCCGATGGTACCACGGTCACCCTCCAGCCTTTAACGGAAAACAATAATGATGAAATGGAAGAAATCCGAAGTGAAATCGTCCAGGTCTCCCAGAAACCGGAGAATAAAATCGATACCACGCTGTCAACAGCAAAGAGCTGATGGGATTTTTGCAGTTAGCGGTCAGTTGTTAACCGTTAGTAAAAGCCACAGGTAGAAAGTTATCAGTTTGTAGTAAAGGTGGACCCGCATCAGAAATTGATGGCGGGTCCTTTTTATGTGGTATTATTTCCCATCAAAAAAGTCCGCCTCCCCTATGAAAGCAGACCACATACTTTTTCACGAATCACTAGCTGCTATCGGCAATCGGCTCATTCCCTGTTTTCTGTGCAGCGTAATAATCACCAGTTCCCTGGGGCAGGAAAAACGGAACGGAAACCAGCTCGCGCTTCCTCTGGAGACATAGCCGGGGTGGATGCCGTCAGTATAAAGGCCCCTGGTAAATTTGAAAGGGGTAATGATGGGTTTCCCGAAAAGTCCAAACTGGGTGCCATGGGTATGGCCTGTCAAAGTCAGGATTGCCCCACGGGCAAACCCTTCATCGATGAAAGAGGAATTATGAGCCAGGAGGATAACTTTGGCGTCTTGGGGAATGCCTTCGAAGGCCCATTCGGTCATGTCTTTCCGCTGGCGCTGGAAGGCGGCGCTTCTTTCTCCCCTCACCCAGGGATAATCCACGCCGGCCACGTAAAGAGAATCCCCGTTTCTTGTGATTTTCATATGTTCATTTTCAAGAATTCTGACCGGTGTTTTCTTCAGGAATCCATGAATATAGGCCTGACCACGGTAATATTCATGATTTCCCCAGACGTAAATGATGCCGTCTGCGAAATCATCATATTTCTCAGAAAGAATTTCTGCGGTCTGTGGCATGTGCCGTACATCATCGATGAGGTCTCCCGTGAAGAAGACGACCTGGGCCCCTTCTGCTTTTGCCCGGTCAAATTCATGGGGCAGATCGGAATAGCGGAAATAGGGCCCGATGTGGGTATCCGTGAGCTGGGCAGCCTTGTAGCCGTCAAAAGCTTCGGGAAGATTTTCCACATACACATTGATGTACTCCGTCACTTCCCGCCGGTTTCCATCGATGGCACCATAGATGCCGATGAAAAGAGCTCCCAAAAGGACAAGCAGGGAAATCTTCTGTACCGGTCTTTTCCATTTCTTCGGAATCGTAAAAAAGGAAAGGATGATATAAGGTGGAAATAAGACGATCTGGCTCACCATGAGGCCGC
The DNA here is from genome assembly GCF_036343215.1 of Dialister sp. Taxonomy (GTDB): domain Bacteria; phylum Bacillota; class Negativicutes; order Veillonellales; family Dialisteraceae; genus Dialister. The sequence goes on from NZ_JAZASU010000004.1 coordinate 75,986, forward strand.
AGAAAAGGTAACCCAGCCAGAGGGACCAGAGTCCAAGTCCGTCATAACCCTTCGCATACCACACAAAGTACCCCGCCGAAGCAAGGCCGATAAGAAATCCCCCAAAGGTATAGCGGAAGAAATTCTTTTTTCTCATGATGAGCGCAAAAAGAGAACCGTTCAGGAGACCCAGAATGGAAAATATCATGAGAATCAGGCGCTCGAACATGGGGGACTCCTTTCGAATCATTTGGGGATAAACAGGGAATGCACATAGGGATTGCGGATTGCGGGAAGGTGTGACGCTGATGGGCCGCGAGTTTATATGGGGAATTTGCACAAACCCTGCGGGCAGCGGTAGAACAACCCCTCAGTCTGCTCCGCAGACAGCTCCCCAGGCTCGGGGAGCTGGTGACCGATAGGATTGAAATACTTTTCAGTCAAATGGTCTGCTTATGAATGGGTGAATCAGCGGTTAGCCATTAGCCGTTAGCTGCTGGCAGCCGGGCGGGATGAAAAGATTCCATAAAAAGTTCCCAGTCTGATATGACGCCGCTAACTGCTAACGGCTAACCACTAATGGCTCAAAAAGTTCTTCCGCTTTTATTTTATCAGAAGTCCCCTTCCTCCCGTAAGAGTTTTTCCGCAAAGGCAGCCAGTTTCGCATGGGGCCCGGCGAGGGGGATTTCTTTGTATTCCTCGGGAGTAAACCAGTGATAGTCCCCCCGAGGCACTTTGCAGTCTTTCACAGTATAGGCTTTCATCATCCAGATGCGATGGGTGAAGATATGCTTATATTTCCACACCAGCTCTTCCGCTTTTCCTTGAAGGAGCGATTCCAGTCCGAAGCGGGACGTTTCTGCATTTTCTGACAGAACCATAGGGAATTCCCACATGGAAGCCAGCATCCCCGTGGGGGGCCTTTTGTGAAGGAGCACCTTTCCGTTTTTCGTGATCATTCCACAGGCTGCTTCCAGCACAAGCTGGGGTTTCTTTTTCGTTCGAACGGGAAGTTTTTCCTGCAGTCCTTTTTCAAAGGCAAGGCATTCCCCTTTGAGAGGACAGTTTCCGCAGCGGGGTGCTTTGGGAATGCAGGTATCCGCGCCCAGATCCATGAGGGCTTCATTGAAATCTCCTGTCCTTTCAGGGAGTGTCTTTTCCACAAGGGAAGCAATCGTTTTCTTTCCCCTGCTCTTTAAAATATCCTCTTCTATTTCATAAAGTCTGGCGTACACGCGGAGCACATTTCCGTCGATAGCTCCTTCTTTCTGCCCATAAGCCATGGAAAGGATGGCCCCTGCCGTATAATCGCCAATTCCCGGAAGAGCACGGATTTCTTCTTTATTTTCCGGAACGGCGGAACCGTACTTTTCTTCCATAACTCTCGCCGCTTTATGTATATTTCTTGCCCGGCTGTAATAGCCAAGGCCCTGCCACTGATGGAGGACTTCTGTCTCTGATGCCCCTGCCAGGTCATGGATGGTGGGGAATTTTTCCATCCAGGAATGGAAATAAGGTTTCACTGCTTCGGTCCTCGTCTGCTGCAGCATGATTTCCGAAATCCATACATGGTAGGGATTCCTTGGTCTGGCTTCCCGCCAGGGAAGGTCTCTTTTGTGGGTATCAAACCAGGCAAGGAGTATCTCGGGCCATTTTTCAGACGGTTTCATTCCATTTCCCTGAATTCGTAATCATAGACAGTTTCCCCGTCTTCGGCAAAGTAAATGACGCCCCGGATTTTCTTGCCTGCAAGGACGAGGGGAAGCCACACTTTGTCGGCCATCCACATTTCGTCATAGGGAAACTCGGAAGGATCAAACCAGCGGGGTTCCATTTCTTCGGAGAGCACGGGAATCCCAAACCATTTTTTGGCAAAGTAAACGATTCCCGCGTGGGACCATTCCGGATCCGAGGGCTGCCGGAAATAAAGATCCGCCATCAGTTCCAGATCTTCCGGGGCTGAGCGGAGGCCGCACTCTTCATAGAGTTCTCTGGCCGCGCACTGGCGCATGGTTTCTCCAGCCTCAATTTTTCCTCCGAAACCGTTCCATTTCCCGTTTCCCATGCCCCGGCGCTTCCGGCCAAGAAGGATTTTCCCATCACCGCGGAAAGGGTAAATGAGGGACGTATCACGCATGGCTGCCTGCCTTGTATTCCTTGAAATAAAGTTCTTCAAAAATTCTCTTTCCTGCCGCCGTCTTATACAGGCGATGGTAGAGGGCTTCATTCTGTTTCCTTCCGGCCCCGTCTTCATACTGGTTGACAAGCATATCTGCTTCCGCCAGAATCTGCGCATCCGGACCGTCGATGGAGCCGTAAGAATGATGATGGGCCACGAGCCAGCAGATCCGTTCCACGTCATCTGATTCAAATCCCAATTTCTCCAGCATGGGTTTTGCCTCGCCCGGCCCCAGTTCCTGCTGAATCATGCCGTCATTCCGGCCAAACCGTTTTTCCCCTTCATGAATGCCGATGTCATGGACGTAGGCTGCCGCTTCCAGACGGAAAAGAGTCTTTTCATCGAGGCCTTCTTCGATCCCGATCTGGCGGGCAAAGGCATGGACTTTCAGGAAATGATGAATGCGGCGCGGATCGCCCTGATCATAAGTAATCATGGCTTTGCAGAGAGAGCTGAGTATATCCATTTCATTTCTCCTTTATAAACAAAAACGGTGCGGGGAATCCACCGCACCGTTTCTTTTCATGTACTTATTTTGCCAGTTTCTGGGCAACTGCAGAAGTGACATCTGCACCGCCATCTACAACAGCGCCGGATTCAAGAATGACGTCCAGGCCTTTTTCCTGGCGAACCTGCTGGATGGCTTTCATCACATCCTGCTGGATCGGTCCGATCAGGGATTTTTCCTTTTCTGCCATTTCCTTCTGAAGGTCATTGGCAATCTTCTGCTGTTCCTGTTCCGTCTTGCCTGCAGACTGTTTCTGGAAAGTTTCCTGAGCCTTCTTGGCTGCCGCTCTCATATCGAGCTGGGCTTTCTGCATCTTCGGATGGGAATTCATGAGATAGCCATAGTTTACATATCCGATTCCTGCTGCAGAAGCAGTGAAAATAGAGCCAAATGCAATCATACCGGCAGCAACTGCTGCGAGAGTTTTATTCATTTTCATATTGTCCTCCTAACCCGCCCCCATTCATGGGGCAAAAGCAAGTATGTATTAATTTTAATCAAAGAAATGGGAAGTGTCAATGGGGAAAGGTTGGTTTTCAGCCGGTTTTACAATGTTTACGATTTGGGGAAATGACTGCAGGCTTTGCGTTTTCCCGAATATCGATATCGTTTTTCGTTATTCGTTGTTCGTTCTTCGTTTTCGAAGCACAATATATAAGATTGGTTTCCCGCAGGGAAACCATATCCTTCACGGAGCACGGACCACGGAGCACGGACCACGATTCACACAAAAAGAGCCGCGGAAATAGACTATTTCCACAGCTCTTCACTCTCACGCCTTATCCCCTTTGGCTTCGATGGCTGCTGTTTCTGCTTCTTCTTCCATCGCCTGTTTGGCCTCTTTCAAAGCAGCTTCGCGGACTTCTGCTTTCTTTTCTTTCTTCTTTGTGAAATGGGAAACCACTTCCGGTACCATATTGAGGACTTTATCGATGGTACCATTCGGTGCAGCATTCTTGATGGAGAAAAGTTCTACCCGTTCCCCCTTCATGATCAGAACGGCCGTAGGAGTCACTTTTCCTCCCCCTGCTCCACCGGATGCCCCGCTTCCCGTATGGGAACCGCTTCCAAAACCGAAGGAAATATCCACGAAGGGAACGATGGTCGCATCACCCAGGTAAATCGGTTCCCCGACTACCGATTCCGTGGTTACCATTTTTTTGAAATCATCGAAAATCTGCTTTCTTACTTCGTCATCCATTCTGTTTTCCCCCTTGTCTGAAATGCCAGAATTCCCTTGCTTCTCTGGATACTGCAAGTTTCAGTAGAATATAAAGTACATAGAGGGGAATGAGCCGTCCCCGGCCCCGCCCCTTCAAAGTGAAAACGGTTTCAAGATAGTCCCATTCGATTTCTTCCGCCACTCCGGGAAGGGTGGCATAAAGGAGCCCCTGAAGGACCCCGGTATACATGGGGTCCGGCAGGCCCAGTTTTCCTTCCACCTGCCAGCGTCTCGGAAAGCCGTGGTCTATGATTCTGGCCACAGCCAGAAGAACAAGCTTTATAAGTCCATTATCCAATGCAAACCGCCCCTGCGCAAGGAGGGAAGGTTTCTTTTTTATATTTTCTTTCTTCTTTTCTTCCGGTTTTTCTTTTTCCGGAGTTTCCGCTTCTTTCTGACCGGATTCTTTTATTTCCACCGGTTTTTCCCCTTCCAGCGGTTCCGCTTTCGAGGAAATCTTTTCATCCAGTTCATTCAGGGCTTCATTCAGTTCCTTTTCGGAATCTCCCGTATCTTCAGGAGGACTTTCCGTCTTTTTCTTCATCGGGTCGATTTCCTTCGTTTTGGAAATCAATCCGAAAAGGGCGCCCACTTTGACTGTCAGTTTCCATTTCTCAAAGGAAATGGAGTAGGTCAGCGGAATCAGAAGGAGAAGAATCAGGAAAATCAGGAATATCCCGATAATTTTTGCTGCCATCATGATGGTCCGTAGAGGCGGAAAAGGCCTTCCGCCGCCTCTTTCACCTCCTCTGCCAGGAAAGAAGGAGAAATCACTTTGACCAGCGGCGCATGCCGGAGAGTCCAGGCTTTTAAAGCTTCCGGCTGGATTGTGAGCTCCACGGTGACCAGATTCTGCCTTGCCGATACCAGGCGGGCCGATTTTCCAAAATCGTTAACGATATCACTCATGAGATGCCAGTCTGCTTCAAAGCTTGAGGGCAGGGGTGATCCGGTGTAAATTCCGTGCCAGGGATACACCCAGTCGGAAAGTTTCTCTCCCTGGGGCAGCCCCTCAAGCGATGTCTGAAGACGGGCAGAATCGGCAAGAATGGAAATATCGCTCATCAGATCCACCCGGAAAATCGATATTTCCTCACTGCCTTCCAGATTACAGAGAAGCAGGTACCGGTCATCAGAAGCGATGATCTGGTAAGGGCTTGCCCGGTAAAGTTTCGGATCTCCGGAAATCGTATAGCCGTGGTGGCGTTTGCCATCCGCTTCATAATGATCGAAATAGAAGGAAATCATTTTCTTCTGGCTTACTGCACGGGACAGGAGGGCCAGTTCTTCACCGCATTCGGAAGGCTTCAGAGACGTGGGAAGATTCCTGATATTTCCTTTCCCGTCATTAAAAGTACGGCTCTGGATGCGTTTCAGTTTATCCGTCAGCTGACGCACCTGCTGGGCAGGAAGATGAGAGAAATATAGCAGGTCGATCAGGATTTTCAGTTCATCCTGAGAAAGCAGATGATCCCAGTACCAGTCAAGAGACAGGGGCGATTCTTTTCCATTGATGACACGCCTCACTTCACGGCACATGACAGGAAGGCCGGCCTCTTTCAACCGGTTCAGATTGCGGCTTACAGATTTCCGGCTCACCGTCATACCATAATCTTTTTCCAGAAATTCAAGGATTCCCTGCTGCGTCAGCGGATGGTCCCGATCCGATTCCCGGATCAGTACCTGTACGATCCGCATAATGGACATCTTGCTGCTTTCACTGTTTCCTTCCGCCATAGTCTCACCTTCCCCGAATCCTGAGCACAATGAAATCACTTGCAACGGAAGCGATGAGAGAGAGCGGATTGAAAAAACGGACTACTTTCGGACAATGCATGATGAAATGCACAAGCCCGGCCACCGTGAGGCCGCCCAGAAGATCCGTGGGATAATGCATCCCCGCAAAAATACGGGAGAAAGCAAGGACTGCAGAAAGAAGGGTCATGAGGAAGCAGCCTTTGAAACGATATTGCAGAAGTTCCATGGCAATGAGGGCACTGTTCATGGTGTGATTGCTGGGGAAAGAAGAATTGGCTTTATGGCCCGTGAAATTCCAGATGGAAGAATCTTTCGTGAAAGGACGGGGACGCTTCCAGATTTTTCCGATGATAAAAGAAATCGCAGACGCCAGAAGGACGCCAAAGAAAATGAGGAGGCAGGACCGCCGCCGCTCCTCCCTGTCTTTTCCAGGAGTAAACCAGAGAAGGAGGCCATAAATCACGAACGCCCAGTGACCATAGCGGGTCACAAAATCCATGGCCAGATCAAAAGGCCGCACCTTACCGGCCAGACCATTGATCTTCTTAACCAGTTCCAGATCCGGATTCATGAACATCCCTCCTCCTTATGCAGGCAGGATTGCCGCACCATTATTTTTCATTTTAACATACTAAGGGAAATTTGACAAAAGATTAGAGATTTGGGGCATTACCAAGCAGAATAGAGACTGAAAAGAATACCGTAAGAAGAAACACTTTTGAATCGGGGGGTGTCGGGATTGTCGGGGGTATCGGGGCTGTCGGGGCGGATATGGTCCGCCGTGCGGACCAATCTTATATAGTCGGCTTCGCCGACGGCCTTCGGCTTTCACAGGGAAATGGAAATTGTGGGATTTTATGTAATATAAATACTCTGCGGCGTCTTTTTACTGTTGCGCCGCACCGCCCCGAGATCCCCGGAATTCCCGAAACCAATCCCGATATTCCCGAAACAAAAGCTTTTAAATCCATTCCCTATTAGCCATTACCTGTTTCCCCATATAAAAAAGCCCCTCTTCGGGGCCATTTTTATTTTTCTTCTTTTTTCGCTTCTTCCTCTTCCATCTTCTTTATGGCTTCTTCTTTTTTCTTCTGTGCCCTGGCATAGGCACCGCTTCTGTTTAAGGCCATGGAAATAACGGCTACTACGGCACAGAGAAGAATGAAAATATTAATTGTAGTAAAGCCGACAGTGGCAATGCGGTAAATGGCATAGACGAGAACGAGGACAAGCAGCATATCCTGAAATTTGGCAAACATGGTAAACCTCCGATTGGATGATATATATTTACCATATAAGATTATCTTCATTCCGTCAAGAGGATTTTAGAGAATCACTGTTTCCCGAAAGATATACCCCATCCGAAGTTAAAAAGTTTAATAAATTTCTAATGATACAAATCGCGTTTTTTGCTACTATACCAGTGGAGCGAATGAAAGGGCCCCTGAAGAAATCCCTCATCACCCGGATGTACACAATCGATCGA